>NZ_MARB01000004.1 GCF_001715975.1 Candidatus Thiodiazotropha endolucinida | reverse complement strand
TACCACTACTACCGGGAAGGCAACCAAAAGGGGCAACTGCGCGCCATCACCCGCAAGAGCCTGATGGGGCTGAAAGCGGACACGTTGGTGGGCGAGATCGACCAGGATCAGAGCGATGGCGCCACTGGGTTGACCTTCGGTAACGGCCTGCGAGAAACCCGATACCACGACAAGCTGAGCAGAACCACGGCCATCAATCACAGCAAACTGCTCAAGCTCAGCTACCACTACGATGCACAGGGCAGGATCACCGGCATCGACTACAACGGCCTGCTACAGAACTACGACTACGACCTATTTGGAAGGCTGAGCCAGGCCGAGACCCAACTGGGCAGCTATCGCTATGACTACGACAGTCTGGGTAACCGGACGCAAAAACAACATACCGATCCAGCGGGCAACACCACCACCCAGGAAAACCGCTACCCCGATCCGGGTGAGGGCAACCGGCTGCTGAGTCAACAAAACGGAGAATTAGAAAGCTACCAATACAACCCAGCGGGTAGTCCCGAACAGATCGGTGAGCGTTACTTCGAATACGACGATCAGCAACGTCCGGTGAAACTCTACCGGGTTGATCCCGAACATCCAGATAACAAGACCCTGGTGGCGGCGTACGCCTACAATCGTTTTGGGGAGCGGATCAAAAAGGTCGTTTATACAAACTCGAAGCGACCTAAAGTTACCTACTACCTCTACGATTCTCATCAGCTGACGGCCGAGGCCGATGAAAGCGGTAAGGTCACCGCGCAATACCACTATCAGCAACAACGGCCGATCCTAAAACTCGAAGGCAAGACCGCCTATGCGATCCATACCGATCATCTGGGCGCCCCGAGAGCGGTTACCGACGAAGATCAGCAAACGATCTGGTCGGCGGACTACAGTCCATTTGGATTGATCCGGATCGAACAACAAGCGATCACGCTCAATCTCAGGTTGCCCGGTCAGTATGAGGATCAGGAGACCAATACCTACTACAACTACCACAGGGACTATGATCCGAACACGGGAAGATATCTGACCAGCGATCCTATTGGACTCAAGGGTGGATTGAATACCTATGCTTATGCTTTATCAAATCCAGTTCAATATTTTGATCCATACGGCCTAGATGTCTTTATGTTTGACCGAGATTTGGATGGTGTTTTCGTAGGTCGGCACAAATATTTGGTCCTTGTACCAGACAATCCCAATGACTTTTCCGGGAGATCGTATAACATTGGAAACTTCAGTATGACTCTCCAAGACCTGGGTAACGGAACTTATGGCTTTGTGATAGGTGCTCAAAACGATAACGATCGGCTGATCGTACAGCCATTTAATAGTGCTGATTATGAAGCTACCCAGGAGTTCTATAATCCAGGCCAGTATACATCTTTTTGGAGACCCGACTTTTCCGCAACCAGCAGCTTGTGCAGTCCAAACACTAACGTTCCACCACGGTCCGATACCCAAATAATCGAAGATATAATTGCAGCTGTGCAAAACTACGCAAGAAAAGAAGCTTCCTTAAATATTAGATACCCGAGTGCAACCCAGCAATTGCAAGAAAGCGACGGATATGTAAACAGCAATAGCTGGGCTCATACGATTATTGACTTTGTCGGATTGGATGTGGTGCGGGGTGATGATTGGTCTGGTGTCGACGCGCTAAGTGGAAATAGGCTTGATCATGGCTATTTTTCGGCAGGCACAATTAATCAATTAGACGCTCACAACGTCGATACCGATGGCGATGGGGATTTGGACAATATCGATAACGATGACGACGGAGATGGGACAGTAGACACAATTGATGCTGATCGGCGGGATGGTTCTGTGCAATGAAGCTGCAAAATATAGTAGTTATCACAGTGCTTTCTTTGTTGGCGGTATCTTGCAGCGATATTGATTCCAAGATTCCATGTACCACCGATATTGATTGGATACCCAGAGAGAAGGAGGTCGTCGAGGATTCTTATTCTATCTCGCAGCAACTGACCCTTGCAAATAATTCAGTGTTTGAGGCTGTTATCGATTTCACTTTTTTGGGTAAGTATAACAGTCCTTTTATCACGATTAGTCTTACCAATAGACAGAGTAATAAATTAATTATTGATGTTATAAAGTTAAGAGTGACCATAGACGATGAAAATCTACCAATCAGCCGAATTGATGTGACTGATTTTGCGTCGTGTGACGGTTTGAAATGCGCGAGCACCTGGGAGGGAAACGAAATCAATAATCTGGCAATTACCCCGGGTGGCTTCATAAAACTGAATTACTATTTTGATTACCGCATTAGCAATCGTCCGGAAGAGGCGAATGCAGAAGTAAAAATTGAGACAACGAAAGGCATCGATCAGGAAATCGATGTAGATCGCATGATTCCTCTGGATAAATATGTGAAAAGATACAACTGTATTTGGGGTGAAGGCCATCCTTACCAGCGAATCGAGTAGCCCAGCCAGTATGAGGATCAGGAATCGGGAACCTATTACAACTACCACAGGGACTATGACCCCCACACCGGAAGATATCTGACCAGTGATCCCATCGGGCTCAAGGGTGGGCTGAATACCTATGCTTATGTGGCTGGAGATCCATTAGGTGCAATTGACCCATTAGGATTACTGTTGTTTGCCTTTGACGGTATCTGGATAGATCGGGACAGCACCGACCCAAGAATGGCAATAACAAGTAATGTCGAGCTCTTTCGTCAATACTATGAACAGGCCAATGGACTTGGTTCATCTGAATACATCCCTGGTGTCGGTACCGACGGAAACATTGATTCGATTTTTGGTGGAGGATTTGCAGTAGGTGCAAGGGACAGAATAGAACAAGCCGTAGAGCTGTTACAGGCACATCTAATGGATTTAGATGACAGAATGATCGACATTGTTGGCTTTAGCCGGGGCGCGGCAATGGCCCGCGAGTTTGCCAATGTCATCCTCGGTATGCAGGCTAATGGAGAGTTTGACGACCCCACGTACGGCCAACCCTTCACGATCCGTTTTATGGGGCTGTTTGATAGCGTTAGTACAAACATGGTAGATGGCTCGGCAACCAACAGCTGCGGCTTTCTGTATGATTTCACCATTTCTGACCGCATCGGTCATGTGGCCCAAGCCTACGCCCTGAATGAACACCGCCCACTATTTCCCTTGGATTCCATAGACCACTCCGGCGGTGGTGGTCTCTCAGCAAACCGGGTCGAGCAGGGTTTTCTCGGCGCCCACTCCGATCTTGGTGGTGGCTATAACCGAAATGACCAGGGTGTCGCACAGAATGGCGATCTGTCGGATATTCCCTTGCAATGGATGGTCAACCAGGCAGAGCGTGCCGGCATCGAGATGGGCGAGTTGAGTCTAGAACACAGGACAATCAGTAATCCGACACTGCATGATTCCGGTGGCAACATCGACCGTGTGATACGCTACCCGGATGATCCTGACTGGAATGCACAACAGCAACAAAATTTGCTGAATCCAGAGGAGTCAGGAGGCAGTCAACCCGTTTATCAACGTGACGATCCACTCTATCAGCAGCTGGAACCATATATTGATCGCAGTACCGCACAGGATGGTGTGGTTGGCATCATTGATATAGACGCCTACGATAGCTGGCTAAACCAGCACCGAAGCGTAGATGTACTGTATTGATTTTACAAAGACTGGAAAAAGCAGATGAAAAAACAAACGCTCTTGTACGTTGGTTTGATGATCAACCTGCTGATGTTGTTTGGTTGTACGAGGGTTGCCGGTACATTGGCCGGCTGGGAAGGCGCAAGCCTGAATATTACAACACCGGCCAACCTGGGGACGAAAAGTGTGTTCGGTATAACTTGGTGTACTGCGCCTGATAGGATCTGTCAAAAATCGCTTCCTGGGGTTGAACTTAAACCTGGGATGAAACCTGGGGGGGGAGGGTACTCTGTTTCACCAAGTAACAACATACGTGTGCCTGAGCGCATGGAGGTCAGCTGGTATGATGCCAATGGTGTAAAACGCCAGCAGGTTGTTGAGTTGGACATACCCAGGCTGGAAGAAGTCATCCGGCGCTATGGGGCGCCGCGAAGCACATGGCATCGGAAGTGGGATATCGTTCTGATATTTAGAGATGATGAGCCTATTGTACACACCTGGCTGTTATCCGATGCAACTAATATGGGTTACAGAAATCGAAAATTCACACCACCTAAGGCACTTGTTTACGGTGGAAATTTAGACATAGTGAAACGTTTTTTGGAACCGGGAGAAGAAGAAACCGTGATTCGCTACGAGCCTGAGAATCGATAGGTTCATTTGTGCCAATAAGCAACGGACTAACTGATGAGCAATGGAATAAAATTCTCCGTAGGTTTGATTATTGTAATACTGTTATTGAATGGTTGCACCACAGTTAAGAATAACCAGTCAAATCAAACGCTCTATCTACAGTTGGAGGCTTATATCGATAGCAAAATCATACGAGATGGGGTGCTAGGCACTGTTGATATTGGCGCCTACGATAGCTGGCTAAACCAGCACCGAAGCATAGATGAATTGTATTGATTTTACAAAAACTGGAAAAAGCAGATGAAAAAACAAACGCTCTTGTACATCAGTTTGGTGATCACCTTGCCATTATCGAGTGGTTGCACGAGGGTTACCGGTACATTGGCTGGATGGGATGGTGATTATCTATCGATCAGATCACCAGCCAACCTAGGATCCAAAAGTTTATTTGGCATAGCCTGGTGTACCGCGCCTGATCGTATTTGTCAAAAATCGCTTAGAACGACTGAGCTCAAGCCTGCGATGATGCCTGGGGGAGGGGGCTACTCTATCTTTCCGGACAAAAAAATCCTAGTTCCTAAGCGTATCGATGTAAGCTGGTATGATGCCAATGGTGCAAAACATGAGCAAGTGGTCGAGCTGAATATTCCAGGGCGGGAGGAAGTGATCAGGCGCTATAGGGCACCGCGATCCACATGGGATCGTGTATGGGATATTGTTTTGGTTTTCGAGGACAATGGACTCAGTTATGCCTGGCTGTTATCCGATGCAACTGATATGGGTTACAGACGCAAGAAATTCACGCCATCAAAGGCGCTTGTTTACGGTGGTAATATAGACATTGTGAAACGTTTTTTGGAACCGGGAGAAAAAGAAACCGTAATTCGCTACGAGCCTGAGGATTGATAGGTTGATTTTTGCCAATAAGCAACAAACTAATTGATGAGCAATGGAAAAATATTCTCCTCAGGATCGAGTGGTTGGCGAACTCGATCTACTTGGATTGCACCCAGTCTACATTGGTCATGCACATGGTGAACACATAGGCCCCTTTGCAAGGTTCGATGTGGATTTCAAGACTGTTGTGAGCAGTATAAAAACAAGAGGTGTAAAGCTTGTTAAGCATGTAAGTAATTCTGGTTAGATTTTATATCTCGGAGAGAGGCAGGGGTACTGGCGTTTAATAGTGGTTCCGATATCGCGGGATATACTACAGCAAGAGTGTTCGCCTCTACCCTATTCATCCGTTGACACTACATTAGTTCAATGTATATACCAAGGACCGTAAATGAACATGAAAGGATTCAAATACTCAATAGCAATGCTCCTATTATGCCTATCCAATGGAAAAATCCTCTATGCCGAGATAACCAGCGAAACACTATTGGATTTGACAACCTGTTATGGAGCGGACTTCCCTGCCGTGAAATTCCATGGGGGTAGTGACAAAGATCCAAGAATACGGAGCATGGAGCGGACTTTACATGATATCCGTAATATGAAGAGTGTGGAACGTGCTGAGGTTAATGGATTTTATACGCCAAAAGATAAAACCGAAGTTTTGGGTAGTCCTCTTCAATTTATTGGGCTGTATGGTTTTGGTCCATTAAGTGGTGTGAGTATTGTATTGGGAGTTGGATTTGATGAGATTAAAAGCGCATTGGAAGAATATAAGGGTGTTAAATATACTCGTTGTGATGGCAAGTCGAAACTTCACTTGAAAGTTTGTCATCAAGATGTCACTGCCCGTTACGATCATTTGATAATGACTCACCCGAATAATCCTAAACAGAAAATTATTATGATCTGTGTTGATAAGCAGGCTTTATCTAGTAAAAGAAGAAGGTAGATGTAATAGATAATAAGTTTACTGCAAAGACAAAACCGTGTAACAAGCTTCTGTGAAGCTTAAAATTCAAGGAACGAAACTGTGCCTAAGTCATGGAAAACCAGAATTATCCTCAAGTCACACATTATAGTAACTGTATTTGTCGATATGGTTGTTGATTGAGGATATGTAGGTGGTAATTGTTATTACGGGCATAAAATTCAAGATTTTTAAAAGGGTACATCAAACCCATAGTGGCAGTCGATGAAAGTATTGTTTTCGTCGGATGCCAGCTGATCCGGAACATTGGTATGGTCTCAATTTCTTTACTGAGTATCCGGTAAATAAACTGGATTTCGTGGCCTTTGAGTATGCAGTACAGAAATCCAGCTATAATCATGGGTTTCTTGGCGCAATATTTTCAAAACTCCAGGATTGATGTCACGTATAGCAACCAAATAGTAGCGCTACATATGCAGTATGGGTTTATGGTACTACATCCTGCACACAAGCCAATATTACTTTTACGAATATTTCTGGTGAAAATAGTCTTATCGCGAACTGATTCTAATATTCTTAACAACAATTGAAATAAAATACCCTAGCGTGCTGATCATCCAACACCAGCACACTTCATCGTAACTCAATAGTATTTTTTTAGGAGAATGAAATGGACGTCATACTCAACTCTAAACGGATAAATTTGTTTTCTAAATTAAATAACGCATTTTTTATTGCTATTACTTTAGTCGCATGCGGAGGAGGGGGCGGTGATGGCGCTGGTGATGTCGCTATTGACGATGCCAGTGATATCAATAGTGACACTGGTATTGAGAATAGATCCGGGAACTATATAACAACAGCAGCACAGGTCTACTTTACCCAGGCTGGTCTGGGTGGTATTTATGCAGTTGAACCGCACTTTGCCAAGTTTGCACTATATCATGAAGAATCCGGACAGAAAGTAACTGCATGCGATAACAGTGGTGAAAAGAGTGTCAATGTGCAAAAGTCCGGGCCTGAGGAGTCTCTCAATCCAGGCGACAATCTGACAGTAACATACCTGCATTGCAACAATGGTAAGGGGGTGTAGGAAGGCACCTCATCTATCGACATTATCGAAAACAATGAATTAAGCAATATGGACTTTCGAGCAATATATGATGCTGTTAGCAATAAAATTATTGATGGAGGACCACTAATTGTAAATATGAGAATTAAGCAAGAAGGACTCGGTGATGCAAACATTATAGGAATCAATTCAGATCGCTATGAAATCGATGGATCCTATAAAGGTAACCCAAACACGACCGAACATCCGGCGCCGCATTATGAAGACGATAAAGCTCGTTTTTCTAGAATGATTTTTGAAAGATATCAGAATGACTCAACAAACGATACTTATCTATACTGGGATTTAGATTTACTTAATAAAGAAAACACTGCTTTCTCGTACACTACAACTGTACTGGATGATATGAAGATCATTAATTCGGTCTTATCTGCAGGAAGATATTCAGTGTTCTATCAAGGTGACCGAATAGAAGTCACTGTGGCCGGACCCGATATTGTCCAGGTAATACTTGATGAAAACAATGATGGCTCTATTGAAGAACAACAACAAATGACAAATGATCAATTTATAGCAGAAGCCCTGATTGTTGCACAGTAACGGATTCTGCAGGCCGACAGATGCTATTTATATTAATCATGTCGTGGCCAATCACTCGTTAACGGCTTGCAACTTGAGGTCAAAGCATAAATGTTTTGCGGTGTAGTGGTACAAGCCATACCGATTCAATTTGCATTAGTGTTGGCTGAGGGTCTGATCGCCGGTCAGACCCTTGGATTATACCGGGAGTAATGCACTGCATGGACATCCATCCTAAAAGCTCCGCTCAGTGTTTGAACGAGGTTTTTGCTTTTGAATAACCGGAGATAAATATCCGGCTTCTTTGATGTGCGTTATAAGCACCGCACCCTGATGAGATTCAAGCTATTTAAAAAATAAATAATTAGAAATTCTGATAGAGGGTTATCGAGTCTTTTCGTGATGCAATTGTGATAACTACGTGATCCTCTCTGGATCTTGCCGCCCTATATTCAGAACCATAAGCGACCGGGTTCATTGATAAAATAGCAGATTTCCCCGTTTTTTACCCCGACTATCGTGGTGAATCTCAGCTTAGAATTCCTGTCAGATGTCCTATGCGGTTCCTGTCTATCGGGGAGTCGCGCGTGTGAGGAGAAGAGTGATGAAGCGAAGAAGTTTGATTAAGCTGTTGGGCGCGGCAGCATTGTTGCCGGTTGTTGGTCAGTCGGTACTAGCCAGACAGGATGATAGAGCCATGCAAAACGAAAAAATAGATTTGACCGATGCGCAGTGGCGCGAACGGTTGACGCCTGAGCAGTATCATATCCTGCGGGAAGAGGGTACGGAACGACCGGGTACGAGCCCCCTGTTGAAGGAGAAGCGCGAGGGTGTCTACGCCTGCGCGGGTTGCGATAATCACCTGTTTGCCTCGTCGACCAAGTATGAGAGCGGGACCGGATGGCCAAGTTTCTACGACCATCTGCCCGGCGCGCTGGGTACCAAGAAGGATTACAAGCTGATCTGGCCACGTACCGAGTATCATTGCGCCCGCTGCGGCGGTCATCATGGGCATGTTTTCAATGATGGGCCGAAGCCGACCGGGTTGCGCTACTGTAACAACGGTATTGCATTGAAGTTCATTCCGGCGGAAGCATGAACGGCTGGCGCGGCTTGTTGCTGAGCGGCGGACTGATGGCGGCCGTTGTCGCTCAGCCCACCCAGGCCCTGACCTTGCAGAGCCCGGTGGAACGGGTCAATCTGCTGGAGCTCTATACATCACACGGCTGCAGCAGTTGTCCCCCCGCGGATGCCTGGCTGAGGAAACTGGAGCGGCATCCGGGATTGTGGCAAAAGCTTATTCCGCTGGCGTTTCATGTGGATTACTGGGATGACTTGGGCTGGCCGGACCGCTTCGCATCGCCGGCCTTCAGCAAGAGGCAGCGCGATCACCGTCGGCAGGGTGCGATCCGCTCAGTCTATACACCGGGATTCGTCCTCAACGGGCAGGAGTGGCGTCAATGGTTCTACCGGCCTGAACTCGATCTGTCTGCCAATGAACAGGTAGGACGTTTGACTATGCAAGTCGATCCAGGGACGGGGGCTACACTTAAGTTCTCGCCTCAGCCCCATCTGCAGGGGGGCAAGCTTGAGGCCCATTTCGCGATTCTCGGATTTGGCCTCTCCAGTCGTATCGGCGGCGGTGAAAACCGGGGCAGAACCCTGGAGGAGAGCTTTGTGGTATTGAGTCACCAACAAGCGGCGTCAGAGGAAGGAGAGTGGCGTTTTACCTGGCCCGAACTCTCCGCTAATGAAGCGGATAGACTAGCCGTGGTTGCCTGGCTCACTCGACCGGACAGCAGTCGGCAGGTACAGGCGGCTGGCGGCTGGTTGCCTTAGGGTTGATTGGGTTAGTGTCGACAGGCGATAGGATCTTTTAACACTCCTAATTGATAAGGCTTACGGCCTGTGCTATTCTTCGCGTCGAATTTGCGGACGTGCATCGGCCCTGAAACGCCTTGATCTGCCGCAGCGAACTATAATAAAACCCCGACAGCGGGGTTTTTTTGTTTTCGAGTGTACGACCTGGGCCCAGGCGGATGGTAGATCCGGCCGGGTGTCGGATATCGAGGACGACGGGATGGGCCATGAGCCCATTTTTTATTGCGGTGAAGAAATGCGATCGGCTCCGGAAAAATTGAAATCCCTGGTCCGTGCTGAAGTGGAGCTGTTGGGCTATGAGCTGGTCGGCTTGGAGTTGACGGGACAGGGCAAGGGAGGCGCCCTGCTGAGGGTCTATATCGACCATGCAGACGGTATCGGTCTCGATGACTGTGTACAGGTCAGTCATCAGATCAGCGGTGTGCTTGATGTGGAGGATCCGATCAAGGAGCAGTACCAGCTCGAGGTCTCTTCACCAGGATTGGACCGGCCCCTGTTTGAACGTGAGCATTTTGTGCGGTTCCAGGGAAACAAGGTGCGGGTGAAAACCCATACCAAGATTGAAGGCCGTCACCGTTTTACGGGTGTACTTCGGGGCGTGGCTGAGAATCAGGTATTGATCGAGGAAGATGGAAAACTCCATGGGATAGCGATTGAACTGATCGATTCAGCACGTTTGATACCGGATATTTAAATTGGGAAACAATTGATGAGTAAAGAGATATTGCTGGTCGTGGATGCGGTTTCCAATGAGAAAGATGTCGAAAAGAGAATCATCTTTGAAGCCATTGAGGCTGCCTTGGCATCCGCCACACGCAAGCGTAATGGCGATGACATTCTGGTGCGCGTGGCGATCGACCGGACCACGGGTGATTACGACACCTTTCGTCGATGGGAAGTGGTGGAGGCCTATTCGGAGGATGAACCGGATGCGCCGCTGCGCCAAATTATCCTGGATGTCGCCAGAGCGGAGTATCCCGAAATAGAAGTCGGCGAGTTCGTCGAGGAACCGATCGAGTCCATCGAGTTCGGTCGTATTGCCGCACAAGCCGCCAAGCAGGTGATCGTGCAGAAAGTGCGGGAAGCCGAAAGGGCGAAAGTGGTGGAGGCGTATCAGGGACGGGAGGGTGAGTTGGTCACCGGCGTCGTCAAGCGAATCGACCGTGGTAATGTCTTCCTCGATCTGGGTGGCAACGCAGAGGCCTTTATCGGGCGTGAACATATGATTCCCAAGGAGTCGATCCGGGTAGGTGACCGCATCCGTGGATACCTGTATGAGATTCGCTCCGAACCCCGCGGCCCGCAGCTCTTTATCAGCCGCACCATGCCGGAGCTGTTGATCGAGCTGTTCAAGCTCGAGGTGCCCGAGGTGGGCGAGGGTCTGATCG
Organism: Candidatus Thiodiazotropha endolucinida; assembly: GCF_001715975.1. Lineage (GTDB taxonomy): Bacteria > Pseudomonadota > Gammaproteobacteria > Chromatiales > Chromatiaceae > Thiodiazotropha > Thiodiazotropha endolucinida. Next base: position 244,438 of record NZ_MARB01000004.1, on the reverse strand, counting down.
AAATCAAGAGCGCCGCCCGGGATCCCGGCCTGCGCGCCAAGATTGCGGTCAAGGCCCACGATCAGCGTATCGACCCCGTGGGGGCCTGCGTCGGTATGCGCGGCTCAAGGGTGCAGGCGGTATCCAACGAGTTGAATGGCGAGCGTGTCGACATCATCTTGTGGAACGACAACCCGGCGCAGTATGTGATCAACGCCATGTCGCCGGCGGACGTGGTTTCGATTGTGGTGGACGAAGATACACACACCATGGATGTGGCGGTGAGCGAAGAGAATCTTTCCCAGGCCATCGGCCGCGGCGGACAGAACGTGCGTTTGGCCAGTCAATTGACCGGCTGGGAATTGAATGTCATGGATGAGGCCCAGGCGTCGGAGAAGAGTGAATCGGAAGCCAAGGGATTCATGGATGCCTTCATGGAGCAGCTGGATGTGGACGAGGATGTGGCGGCAATACTGGTGCAGGAAGGATTTACCAGTGTCGATGAGGTTGCCTATGTCCCGATCGAGGAGATGCTTACCATCGAAGAGTTCGATGAGGATCTAATCAACGAGCTGCGTAACCGGGCGAAAGATTTTCTGCTGACCCGGGCCATCGCCAATGAAGAGGCGTTCCGTGAACCAGCCGAGGACCTGTTGACCATGCAGGGCATGGATAAACAGCTCGCGTTTACGCTTGCCGGTCGTGGCGTGGTGACGATGGAGGACCTTGCGGAACAATCCATCGATGATCTGATGGAGATCGATGGAATGGATGAAGATCGTGCCGGAAAGCTGATCATGACAGCCCGGGCACCTTGGTTCGAAGAGGCAAAATAGTAGTTGTGTAGCTTTACGCCGCATGTGAGTCCGGTATGAAGGTATAGCATAGGAAAAGATGGATAAGGCAAATTCAAGAGGCCTGATGTATGAGTGAAGTAACGGTAGCACAACTTGCAAATGTCGTTGGTATTCCTGCCGATCGCTTGATGGAACAGCTGGAGGATGCAGGCATCCAGGCCAAGACGCCTGACGATAGGATCTCTGATGAGGAGAAAGCCAAACTGCTGCACTATCTGCGCGAGAGTCACGGCAAGGAAAAGAGTGCCGGTGTGACAGCGCCGAGCAAGGTCACCTTGCGTCGCAAAACCGTTAGTGAACTACGCCAGCCGACAGCTTCACGCAGTACCTTGAGCCGCGCATCGACGGCGCCTGCCAAGACGGTCAGTGTGGAGGTGCGTAAGAAGCGTACCTATGTCAAGCGAGCCGCTGTTGAATCTGACGAACGTAAGTCGAAAGAGGCGGAAGAAGCGCGCAAGGCGCTCGACGAACAGGCAAAGGCCAGGGCTGCCATCGAGGCTGAAATCGAGGCGCGAAAAGCGGCCGAGGCGGCAAAAAGGGCTGAAGAGGAAGCGGCAAAGAAGGCTGAAGAAGAGGCAGAGGCTGCTCGCAAGGCCGCTGAAGAGGAGGCTGCACGCAAGGTGGTCGAAGCGGAAATAATCAAGGCCGAGGAGCCTGAATTGGTGCAGGAGAAGCCTGCCCCCAAACCGGAATCCGGCCGTGGCAAGAAGAGTCGTAAAGAGAGCAAGCGCGAGGGTCTGGAGCTTGAGGGCGAGCAGCGGTTGGAGCGTAAAGAGCTGCATGTGGCTGATGGTGCAAAGGGACGTCGTAAGAAAAAACCCGCCAAGCAACGCAGATCGACTGCCGCTGCGAGCAGCGAGAGCCAACACGGTTTTCAACGCCCCACCACTCCGGTCGTGCACGAAGTCAAAATACCCGAGAGCATCACGGTGGCTGAATTGGCGCAGCGGATGTCGATCAAGGCCGCTGAAGTCATCAAGGTTTTGATGAAAATGGGCATGATGGTAACCATCAATCAACCGTTGGATCGCGATACGGCGATTCTGGTTGTCGAGGAGATGGGGCATGTGCCGGTCCATCAGCGCGATGAGGATATTGAAGCCGATCTGCTGAGTATGGAAGAGTCACAGACTACCGGAGAGTCTGTCCAGCGGCCGCCGGTGGTCACCATCATGGGACACGTCGACCACGGCAAGACCTCACTGCTCGATTATATTCGCACCAGCCGGGTAGCGGCGGGTGAAGCGGGCGGCATTACCCAGCACATCGGCGCCTATCACGTGGACACCGATAAAGGCACCGTCTCCTTTCTGGATACACCGGGACACGCCGCCTTCACAGCCATGCGCGCCCGTGGCGCCAAGGTGACCGATATTGTCATTCTTGTGGTCTCCGCCGACGACGGAGTCATGCCACAGACCAAGGAGGCGATTCAGCATGCCAAGGCGGCCGAGGTGCCGTTGATTGTCGCAATCAATAAGATCGATAAAGAGGAGGCGAATCCCGACCGTGTCATCCAGGAACTCTCCCAGGAGGAGGTGATTCCCGAGGAGTGGGGGGGCGACACCATGTTCGTGAAGGTCTCCGCCAAAACCGGCCAGGGTATAGATGAACTGCTCGATGCGATTCTGCTGCAGGCCGAGGTGCTGGAGCTGAAGGCTGTGCAGGAAGGCAATGCCACGGGATCGATCGTTGAGTCCTCCCTGGACAAGGGCCGGGGACCGGTGGCAACTGTGCTGGTGCAGTCCGGAACTTTAACGCGCGGCGATGTCATCGTATCCGGAAAGGAGTATGGTCGCGTGCGTGCCATGTTTGATGAGAACGGGCGCCCCATCAAGACCGCCGGTCCTTCCATACCTGTGGTGGTGCTCGGCCTCTCGGGCACACCGGAAGCGGGTGATGATGTTCGGGTGGTCAGCGATGAGCGGCGTGCCCGTGAGATTGCCGAACTGCGCCATGACAAGCAACGGGATACCCGTTTGGCGGCACAGAAAGCGGCGAAACTTGACGAGATGTTCACCCAAATGGAAGAGGGTGAAACCCAGTCGTTGAATGTGATCGTCAAGGCTGATGTTCAGGGCAGTGTGGAGGCATTGAAAGAGGCACTGGCAAATACCTCCACAGCGGAGGTGAAAGTGTCCGTGGTTGCATCAGGCGTAGGCGGCATCAATGAGTCTGACGCCAACCTGGCAGTGACATCAAATGCCATCATCATCGGCTTTAATGTGCGTGCCGATGCAGGTGCGCGCAGGGTGGTTGAAGAGCAAGGCATCGACATGCGCTACTACGGCATCATCTATGAAATCATCGATGATGTGAAAAAGGCCATATCGGGTATGCTCTCTCCGGAAATCCGCGAGGAGATTATCGGACTGGCCGAGGTGCGTGATGTGTTCCGCAACTCCAAGCTTGGTGCGATTGCCGGTTGTATGGTTATCGAAGGCATGGTGAAACGCAATAACCCGATCCGTGTGCTGCGTGACAATGTGGTGATATACGAGGGGGCTCTGGAGTCCTTGCGTCGTTTCAAGGATGACGTCGCGGAAGTGAAGAACGGTATGGAGTGCGGCATCGGCGTAAAGAACTACAACGATGTGCAGGTGGGCGACCAGATCGAGGTCTTCGAGCGGACAGAAGTGATGCGGAACGTATAAGCACCATGCCGCGTGATTTTAAACGAACAGATCGTATCGGTGCGGAATTGCAACGGGAGTTGGCCGGACTGATCAGGGAAGAGGTCAAGGATCCGGCCATTGGAATGGTGACCATCCAGGAAGCCCGGGTGGTGCGGGATCTCTCCCAGGCCAAGGTCTTCTTTACCACCATGTCATCATCGCTTTCGCGGAAAGAGAGCGTCGAACAGTTGAACCATATCGCCGGTCATCTGCGTTGGCTGCTGGGTCATCGCATGAAGCTGCGTTCAATACCCAAATTGAATTTCGTCTATGACACCTCGGTGGAGCAGGGGGAGCATCTTTCCACCTTAATTGATCAAGCGGTGAAGGAAAACCACACCGACCTGGATTGATCCTTTCTCACGATTAAGCAAGATAGAGTAAAAGCATGGGACGTCGTCGCAACAGGGGGCGCAATATCAGTGGTGTATTGCTGCTCGACAAACCGGAAGGTATGACATCGAACAAGGCCTTGCAGGAGGTGAAATTCCTCTATAAAGCGGCAAAGGCGGGACATACGGGTAGTCTCGATCCGCTCGCCACCGGTCTATTGCCGATCTGTTTCGGCGAGGCGACGAAGCTCTCGGCGTTTCTGTTGGATGCGGATAAACACTACCGGGTCAGGGTCAGGCTGGGTGAGACCAGAACCACGGCCGATGCCGAAGGCGAGGTGATCGAGCGGGTCGATCCCAGCGGAGTCACTGAAGCGATGCTGAGGGACGTGCTGGCCGATTTCCTGGGTGAACAGCAACAGCTGCCGCCCATGTACTCCGCCATCAAGCACCAGGGTGAGCGACTCTATAAACTGGCCCGTAAAGGGGTGGAGGTCGAGCGTGAACCCCGTACTATCCGGATCCATTCACTGCAGTTGATCGATTTCTCCCTGCCCGAATTTGAAATGGACGTGCACTGCTCGAAGGGCACCTATGTACGTACCCTCGCCGAGGATATCGGTAAGCAGCTGGGTTGCGGCGCCTACGTCAGTGGCTTGCGCCGGACCGGAGTCGGTCCCTACGATGACCAGTCGATGGTCACCTTGAGTGAGGTTCAGCACGCCTTCTCCGAAAAGCTGTTTAAAGAGATGGATGATTGGCTGCTGCCGTTGGAGAGTGCATTGGCGGAGTGGCCCCAAGTCGATCTGACTGCGGATGCCGCCTTCTATATGAGACAAGGTCAACCGATCCTGGTGCCGAATGCCCCCACCAGCGGTTGGGTGCGTCTCTATACCAATGAGACCGATTTTCTCGGCGTCGGCCAGGTTCTCGACGACGGGCGTGTGGCGCCAAAAAGGCTCATGCAGGTAACAAATTGAATTGCAGAAAGAAATTCATCACATGTAGTGGAATTTGGGTTGCTGTGAAGGCCCAGAACGCGCATACTACGCGCTCTTTCCGGGAATGGCCCGGTTAACAGCGTATTTTTCACCGGTCCGGCCTGCCTGAACTCATTGTCGGGTGGGTCTTGAATGGGACCAGATTCAACGACGTAACCAAGAGGAGAAACGTCATGTCAATGAGTGCAGCAGACAAGAAATCAGTCATCGATGAGTATCAGCGGGCACCCGGGGATACCGGTTCGCCAGAGGTACAGGTTGCCCTGATGACCAGCCGCATTACTCAGCTCACGGAGCATTTCAAAGAACACAAACAGGATCACCACTCCCGTCAGGGTCTGGTGCGTCTCGTCAATTCCCGCCGCAAGCTGTTGGACTATCTGAAGAGCAATGACCCGGATCGCTATAAAGAGCTGATCAGCCGTCTGGGTCTGCGTCGCTAATTCGTCCTGAAACATTAATTACTCAAGGATTCAAAAGTGGCATTAATCAAAAAAGAATTTCAATGGGGAGACAATAAGGTCTCCATCGAAACAGGTGAGATAGCAAGGCAGGCTGACGGTGCAGTCATGGTCAATGTGGACGACACTGTGGTCCAGGTAACCGTGGTTGAAGCGAAGAGCGAGGTAGCCCGGGACTTTTTTCCATTGACCGTGGACTATCAGGAGAAGACATATGCCGCCGGAATGATCCCTGGCGGCTTTTTTCGTCGTGAAGGCCGTCCGAGTGAAAAGGAGATTCTCACCGCAAGGCTTATCGATCGGCCGATCCGTCCGCTATTCCCGAAGGGTTTCACCAGTGAGGTTCAGGTTATCATTACCGTGATGTCCCTGAACCCGGCAGTGGATCCCGAAATACCTTCATTGATCGGTACTTCCGCGGCACTCGCGATCTCCGGGCTGCCGTTTCAGGGCCCTGTCGGCGCCGCCCGTGTCGGCTATAAAAACGGCGAGTATATTTTGAATGCCGCCACCACCGGCCTCAATCCCGATTCGGATCTGGACCTGATTGTAGCCGGTACTGAAGAGGCTGTATTGATGGTCGAATCGGAAGCGAACCAGCTCGCCGAAGAGGTCATGCTGGGTGCCGTACTGTTCGGTCATGAACAGTTCCAGACCGTCATCCAGGCGATCAAGGAGCTGGCGGCCGAGGTCAACAAGCCGATAGCCGATTTCGCAGCCCCGGAAGAGGATTCAGAACTGAGTGCAGCGGTAGAGGCCGAGGCTGCTCAGGGTATCGGTGACGCCTATCGTATCGCAGACAAGCTTGATCGTTATGCGGCCGTCGATGAGGCTGTGGCAGCGACCGTGCAGAAGCTCTGTGCAGACGACGATGAGGGTGAAACCCGCTGGAGTGTCGATCAGGTCAAGGCGGCCATTGAGAAGTTGAAAAAGCGTGTGGTCAGAGGCCGTATCCTGGATGGTGAACCCCGTATCGACGGTCGTGATACCCGCACTGTGCGCCCGATCTCGGTGCGTACGGGTGTTTTACCGAGAACCCACGGTTCTGCACTCTTCACGCGTGGCGAGACCCAGGCCCTGGTGGTAACCACACTGGGCACAGAGCGCGATTCGCAGATCATCGACGCACTGGAGGGTTCCCGTCGCGAGCATTTCATGCTGCATTACAACTTCCCTCCCTTCTGCGTGGGTGAGACAGGGCGAGTCGGTAGTCCGAAACGGCGTGAGATCGGTCATGGCCGTCTGGCCAAGCGCGGTGTGCTTGCCTGTATGCCGACAATCAGCGAGTTCCCCTATGCTATCCGCGTGGTCTCCGAGATCACCGAATCCAACGGTTCCTCCTCGATGGCATCCGTCTGTGGTACCAGTCTGGCATTGATGGATGCCGGTGTGCCGATCAAGGCCCCTGTCGCCGGTGTGGCCATGGGACTGATCAAAGAGGGTGACAAGTTCGCCGTACTGACCGATATCATGGGTGACGAGGATCACCTGGGTGACATGGACTTCAAAGTGGCCGGTACCGGTCAGGGTATCAATGCCCTGCAGATGGATATCAAGATCAACGGTATCACCAAGGAGATCATGGAGATCGCCCTGGACCAGGCTAAAGAGGGTCGCCTTCACATCCTTGGCGAGATGAACAGCGTCATCAACTCCCATCGCGACGAGATGTCGGAGCATGCTCCACGGATCATCGAGTTCAAGATCAATCCCGACAAGATTCGTGATGTCATCGGCAAGGGCGGTGTGACGATTCGTTCCATTACCGAAGAGACCGGCGCTACTGTCGATATCACCGATGACGGTGTGGTCAAGATCTTCTCCGTGGATAAATCCGCAGGTGAGGAGGCGCGCAAGCGCGTGGAACTGATCACTGCCGATGTTGAGGTCGGTACGACATATGAAGGCAAGGTGGCAAAGCTGATGGATTTCGGTGCATTTGTCACCATCCTGCCGGGCAAGGACGGATTGGTGCATATCTCACAGATCTCCAATGAACGTGTGGAGAAGGTCAGTGATAAGCTGACCGAAGGTGATGTGGTGAAAGTCAAGGTGCTCGAGGTTGATAAACAGGGCCGTATACGCCTGAGCATGAAGGCGGTAGAAGAGGCCTGATTAGCACCGGGCAATGGAAAAAGGGGCCGATACGGCCCCTTTTTTTTGCTCGATCATCGTGTTTTAAGGCATTTAACGCCGGTTGGATCGGCGTTGACAGACCCTAGTTAAACCAGACGTCCCAGATGACGAACATCATTATGGCGGCAAGACCGGTTGAAAACAGGACGCTGCCTAAACCGACCAGCATCTCCCACGCTGAGATAAACCAGGGTTGATCGGACCAGCGATTGTGGACATGCGATCTGTAATGCCGGTTGAAGAGGTATTTCCAGCCAACCAGGTAGTCGATATAGGTGGGATTTCTAAAGGGTCTCAAGGTGTGTGTATCGCTGCGCATTGCCTTCTCTCCGCGTAGGGTGTATTTGCCCTTGATCTGTCATCGTTTCATCGTGAGTGACAGTTATATTCCGGTTCAATGACGGTTGTGTGAACGGTATGCGACGCCGATTTTCGTCACGTGTTGAGTTTGTTTGAATCCGATCCTCGATATCCCCCGTATAGATGTTTGAACGCAGCATGATTCTGCTTCATGAACTTAACTAAACGAGGAATATTAAAATGAAAATTCTATTAGCAACCGCAACCATGATTTTGTCTGCCAACCTGTACGCCACTTCATATGATGATCTGTATGAGGTAGTCGGTAACAACCATGATCTGTACATTGGTTCGTCCTACTCGAACACTCTGCCTACGGCCATGCAGCCGGGCATCGGTGATCAGTATGGTAGCTCCTTCCTCTACTCTGAAGGTTTCTCGAGTAATGAACACAAGTCGCAGCGTGGATTCAGAGATGGATACGGAAGCAGCCTGATTGATGTCGGCGCCGCGGTAAACTGGTAATGAAGGGTTTTGCTTTAGCGGGGCATCCCGCCCCGTCTAAAGCGATACATCGTTCAATTCGATACGCTTGCGTTAAATGGGTTCAATGTCCGGTGCTAACCCTAACCTTGTGATTGATTTGGTCTGGTTTGGCGTGCCAGATCTAACTCCATGAAAAATAATAATAAAATATTTCAAGTCCATTTTTAAAGCTCAGTAGGAAAACTGACAACAATCGGCCGTTAAGGCATATATCGCCGGTTGAATCGGCATTAACAGGCCCTAGTCAAACCAGACTTCCCAGATGACGAACATCAATATGGCGGCAAGAGCGGTTGAAAACGGGACACTGCCTAAGCCGGCCAGCATCTCCGACGCTGAGATAAACCAGGGTTGATCGGACCAGCGATTTTGGACATGCGACCTGTAATGCCGGTTGAGGAGGTATCTCCAGCCAACCAGGTAGTCGATATAGGTGGGATTTCTAAAGGGTCTCAAGGAGTGTATATCACTGCGCATTGCCGTCTCTCCTCGTAGAGTGCATTTGCCCTCGATCTGTCATCGTTTCATCGTGAGTGACAGTTATATTCCGGTTCAATGACGGTTGCGTGAACGGTATGCGACGCCGATTTTCGTCACGTGTTGAGTTTGTTTGAATCCGATCCTCGATATCCCCCGTATAGATGTTTGAACGCAGCATGATTCTGCTTCATGAACTTAACAAAACGAGGAATATTAAAATGAAAATTCTATTAGCAACCGCAACCATGATTTTGTCTGCCAACCTGTACGCCACTTCATATGATGATCTGTATGAGGTAGTCGGTAACAACCACGATCAGTACATTGGCTCGTCCTACTCGAACACTCTGCCTACGGCCATGCAGCCGGGTATCGGTGATCAGTATGGTAGCTCCTTCCTCTACTCTGAAGGTTTCTCGAGTAATGCGCACAAGTCGCAGCGTGGATTCAGAGATGGATACGGAAGCAGCCTGATTGATGTCGGCGCCGCGGTAAACTGGTAATGAAGGGTTTTGCTTTAGCGGGGCATCCCGCCCCGTCTAAAGCGATAGATCGATCAATTCGATATGCTTGTACTGACGGGTGCAATCACTGAGTCTAACCCTAACCCAATGTTTGATTCGGCCTGGCTTGACGTGTCGGGCATAACTTACTGAAAAATAATGATAAAATAAATAAAATCTATTTTGAGCCTAAGTAACAAAGTTGGCCGTAATCGGTTGTTTGAAAGGCGCGATTACAGATTCAGCTACAAAAATGTTGAATTTCCTTCCATGTACTGAATCCAAATCAAGATAGCCGACGTAACAGTTGTATAGTTGCGACTAAATGTGCCTCGCGGGATAAGGCTCAGTCGATTGGGTTTCATGGTCCATATTTCAGCAGATTGAGGTGTTTCGTGCCGCCAATACGCCTGTCATTTTCAGTGCTGACAATAGTGCTGTTACTTACATCTTGCGCCTCCCTGGAGCATCAAGCCAGCCAGTCCCGAGTCATTCCTCAGGGTGAAATGGCTAGTGTGCGCAGTGAGTCGATGAAATTGATTACCCGGTTGCTGGAAGAAGAGCTGGTACCGGGATTGAGTATTGCCCTGGTCGACAGAGAGGGCACAGTCTGGCTTGAAGGATTCGGCGTCGCTAACAGCCGCACCGGAGAAAGGGTCGATACGGGAACTCTGTTCAGGGTCGGATCACTAACCAAGCCCGTCACTGCGCTTGCTGTCATGCAGCTCGTCGCAGCAGGCAGGATTGACCTGGATCTGGCGTTAAAAGATCAGCTGTCAGGCTTCTCCATTCGGCATCACCAGCAGGATGCAACCCCGCTGACACCCCGGCAACTGCTGAGTCATCGCAGTGGACTTCCCAGCGACCTGCGCAAGGGAATGTACACGGATACCCCCTTTACCAAGGTGATGACACTGCTGCACGAGGAATATGCCGCATATGATCCTGATCGGGTCTATAGCTATTCAAATATCGGTTATGATTTGTTGGGTCACCTGGTTCAGCAACGCTCGGGTCTGGCCTATGCGGATTTTATCGAGCGGTCTTTGTTTACTCCATTGGAGATGCACAGCAGTGGTTTTGATCTTTCGGCGGAGTTACAGAGTCGATTATCCGCCGGACATCTGGACGGTCAGATCCGGCCACAGCCACCACTAAGAGATACGCCGGCATTAGGTCTCTATACCACGGGAGAGGATCTGGGCCGTCTGATGACTGCACTGCTTGGCGCCCAAATCCCCGCGCTGCCTTCACCACTGCTGAGTCAGATGTTTCAGCCACAAACTGTCGATGGTCAGGTTTCATTGGGTATATTACCCGGATTTGGCTGGTTTATTGAGCACCACCCTGTCATTGGGAAGCGTGTTCGCCATGGTGGCAGCACACTGCTGTTCGGCGCTGAAATGGTGCTGCTGCCGGAACAGGATCTGGGCATTGCCGTATTGGCCAATGGCGCGGACAGCAATCGGATTGCAAAGGAGTTGGCGACAACCATACTCATGATTGCCGCCTCGATACGCGGAGGACTTCCCACACAGTCGCAGCGCCAGGTTGCGAACGACCTTCCGATTGGTTATGACACACCCTCTGGCGCCTATGCCACGGATCTTGGACTGTTGATGGTCGATGCCGAACAACCCAGACTCTGTGCCTGCATCATAGAGCAAATTCTGGATCTGGTGCGCTTTGAAGACGGCAGCTTGGGGCTCAGTGAAAACAGTATCCAACAATTACCGGACGGATACCGGATACTGGGTGATCTGCGTCTACGTGAGCGTGAGGTCAACGGCATGGATGTCTTAGTGGCGGACCGGAACGGTAACGAGATCATGCTCGGCAACAGGGTCGAATCCGATCAATGGGAGTCGGTATGGAAGAAGCGGTTGGGCAGTTACCGGACTATCAATCCGGATGGCGAATTCTCGATACAGGATCTCAAATTGAGTGACCAGGATGGGGTGCTCTGCCTGCACTATCGAGCGCCGCATTTGAGTGAGAATCTGATCAGAGTCCCGCTGCAACCGGTATCCGCTACGGAGGCTGTGGTGCAGGGGTTTGGTCGCGGCGGCGGGGAGACAGTGCAGATAGTCGAGTTGGACGGCAAGCAGTGTCTGAAATTTTCCGGCTATATGGGCGTGCCACGGGAACAGGATTAACCAGGCCCATGTATAGCTTATCCCTCAATCGGCATGAGATTTCACATTGCCTTTCCCCGGTTGCTGTATGGAACTCAGTAACATACAAGGCAGTAACTGAATGCCTGTACCTCTTGCCGCCATGGCGCAAGGCCAGTAATCTTGTGGCAGGTTCACATTCCTTGGGGGGATCCATGGAAAATGGAGAGACTGATCCACAGGAAGCAACGCGGTTACGCAATCAGGAACTCGAAGGATTGCTGGCAGCCTGCGCCCTGAACGATCGTAAAGCTTTTTCCCGTCTGTACACTATTACTTCTGCGAAACTATATGGCGTTGTGCTGCGTATATTAAATAGAGAAGATTTGGCGCAAGACTGTTTGCAGGATGCCTACATCAAGGTTTGGAACAATGCAGGCAACTATCGTTCACATTTGGCGGCCCCGTTGACCTGGATGTCTGCGATCGCGAGAAATCAGGCGTTGGATCTGCTTCGCAAACAGAAGCGCGAGATGACGGAGAGTGATGACAAAGGTTTTCCAGAGCAGGTCGATAACAATCCCCTGCCGCTGGAAGGTTTGAGCCGTACCGATGAGGGAAGGCGACTGGACAACTGTCTGCAACAGCTGAAAGAGCAGCAGCGACAGATTATTGCATTGGCCTATTTCAAGGGCATGACCCATGATGAGCTGGCCGCCTATACTGAAACGCCGTTGGGTACGATCAAGACATGGATACGTCGAGGTCTGGAACAATTGAGGAGGTGTCTTGATCATGATGCCTGAAAATGAAATTAATGATATCAATATCCTTGCCGGAGAGTATGTGCTAGGCACCTTGCAAGGTCAGGAGCGCATCAAGTTCGAACAGCGTCTGCAGACAGACATGCAGCTGCAGGGCGAGGTTGATGCCTGGCAGCGGCGTTTGGAACCCATGCTGGACAGCATTGAACCCGTAACGCCTCCAAAGGCTGTCTGGGATCAAATCGCGAGCCGGATAGATCCGATTGACACCCGTGTGGAAGCTACCACCGGTTTTTGGAACAGCCTGAATTTCTGGCGCAGTCTCGGCATGGTTACAGCCACTTTGGTCTTGGTCATGGGCATGACCCTGATGACGACCCGCCAGCAGGATATGGCGATGGACAGCATAATGGTGGTTCTGAATGATCAGTTAAAACCCGGCTGGCTGGTAGGGGCAGTGGACAACGATCCTTTTCTGAAGGTGAAGGCTGTAGAGCCGACTCCGTTACCGCAAGGTAAGGTCTGTCAATTGTGGTTGGAGGATGAGCTGGGACACCTTCACCCCCTCGGTATTTTGCCCCATGACGGCAGTATGCGGATGAATCTACCGGCAGCCCTTAGTGATCGGCAACGTTTCAAGGTCTCTGTCGAAAACACGGATCAGTTACCGAAGGACAGACCGAGTGAAGAAATAGTGTTCGAAGGCAGTCTGACTGAGATCTGAGCGTATACTTGTCGCATCGCGAACTGATTTTAAGAGACGGAAAGAGCAAAAGAATTTTGCTTGTCAGCTGATGCTTCAATCAGGATCCCGGATAATTTCATCTTCTGTTGGGCGATAGTGATGGTTGTCGAAGATTGGAATTTATCAATAAATGCCTAGACAACGGAACATGAACGGCCTCTACTGAGCGATCGATAACTCGCAGGGCGGCAAAAAGGCCCGGCCCTGCGGGTTACATATGAAATACCTCCCTCCCTGAACAGCATTTGCTGGGTGTACAGCTGCTCTGAGTTGATCGATGTCAACAGAGTATGGGTCTCGTGGCTGCATTTGTTGCTAAATTCCCCTAGTATCCGTCATGTAATTCCCTGCATTTATGGCATACGCTAGGTTGTATGCGCTACCGTTATTGTCTGTTTCACAGCGTAGTGAAGAACTGGGAAAGTTCATGCGGAAGAATCAATAAGAAAAGATGTAACGCATTGTAATGAAACGACTTAAACGAAACCAAAGCATATGGCTAGTATTAAAGGTCTGATACCTGATCTTAATTCCTATCGTGGCCGTTATACCCTACTTTCAATTTTGGTCGGTGTGGCATTGGTCACCTTTGCCTACCTTGGCTGGAATCTGGTAAACAGCACCAGTCAAAGACAGATTGACAATATTACCGCCAGAACAGTAGCTGCCGGCATCCTGGCTGATGCTCAAACCCAACTGAATCAGTTGGAAAATAATCTCCAGCGTATTCTCAATGAGCCGGTTAAAGGGAATCTGGTTCATACTGAGAACACATTACTCAGCCTGGAACAGGTGCTTCTCGATCTGACGGATTCCCTGAAGCGGTTGCCTTTGGACGAGGTTGACTTGGCGGAGGGTCTGCTCGAGGAAAAGCTTGCGCTGGAAAGGGAGGTTAAAAATCTGATCGATGTCCGGCAGGATGTGGAGGGCTGGTTTCCCGCCATGAATCTTATGTTGGAGGAGATGTATCCGCACAACAAGGGAGTTCTCAGTGAACTTCAGCTGTTACGTCAGGAGGTGGATGTTGGATTTCCCCTTGATCAACAGGTCGCTGTGATTAGTCAGATTTCTGCTTTACAAAGACTCTGGATGGGCTTGACCGGAGAATTGCGTCTGATGGTGGCAAACCGATTCGGCCTGTTTGCATCCAATCAGGATAGTGAGTTCCAAGGGCGTAATGATGCTATAACCGATTTTGCGGAACGCTTTATCCAGACATTGCAGATCTTGGAAAACCACTTCGAATACAATAATGAGGAATTCATACTTTCCGATAGTTTGGTGGCTATGGGGGCCCACTACAAATCCTGGATGAAAGGATATCAACGGGTCTTGGTGTTCATGGATAAGCCAACCTGGCGCATGGACCTGCATATCATGCGTGAAAAGGTCACCCCGCTGTTGGATAGCATGCGTCAGCGCTTCTCGCTTATCGACCTCGCTCTCGATTCCCAAGCGGCGGATGGCATCACGCAACTCACTCAAACCGCAAAGCGGTTATCGGTATCGATTCTGGCGATGGCCATGCTGGGATTGCTGATTCTGTTTGCAGCCTTTCAGTTCATCAAGCGCAATCTGTTGCTTCCTATCGGGCAGACCGCCAAGGCATTGAAGCAGGAAGCCAGCGGTGGCTTGGAATCGAATGCACCGTCCAACAGCAATTTGAAGGAGATACAGGATTTAGTGGATGCCTTCAGTGAAATGCGTAAGCAGGTGCATAACCGCCAGCGTCACCTCGACCATGTGGCACACCATGATGCGCTGACCCAGCTACCTAATCGAGTTCTGTTTCATGACCGTCTTGAACATGCCCTGGCGATTGCCCTCAGAGGGGATGGATTGATCGGTCTCATGTTTCTCGATCTGGACCGTTTTAAACAGGTCAACGACAGCCTGGGACATTTGGCCGGCGATGAGCTTTTGAAACGTATCGCCGAACGCTTGACTTCTATCGTGCGAAGCTCCGATACCGTGGCCAGGTTGAGTGGTGATGAATTTGCTATTTTGATTGAAGGAGTCAACAGTCGCGAAGATATGGCGCCTCTCGCCGAGAAAATACTGCGTGCGGTGGAGCAGCCGGTTCAGGTGGCCGGCCAGGAGTTGTGCGTCACCGCATCCATAGGCATAGCGATGGCGCCCTTTGATGATGTTTCAGCCGACTATCTTATCCGTGATGCCGATACCGCCATGTATGAGGCAAAACGGCACGGGCGTGCAGCTTATTGTTTCTTCAGCGGTGAAATGACAGAACGTGCTGCAGAGGGGCTTAAGTATGAACATGAGGTTCGCCAGGGTGTGGAGGCAGGACAATTCCACTACCACTTTCAACCCATCTTTGAGTCGATCAACGGCAAGTTGCTCTGTTACGAGGCACTGCTGCGCTGGCAGCACCCGCAGCGCGGAACTCTTACTCCGGATCACTTTTTAACAGTGCTGAACGACACAGGCCTCATCACCTCTCTTTTCGGTCCGCTTTTTGAGCAGGCGCTCCATTTCCAAAATGAACACGGCGATAAGGGAGACAAGGTGGCCATCTCCATCAATCTTTCCGCCAGACTGCTTAATGATCCGGTCTTCTGCCGTAATCTCCTCGAGAGTCTGGTGGCGGGAAAGATGGCGCCCCGCAGCCTGATCCTGGAAATAACCGAGGACACGCTTACACAGGAATTGGCGGAAGCCGACCAGTTCCTGCAACAGGCCAAGTCTTTAGGAGTGAGAGTCGCACTGGATGATTTTGGGACCGGTCAGGCCTCTCTCAGCCACTTGCGACAATTTCCGTTTGATCTGTTGAAGATCGACAGGGAATTTATCCACGGTGTCGTTGCAGACAGCAACGATGCCAGCCTTGTGCGCGCGATGATACAGTTGGCGCATGCCTTCAATATCGATGTCATTGCCGAAGGTGTCGAGAACGAGAGCCAGCTGGCTTTTCTTCAGCAACAGGGATGCGATTACGTACAAGGCTATCTGGTCGGTATACCCAGACATCAGCAGCAATCCTCAGAGGTATTTAAGGCCGGGCTGTTGTTTGAAACCTAATCCATTTCCTGTGCTGGCCACTACAGCACGACATTCACTGAATTGTTGATCGTCAGAAGCGCAAAATTGGTTGTGCAAGGCCTTGACACAGTAGAGAAAGTACCGTAGATTTCGCGCTCCACTTTGCATGCGGTACCCGAGCAGGATACCTGGCAGAGACCTGTCCCCATCGTCTAGAGGCCTAGGACACTGGCCTTTCACGCCGGTAACAGGGGTTCGACTCCCCTTGGGGACGCCATATCCAATGTATGCCGGGCGTTTCGGTTTCCTCAACCGCCCGATTCCCAGTATTCGCTGGTCGCTGGTGACCGCCTCACGGACACTTTCACAGCTGGCAATTCTTCTAGGGCATGCTCCACTTGCAATTTCCAAGTTATTGACACTCGAGCGTTCTATACCCCAGCATTCGGTTGGAAGTACCTGCCCACTGCCCAGTTTCAAAACGGACCTATGAGTGCAACTGGGCGAGTGGGCGGGGTATAGGAATCATGTACTGTGACTGTTCCTCCTCAATGGCTTTGTATGAGGTATTAAATCCCGATCAGGAAGCAGTGGTAGACCAATTCACATCTATTTGCCGAGCATGCTGTCGATGATACTCTCGCACTCGAGCCAATCCTCAACATCGTGTCCCGGTTCGAAGTTGCGTTGTTCGGCGCGATAGTAAGCCATGGTCGCTATCATCTCGTAGCGCTCCCTCGGACTGATAGAGGCTCTGGCGCTACGTTTTGTCATGGTTTTTTTTGCA
This sequence comes from Candidatus Thiodiazotropha endolucinida, assembly GCF_001715975.1. Lineage (GTDB taxonomy): Bacteria > Pseudomonadota > Gammaproteobacteria > Chromatiales > Chromatiaceae > Thiodiazotropha > Thiodiazotropha endolucinida. The sequence continues at coordinate 227,758 of NZ_MARB01000004.1, read as the reverse complement.
ACCCGTTTCTTACTGATTGCCTTTTTCTTTGTAACCTTTTTCTTACTCACCTTGGCTTTGGTTTTTTTTGTTGTGGTGCTCTTTTTCGTATTGCTATCCTGTTTGCTGGCCACGTTATTGCTCCTGGTATTAATTAGTTTGAAAACAAATTTTAGTATCTGTGTGTGGCAGTTCCACTACAGCTGTTTATAGGCGATTCGCTGATGGATTGTCCAGTCATTATTAGGTGATGACGCTGGGTTTTGTGCGCCCGGTTCGATGCTCGATTTCAGCCAGGGCCAAAGCGATATCCACCAGTCGCGTCATGACGGACTCGGTCGATTGTGTCTGCTTGGACGGATCGGTCTCGTAGGCCTCCAGATAGACACGTAAAGTCGCTCCCTCAGTACCGGTTCCCGAAAGCCTGAAAACGATTCTCGAACCGTCGCTGAACCCCACTCTTATTCCCTGGCGTTCCGATATGCTTCCATCTACGGGGTCCGTGTAGGCGAAGTCGTCGGCATACTCAACACGATAGCCGCTCAAGGTTTGACCGGGAAGGGTGGGGAGCTTTTCCCGCAATGCGTCCATTAGATTTTCAGCATCGGCTTTGTCGATGGCTTCGTAGTCGTAACGGGTATAGTAGTTTCTGCCAAAGGCCTTCCAGTGATCGGTGACGATTTTCTCCACGGACTGCTGTTTGACGGCGAGTAGATTGAGCCAGAACAGTACCGACCAGAGCCCGTCCTTTTCGCGGATATGATCGGATCCGGTGCCAAAGCTCTCTTCGCCGCAGAGTGTGATTTTTCGGCCGTCCAGCAGATTGCCGAAAAACTTCCACCCTGTTGGGGTTTCGAAGCAGAGCAGTCCAAGCTTATCCGCCACCCGATCCGCCGCCTGGCTGGTGGGCATGGAGCGTGCCACGCCGCTGATGCCGCCGGAATAGCCTTTGATGAGATGGGCGTTGGCCGCCATGACGGCCAGACTGTCGCTGGGTGTGACAAAAAAGTTGCGGCCTAAAATCATATTCCTGTCGCCATCACCGTCTGAAGCCGCAGCGAAGTTGACGGCACCGGTGCCGCGGGTGAGCTCGACAAGCTGATGCGCATGAACCAGGTTGGGATCAGGATGGCCGCCACCGAAGTCGATTTTGGGTATGCCGTTAATCACTGTTCCGGGTTCAGCACCCAGTCTTCCCTCAAGAATCTCTGTGGCATATGGACCTGTAACCGCATGCATGGCATCGAAGCGCATGGAAAACATACCGGAATCGAAGAGTTTTCGAATCCGGTCAAAGTCAAACAGTTCCATCATCAGATCGGCATAGTCGTCGACCGGATCGATGATGTTGATCTGGGTATCACCCAGGCTGATTTTTCCCGGGTTGTCCAGGTCGATAGGAGGGGTCTGTAAAATCCGGTATTCATCGATTTCAGTCGTCCGATGAAAGATTGCCTCAGTGACCGTTTCCGGTGCCGGTCCTCCGTGGGGTGTGTTGAATTTGATGCCGAAATCTTCGTCGGGGCCGCCAGGGTTATGACTGGCTGACAGGATGATGCCTCCAGCGGTGTCATATTTGCGGATAATGCAGGAGGCAGCGGGTGTCGACAGCAGTCCGCCTCTGCCGAGCAAGACCTGTTTCACACCATTGGCGCTGGCCATGCGCAAGATGATCTGGATCGCTTCGCGGTTGTAGTATCGACCGTCCCCGCCGAGTACGAGGATGCCCCCTCTCAGATCCGTCTGTGTGTCGAAAATGGCTTGGACAAAATTTTCCAGATAGTGAGGTGTTTGAAAAACTTTGACTTTTTTTCTGAGACCCGATGTGCCGGGGCGTTGATCGTCGTAGGGTTGAGTATTGATTGTGACAATGTTCATATGCTTCTCGTTGCGGCCGTTGTCGAATTTTTCTATATGGTGCGTTATTCATACCCATATGGGAACCCCGGCTGCTGTGACAATTCATTGTCGGGACGGTCTCGGGTGTATGACGGATGCTGGTGTCAGAAAACACAATTAATCAATGGGTTATGGGGGTTCTGCCTGATCTGTTTTAGATGCGGGAAACGGTTTGCAGCAATTGGCTGTGCATAGACCGGGTATTGATCCATTGCTTATGACCTCAATCTCTCGACTTCTTGATTTATCCTGCGTATCTTATTTCGAACTTATTTGGCCCCGGATCCTGCTGACTTTTTAATGCCAATGGGTTAATCCAAATTCCGAATGATGAAGGATGTGAGAAATGATCATCAATAAGCTGAATCATTTAAATATGGAACTGATCTTCGGGGGCAAACCCCTCGTCTATACCTGTCTTGCTTGTGGCATGGGATTGGCCGCAAATACAGGCACGCTTTATGCCGCTGACTGGGTGATATCTCCAAGTATCGGAATTCAGCAGATTTACACCGATAATGCGAATCTGACCCATGAAGATGAGGTGAGCGACAACATTACAGTGGTAAGGCCCACCCTGTCGATCTACAAGGAGGGGGCCAGGGCAAATTTGGATTTCAACTATGCACCGGAATACCGTCACTATTGGGATGAGACGGAAGACAATGAAGTTGTCCATTTTATGCGCACCGAGGGTAATGTGGAGATTGCCGAAAACCATTTCTACCTCGATGGCTGGCTGAGAGCGGACAGGACAAACATCACCAGTACCGGCAGATCAGGCATCGGCGGCTTGACCGGTACCGAGGATGATACGGATTTCTATTCGGTAGGTCTGAGCCCCTATTTTACTGCCAGGCTGGGTGATTTCAGTGTCGTTGAGGTTCGGTTTACCGGGGACAGAATCAACTATTCTGAAGATCTCGACAACGATAGTACAGGCAGGCGGGGTGAGATTGCATTTGGTAACGGCAGCATGTTCACTAACCAGATATGGGAAGTCTTATATCAACAGAGCGATGTGGATTATGAAAATCTGGACGATGACAATGAGACGAAGATATTCCGTGCGGAACTGATACAAAAAATCACCAATCAGTGGTCAGCCGCCTTTTCGGCCGGTTATGAGGAGTATGATTTAGCGGTTGCTGATGATAGAGACGACTCTACATGGAGTATCGGAGCTATTTACACACCCAACCCCAGGACACGTTTTGCGCTCGGTGTCGGTGAGCGGTCGTTTGGTGATGACTATTATTTCGATTTCAGTCACAGAACGGGCAGGACTATATGGACCGCCAGCTATGAACAGGATTTTGTCAGTGCCCGCGATGAACTGAGTACACAGCCGCTGTTCGAGCGCCAGGATGCATTCGGCAATCTGGTAAGGGATCCCATTCTGGAGTCGTCCCCTGTCACTGTACGTGCTGCGTACAGTCCCTCCATCACAGAGGATTTTTATGAGAGCAAGCGGTTTTCCACGGAGTTCACTTATCAGACAACCAGGACTTCAATTAACCTGAGGGGGCGTTATCTGGAACGTCTCTATGACCGCTCCGGTAGAGATACGGAAGATATCGAGTTAAGCGTATTGCTGACAAGAAGGCTTGCCCGGTTGACAAGCGGGTACATTCAAATCACTGGCATAGATCACGAAGAAGAGGTTTTGGTCTACGATCAATTGACAGCCACGCTGGGTGTAAGTTACCAGTTCGGTACTAATAGCAGAGTCGGTTTCAACATCACCCATCTCGAGCGAGATGCGGATACGGATGTTGATAGTTACGAAGAGAATCACGCGAGTCTCAATGTCACCTCAGCTTTTTAGGGCCTGTTAACACTAATCCAATGCGCCCTGTTGTGCCTGAAAAAGCGCCAATCAAGGCGCACCCCAAGGGCACTTCCGTCGGGGCGCAACCCGAAGGGCTGGGGCTGTTTTCGCCCCAGCGGCGTTATCATTCGCTCATGTAGAATAACTACACTACGCTCATTCTGCCTTGCTGGGCACGAAAACAGCCCCAGCAGGGCGCATTGGATTAGTGTTAACAGGCCCTAATTGAATTGGGTTCTTGAAATTAGCGTTGGAATCCCCATATTAAGCGACGACAAAAAAATCCAAACCACCGAAAAACCGTCAATCTAAACCAATTGGAGTTCTAATCTAAAGATGACTGTCGAAGCTCATAAGGAAACCCTTGATTTTCAAGCAGAAGTTAGTCAGGTGCTCAACCTGGTAATTCGATCGCTATACAGTAACAAAGAGATTTTTCTGCGCGAATTAGTCTCCAATGCCTCCGATGCGGCGGAAAAACTGAGGTTTGAAGCCCTGACGGACGAGGCCCTGTTCGAGGACGATCCCGAACTCAGGGTGCGGGTAACCCTCGACAAAGAGGCGGGAACCGTCACCATCTCCGACAACGGTATCGGAATGAGCCGACAGGAGGTTGCCGAGACTATCGGCACCATTGCCAGTTCAGGCACACGCAAATTTTTTGAAGCCATGTCCGGAGACCAGACCAAGGACAGCGAATTGATCGGCCAGTTCGGTGTCGGTTTCTATTCCGCCTTTATCGTTGCCGATAAGGTGACGCTGCTGACGCGTCGGGCCGGCCTGGGCCAGGAGCATGGCGTTCGCTGGGAATCGGACGGAGAGGGTTCGTTCACCATCGAAAACGTGGATAAGGCAACCCGCGGCACCGACGTCGTTCTCCATCTGCGTGAGGATGAGAAGGATTTTATAGAGAGCTATCGGCTACGATCCATCATCTCCAAGTTCTCCGACCACATCACCATTCCGGTGGAGATGGAGAAGGAGCATTACGGCGAGGACGAGGAGAAACCCGAGACAGCGGAATTTGAACGGGTCAATAAAGGAACTGCGCTGTGGATGCGCAATCGGAGCGATATCTCGGAAGAGGAGTATCATGAGTTTTACAAACACGTCTCTCACGACTTCGAGAATCCACTGACCCACGTCCACAACAAGGTCGAGGGAAACAATGAATATACAGCCCTGCTCTACATACCTCAGCGAGCGCCGTTCGATCTCTGGGACAGGGATCAAAAACACGGCGTGAAACTGTTTGTGCGGCGGGTGTTCATCATGGACGAGGCGGATAAGCTCATGCCCCGCTATCTACGCTTTGTGAAAGGCGTGGTGGATTCGGATGATCTGCCGCTGAACGTATCGCGTGAAATCCTGCAACATAACCGCAAGATAGACACCATCAGGCAGGCCAATGTAAAACGCATTATGTCTGCGTTGGAGAAACTGGCGGAATCAGACAAGGAAAAGTATCAGACCTTCTGGGATGAGTTCGGTAAGGTGATGAAGGAAGGGCCGGCGGAAGACTATGCCAATCGTGATCGAATTGCCGGTTTGTTGCGTTTTGCCACAACCCACAATGAGACGGACGAGCAGAACGTATCCCTGGTGGATTATGTTTCCCGCATGCAGGAGGGTCAGGATAAAATCTACTATATCACCGCCGATTCGCCCGCGGCCGCGCGTTTCAGCCCACATCTCGAAGTGCTGAAAAAGAAAGGCGTCGAGGTATTGTTGCTGTCTGACCGGGTCGACGAATGGCTGGTGACAAGTCTTACCGAATTTGATGGTAAGCAGCTGCAGTCGGTGGCCAAGGGCGCCCTCGATCTGGGAGAGCTGGAAGACAAGGAAGAGAAGGAGAGCAGCGAGAAGCAGTCAGAGGAGCATAAGGAACTGTTGCAACGTATGCAGGATGTGTTGGGCGAGGCGGTTAAGGAGATCCGTGTAAGCCAGCGCCTGACCGACTCCCCGGCCTGTCTTGTGGTGGAGGAGCATGATATGAGCGCCAATCTCGCCAGGGTTCTCAAATCGGTTGGACAGGACGCACCTCAAACCAAACCTATCATGGAGATCAATGCCGAACATCCACTGGTTGAGCGCCTGGAGGGTGAACAGGATGGTGACAAATTTGGCGATTTGACTAAGGTGTTGTTCGATCAGGCTCAACTTGCCGAAGGTGGACAGTTGGATGATCCCGCTGCTTTCGTGAGGCGACTTAATAGTTTAATGCTAAAGTTGACTGCAGGCTGATAGTGAGCCTGTCGCCTATCCCTGAATGATAAGCTTTAATCAGCCGTATCGGATCGAAGGGGGAGGGACCCCCCTTCATAAATGCCCTATATCCACCTATTGATAGCCTCAACTGGTTCAGGCAGCCAGGGCGTGGCAAACTTCCTCGATCCTTATAACAAACCAAAGGAGTATCATTATGCGCGTCATACTGCTCGGCGGACCGGGAGCCGGTAAAGGCACACAGGCCAATTACATCAAAGAGAAATACCAAATTCCGCAAATTTCCACTGGAGATATGCTGCGGGCCCATGTCAAGGCCGGCACGGAACTGGGTATTGCAGCGAAGAAGATCATGGATGAGGGCGGCTTGGTTTCGGATGACATCATCATGGGCATGGTGAAGGAGCGGATTGCCGAGGATGACTGCAACAATGGATATCTGTTCGATGGTTTTCCCCGTACCATCCCTCAGGCTGAATCACTTAAAGAGGCAGGTGTGCCGATCGATGCGGTCGTAGAGATCGATGTGCCCGATGATGAAATCATCAAGCGTATGTCCGGTCGTCGTGTGCACCTTGCGTCGGGCCGGACCTACCATATCATCTATAACCCCCCAAAAACTAAGGGTAAAGATGATGTCACCGGCGAAGATCTCATACAGCGCGATGATGACCAGGAAGAGACGGTAAAAGCCCGGCTGAAAGTCTACCATGACCAGACCGAGCCACTTGTCAGTTTCTACTCCAAAGAGGCGGATTCAGGTGACTGCAAGTATCTGAAAATCAATGGGGTAGGGGGTGTTGACGAGATTCGGGAGCAGATCTTCCAAGGCTTGGGATAGATCTGTACGGGTGAGTTTCCTGAAACAGTCATTGGAGAGGTCGTGCATGCGGGAGGCCTCTCTGAAATCCCTCCCCATTTGAATGTAGCTTGTTCTGTATTCAAACGGGTCGAAAATCATGGTCATGAGCCTGTTTCGAGAGCTATTAATGTCCAACAAGCATTAAGTTGGCTATTCTGATACCATCAATCCAATTTTTTGAGAATTATCAAGGGGCCGTGTTGTGGCAGTAGTAGAACTGACAAAAGATAACTTCGAATCGACGATTACAGAGAACGATTTTGTCATCATTGATTTCTGGGCTCCCTGGTGTGGACCGTGCCGCTCTTTTGCACCTACCTATGAGTCGGTTTCCGAGGATCATGACAATATCGTCTTCGGCAAGGTCAATACCGAGGAAGAGCAGGAGTTGGCGATGCATTTTCAGGTGCGCTCGATTCCTACGCTGATGATCTTCCGCGACAATATCATCATCTTCTCTCAACCGGGAGCGCTGCCTGAATCCGCATTTCGCGAACTGTTGAGTAAAGCGGGTGAGCTGGATATGGATGAGGTTCGCGCGCAAATCGAAGCAGAACAGCAGAAGGGGCAAAACGCCTGATTTCTTGTTCAACCTCTTCGTGAGTTGTCCGGCATAGGTGTTATATCGCGGCCAAGCCAAAGTGCCGGGCCGCTAAAGGCGATCGTCGAATCAGAGTGGAATGATGCCAGTGTACCGGATGCAGTGAGATCCGCGGGATTGCATAGTATTGCCTGATCCCTGTTTTGGTTCATAACCCTGGATGATGCTATCAAACCAGGGTTTCTTTATTCTCCCCACATTTGGATGCCTGTCGAATACTCGAGCTTCTACCGTCTCGCTATACTATTGCATACTGAGAGAAGTCGGAGTTGAATCTATATTATGTACCGAAGCGGTTACCCATGGAGCATAAACAAAATGTTGGCCAAAAGGCCAAGCGTGGGTATGGTGCTGGATCTTAGTGAGGAAAACTATGCGTTATTGATGCGTTTGGCGCCATGCCTTGCGGAGATGTCAGGCCAATATCAATCCAACCTTGAGCATGGGATGGATCTCTATCTCGAAGTCATGGAGCAGACCCCTTATACATCACTTGTTCACTTAACCTACTATTTCAGTCATGCTGTCGGTGATTACCCTGACCCTGATGCAACGCTCAGGGTCTATCATGACTCCAGCCAGATCGATGTCCTGGATCTTCGACAATCGAGCCTGCCCCTGCACCGATGGGGTGATAATCCCACCCTGGAGCAGCGCTGGCGGATCAACCTTTTTCTGACTAAATGGTTGCAATATTGTGTTGCGCAAGGACATGGGTTTATAATTAAAAATCATATAGTTACAAATGGATATCTGCAGCCTGAATATACTTGAGTAAAGTACAGGGAATAAGCGATTTAATTACTTAGGGTACTCGCCGTGACCGGCAGTTTGGGGTACATTAGGTCGATATGTATTACAACCGGGATAACTCTTGAAGCGACAAAGGAATGCAATTCCGGTCAGTTAAATAGATACAAGAAGGACCTGATGAGATATAGAGATGATAAAAGTTCTACTGGTTGATGATCACGAGCTGATCAGAACCGGTGTAAAGGGGATCTTGGATAAGGCGCACGATATCGATGTCGCTGGAGAAGCGTCAAGCGGTGAAGAGGCGATTGAGTTGGTACAAAAGACCTCTCCCGACTTAGTACTGATGGATGTCAATATGCCGGGCATGGGCGGTATTGAAGCAACCCGCAGGCTATTGCGTATCAAACCTGATCTGAAGGTGATAGCCCTTACCATTCTTGATGAAGATCCCTTTCCCTCCCGCCTGCATGAGGTGGGCGCAATGGGTTTTCTCACCAAGGGATGTCCGGCCGATGAGATGCTGCGCGCCATCAAGGCTGTCTACGAAGGTCATCACTACATCGCGTCTGATGTGGCCAGGAAACATGCATTGATGGAGTGGCATGGGAATTCAGAGAATCCCTTTAAGATGCTGTCATCGAGGGAAGTGCAGGTATTGCTGCAGATACTGGAGGGACACAAGAACCTGGAAATATCCGATATCCTCTCCCTGAGTCCAAAAACTGTCAGCACCTATCGGCAACGTATATACGATAAGCTCGATATCAAAAATGACGTTGAATTGACGCGCCTTGCCTATCGGCATGGCATATTGAAAGATTCCGAAAACCATTCATGACCTTCGACGCCAAGTGTCGTCTTTGCCCCCGTTTGGTTGATTTTCTTGGCCGGGTGAAAGCGGATTACCCAGACTACCATGCTGCCCCGGTTGCGCCTTTCGGCGATAATGATGCTCAACTGCTGATTGTCGGTCTGGCGCCGGGGTTGCATGGCGCCAATGCCACGGGTCGACCCTTTACCGGTGATCACGCCGGTATCCTGCTCTATCAGACACTCCACCAGTTCGGTTTTGCAAATCAACCTGAAGCCAGCTCGCGTAACGACGGCCTTCAGTTGCAAAATTGCAGAATCACCAATGCCGTGAAGTGTCTTCCGCCTCAAAACAAGCCGATCGGCAGTGAAATCAACACCTGCAACGGGTTTCTACAGCATGAACTGGAAAATATGCCGGCGAGGAGTATTGTCATTAGCCTGGGATCGATCGCCCATCAGGCGGTGATCAAGGCCCTTGGGCTTAGGCAGAAGGCCTATCCGTTTTCCCACGGTATGGAGCATCAGCTCGACGAACGGCACTTGATGATCGACTCCTATCACTGCAGTCGTTACAACACCCAAACCCGCAGGCTCACCCCGGCGATGTTTAAAAAGGTCTTTCGGCGTGCCAGGAAACTGCTCGACGGTCGATAACCCGATCACTGGTGTGTCCCACATTCGCCGGCTCCATCGAACAAATCCAGTGCGGTCCGTTTTTTTGTGAAGATTGGTTACCCAGGTGGTGTTGCTTTCACCGTGAGCCTGTCGTCCCAGGGATAAAGATTGTTAATATCCCAAATTACCGGTACCACTTATTATTTGCGCCTGCAGAGCCGATTGGATCAGTGTTAACAGACTCTAGACCATGCAGCAGAATGAATTCGATCACACCGCCTTTCTCAAGACCCTGACCACCAGGCCAGGTGTCTATCGCATGGTCAACGCCGAGGGCAATGTACTCTATGTCGGCAAGGCCAGGAATCTGAAAAAGCGGGTGTCCAGTTACTTTACCCGCAGTCTCAATCGGCGCATTCAGATCATGGTGGGGCAGATTGCCCAGATTGAGGTCATCGTCACCCACACGGAGGCCGAAGCGCTGCTGCTCGAAAATCATCTCATCAAGTCACTCAAGCCCAAATACAATGTTCTGTTGCGGGATGACAAGAGTTACCCCTATATCTATCTCTCCACTGACCATACCTATCCCGCACTCTCCTTCAGACGAGGCGCACGGCGGGGAAAGGGGCGCTACTTCGGTCCCTATCCCAGCGCCGGGTCGACGCGTGAAACCCTCCAGGTACTGCAAAAGCTATTCCCTGTCCGTCAATGCGAAGAGAGTTTTTTTCGCAACCGATCGAGGGCGTGCCTGCAATATCAGATAAAGCGTTGCAGCGGACCCTGTGTCGGCTTGATCTCGACGCAGGCCTACGGGGAGGATGTACAGCATGCGGTACTTTTCCTGGAGGGCAAAACAAGCCAGGTGGTCGATGAACTGGTGGCGTGGATGGAGCGGGCCTCCGGCAATCTGGATTTTGAACAGGCGGCCATCTACCGGGATCAGATCAAGCATCTAAGGAGGATTCAGGAGCGGCAATATGTGAGTGGTGAAGGGGGGGATCTGGATATCGTTGCCCTGGCCAAGCGAGGGGGAAGTGCCTGTATCCAGGTGTTTTACATTCGCTCAGGACGGAACCTCGGCAACAAGTCGTTCTATCCATCGGTGCCCCGGGATGCCACCGATGAGACGATTCTGCAGGCGTTTGTCTCTCAATACTATCTGGAAAAACCGGTTCCCAACGAGATCATCCTCAATCACCGGTTGGCTGAGAAGGGGCTGCTGGAAGAGGTGCTCAGCCAACAGGCGGAGCGGCGGGTCCGTATCAGCAGCAGGGTACGTGGAGAGCGCGCACGCTGGTTGAAGATGGCGCAGGGGAATGCGGAACTCGCCCTGCAGGCCCGGCTCAGCGCCCAGGCCGGTATGGAGGAGCGGTTGCAGGCATTGCAGCAGGCCTTGCAACTGCCGGCTATCCCTGAGCGGATGGAGTGCTTCGATATCAGCCATACACGGGGTGAGTCGACTGTCGCATCCTGTGTTGTCTTCAATGAACAGGGGCCGCTGAAGTCCGATTACCGGCGCTTCAATATCGAAGACATCACCCCGGGGGACGATTATGCCGCCATGGCTCAGGCGCTGGAGCGCCGTTACCGCAGGGTTAAGAAAGGTGAAGTGGCGTTGCCTGATATACTTTTCATCGACGGTGGCAAGGGTCAGATCGGTGCTGTGCATGAGCGCCTGCAGGATCTCGGTATCTCGGGTTTGACCCTGGTTGGGGTGGCAAAGGGTGCAGACCGAAAGGTCGGTCAGGAACAGCTGTTCTTGTTGGGGCGCAGAGCACCCTTTATACTGCCTGCTGATTCACCAGCATTGCATTTAATCCAGCAGATTCGGGATGAAGCCCATCGTTTCGCCATAACAGCACACCGGCAGCGACGCTCGAAGAGCCGAAACCGGTCGGTTCTGGAACAGATTCCGGGCATAGGTCCCAAACGCAGACAGCGGCTGATGAAACAGTTTGGCGGCCTGCAAGAGCTTTCGAGGGCAGGGATAGAGGATATTTCCAGAGTCGAGGGGATCAGTACAGCCTTGGCGGAGCAGATCTATCACGCATTTCATGATAAGGGCTAGCGATTGAAAAATGTGGAATATTCCTAACATTCTCACACTGTTGCGAATAGTCTTGATACCGGTATTCGTACTGCTTTTCTATCTCCCGGTGGAGTGGGCGCGTCTCAGCTGTGCCGTGGTATTTTCAATCGCCGCCGTGACGGACTGGTTCGATGGCTACCTGGCCAGACGCTGGGGCCAGGTATCGCCGTTTGGCGCCTTTCTCGACCCGGTGGCGGACAAACTGATGGTGGCGGTCTCTCTGTTACTGCTCGTACAGTCGGAGCCGACACCGGCATTCGCTATCCCGGCGGCAGTCATCATCGGTCGTGAGATTACAATATCGGCCCTGCGTGAGTGGATGGCCGAACTGGGCGCCAGGACAATGGTGGCGGTCTCGTATATCGGTAAATTTAAGACAGCGGTGCAGATGATTGCCATTCTGCTGCTGATCTACGAAAAGCCGTTGTGGAATATTCCTGTTTATACCGTTGGCTTTGTGCTGCTCTATATTGCTGCCATACTCACACTCTGGTCGATGGTGATCTATATCCGGGCCGCCTTGCCCAGCCTGTTGGGAGAGCGTCAGATGGGTGGTTCATTGGAACGCAAGTAGTCGACCCCCGCCACACCATAGCGGGTTGATAGATTCACCAGGTCATATCATCCACCGGCATCTGATCCGGGCATGTTTAGAGCTATTGAACTGCTAAGCTTAACAATAGGAAACATAGGAATATTAGAGGAGGTTTGCGATGAAAAGCGTGCTTTATCTTGTCAGCGTCTTGATTATGGTTGCGGCCGCTGCCCAACTGCATGCGCAACCTCCTGGCTATTACAATCCTGGCGGGTCTTACAACAGGGGCATGGATGCACCATCATCCTTCCAAGTACAGCGACGTGTCCGATTCAGACAGGATCGGGATGATTCGGGGTACCATTTGCGGATCTTTCTGCAAGGCTACTCGCCCGAGGCGATACAGGTGAGTGTGGATGGACGCTCCCTGCTGGTGGAGAACGTAGAGGCACACCGCGTGGAAAACCGCAGCGAAAGGGGTTATAGCTTTGTCTCATCCTCCTCTTCGATGCGCCGCCGGTTCAGACTGCCATGGGATGCGGATGTGAATGGGATGCAGAGGACTGAAAACGAGGGTGAGATCGTCATTTCGCTGCCCTACCGGGCCTATCCTTGATACCCGCCTGCATAGCCCCGATCTCCATGCCGCGCTGGCAGGAAAAGGTTGACAGACGACGAACTGTAGCTACAATACGCCCTTCCTGAATCAAGCGGGAATAGCTCAGTTGGTAGAGCACAACCTTGCCAAGGTTGGGGTCGCGAGTTCGAATCTCGTTTCCCGCTCCAAGTTGAAGAAGGCCTCGGCACAACCCGGGGCTTTTTTTTGTTTAAAGTATGCTCTGCTTTTACCGGGGCGTACTTAATAATTCGATTCATCAACGATAGGTGATAGAATTGCTTTTTTTGGGCTGAGTGGCAGAGTGGTTATGCAGCGGCCTGCAAAGCCGTGGACCTCGGTTCGATTCCGGGCTCAGCCTCCATCTCATTGCCGTGACAGCTATCAAAAAAAACCACTCCGCCCGGGTGGCGAAATTGGTAGACGCAAGAGACTTAAAATCTCTCGACCTTCGGGTCGTGCCGGTTCGATTCCGGCCCCGGGCACCAGATCCCACTAACTCCATCCCTACTAATTTCATATCGCTTACTATCGGCTTGGCTATCAGATAGGTTTTATATCTTCAGGCGAGTTATTTTTTTAGGACTATTCACACTTCATTAGACAGAGATAGGCAGATTGTTTGGTATGGGTAACTATTGCACGGTATTGTAGACGCTTGCTTGGTTAAAGCGTCTCACCAAATGAAAATAAACGTGTGGGAGAGCAAATAAATATAAGTACAGACTTGACCCCTTTACTTTACTTTATTTTTTTAGTCGAGGGTAAGGGCAAGCCTGTGAGGGGATGTCTGAAGGAAGCCTAAGCGCAAGACAGCGAGCCGACGGACAGAAATGTCATAGAAGGCCGACTTCCCTGTGGCGAGAGATGAGTTATTCAATGAACAGCATATATGGAGAAACCATCACAATCCTGATTGCCTGATATTGCATGGTTTCATGCCATTTAAACTACCTTTACATTGGAATCTGTCTCTTTTTCCGTCGCTGCTTCTACTTCCTGTACCTCCGGTCGGTCATTTATGTCCTTGAGAACTTCCTCTGGTGACCCCTTCAAAAAAGATTGGTTAGCTTTTTCTTCTTCGACCTGAGGCTCCGTTTCTTCCGGCTCCTCCTCCGTAATCTGGTGTTGGAACGACACCTTGGTGATCCGGTGGTTGTCCATCTCCAGGACTTCTAATAAAGCCCCCTCAAGCTGGACAAGGTCGCCGACTTCCGCGATCCGGCCAAGACTGTGATGAATGAGTCCTCCCATGGTCACGTAATCGCCGGTGGGGAAGGGGAAGTTCAATTTCGGCTCCAGCTCCGTCACCCGGACTCCGCCATTGATGATAAAGTGTTGCTTGTCCTCCATCTTTATGTGACGGTGCCTGGGCGTAAATTCGTCCTCGTAGTCACCCACGATCTCTTCGAGGATATCCTCCAGGGTGATCAGCCCTTCGGTACCGCCATACTCGTCCAGCACGATGGCAATTTGCCGACGGTTGCTGGTGAAGTCCTTGAGCAGCAGGCTCAGGCGCATGGTATCCGGGACGAAATAGGCTGGCATCATCACTTCGCTTACCGGAAGTTTGATGATGCTGGTGGATGACTCCGGGCTCTCCGCTGTGGCCAGTCTATTCAGCAGCTCCTTCATGGAGACGATGCCGACGATATTGTCGAGAGACGTTTCGTAGACAGGATAGCGCTCGCGTAGCTCTTCCTTGAAGAGGTCAAGTACATCGGCCACGGTGGCGGTATTCGGGACACCCTCTACTTCCGTACGAGGAATCATGGCGTCCCGCGCAGTGTGATCATCCAGGTCGAACACCCCTCTCAGCATCATAGTCAGCTGGGGGTCGAGAGCCCCCTCCTGCTCACTGGCACTGAGAATGGTTCGGATCTCATCACCGGTCATGGAAAAGTGTCCTTCACCATGGGCGGCAAGGTCGCGTTGACCGAACAACCAGAGCAGGCCATTGGAAGAGTGGTTCATGACCCAGATAACGGGGCGCATTATGGTGTGGAGACCGTTGATGATCCACGCCACAGACAGGCTCATAGCCTCTGCTTTGTGGAAGGCCAGCACCTTGGGGGCCAGTTCGCCCGCCACCACGTGCAAGAAAGAGATGATGATAAAGGCAATGATATAAGAGAATGTGTGTGCCCAGCCCAATATCTCTTCACTTTGGCCAAACCATCCGAAAGCCGCCTCGATGCTCGGATCCATGACCTGTGTTAGGGTGATCATACCGATGGCGCCCAGGGCCAGCGACACAAGGGTGATACCGATCTGGGTGACTGAATAGAACCGCTCAGGCTCGTTGTGGAGCACTTGGACGATCTTGGCGGACTTGTTGCCTGTACTAGCCAGCTGTTTGATACGACTACGTCGGGCGGAGGTCAGGGCGATCTCAGACCCAACGAAAAAGGCGTTACCGATGATCAGTAGCAGGATCAGGAATAGCTTGCTTATCAGTATCCAGTCCATCTGTCTCTTCTCCCCGGATGGAAGGTGAAAGTATAATTGATACAGTAGACAAAAATTCAGGTTTAACCTGACACAATACAAGATTTTACAGCTCCTAGCTATGACATCAGGCGCCGTGGTTGCTTTATTGCAACAGTTTCCATATTGAATTGGGGATCGTTCTTGCGCTCCCCCACTCTAGCAACCCGGAGAAATCTTGCCCCTATCACAACCTGGCCTATCCACCTGCCAATGAGGAAGATGCCTTTGCTTTAGTGGGTTGAACATAGAAAAGGAGGTATATAGAAATCTCTATCTACTTGATAATTATTAAAAACAAGTAAATAGACATTCAATGCAACACCGGCCCCGGCACCAGGTCCCACTCACTCCGTCCATATAAATTCCATATAGTTAACTAGCGGGTTGGTTATCAGATGGGTTTGACATTGTCGGGTGAGTTGTTTCCAGGACTGTTCACATTGCGGCTGACAGGAAAGAGGTGAAGGTTATCCGATTCATGGGATAGCAACAGGGGCTTCAGGATTTCCAGATCCTTGGTTTCCTTGTTGAGCCAGGCGTCATAATTATCGGGTGACAGTATCACCGGCATTCTGTCGTGGATGGTTGCAATATCACCCTTGGCTTCCGTAACGACAATGGTGCATGAATCGATCTTCTCGCCCTGGCTGCTTTCCCAATGCTCATACAGACCCGCAAAGGCGAAGGGTTTTCCGTTGTCGGATGTGATGCAGTAAGGCTGCTTCCCCTGGTCGGTCGCTTTCCACTCGAAATATCCACTGGCGGGGATCAGGCATCTGCGATGTTTGAAAGCCGTACGGTATGACGGTTTGCTGTCGATGGTCTCAGCGCGGGCATTAATGGTGCGGTAAGCGAACTTTTTGTCTTTTGCCCAAGAAGGTATCAATCCCCAATGCAACTTGACCAATTCCCTGATATTGCCTTTCGATTTGATGGCAGCTATCTGCTGAGAGGGTGCGATATTGTAATGCGGAGTGATCTGCGGTGCGGAAGATAGGCCAAAATATTCAATCATTTCTTCAGCGGCCACATCGAGATAAAACCTGCCACACATAGACCCACCATCGCCTCATTGTTTGGATGAAATGGACGCCAGTATCCCTATTAAAACAATGGAACCAATGGCGTGAATTTTAGTTAGGATGATGTCGAAACTAACCTGAGGCCTGTTGACAGGACCTGTATAGGAACAATTACTGACAAATATTTCGTGGTCGTTTCGATCTCTGATTTTATACCCATGTTAGCTGATGTGAGCGTCGAATGAGAGTCATGGGTTAGTGGTTTGTCTATCGGGCCATGATTTTGAACGCTGGCTACAATGAGTATTCAGGTACCGATTTTCGCTAAGAGTGGTTAGAGGGCAGTCCATGCAGGTTGAATTTCACCACAGCATCGATGAGTTGAAGCGAACCGAGTGGGATGCGTTGGTACGCGACGATAATCCCTTTCTGAAGTACGCCTTTCATGCCGCGCTGGAGCATCATGATTGTGTGGGCAGGAAGTTCGGCTGGATGCCCTGCCATCTGGTGATTCGTGATGATGGACGTATGGTGGGGCTGTCCCCGCTCTATATCAAGACGAACTCCTATGGCGAATTCGTTTTTGACCATGCATGGGCCGACGCCTATCAGCGAAGCGGCATGCGTTACTACCCTAAAATGGTGTGTGCGATTCCCTATACCCCCGCTTACGGTGAGCGGCTTTTGGTTGCTCCGGACTCGGATGCCGGCCAATTACGAAGAGAGATGATCACTGCAACCAAGCAGCTGGCAATCGAATCCGATTTCTCTTCGATGCACTGGTTGTTCACCACCCGGGAAGAGGGGGCGTTATTAAGGTCGATGGGCATGCTGGAGCGCCTGGGTGTGCAGTTCCACTGGCACAATCAGGCGTATGAGGACTTTGATCACTTTCTTGCCCGATTGACGGCGAAGCGCAGGAAAAACATCCGGCAGGAGAGGCGAAAGGTGATGGATGCCGGGGTAAGGTTTCGGGTGTTGCATGGCGATGAGGTCTCGGATAGTGAGTGGCAGTTGTTTGCCGGCTTCTATACAAAGACTTTCGAAGAACGCTATAGTTTGCCCACCTTGAATGCCGGTTTTTTTCGTGAGGTGGGCCGCAGCCTGGGGGAGCAGGTATTGCTGATTCTGGCCTATGACGATGCTGTCTGTATTGCCGGTGCGCTGCTCTATCGCAGTCCGTCGGTGCTCTATGGCCGTCATTGGGGCGCTTTGCATCACTACGACAGCCTCCACTTCGAGACCTGTTACTATCAGGGTATCGAGTATGCCATCAAGCACGGATTACAACGTTTCGAGCCGGGCGCACAAGGGGAGCATAAGATCTGGCGGGGATTTCTGCCTGTTCAGACCCGCTCCTACCACTGGATCGGTGATCCGCATTTCAGTCTGAGTATCGGGGATTTTCTCTCCAGAGAGACGCCGGCGATCAAGGATTATGAGAAAAGCCTCCTCTCAAGCTCGCCATATAGGGACAAATCGTCTCCTGAATAACTGTAACCATTAGATAAATAGGTAAAAAATACTAAATACCCCAATTTTTACGAATTTTTCTACGATAAAAGTTGACTAATTTACTTAGTTACTCTAGTCTAATTACCAAGTGATTTACTGGGTAATGCAATGAGTACCACTGGAGAAAACCAATGAGATTGTCAACGAAAGGACGTTATGCGGTTACCGCTATGCTGGATCTTGCACTAAACGGCAAAAATGGTCCGGTTACACTGGCTGAGATATCCGAAAACCAGGGAATCTCACTGTCATATCTGGAACAGCTGTTCGCTGCTTTGAGAAACAAGGATCTGGTACGCGGTGTCAGAGGGCCTGGCGGCGGCTACTATCTGGGTAAAAGCGCCGATGAGATCTCAATCGCCAACATTATCTGTGCGGTCGATGAGTGGGTGGAGTTCACCCGCTGTGGCGGCAGGCAGAACTGCAGTGGCGGCGCCCGCTGCCTGACTCATACCTTATGGGACGACCTGAGCAGCGAGATTTTCAATTTCCTGGCAAACATTTCACTGGGTGATCTGGTACGCAGAAACCTGAACAAGAGTGAAGAGTCGGAGGAAGCACCGCTTAGTGTTGTTGGGGGCGACTCCAGCTCTCAGGCAGCCTGATTTTTCATTGGATTGATTCACTCCGGGGTGGAGGCCATTAGGCCTTCCGCCCCGTTGCGTGTTGGGATAACACCGTATAACTTACTGGCCGAATCGGTTATGATTCACGGTTTTTCAGCCAGTTGCTTCCGTGCAGACACTTATATCCATTGCAGATTTCATTCGTTGGGGCGCCAGTCGCTTTACAGAAGCAAACCTGTTTTTTGGACATGGTACCGACAATGCATTGGATGAGGCCGCTGCCCTGGTCCTGGGTGCGTTGCACCAGCCCCCCGATCTCCCTGCGAGCTGGTTCAGCTGCCGACTGACGGGTGATGAGCGTGAACGCGTGCTTGGCCTGATTCAGCGCCGAATCGATGAGCGCGTGCCGCTCCCCTACCTGTTGGGGGAAGCCTGGTTTGCAGGCATGAGATTTCATATCAACGAACAGGTGCTGATACCCCGTTCACCCATCGCAGAGTTGATTGAAAAGGGGTTTTCACCCTGGCTGGGGCCTTCAACGGAACCGCGGATTCTTGATCTCTGCTGCGGCAGTGGCTGTATCGGTATCGCCGCGGCGGCCTGTCTCCCCGAAAGTCACGTCGACCTGGCCGATATCTCCGCCGGTGCGTTAGCGGTGGCGAAGCAGAATATTGCTGAATATGGTCTGCAGAAACGCGTGACACTCCATCAGTCGGATCTTTTCGAGAAGCTGCCGGATAAAGAGTATGATCTGATCGTTTCCAACCCTCCCTATGTCGGTGCGGCCGAGATGGAGGGTCTTCCGGATGAGTACCGGCATGAACCGGTATTGGCCCTGCAGGCGAATGAAAACGGGCTTGAGATTGTCCAACGGATACTGAAACAGGCAAAGAGGCATCTCTCCCCCCGGGGTATAATGATCGTCGAGGTTGGAAACAGTGCCCAACTACTGATGGACAGCTACCCGGAAATCCCCTTTGTCTGGCTCGATTTCGAGCGTGGTGGGGAGGGGGTATTTCTGTTATCGGCGGCTGATCTGGCAGAATAGGTGAAGGGTATGTTCATAGTGATCGGACGCAATATTCGGATTAATGAGAGACTGGACAGCAGATGAGCTTACAGCGTGCGCGCAGTGCGGAAGAGTATGTGGAGTGGGTCAAGCAGGCCGTCTTCGAAGTTGACGACCTTAGAGACTGCTATGACTATCAGATGGATGAGATGGGCCGATATCCGTCATTCCTCGAGCCATTGGAGGAGGGCATCAAGGCCCTCTACCGTCAGATGGAGGAGGGTGAATATCACTTCGGCCGTGAAGACCTGTCGTTTATGTCACTGGTAAACCGCCATGGCGAAGATATTCCCTTTGCCATTTTGTTACGTCAGATCAATGAAACACACCGCAAGGGCGTAGAAGTGGATGGGGAGTAGGCGACTGTTTGCTGCCTGCCCAGCGTAATATTAATTATTATTAGAGACAATTCATTCATGGATCATTCGACACAATTCGATCTTGAGCTGATCGCCAAATATGATCAGAGCGGTCCGCGCTACACCTCTTACCCCACAGCGGTTCAGTTCCATGATGGGTTTAACGAGGAGGAATACAAGCGGGTCGCAAGGGAGAGCAACGAATCCTCCAATCCCCTATCGCTCTATTTCCACATACCCTTCTGTGACACGGTCTGCTTCTACTGTGCCTGCAACAAGGTGGCGACCAAGGACCGCAGCCTGGCGGCGGGCTATCTCGCCCGCATCAACGAAGAACTGCGCATGCAGTCGGAGTTGTTCGACGCTTCGAGAGTGGTGACCCAGCTCCATTGGGGAGGAGGGACACCCACATTCATCAGCCATGACGAGATGCGTGAACTAGTGGACCAGACACGCAAGGCCTTCACCCTGCTGGACGATGATACGGGTGAGTATTCCATCGAGATAGATCCCCGTGAGGCGCAAGGGGATACCATCAAGCTGCTGCGTGAGTTGGGCTTCAATCGCATGAGCCTGGGTGTGCAGGATTTTGATCAGCGGGTACAGAAAGCGGTAAACCGGATCCAGAGCAAGGATGAAACCCTGACTGTATTACAGTCCGCTCGGGATGAAGGTTTTCGTTCCATCAGCATCGATCTCATCTATGGGCTGCCTTTCCAGAGCGTTGAGAGCTTCTCCAGCACCCTGGATCAGATTCTCGAGGTTGATCCTGACCGGCTCTCGGTATTCAACTATGCCCACCTCCCGGAGCGCTTCAAACCGCAGCGGCGTATCAACGAGGAGGAACTGCCGCCCCCGCAGGAAAAGCTCGATATCCTGCAGATGAGCATCGAAAAACTGTCGGCGGCCGGCTATGTCTACGTCGGCATGGATCACTTCGCAAAACCGAATGATGAACTGGTGCTGGCACAGGAGGACGGTACCCTGTATCGCAATTTCCAGGGTTATTCGACCCATGCCGATTGCGATCTGATCGGCCTGGGGGCTACCTCGATCGGTATGGTGGGTCCGAGCTACGCGCAGAATATGCGCAGTCTCGATGAGTATTACCAGCGCATCGACAGCGGCAGGCTGGCGGTCTTCCGCGGGGTGGAGCTGAACCGGGATGACCGGTTGCGGCGTGATGTGATTACCCGGCTTATCTGCCATTTTTCCCTTTCAATGGCAGATGTGGAGAAGCACTGGAATATTGTGTTCGAAGAGTATTTCGCCAACGAGATCGAATCGTTGCAGGGGATGGTTGCGGATGGCCTGCTGAGCATCGATGATGACGAGATCAAGGTGCTGCCGAGGGGGCGCTTGCTGATCAGAAATATCTGTATGCAGTTCGATGCCTATCTCAGCAGCAAGCAGTCGCAGGGGAGCTTTTCCAAGGTTATCTGACGAAAAATCTGTTTTCTTCTCGTTCCTACGGTTAACCGTGGGAATCCATACCTTGTTCTCCTATCGCACTGAATGCCGTTTTTCTACCTGTGAATGAGTATACGGGATAGTGGAAGCGTAGGGTGCGGCTTGCCGCACCGCATTCGGCCTCTTTAATTGTTCGGTATCAACGCCCTCTGCGCTTTCTTGTTGCCCTGCGCTGCCGCCTGCTGAATCCAATGCATGGCCTGGCGGTCACTCTTCTCGACGCCTAAACCGTGATAGAACAGGTAACCCAGGGCATATTGCGCCTTGTCGTTGCCGGCGGCGGCAAGTGGGAAGATTAATTGGAAAACCTTTTTATAAGCCTTGATGTTATAGGCCCTGTGCGCCTCTTTGAGAATGGCTGCGGTTTCGTCCATCTGCGCACTGTCGGGTGTGGTGCTGCAACCGTTCAAGGCGATAAGACCTGGCAGCATGCCGAGTAACAGAAGAGTGAATTTCAGTCGTGGGTGGATATTCATGGCATCAGCCTACCAGTTGATTGAGGTCGAAGATAGGAAGCAGTATGGCCAGCACGATAACCAGTACAATACCACCCATCACAAGGATAAGTATCGGTTCGAATAATCCTTGAATGGTCGAGACCAGGGTCTCGATCTCCCGTTCCTGGATATCCGCCGACCGTTCCAGCATGCCTTCCAGGTTGCCGCTCGATTCTCCACTCGCCAGCAGGCTGAGGGTCATGGGTGGAAAGTAGCCTGTCTTTTCCAGAGCCCGGTAGAGGCTGGTGCCCTCCCGTACCCGGGAGGTGGCTTCCTCCACGGCATTGCGCATGGGCAGATTGGTCAATACCTGGGATGCGATACGCATCGCGTCCAGGATCGGTACGCTGCTGGCTGCCATGATGCTTAAGGTGCGGGAAAAGCGGGCGGCATTGGAGGTGCGAACCAGACGACCGACCAAAGGGATGCGTAACATCATTCGGTGCCACCAGCGTTTGGGGCCGGGTTTTTTCAGCAGATAGCTGAACAAGAGCCCGAGAAGCAACAGCAGTACAAAGATAGGGACACCATAGGTACGGAAGACATCACTGGTGGTCATCAGCGCCCGAGTGATCCAGGGAAGTTCTGCCTGCATGGTTTCGAACACTCGCGTTACCTGAGGCACGATATAGGTCAGCAGGCCAACCACGATGAGAAAGGAGACGATGGTCAACAGTGCCGGATAGAAAAGGGCGAAGATGGTCTTCTGACGCATCTGTTGGCGTTGTTCCGTATAGTCGGCCAGGCGTTCCAGTACCACTTCGAGGTGCCCCGATTGCTCACCTGACGAAACAGTCTTGATATAAAGTTCGGGAAAGGTCTTGGGGAATTCACTCAGGCCATCCGCCAGGGTACGACCCTCCAGTACCTTTGCTCTTACGGCCAGCAGTGTGCGTTCCACGTGACGCTTATCGGACTGGGATGCGGTTGTCTTCAGAACATGTTCCAAAGGCAGGCCGGACCTTAGCAGGGTTGCCATCTGGCGGGTTATCAATGCCAGCTCCATGGCATTGATATGGCGTTGAAAGAGGCTGCTTTTTCTTTCTTGAGTGGCGCCACTTGCAACATCGATGGTCAGTGGTGTGAGGCCTGATTCGCGTAATTGCTGGCGTACCTGTCTCGGGCTGTCACCCTCCAGTACGCCGCGTCGCTCCTTCCCTGTCGGGTCGAGTGCTACGTATTCAAAGGCGTCCAAGGTTGATCAACCCTCCTGGGTAACGCGAATGATTTCGTCGATCGTGGTATCGCCACTGAGTACGCGCTTCATTCCATCCTGACGAATACTGTCGCTCATGGTTCTGGCATGCTCCAGCATTTCGATTTCGCCGCTGCCTTTGTGGATCAGGTTGCGCAATGTCTCATCGATGGTGATGAGTTCATAGATGCCCGTCCTGCCGAGATAGCCATGGTTATGGCACTTCTCGCACCCCGTTGAGGTATAGAGCGTGATCTCCTCGGTTGTGGGACGCTCCAACATCTGCAGTTCCTCTTCACTGGCCGTGTATGGTGACTTGCAGTGCGGGCATAGGGTGCGCACCAGGCGCTGAGCGAGTACCCCGATCAGGCTGGATGAGAGCAGAAAGGGCTCCACACCCATGTCGCGAAGACGGGTAATACTGCCGATGGCGGTATTGGTATGTAGACTCGACATCACCAGATGGCCGGTCAGACTGGCCTGCACGGCGATCTGGGCGGTTTCCAGGTCCCGGATCTCACCCACCATCACCACATCCGGGTCCTGGCGCAAGATGGCGCGTAAGCCCCGTGCGAAGGTGAGATCGACCTTGTTGTTAACCTGAGTCTGGCCGATGCCGTCGAGGTAATATTCGATGGGATCTTCAACGGTCACGATATTGCGACTCTGGGTGTTGAGTCGGCTCAGGGCTGCATACAGGGTCGTGGTTTTACCCGAGCCCGTGGGGCCTGTGACCAGAAAGATGCCGTGTGGTCGTTTGATGATACCCGGATCGACCTGCAGCAGAAGTTCCCGCGCCATGCCGAGTTGCTCAAGATCGAGTCTTCCCGCCTGCTTGTCCAGCAGACGCAGAACCACCCGTTCGCCATAACTGGAGGGGAGTGTGGAGACACGAACGTCCACCGGACGGTTTCCAACCTTGAGTGAGATTCGTCCATCCTGCGGGATGCGCTTTTCGGCAATATCGAGCTGGGCCATGACCTTGATGCGTGAGACCAGAAAAGACGACACGGTACGCGGCGGGGTGAGGACTTCACGCAATACGCCATCGACACGGAAACGCACGACCAGGCGATTTTCGTAGGGTTCGATATGGATGTCGGAGGCCTGTTCCTTGATCGCTTCGGTAAACAGGGCGTTGATCAGTCTGATGATCGGGGCGTCGTCGTCGCTTTCGAGCAGGTCTTCAGGCTGGTTCAGTGCCCGTGCCGCATTGTCGAGATCGATGTCGTCGCCCATCGTCTCCATGATCTGACTGGACTGTTTCGAACCCGCTTCATAGATCTGCGAAAGCTGTTTCTCCAGCGTCTCCTCATCGACCTGGGTATAGATCAAGGGTTGCGAAAAGAGCCGGCGTACCTCATTGAGCACACCGAGCGAGACCCCTGGCTTATGTACCAGCTGAAGCTGATCCTGTTCATCATCCCTGACGATGACGACACCATGACGACGGGCGAAGGCATAGGGCAATTGAACCGGTGTCTGCGTGGCTTCATCAAGCAGCACCGATTCTGCAGTGAGCTCGTCGACCATCTGCGAAGAGGGTGAGGAATTCTCAGACATGCCTCGTTCCTCTCCGATCAATGTTCGGGTTCCAGCTCTTTATCATCAAATGGCGGGGCGAGGGTGCCGAAGCGTGGCGGCAGGACCGGCATCTCCTCATCCGACATCAGATTAACGCCCTCCTGTTTCATCTTGAGCTGCTGGGCGCGGAAGAAGTTGTACTTGTCGCTGGCGATCTGGGTGTTGATGGCGTCATCCCGAATCACCACAGGACGCAGGAAGACCATTAGGTTACGTTTAATCTTGGTTGTCCTGTTGGACCGAAACAGCGCGCCGAGCAAAGGGATGTCACCCAACACAGGCACCTTCTCTTCGGTCTGTTGCAGGTCCTCCTCAATCAGTCCGCCAAGTACGATGGTATTGCCATCATCCACCATGACCACGGTCTTGATGGTTCGTTTGTTGGTGACGATATCGCTGGTGCCGGAACTGGCGGAGGCGTTGATGCTGGAGATCTCCTGTTCGATCTCCAGTTGGATCGAGTTGCCCTCGTTGATTTGCGGCTTCACTTTGAGGGTCAGGCCCACATCCTCCCTCTGTACTGTCTGGAAGGGGTTTACCGAGTTGCTGACCCCGCCGGTCGAACTGTAAGAGCCGGTGATGAAGGGCACATTCTGGCCGATTACGATTTCAGCTTCTTGATTATCAAGGGTGGTGATCGTAGGCGTGGAGAGGATGTTGGAGGTGGAATCACTCTCCAGGGCCTGGATCAGGGCGGCGAAATTGATCCGGTCACTGTTGAATCGTCCAAAACCGAGTGAGGTGCCTGGACCAAGCGCAACTCCAGTACCGGCGGCCGCTGCGGAGGCTATGTCGGAAATCGCGGGAGAGCCCAGATTAATGACGCCGATGGGGCCTTTGTCATCCGGACTGCCATCGACGATCCATTGCACGCCGAGCTGTTTCGCCTTGTCGTAGGAGACCTCGGCAATGATCGCCTCCACCAGAACTTGGGCCCGGCGGATATCGAGTTTGCGGATAATCGCCTGCAGGGCTCGGAACTGATCGGGCGGCGCGGTGATGATCAGTGCGTTTGCAGCCTCATCGGCCTGGATGTTGATCGGCAGCGTGGGTTTACCCTTGGCCGCCGCTTTACCGCCTCCCTGCTTGGTCTCGTCCAGATTTTCACTGACACCCGTCAATACCTGCACCAGGTCTGTGGCGTTGGCGTATTTCAGGTAGATGACCTGGGCGTTGCCCTCATTGTCAAAAGGGGTGTCGAGGTGCTCGATGATTACCCGTGAGCGTAACCTGGCCGTCGGGTCGCCGCTGATCAACACGCTGTTGGTACGTTCGTCCGCGACCAGTTTGGTGGCATTCTTCTGACCCTTTGCCGCAGGGGTCTGTAAACCGTTGAGGATGCGTGCCACCTCGGAAGCGGAGGCATGCTGCAGCGTGATCACCTCGATCGAGCTGTCGCTTACCCTGTCGATCTGATCGATGATCTTCATCAACCGGTCAACATTCTGACGGCGGTCGGAGATAATCAGGACGTTGGTGTCCGGGTAGGCGGCGAGATGGCCCTCCTGGGGTATCAGGGGGCGTAAAATCGGTACCAGTTGCGCGGAGGTGACATTCTTGACCTGGATGATGCGGGTGACGATCTGATCCCCAGGCAGTTGTCCGAGGGCGTTGACCGTGGGGATCCCACCCTGTTTAGCCTTCACGTCGGGGACCACCTTGATCACATCGCCGCTGGGGATGGTTGAGAAACCATGCACTTCGAGGATCGAGAGGAATACCTGATAGAACTCATCGCGATCCATCGGGTGGGCTGAGATGACCGTCACTTTCCCCTTCACTCTGGGATCGATGACGAAGTTCTTTCCGGTGTGTTCGGATACCGTTTTGATCAAGGCCTCTATGTCGGCATTGTTCAGATTGAGGGTAATCTGTTCCGCATGGCCAAGTGGGATCCACGAAAGGTTGAGCAGGGCGACGGTGTACAGCATGAGGACCAGGCGTGAGAACAGGCCGGTGCGCGGGTGCTGTCTATCCATGAAAAGGGTTGGCAAAATACTCATTGTTGAATCGGTTCCATCGAAGTCTCGCGCCCAAATCGCGGCACCTGTGGGTGTGTGATTTGGGGCAGGATCAGATGTGGATGGTGAAAATCTTTATTCATCATGGGTTTATGGTAAATATATAATGTATTATATATTAGCAGATGATGGGGCGTTGGCATACAGGTCTGAATCGGCTTTGATAGTTGCACCCGATCACAGAAAATACCTATAGACTACCGCTGAAACTGATTCGATAACTACCGTCGGGTTGGCTTTTTGCAACGGCCTTCAATGCGCTGCTCAAACCGGGGTCAGATCCCGCGCCAGGTTTGATCGCGCCGTTCAGAGTATAGTTTCCTTCATTACTGAGACTCAGTTCACCATCCACCGAGGTGCCCCCGCCCAGGTCATTGATCTTGATATTGATATTGCCGTTATCGTCAGTTGTCAGATCAGCTTTAAGATTGCCCTCCTTGAGGCTAAAGGGGCGAAGCAGAGCCGGATTAAGCCATTTGATCTCTCCCTCAGCCGAGGTGACGCGTTCAGTCTCGATGGCAACATGACTCAGATTGAGTTCAACATCACCCTCAACACTGATCTGGTTGAGGTCCGCCATGTCGGTAATCATCGATGCCGGGAGTTGACCCTCAACATTCTTCAGTTGGAAACCACCCAGGGTGCGGGCTACATTCGCATCGACTTTGTTATTCATGTGCCGCAGTTCAAGATCGAAACTGATCCTGCCGAGAAGCAGGCCGCTTGGTGCGAAGCGCCACTTAATCTTGTCGAGGGGTATTCCCTGATAATTGATGGCTTCCATTTTACCTCGCCACAAACTCCCTTTCATGGTTGCGTAAGAGAAGGGCAGTTTACCGTTCTCGGCCAGTGCCCAGCCTATGATGTGTTGTGCCGGGGTTCCCGCAAGCAGAAAAATCAGGTAACCACCCAAGCCGATCAATAGAAAACTCCACCAGCGCATCAAGATCCCCCTTCCCGCTGCAGGACCAGTCGTGCATTGACCAGTCCCGGTTTGTCTTGTCTATCGATCGTCAGGGAGTCGATCTCGATGGCGTGGGTTTGCGTCAGCTGCCCCAGCCATTTGATGATGGTGTCGAATGGCGCCTCTTCGATCCATAATTGAACGGCATTGTCACCCTGGGGTTTAATTCGCTGGATCTGTTGTCTCAGTCGGATTTTTTTTGCCGTTCTATCGACCAGGGTGAGCAGTGCCTCATTACTGCCGGCGCTTTTTCCCCGCTGTTGGTTACGCAGGTTTTTGACCAGATCGAGGTTGTCCTGCATCCAGTTCAGCGTGAGCTGTTGACTCTCGACCAGCAGTGCCTTCTTGTCCAGGGCCTGATTGAACGGGCGCCACAACAGCAGATAGACAAGCAGCAGTAGGATGGCTGCAGCGCCTATAATCAGGGCCATGTGCTCCTGGGGTGTTTTTGACTGCCACCACTCCTTCATGGATTCACTCCGCTGATACGTAGATGTGAAGTGACCTGGTTACCGGTGGCATTGGCCGAGCGGATCTCAACCGCGAGTTTTTTGGCCTCGATAGTCTGTTTCAAATTCTCCAATGCCTGCAGCTCCTTGATGATTAATTGCAGATCGAGTTTGCCATCCCGGAAACTTATGCTTTCCAGGGTGGTGTTTGGACTGCTTTTGATGACCGAAGCGGCAGGTACGAAGAGGCTGGTGAATTGCAAGAAACTGCCTGAATCTCCCTGGCGCAGGTTCTTCAGTTTCTGCTCCATCTGTATCTTCGGGTCGACGATGCGCTTTACTTCCGGGAAGGCCTGCTGAAAGGTCTCTCTGATCTGTTTGTCGAGTGCGGCACTCTGTTGTTCGTAGTGGTGGTATTGCTGGATGCTCATCAGCAGGGTGAGACCAATGAATACCGCTGCCAGCACGGCGGCGGGAAGCCAGCGTTTCCATTGCAGCGTCAGCTTGTCGACTCGCAGATAATCACCCTGAAGCAGGTTGATCTGCTGTTTATCGATCAGATTATCGGCTAGCAAGGCGGTCAACTCGGTATGGGTATCGAGTCGTTTCGCGCTGATTTCATAATCGCCATCGAGCTGGTTAATATCGATCAGGTCCTGGGAATCAGGGGATTGAAAGAGATCGATCTTGCCGGGTGGATGCTCGCTGTCTTGTTGCAGGGCAAGCCTGAGTATTGCCGCGCCGTTGATGGCGTCGGCGCTGAAGCCCCGTGCTCTATCGGTGCGGATATTCAGAATCCGGCTATCCTGATAGAGGGTCCAGGCACCGCTCTCATAGGGTAGAGAGAGCAGATCGGCATAGATGGCGATAGGTTCGATCCCCGCTGTTTCGAGAGTCTCCAGCCAGTGGTCGAGTCTCTGCCTGGCGATGACCAGGACAGGGGTGATGTCATCGCTGTCGATATTGCCTGCGGCAAAATGGAGTTGATCGACATCCTCGGTCAATTCATTCTCAAGGGAGAATGGAATCGCCTGTATCAGACGCTGCCGGTTTCTGGTCGGGATCCGGACCTGGGTGATCAGCAGTTCGGTGGCGGGAATAAAAACCAGGGTTCGTCGGCCCTTCGCCAATTTCGCCGCATCCGCCAGGGTCCCTTCGGCCGGCTGCTGATTGGCGCCGCCCTTGATCAGCCAACTGACCTTGCTGCAGTCGCTGTCATGGCACTGAACAACCAGGCGTTCAGCCATTAGAAAGCTCCGAGGGTCCGGGAAATGACAACAACATCCTTCTCACCCTTATACAATTGACTGACTAATCTTTGGCTACTGCTTTCCATTCGGACAACCGTCTCCATTTGAAAATATTGGCTCTCAACAGAGATTAACGAGGTTACTTTTTGAGAGTTTACTTTATTTTCATCCAAAAGTGCTTTTAGTCTCGTGATAAATGCACTTGGCTGTTTGAACGGGTCATCTTCCCGTTCGCTGATCAACTGCTCTGCATCTGCATCGTTCAGGTTTTCAACCAATGCCTGGATGATTAATGCATCGGCAGTGTTGACATTGATTTTGGTCTGTTCCGGCAGGGTTATGATATAGGGGGTCAGCTTCTCGTACACCTCTCGGTCCACGCCTTTGATGAGCCTCAGCTCGGTTGGGCTGGCCATAGCTCCGTTGGCGGTACGGTAGGGTGGATCCAAATTGAGATATTCCATATCTTCCGCACCATCCGGGTAGAGCGATTTGACATCCTCATCCAACCAGTCAGCAGTGGCTTGTGCAATCGACTCGGGTAACTCCAAAATCACCAGAAGACGCCGGAAAAGGGCTAAATTTTCAGCAACTAACTGCTTATCCTCATCGCTCGCGTCCGTCTTCAGATAGAGATTGTTGAGATTGAATCTGGCTTGCAGATCGGCTGTGACCGCCTGTACCTGACCACCCTCGACCGGGGTTGGCGGGAGTTCTTGGGCCCAGTCTTCGTCAAGACCGTCGTAGTTTCCATCCTGCTTGTTATTGTTCAGGTCCCTGATCAGCATTCCCCGCGACCAGGCTTCACTGCCCAGGGTAAAGAGATAGCCCTGGTCGGCGGCGAAAATATTACTGCTGCGGCGGATGTTCAACTGCAGTTCGTGGGTCATGGCTACGGCAGCGATGGAGGCTATCGAGACGACGATGATGGCGGTGATCAGGGCAACACCTTTCTCATGCATCGATCTGTGAGTGGCTATACCTGGCATGCGACCTTACCCATTCTCAACCGGTACTTGCTGTTTTGCGCGGAACAGTCGCCGAATCGAACCCCAGTCTTCGAGTTCCAGCTTCAGTTCGATAGAGACCGGCAATAGACTAGGATCCTCGTCCGCCTCCCCGATTGTCCGGGGTGGCCATTCCCGCTTCTCCTGCAATGCCTTATCGTAAAAGACCAGTTCCAGGGACGAGATCTCTTCGATCAGTTTTTGTCGGTGAGGTTCACTCTCCCGGGGTCTGTCCAGGGTAGGCCAGGTGAGACGGAAGAGGGTGTTATCTTCCAGGACGTAGCCGACACGCTGAAGATTGCTGCGTGACAACTGCATCGGATTGGAAAAGCCGCCGCGTGTAAGCTCCAACAGGATGCCGGATATACCGCCACTCTTCAGGGCAGGCTGTTGATCACCGTATTGATCGCGCACCGGTCGACCCACTATCTGTTCAATATCCCGCTGCATGAGATTGAGTCCGAGTTGGAGTTTGGCGATGCGTTGACCGTACAGGCTGGTCTGGTGTTCTGTGTCGAGGATAACCTTCAGACCCGAGTAGACGAATGTCGCGAGAATGGCGAAGATCGTTATGGCGATCAGTAGTTCCAACAGAGTAAAACCGTGACTTCGAGGGTGGTGGTTCATATTACATACTTAAATCGGTTGGGGTAGAAAACTCACAAGCCGCGTCACAGCTTCATCATCCCCCCTGTTGCGAAACACGGCTATTTCCACCTTCCGAACCCGGTCATCCGGAGTTTTGCTGACGGTTCGTTGCCAATGCCATTTAGTCAGGCCCATCTCTTCGTCACCCTGTTGTTTCCCGGTTGCCGGCCATTTGTTGCCAACCTGTAACTCGGTGATCTGGTTCAGCGCCACCCAGTGTGCCAGGGTTTTGTCCCTTAAATAACCGACGTTGACGGACTGGTTGGCTGCAACCGTGATGATCGAAGCGAATGCGATTGCCAGTATCGCTAAGGCGATGAGGATCTCAAGCAGGGTAAAGCCCCTGTTTCTTGGGTTATGAGCCTGAAATGCGTCGGTGCGGGAAAGATTAATAGGGCGAGACATGATCGAGTGTGCGCTCCCCCATCTCACTGCCGGTCAGCCTGTAATAGCTCTCTAGCCGGTCGGAACTCAGCTTTAGTTCGAAGGGGGTCATTTCACCGCTGTTGAGTAAAATGATCTCAGGGATGTTCTCCTCATCATCCTCCCCGGATTGTTGCGAGGAGGCAATACTGAATTCCATACCTTCCGGCAACTGACGTGAACGAAACAGGTTATCCTCCATTGGTTGCCACACGCCCTCTTCCAGGCGCAGAAAGCCATAGTCTTCCTCGCTGATATCAACCCCGATCAAGACTGATCTCAATAGGGCCTCTTCACTTGCCAGCCCGATCAGATTTGATAGCCGCTGGGCCTCCGTCTTTAACTGGTCTTGAGGCGAACTGCGCCCCAAAGAGAGAGTAACGAAGTTGATCAGGATGCCGATGATGACAACGACCACCATCACCTCGATGAGCGTAAATCCTCGCTGGTTGGCTGCGGCGTTGGTTGAGTGGTTTACCTTCACTCCAGATTCCAGTTCCCTAGGTCGTCATCGGCCGATTGGGGATCGAGCCCCGCAGAGTAGATATCGATCACGCCCTGGGTGCCCGGATTGAGAAAGAGATAGGGATTGCCCCAGGGATCGACGGGCAATCGATCCAGATATCCACCCTCTTTCCAATTCCTCGGTTCCGGTGAATCAGTCGGTTTGCTCACCAAAGCCTCAAGGCCCTGATCGGTTGTGGGGTATATCATATTATCGAGTCGATAGAGGTTGAGAGCGGCCTCCAACGCACGGATATCACTCTTTGCCTTGGTGATTCGGGCCTGTTCGGGCCTGTCCATGATCTTAGGTACGACAATTGCCGCGAGGATGCTGAGTATGACTACGACAACCATCACTTCTATTAGGGTGAAGCCCTTGAATTTCAAATAATTTCTTGTTTTGTATCCGGTTTTGGCGTGAACCGGCAAGGAGTGGGTTACTCTATGTGCTGCATTTAATATCATGGTTTAAAATCCGCAAATAATATATCTGTATGATGGTGGGCTATTATCGAGGGAATCCGTTATGGAATCTAGATTCATCTGTCAATCCGGTTCGAGGAGGTGAATCAGTTCACCATCCCATATACTATTGATTAGCCATTGCCTATCCTGATAATCAATATTATTGTTAACTTATTGAATAATAATGCATTCATCTATTTGCACAGGGTGCCTGTAATTGAATGTGCTTATAAGTATTCAGGATAATACGTACACCAATGCAGGTAAAAAGTTCATTTACATGGCTGTGTGGAAATCGCTATAGAGGATTAGCTGCTTGAGTATCGGAATCATCGGTTATGCCATATCGGCCACACTATTCCTGCTCTTCAGTGTGATGCTTGTGACCAGCTGGCGCGGGCGAATAGAGGGGATCTATTTGCTGACAGCTTCCGTGACCACAGCATGCTGGGCGCTGGCTGCTGTTGCTTTGCAGGTGGACGAATCCGTCCTCACCAGAACTGCTTATCATATCTTCGAGATAGCAAGAAATATTGCATGGTTCGTTTTTCTGTTCCGCCTACTGTTTAATTTGCAACAGGCCTGCGGCAAAAACCTGCGGAATCTGGCCTACATTCCGATCGCCATACTTATCGGATCAACCGTACTGATTGCAGTCGAGCCGATATCCCAGCTCTTCCCTGTGCCGATTGGTACAGGGGGCTTTGCAAGTTACCCGTTAGTGGGCTATCTGGGATTCGCGATAACCGGACTGACCCTGATCGAACAACTCTATCGCAGCACAAGACCCGAGATGCGTTGGTCCGTCAAATATCTCTATCTCGGGATGGGTGTCCTGTTTGTCTACGATTTTTTCCTTTACGCTGAAGCATTGTTGTTTAATCGGGTGGATACCACGCTGTGGCAGGCGAGGGGACTGACCAGTGCGCTCGCTGTACCTTTTGTGGCGATTGCGGCAACAAGAAATCCCAGCTGGTCCGTGCGCGTCTTTGTCTCGAAACAGGTGGTATTTCATGCCACCACAATCATCGCCGCAGGGGCCTACCTGGTAACGATGGCGGCGGTTGGCTATTACATCCGCTTTTACGGGGGAAGTTGGGGTAAAGCGACTCAGGTTGCCTTTGTATTCGCAGGTGTCATCTTTCTCATCACGGCATTGTTTTCGGGTAACCTGCGTTCAAAGTTAAAGGTCTTTGTCAACAAACACTTCTTCAGCTACAAGTATGACTGGCGTGATGAGTGGTTGCGGGTTGTGCAGACACTCTCCAACGGTAGAGGGGGTAAGGAGATCCGTATTCGGGTGATACAGGCGATCTCCGAATCAATCGATGCAGGTGGGGGATACCTCTGGATGTCGGATAATGCTGGCGGTTACCAGTGTGTCAGTCACTGGCAAGTGTCAGCAAACAATATCTTATTCGATTCAAGTGATTCATTGGTGACATATTTTTCCAACAGTGACTGGATTATCGACGTCGATGAATACAAACAGTTCCCAGAGCGCTATGAAAGCCTGAAACTTGATGACCAACTTATCGCTATTGACAATGCCTGGTTGATCATACCCGTCAAACACCACGAACAGCTTCTTGGCTTTGTCTTACTGTCACAGCCAAAGCTAAGCAAATCGGTCAATTGGGAGGACAGGGATCTCATCAAGGCTGCGGCGAAGCAGGCGGGCAGTTATCTTGCATTGTTACAAACCTCGGAGGCGTTGAATCAGGCTAATCAATTCGAGGCCTTCAACAGGCTCTCGGCATTTGTGGTACATGACCTGAAAAACCTGATTGCCCAATTGGAATTGGTGGTAAAGAATGCCGAACGGCATAAAAACAATCCTGAATTTATGGATGATGCGGTTAAAACGATTGGCAATGCAGTCAGTAAAATGGGACGATTGCTCACCCAGTTGAGGCAGGGAAGGTTCGAATCAACAAAATCAAAAGAATTTTATGTGGAAGAATCGGTTGCGCAGGTTGTTAATCAACTTTATGCCTATTTGCCCAAGCCGCGACTTACGATCAATGCCAATTTCCTGAAAATCATCGCCGACAAGGATCGTTTCACCGCCATTATGGTGCATATGATAAAAAATGCACAGGAAGCATCCCAGGAAGATGGTAAGGTCGATGTGACCGTGGACCGTGACAACAACGATGCAGTGATTACGATTGAGGATAATGGGGTTGGGATGGATGCATTGTTCATTAAGGAAAGGTTGTTTCGACCGTTTCAAACGACAAAAGGAAATGCCGGGATGGGAATTGGTGTCTACGAAACCAGGGAGTATGTGAATTCCCTGAATGGCAAGATGAAGGTGGAGAGCGTTAAGGGTGTTGGAACTAAGTTCGAGATCAGTATACCGCTTGAGGTTGCGGGACAAGCAATCAATAATCACATATCGACCACGGCAGAGGCGTAGTTGTGAGTAAAGCTACTAACCAGATGAAATCGCTAATAATAGTTGAGGATGATCCGGGACTCCAGCGTCAACTCAAATGGAGCTTTGACGGATATGAGGTACATATCGTCGGTGACAGGAAGAGTGCCATCAACTGTCTGAGGAAGACATCAGCGCCTGTGGTTACCCTTGATCTCGGTTTGCCGCCCGACCCGACCAATGTCAGCGAGGGATTCGCCACATTGCAAGAAATATTGAATTTAATTCCTCAAACAAAAGTCATAGTGGTGACGGGTAATGACGATCGTGAGAATGCCCTGAAGTCGATCGAATTGGGCGCCTATGATTTTTATCAGAAACCGATAGACCCTGATGTATTGCGGGTTATTATCGAACGCGCATTCAATGTACATGGCCTGGAAGATGAGAATCGCAGGCTAAATAACATGCAACGCAATTCACCACTGGATGGCGTTATCGCAAACAGTCCGGAAATGCTGGAAATATGCAGGATAATAGAGAAGATAAGTCCGACGGATATAACAGCACTTCTGCTGGGTGAAAGCGGCACCGGCAAAGAGGTGCTTGCCAGGGCCATCCATGCCTTGAGCGACAGAAGCGGTGAGAAATTTGCCGCTATAAACTGTGCTTCGATACCGGAAAATCTTTTGGAGAGCGAGCTTTACGGCTATGAAAAAGGTGCTTTTACAGGTGCCTCGAAAAGGACGGTAGGAAAGATTGAGACAGCAAATGGGGGAACCCTGTTTCTCGATGAGATAGGCGATATGCCCATGGGTTTGCAGGCGAAAATGCTGCGCTTTTTACAGGAAAGGGTAATCGAGAGGATTGGCGGTAGGGAAGAAATACCTGTGGATGTCCGGGTGGTCTGTGCAACCAATCAGGATTTGGAAGAGAAAATAGCGCAGGGTGAGTTTCGCGAGGATCTCTATTACCGAATCAGTGAAATCTCTATCAATATACCACCACTAAGAGAGCGTGCGGGTGATGCAGTACTGTTG
Source organism: Candidatus Thiodiazotropha endolucinida (assembly GCF_001715975.1). GTDB lineage: Bacteria > Pseudomonadota > Gammaproteobacteria > Chromatiales > Chromatiaceae > Thiodiazotropha > Thiodiazotropha endolucinida. Next base: position 192,015 of record NZ_MARB01000004.1, on the reverse strand, counting down.
GCTTGGTCATTTTTAAAAAAATATGCCAAGCAAAATACTTCGAAAGTCAGCGGATTCACTAAGGAAGCATTGAAAGCCATCGAGGGTTATAACTGGCCGGGGAATGTCAGAGAGCTTGAAAACAGAATAAAACGTTCTGTGGTTATGGCTGACGACCAATTGATTACTCCCAGTGAACTGCAATTGACTGAAGGGAGCGAGGATGTGATGCCGGTCAATTTGAGAGAGGTCAGGGAGCAGGCAGAGGCAAAAGCGATCATACGGGCCATGAGCTTTGTTGGTGGAAATGTATCAAAGGCGGCTGATCTACTGGGTATCAGCAGACCGACCCTATATGACCTGGTGAATAAATACGGTCTGAAATAGATCGATTCCGGAGTTGCAGAGTGTTTTCAATACGGCTGTATTTGATGGTGGTTCTGAAATGACAAGGGCAGTGAACAACGTAAGGCTATTGAACCTTTGGGCATTACTACCTGTAATCATGCTGCAGTTTATGCTGTCCGCATGCACAGTCGGTAAAGATGACAGTGAAGCCTTGGCTTCGGCTAAAACCAGTTATGAAAGCGGAAACTACTCGAAAGCGATTATTGAGCTCAAGCAAATACTTCAGAATAATTCTGCAAATACCGATGCCAGACAATTACTCGCCAGAAGTTACTTGAAAAAAGGCGACGGGATTTCTGCAGAAAAAGAGATAAAAACAGTTTTAAGCGACAAGTCGCCTACGGCCGATGTGCAACTTATCTTAATGTCTTCCTGGGAGTTGCAAGGGAAACATAAAGAGATTGTAGAGGCGTACGAAAAAGGGGCACTTGACAGCATCCAACCTATGAGGGTGTGGGGTGTTGTCTCTCACTCTTATCTCAGTGTGGAAGAGGTGGAGAAGGGAACGGTACTTGCCGAAAAGATGCTTGAGAAGGATGCGGAAAGTGTCACTGCATTGCGATCGCTGGCGAAAGCGGCAAGTATGAGGAACGATGATACTGAGGCGTTGGAGTATTTACAGCGTGCATTGGAGATAGATAAAAAGGACTATAAGGTATGGCGTGACCTGGGATCCTTACATGTAAAACTGGAGGATCACGGTAAGGCGGTTGAACTGTTGAAGGGTGCGCTTTCACTGATAGACGAAGATGATCCCAAGCAAGATGCGTATATCATCAAAGTCAATCTCATCCATTTGTTTTTTCACCTGAAGAGATTGGATGAGAGCAGTGTATACATTCGAGAGTTAGAGGCTCAATACAAAAAGAATCCATACGTTGCCTATCTCTCAGGTCTGTATGATTATTTGAAGCAGGATTATGAGAGTGCAGTTACCAAGTTGTTTCAGGCGCACTCGGTTATGCCCAATCACCTGCCGACAACCCTTTTGCTTGGCGCTTTGCACTTTTCTGAAAACAATTTGGAACAGGCAAATATACTGCTGACGAGATATGTCAATCAGGTGCCAACCCATCTCCAGGCTAGAAAGCTTCTTGGTGAAATCAAGTTGCGATTGGATAAACCGAAAGAGGCCCTGGCTCTGCTCGAATCTGGTGGTGCCGACAGCAATGATGATCAGATATTGACCATGATTGGTCTCGCGGCCAGTCAGTCAGGGGAGTATTCCAAGGGGATCGAGTTTCTTAAAAAGGCTGCGCACGTCAATCCCAGTGACACCCGCATTCGTGAGGAACTGGCTCGACTCTATATCAATCATGGGTCTGTCGATGAGGCTATATCCGAGTTGGAGGACAAATGGGAAGGAGAGTCATCGAACAGAGATACGCTGTTGATCCTTTCATATATCAAGAAACAGGATTTCGACTCTGCGCGGAAACTGTCTGATCAGCTTCTGACGCGTGAGGGAGAACGTCCTAGAGATCTCTATCTGCGTGCCATGATAGAGCTCAATTCAGGGAACAGAAACTATGCAAGGCGGTACTTTACTGACGCAGTCAGTAAAAGTGCCGAATTCATTCCCGGCCAGTTGGCACTGGCAAGGATGGATCTTGAGGATGGTCGTTTGATGGCTGGAAGCGACAGGCTCAATCTAGTGCTTGCCAGAGAGCCAGGCAATGTCAATGCGATGATGCTGCTAGCACAGATTAGTGAACGTTCGGGCAGCCAAAAAGAGGCACTGGCATGGTTGGAAAAAGCCATTGAAACGGGTAAGGATTCATGGCTGCCTCGGGTCATTCTGGCCAGATACTACTTAAGAAGGAAACAGCCGGAAAAGGCCGCAGTTTATCTTGATGACAAGCAGCTTCGGCAGAGCGACAACCCTGCCATCATATCCCTGCTTGCCCTGATCGATCAGCAGACAGGCCACTATAATCAGGCAGAGTCAACCATTAAAAAGTTGCTGGATGATAACCCGGACAGTGAGATGGCCTATTTGCAACTGGCCGATCTTCAGACTAAGAGAGGGGATCTAGAGGCTGCAAGAACTACCCTGCAAAAATTGGATAGAAAGATACCTTTATCCATTAAAGGCAAACTGTTGCGTTACAAATTGGAGTTGCGGGATAGGAATTATCAGCAGGTTGAAACGATAATAGAGCAACTGCTCGATAACGATAAGACCAGACTTGTGGGTGTGACGCTTCAAGCCAACTACCATGAAGCAAGGGGAGATATAGTCAAAGCGATCAACACCCTGGAAGCAGAAGCCACACCCAAATCCCCCTTTATCCTGATACAGCAGTTGTCAGACCTGTATATCAAGAATAAAGACGCGATGAGTGCGATCAACCTGTTGACTAGCTGGAAGAGATCTCATAAGAACAATCAGCAGGTACAGTTAGCGCTGGCGATCGTCTATCAGACGATGGGGAAAATGAATGCAGCACTTAAATTATATAGTGATCTGCTGGAGGAGAACCCGCGAAATATAGTAGCCCTTAACAATTCTGCGCTGCTAAATTTTGATCAGGATCCTCAAAAAGCGCTTGACCAAGCGAAACTTGCCTATGAAATTTCAGGAAACGCCACTCAGTCGGTAGTGGATACCTATGCCTGGTTGACTCATAAATCGGGAGACACGGCTACGGCTTTGAAAATATTGTCAACGATTATGGATACGGCCTCAGACCCGTCTATTCTTTATCATTATGCTGTTATGCTTGCAGAGTCGGACAATGTGAAAGCGGCGAAAGAGGTATTGGTGACGCTCAGCAAAGACCATGCGGACTTCCCCGAATCAGAGGAAGCAAAGAAGCTTTTGAGTGAGATCTCTCAAATTAAGGGTTAAAATAGTTCAAGTTAACATCATTGGATATCAGGAAAGCAATATGTTATCAATAGGTTACAAGAAAATACTGGGTTTTCTCTGGGTTCTTTCAACAATCATGCTGGCGGCATGTTCAAGCCCACCCGAGATGACATCTCCAGAAAATCAGGTTCCCACCACAGTCGCTGGGCCGGATTCACCGCTTTACGTGATCGGACCCGGAGATACACTCAATGTCTTCGTGTGGGGGGACAGCGAGCTCTCAACTCAGGTGGTGGTCCGTCCAGATGGTATGATCACTACACCCCTGGTGGAGGATCTGCCTGCGAGTGGAAAAACACCGACTGAATTGGCCAGAACCCTTGAAGCCAAACTTTCCAAATTCGTGAAATCACCCAAAGTGACGGTCAGCGTGACAGAGTTTGTGGGTCGGTATACTGAACAGGTACGTGTTGTCGGTCAGGCTTCTCAACCGCAGTCGATCAACTACAGGGATGGTATGACCTTGCTCGATGTCATTATCGCTGTGGGCGGTTTGACAGATTTCGCAGCGGGTAACAAAGCAAAGGTGGTCAGGAAGGTAAACGGAAAAACAACAGAGTATCGAGTCCGCCTTGACGATTTGATCAGAGATGGGGATATATCTGCTAATGTTAAAATGATGCCTGGAGACGTACTGATTATCCCGGAAACATGGTTTTAATACCCATCAATCACAGGAAAGCGGTTTAGATGAGCAGCATTGAAAAAGCCATTGAGCGTTTAGCAAAAACCAAATCGAATAAAGGTAATGCGAACGAATCAGCCAAAACAGCGGATGTTACAAATCGTGATAGAACGATTGAAAAAGCCAAGCCGGTACTGGAGCAAACAGCGTCTGTCATGCCTGCTGCGGGTGGACAGCAATCTGCCGAACCCACTATTCCTGTCAGCAGGGAGCCTGTCGCGAGAAGTAGTGCCAAGAAGATTCATCTGGACTACGAATCACTGTCTCGAGTGGGATATATCGTACCCCATTCCGGCAATAAGCAACTCTCTGAAGAGTATCGAATTATAAAACGTCCGGTTATTATGAACGCCCTGGGTAAGGGTGCGGCACCGATAGAGCATGGCAATCTGATATCCATTTCCAGTTCACTGCCATCGGAAGGTAAGACATTTACCGCAATGAATCTTGCCTTGAGTATATCTACGGAACTCGATTCGACTGTGCTCCTGATTGATGGTGATGTATTGCGCTGCTCCTTGAGTACGCTGCTTGGTATCGAAAAGGAAAAGGGGCTTATCGATCTGCTTGAGGATAAAAGCTGTACCGTTGGTGATGTCATACTCGAAACACAAATCCCAAGGCTAAAAGTAATCTCTGCCGGAAAACGCTCGGAAAAGTCGACGGAGCTACTCGCCAGCAAAGAGATGGAGGAGTTCCTGAATGAAGTGGTTGTAAGGTATCAGGACCGGATCATCATTTTCGACTCTCCTCCCATGCTATCAACCAGTGAATCAATCGTACTAAACCAGCACATGGGGCAGGTCCTGGTCGTGGTGGAAGCTGGAGGGACACCTGTTGAAGCGATCAAGGATACGCTGAGCCGCCTGGACAGCGACAAGGCAATCGGTTTGGTGCTTAACAAGAGTCGGGAAGTCAAAGGTGACAATTACTACGGTACCTATTATTAGGACCGATTGGATTAGTGTTAACAGGCCCTAAGAACTAATCCGAATTGATAACATCCGTTTGTTATATGCTTTCTTCTGCCGGTTTTCTGCAAGTACCGGGGGTGACTGTTCACCACCAGTAACGCTTGTGTACCAATTCTCGATAGCAGCTGAATGGGAACAAAAGAGTGAGTTGCCTGATTCTCACCGGAAAATTACTGTTCAGCCCCTGTTTCGGCATCCAAAGCTATTACCTGATCGATTAAAATGTGAAAATATTCCCAAAATACATATTCTCTATCCCACCAGTATTTATCAGGTTTTGTTACATGAAGGAAACGTAGAATAACTGTAATCAGTTATTTCAAGCATATCTAACATTCTGTTATTAAAGGAAATATAGTATTAATTTTAAGGCTGTTTTCTGCTTCAGGGGTATCCGGGGCAGGCAGGAATTGTGACATTTGTCTAATCTTGTGAATCAAGGCATTAGTCTGGATAATTATGCGCGCTCGACAAAGTGCTAACACGACCTAAATTTGGCTGAGTAGAAAAACGATGAAAATAGGCCTATTGAAAGAAACAGCGGTGGGGGAAAGACGTGTCGCTCTTTCACCGGAAATCGTCAAGAAACTGATTAATAAAGGTTTTACCATCAAGGTTTCCGCCGGCGCCGGTGAAAACGCCGATTATACCGATGAACATTATCGGGACGCAGGCGCTGAGATAGTCGCTCCCGAAGACGCATTGAATGCCGACATCCTGGTACGTGTGCGCAAGCCTTCGGCGAGCGAGGCCGCTGAACTCCCCAAGGGATCGATATTGATCGCTCATATTGAATCCTGCGAACTCGATGAAACGCTGAATACGATACTGGAGAAAGAGATCGTCTATCTTGCGATGGAGAGAGTTCCCAGAATATCCAGGGCACAGGCTATGGATGCCCTCTCTTCGCAAAGCAATATCGCGGGTTATCGCGCAGTAATTGAAGCCGCTCTCCACTACGGACGTTTTTTGCCATTGATGATGACCTCGGCAGGATCGGCAAAGCCGGCCAGATTGGTGGTATTGGGTGCCGGTGTCGCAGGCCTGCAGGCGATTGCAACTGCGAGACGAATTGGGGCCGATGTGCTCGCCTATGACGTACGTCCGGAAACCAAGGAGCAGATCGAATCCCTGGGCGCCAAGGCCATTGAACTCGATATCGGCGAGAGCGGCTCCGGTGAGGGCGGCTATGCCAAAGAGTTATCGGAAGAGGCTAAGGCGAAGCAGCAGCAAGCTCTTGCTGATGAGTTGAGCAAGGCACATATCATTATCACCACCGCTTTAATCCCCTGCCGACCTGCACCCGTGTTGGTTACCGAGGAGGTGATCAAGAATATGCGTGACGGATCGGTGGTGATCGATCTGGCAGCGGCGACAGGTGGCAATTGTCCCTTGACCGAGGCCGACAAGGTGGTTGTAAAGCATGGCGTGACGATTGTCGGTCATACCAATTACCCCTCCATGGTGGCTTCTGATGCGAGTGCCTTCTATGGGGGAAACATCATGAATCTGCTCAATATCATGGTGGATAAGGGTGAAGGCGGCCTGGAGCTGAAGGATCTTGAGGAAGATGAGATCACCAAGGCGATGCGTCTGAGGTCCGAGTCTTAAGTCAGCTCCATGTCACAAAAACAACCTATACGAGAGTGATCCCATGCCTGACACACTGGTTGCATTATATGTTTTCGTTCTTGCCTGCTTTATCGGTTACTGGGTGATATGGGGGGTAACCCCCTCGTTGCATACACCCTTGGTTGCACTGACCAACGCTATATCGGGGATCATCATCGTGGGTGCCCTGTTGGTGACCGGCCTGGAGACAGCAGGTACCGCTGCTGAGATTTTTGGCTTCGTCGCGGTATTGTTGGCTTCGATCAACGTCTTTGGTGGGTTCCTGGTAACCAACCGGATGTTGGCCATGTTCAAGAAAAAAGATAAGTGAGTGCCTGACCGATGGAGATATCAGCAAATACCCAAGCGATTGCCTACCTGATTTCAGCAATCCTGTTCATTCTGGCGCTTAAAGGCCTTACCCATCCGGCATCGGCACGACGCGGAAACTATCTCGGCATGGCGGGTATGGCCATTGCCATCCTGGCCACCTTATTCAGTCAGGAAGTGCAGTCATATGGCTTCATCCTGGTCGGTGTGATCGCCGGCGCGGTGATTGGTACGGTGCTGGCTGCCCGCGTGCAGATGACCGCTATGCCGCAGTTGGTGGCGGCGCTGCATAGCTTCGTGGGTATGGCTGCGGTACTGGTGGCTATCGGCACCTATCTCAACCACGATGCCGCAGGTACCCTCAACCCGGTCATGATGGGGGAGTTATCGGCGGGTATCATCATCGGTGCGATCACCTTCTCCGGTTCAGTGGTGGCGTTTGCAAAACTGCAGGGATTGGTAAGCGGGGCGCCGGTTAAATTCAAGGGACAGCATGCCTTGAATGCAGCTATCGCAATCACCACGGTCTTACTCGGTGTCCACTTTGGCATGACAGGGAGTATGACCTCGCTGGTATTGATCACCCTGCTGTCATTCGTACTGGGATTTACGCTGATCATTCCCATCGGTGGTGCGGATATGCCGGTTATCATATCCATGCTAAACAGTTATTCAGGATGGGCTGCCGCGGCAACGGGTTTTACCCTGGGTAATCTGTTGCTGATCATTGTCGGTGCCTTGGTCGGTTTTTCGGGCGCTATCCTCTCCTTCATCATGTGCCGGGCCATGAACCGTTCCATCATCAATGTCGTGTTCGGTGGTTTCGGCAGTGAGTCGGATGGTGCGCCCAGCGCGGTGGGTGTGGCTGCCGAGAAGGGTGTCAAGTCAGCCTCGGTAGAGGACGCCATCTACTGGATGGAAGATGCCAACAAGGTCATCATCGTACCGGGTTACGGTATGGCGGTGGCCCAGGCGCAGCATGCTTTGAAAGAGGTGTTGGAGCTGCTTGAAGAGCGGGATGTGACGGTAAAGTTTGCAATTCATCCTGTAGCCGGGCGTATGCCTGGACACATGAATGTGTTGCTCGCCGAAGCGGATATTCCTTATGACCACGTCCTCGAGATGGATGAGATCAACCCGGAATTCCCCACTTCCGATGTCACGCTGGTGGTGGGCGCCAATGACGTGGTCAATCCAGCAGCCAGATCAGACTCCTCCAGCCCAATTTACGGCATGCCGATACTGGATGCGGCGAAATCGAAGCAGGTCTATTTCCTCAAACGATCCATGAATCCCGGTTACTCCGGTGTCGACAACCTGCTGTTCTATCAGGACAACACTTCACTGATCTTCGGTGATGCCAAGGATACGATCGAAGGTATGGTGACAGCGTTGAAGGGTGGTGGTCATTGATCCAAAGTCTGTTAACTGTCTGCTGAATTCATTTCGAATCGGCTGCTATGTGGTTGGGCCTATCCCACCGTGCAGTGCTGGAAATCCATCATAATCTGGATGGATCCAATCCAAAAGTGTAGGGTGCGGCTTACCGCACCGGAACCTGACGTTTATCGGTGTGGTATATTGATACCCAACGCAGTACTGACCACACGCTCCAGCGTGGGAAGGCAGAAACCAAGTACGATTCATATAATGTCAGGATAAAGCCCATGGCGTCTGGCCGGTGCTTTTGACGATCAATTAATCAACATATAGCAGCATTGAACCCTCCTATAGTGTTATCGTGAGCGCGACTCTCAATGATTTTCCCGATCCGTTAGAGATCAGGCATTGCATGCTGCGGGATCGGCACCGCCTCTATCGACAACTTCGCGGTCTGAGGAAACGTGAAGCCAGTGGGGGGGATTATTCACAAGGGCTGATGAAGCTCTGGCACTCCATTCGGTCGTCACAGCAGTGCCTGATGCAACGCCGCGAGAATCTGCCACAAGTCACCTATCCCGAGGTATTGCCTATCAGCCAGCGGGTCGATGAGATCAAGGCGCTGATTCTGGATCATCAGGTGGTCGTGCTGTGTGGTGAAACCGGTTCGGGTAAATCGACACAGCTGCCCAAAATCTGTCTCGACCTCGGTCTTGGCCTGTCGGGATATATCGGTCACACACAGCCGCGCCGGGTCGCCGCCAGGACACTGGCAACACGCGTGGCGAGTGAATTGGGCTCCACCACTGGTCAGGCGGTGGGCTACAAGGTGCGTTTCAACGACCGCGTTGGTCCCCATAGCTATATCAAACTGATGACGGATGGGATACTGCTTGCTGAAATCCAGCAGGACCCCTATCTCAATCAATACGATACTTTGATTATCGATGAAGCCCATGAACGCAGTCTGAATAACGACTTCCTGCTGGGCTATCTGAAACAGCTGTGCATCAGACGTTCCGATCTCAAACTGATCATTACCTCGGCGACCATAGATCCTCAGAGATTCTCCGAATATTTTCATAATGCACCCATCGTAGAGGTATCGGGTCGCACATATCCGGTGGAGGTGCGTTACCGACCGCCGGTCGAGGGGGGGGAGAACGAACGCGACGACCCGCTACAGCAGGCCATCGTGGATGCAGTGGATGAGCTGTCACTGATCGACCGGGGCGATATATTGATCTTTTTGAGTGGCGAGCGGGAGATACGCGAGACAGCGGAGACCTTACGCAAACACAGACTTCCCGCCACCGAGGTACTGCCGCTCTATGCGCGACTCAGCATTGAGGATCAGAACCGGGTGTTCAAACCCCATACGAGCCGGCGTATCGTATTGGCCACCAATGTGGCTGAAACCTCACTGACGGTACCGGGCATACGTTATGTTATCGATACCGGCTATGCGCGCATCAGTCGCTATAGTCATCGCAGCAAGGTGCAACGCCTGCCTGTGGAGCGCATAGCCCAAGCTTCGGCGGATCAGCGCAAAGGCCGCTGCGGCCGTCTCGCCGCCGGGGTCTGCATCCGCCTCTTTACGGAAGAGGATTTCCTGGCCCGTCGTCCCTTTACCGAAGCGGAAATACAGCGTACCAATCTGGCCTCAGTTATCCTGCAGATGAAACTACTTGGATTGGGTGAGATCAGTGACTTCCCCTTTATCGATCCCCCCGATAATCGTCTCATCAAGGATGGCTACCGGATACTGGAAGAGATCGGCGCGGTCGCCGGTGATCGCAGGATAACCCGCCTTGGCCAGCAGCTCGCCAGGCTGCCTGTGGATCCGCGTATCGGCAGGATGCTCCTCTCTGCGGCCCATAGCCACTGTATGAAAGAGGTAATGGTGATTGCAGCCGCACTGAGTGTGCAGGATCCGCGGGAACGTCCGGTGGATAAGCAGCAGTTGGCGGATGAGGCCCATACGAGATTTCGTCATGAGCAGTCTGATTTCCTGAGTTACCTTGCACTCTGGGAGGAGGTCGAGAGGCAGAGAAAACATCTATCGAAAAACAAATTTCACCGTTGGTGCAAGCGGCATTTTCTCTCCTGGAACAGGGTTCAGGAGTGGCATGACATACACCAACAATTGCGTGGACAACTGCACGAGATGGGGTTGCGTGAAAATAGTGCCGAGGCGGGTTATGAGGAGATCCATCGGGCCCTATTGAGTGGTCTTTTGAGTCATATCGGTTTAAAGAGCAACAGCCATGAATATCTGGGAGCGCGGAATACACGCTTTTTCATCCATCCCGGTTCCGCTCTCTATAAAAAGCAGCCGAAGTGGGTCATGGCGGCCGAGTTGGTGGAGACCAGCAAACTCTATGCGCGAACCTTGGCGGTGATTCAACCTGAGTGGGTTGAGAAGGCAGCGGGACACCTGGTGAAACGCAGCTACTCTGAACCCCATTGGGAGAAAAAACGCGGCCAGGTTGCCGGGTATGTGAAAGTCGCCCTGTTCGGCATCACCCTGATTCCGCGCCGTAAGATCAATTTCTCACCCATCGATCCGGTGGTCGCCAGGGATATTTTCATCCGCTCGGCGTTGGTGGACGGGGACTTTTACACGCGGGCGCCCTTCTGGCGTCACAATCAGACGTTGATCGAGGCCATTCATGACCAGGAAGCCAAATCGAGACGGCGGGATATTCTGGTGGATGAAGAACGTATCTACAGTTTCTACGATCAGCGGATACCCGAGGGCATTTCAACCACACCCGGATTCGAAAAATGGTTGCGGCAGCAGTCCAAGCAACAGTCGAAACGCTTATACATGGATGAGTCCGATCTGATGAGGGACGGTTCACAACGGATCTCCAGTGAGCAGTTTCCCGATCATCTCGATATCAATGGCATGCGACTACCCCTGGAGTACCAGTTCGATCCCGGGAGCGCACAGGATGGCCTTACGCTGATTGTTCCACAGGATGTACTGAATCAGATCACCGAGGCGCGTCTGCAGTGGCTGGTACCTGGATTGCTGAGAGAACGCGTGATCTCTCTGATCCGCGGATTACCTAAATCTCTAAGGCGTTCATTCGTACCTGTTCCTGAATTTGCCGATGCCTGTCTTGCCGATTTGCCGGGCAGTGACAGGCCCCTGATACAGGTACTTGGAGAACGATTGAAACAGCTCAGCGGAGTCCATATCCCCGAAGATGCATGGACTGAGGAGGATATTCCCGTTCACTTGCGCATGCGGGTGCGGGTTGTCGATCAGGGTGGATCCACCTTGGAGCAGGGCCGGGATCTGGCAGGTATGAAGCGGCGGCATGCGGGTCAGCCGCAGGCGCAGCACCGGCATCTCAACTCACCCGGTTTTGAACGCAACGGCCTGAAGGATTGGGATTTCGATAGGCTGCCGAAACAGTTGGGAATAGAACAGGGAGGAATTACACTCCAGGGCTATCCTGCCTTGGTGGATGAAGGAGAGAGCGTAGCGATTCGTCTGCTCGATGCCGAGAGCAGCGCCTTGCGTTCCCACAAGGAGGGGGTGAGACGGCTGATAATGTTGAAAATGCCCAAGGAGATTCGCTATCTGCGAAAAAACCTCGACCAGCTCGACCGGATGCGCCTGCTTTATGCCAAGGTGCCTGCGGTGGAGAAAGATCGGGAAGGCGGAGACCATCGGGATCTTGAAGATGAATTGGTATCGTTCATCGTCGATCGCACATTTCTCAACCAACTCCCGGAGATTCGCGATGGTAAGTGTTTTGAAGAGCGGTTGAGCAGCAGGCGGGGAAGACTGATGCAGCAGGCGAACAGCAGCTGTCAACAACTGCTGGAGATACTGGAACTGAGCCATCAAACCAGAAAAGCGGTAGGCGCAATCACCCAGGTCAACTGGATGAGCGCTGCAATGGATATGCAGCATCAACTGGAGCGTCTGGTCTATCGTGGTTTTCTGCAACAAGTGCCGGATGAACGGCTCAGCGACTACCCCAGATACCTTCGGGGTATTTCGAAAAGAGTCGACAAACTGACCCACGCCGCGGCACGAGACCGGCAGCGCATGCATGAAATGGCGGAACTGCAACAGCGATGGGAGCAGTGGAATCAGCAATGCAGGCAGCGTGGACGGGTTGACGACCGCATCGAGGAGATCCGCTGGGGATTGGAGGAGTTACGCATTTCCCTGTTCGCCCAGGATCTGGGAACCGCCTATCCCATCTCGATCAAACGTCTACTGAAGCGTATCAAAGAGCTGGGGCTCTAATCCCAGCCCCATCATTTCGATTCCGGGTTAAATATTCCGATCGCCCCCCCCACTGTCATAAGACTGTCATGGAGCGCTGTTAGAGTTAGCTGCGATGGAATGGTTTTAGAGAATGCCTATACCGGTTAACTGAATAGAGGCGGACTCAGTGTGGAATCGTTCCGTTATTCCAGTCTACAGCCTCAATGATAGAGGCCTTCAAGGTGGGTGTTCACCCACCTTTTTTTCGTTCTGAAGAGAGGGCACCAGGCCCTGATCACTCGCTTGCCGTAACGGTACGGAAGTGCCCAAAGCAGGAGCCGTTTATCGCCAAGACCATCGTGGCGGCAAATCTTGGCTCAAATCACAGGCAGCCATCGTCCCCTTGGTGTTAAAGAGGTGCTATGTTATTGTTCCCACTTAATAATTATTCATGCGGAGGAGACCATGGCTGGATGTTACTGTGGATCTGGTGTCGCCTATGAGAGCTGTTGCGGACCGATCCATGAGGGTGCTGCAAAGGCGGATACAGCCGAGAAACTGATGCGTGCACGTTACAGCGCGTTTGGCGCCAGAAAGGCCGAGTTCCTACATCAATCCCTGCACCCGGATCATCGTCATGATCACGATATTGAAGCCACGCGGCGATGGGCGGAAAATGCCGAGTGGCTGGGCTTGCAGATTGTGGATGTTCAAGGTGGAGGAGAGGCCGACGAAGAGGGTAGTGTGGAGTTTATCGCTACCTATAAAGAAGGGGGGATGGTCAGGCCGCATCATGAAATCAGCCGTTTTCTCAAACAGGACGGCGATTGGTATTTTGTTGACGGCCAGCTTGTGGTGCCGAAAACCGAGAAACGCCACCAGCCGAAGGTCGGCCGGAATGATCCATGCCCCTGCGGCAGCGGTAAGAAATATAAGAAATGTTGCGGCGTATGAACCGGAGAATCATTTGATTTCAAGTTTATCCGTTTTTTGCCGACAATTGCCCTAGGGCCTGTTAACAGGCCCTAGATCGACATAGGAAAGGATTGCGTGAAACCAAGATCAATCAGCGCTAAGCATGCTTTGAGGCAGCTGCTCCTGATGGCAGTCTGTTTCTGCGTGCCTATGTCGGTAAGTGCAGAGATTTATAAGTATCGGGGTAGTGATGGCAGCATCCATTTCACCGATAAGCCCATGAAGGGCAACTATCGTCTGTTATGGCGTAGCGGGAAGAAGAAACGCAATAGTCGAAGCAACTACAGTTTGGCGCGTCTACGCAAAAACAAGGCTGAGCTGACACCGGTAATCGATGATATTGCCAGGCAGCTCCATCTTCATCCGGGATTGCTGCACGCGGTGGTGATGGTCGAGTCGGCCTACAACCCGAAAGCAATATCCAGCAAGGGTGCACGCGGATTGATGCAGTTGATGCCGGCTACCGCAAATCGTTACGGCGTCAATGACTCCTATGACCCTAAACAGAATCTTCAAGGCGGTGCTCAGTATTTGAAGGATCTGCTGAAGATGTTCGAATTCGATATCAAACTGGCTCTTGCAGCTTACAATGCGGGTGAAAATGCGGTGTTCAAGTATGGAAATACGATCCCGCCCTATCCGGAGACACAAAACTACGTGAAGAAGGTTCTTCACGAGTTTGAACGCAACCGCCTAGCTATGCTCAATTAGGGCCGATTGGACTAGTGTCAACGAGCCCCGAATTGTCTGAGGCATTTCCTCCGATCTAACGACTGTTTACGCTCCTGGCTCAAGGGCTGAACAACACAATTCACAACGAATGGGTATTAAACTTTCGAATTTGCTGAACTGGACATGGTGTCTGCCGCAGACGCTGATGGGATGTTGTTGGTTGGTTACAGTGAGGGGCTTGCTGGACAGGGAGGCAGAAGATATTGGCGTATGGCAGGGGGTACGCGCCATACGTTATAACAAGCTGCAGGGTGGTGTCAGTTTGGGGCCCTTTCTATTTTATCAGGCAACACCCAGCGGCGACACGCTGCTCTATCATGAGTATGGCCACTACCGACAATCTCTGTTGCTCGGCCCGCTCTACATTCCGTTGATCGGCCTGCCTTCATTCAGCTGGGCGATTATGAAAAAGGCGGGATTCTTTCAAGGGATTCCGTATTGTGCCTTCCCTACCGAGCGGTGGGCGGATCGGCTGGCACAATCATGTATTGAGTTGGAGAATTGAAAATCAATGCTAGGGTTTGTAGGGTTAGCGGTAAAAAAAACAGAACATTGAATCACAGACTTAAAACTGAGGTGGATGATGAAAAAGTTGCTGCAACTGCTCTTGATGCTCTCTGTTGCGCTTATATTAAGTGGATGTCCGGGTGATGATGACAATGACGATGGTAATAGCGGAACCACTACGGACAGCGGAGATTCAGGGGGTGATAGTGGTGACGCTGGAGGCGATAGTGGAGGTGATTCCACCGGTGATGGAAATGGTAGCATTTCAGGCAATCTGGTACTGCAGACCGCGGACTTTTCCAGTGTCACTCCATGTCCGATGCAGGATATCCTGACTGACGCCAGCGCCATCTCTGCCTTGCGAACTGCATTGGAGTCAGGCACCTTGCTCTATCTTGATGTTCCCTTCAACGGCAGTGACAGCGATATCTATCGCAAGAAGTGCGGCCTCGAGGGCTTTTGGAATCCATCCGACAACACCGATGAGATAAGTCTTTCGGCCATTGGCCTCGATCCGGCAGACGCACCGAATATCACAGATCTGGTGTTGTTCGGCAACGCCGGTATTTGTGCCGACGGTTTCAATAACAGCAGTTTCGGTGTTGGCGAGGGTTTTCCTGTGGCGGGCACCTACCGCAAGGAGATCAAGGCGGCCCATCAGGGTACCACCTATCACCTGCGATTCAGGGCGGTGGTCAGCGGTAGTTCAGCCGGAAACACCTTCACATCGGAGGGAATTACACCTTCGACAGGGCTGAGAACGCTGATCTACAGCGTAGACGGTGCCGTAACACCGCATGATGGGGTGTTTTCAGCCCTCGTCAATGCCATGAGCGCCAGTACGAGCGCGGCGCCCGGTGCAACCATAGAGGTGAGGAAGAGCGCAGGAGGGGCGGTAGTCTTTACTGCGGTTATCGAGGTGATTTGCGTCTCAACAAGTTGATGGCTGCGGGCAGGAGTGTCAGATCCATCAGCAGGGCTAGGGCCATGCCGAAAGCCAGCAGGAGAGCTATCTCCTGGTTGGCTTGAAGTGAGGAGAGGCTCAAAGTGGTGATACTGAGACACAACATCACCGTTGTCGTCGTCAGCGCCGCACCGCTTCTGAGGGCATTGCGACGCAGGATGAGATTCAGCGATGCAGGTGATTGACGGTGCCACAGCAGATGAATGGAATCGTCGACCGCGAGGCCGAACAGCATAGCCGGAACCCCCAGCAAGGCGAGTGACCAGTCGACGCCGGCCACTCCCATACAGCCGACAACGAGCCAAAGCGGCAACAGGGTTACAAGCAGAGCGGGGGCGACAAGGCTGATTTGGCGAAACACCAACCAGAGAAGCAGCAACACACCGGTGAGCGAAAAGAGTAAGCCGTTGACCGCCCCCGACACACCGAGTGATTCCACCGCCGGATAGAGATAACCGGGACCATCGAACACCAGCCTGTGATGACCCAGCATGGTACGATCGAAATTTTCCAGCCAGGCGACAATTTCCCTTTGCCGTGCCTGATCGAGAGATGAGAAGAAGACATCCATTCGGACAACACCGCTGTCGTCAATCAGCTCTTTCCATTGATTCGAACTCGTGGTGTCGTCGAGACACGGCTGATCACAAAACGTTTGTACTATCGCGGCAGGCAAGACAAGGCGTGACTCAGGTAATTTAGTTAGGTAATCAGTGGTGGTATTTAAGGCGTGCAACAGACGCTTCCTGTCTTCACCGCTGGGTTTTTCCGCGGCTAAATAGATGGTAAAGGGACGTAAGTCACTGTTTAGAGATTGCTGCAGTTTCTCGGTGGTTTCGCTCAGTGGATGACCATGGGAAAAAATATTCGGGAATGGGGTTTCGGTCGTAACCCGAGTGGCAAAGAGGGTTAGCGATGCAGCAAATAAAATCCACAATACCAGTGTTAACAGGGGGTGCCGGAGGGCAGCTTTGACAAGCGTATGGCACATGGTGGCTATAGGACTGATGGTGTATCTCTGTGAGTGCGCTGTATTTTCATGATTCAGCAGCAGCCAACCGAGCAGGAAGGTAAACATAAAAGCGAGCAGTGTACCGGCGGCCGCGGTCAAACCGAAACTGCGCAACAGCGGGGAGTCGCCTTGCAGCGCAAGTGCCCCAAATCCGATGAAAGTTGTCGCCGTGGTGACTGCACAGGGAGCGGCCAATTCGCGAACAGCCCGCTGGAAGCAACGGGACAAGCCGCGTCCGCGATGGGATTCGATACGTTCGACCAGATGTGCCGCATCCATCGAGGATACTGCCCAGACCAATGGTATCACCGCAAGCAGTAAGGCGTTAAAACCGCCATGCAGGCTTAGATTGAACAACAGCAGAGTGGTTGAGGTCGTCACACTGGCTGTTAAGAAAATGAATGCCGGCGCCGCCAACGACCTGAATGCAAGCAAAGGGACTGCAATGATAATTATGCCCAGCAGAGGTGCAATAATAACCAGATCATCGGCGGCGGCCTGCCAGGATGCGCTGCGAACCAATTCGGGTGCAAACAGCTGACTCTGTTTGGCGGCGACGGGTGTCGGATTTTCAGCAAGCTTTGTCTCTAAAGCATGGTAGAGCGATACATGAGCCTCCGCTTGATATTTGGAAGTGCTGCGCCAGAAAAGGATTGTATCGGAACGATCCTGTTCATCGTTGCTGCAATCTGTCAGTGTGAGTCGGGCGGCAACGGATGGATCGCTCGCAGGCGGTGAGGATATACAGAGCATCTGCAGATCTGGGATCGATTCGTGGATTTGTCTCAGGAGTCGTTCTCTCGATGCCTGTGGCAGCGCTGCGGGGAGATTCAGCAGTGCGAATTGCGCATGACTGTTCAGCGAGTCACGAATCTGTTTCGATTTTGCAAGGGTTTGGGGCGGCAGCAGTTGTTCGACAGTCGGGGTCGGCGATGGTTGGAACCATGTCGACATGACGGCCCAAACCGTGATCATCAGAGCGGTTGCAAAGGTGAGGCGGAGATTCATCCGAATGCCGCTCCCGGATGGCGTCAGGGCGAATCTCTCAGTTGATCCGCGCAGAGCCTATAGCAATGCTGAATACTAATTTGAATGCCAGTCAAGGATGAGCTCATCGATGATCAATACATCGTCGGGATTGATGTCAATGATATGGAAACCGCTCCAGAAACTATCGGGCTGGGAAGCTTCGGTGCACCATACAGCCTCCGCGGTGAATGAGATCTTCTCTTGATCATTCTTCGGGATTGGAAGAATCAGATCGAGTTGATATACCGATCCGGTAACCATGGCTTCATCGCTTAACAGCATCAGTCCTTCAGCACTGATATTGACCACACGTCCGATGTGACTGCCTGTTATTTGATCTGTAATGATCAGTACTTCGTTGGCTACTTTACGTGGGGAATGACGTTGTTCTTGCATGTAATCATTTCCTGTGTCCTTAGCGGACCTCTTTACCTTCGTTATCCTCATCATCTTGGATGAGTTCACTTGCTATATCATCTGTGGTTTTCAAGGAGCGCTGGAGCATACGCCTGATCGCATGCAATGTTCTCTCGACAAATGGATCACTGCTGTCTTCAAGGATTGTCGACTCACCTCTGAGTATCTCTTGCGCCAAAGTTCTTAATGGTTTGATGGCGGTTTGAACACCGGCTCTGTCGACAAACATACATGAAGCGGTCAATGGGCTTAGCCACGACAGTTTAACCTTTTGCAATTCACCGCTCTGCGAATCCTTAATTTCGAACCAAGTGCCGAACTTGATCTTACGCAATTTTTCCATCATTGCCTCTTCGTCTTCGGGAATCTCCTCTTCATCGGCCTGTTCAGTGGTTGATTCGGCAGGGGCGGGTACAGGTTTGCTGGGCTCCGCTTTCAATGCGGCCTTGTCTGAAATCGGTACCACGGTATCGGAGGTCTTAACCGATTTCATCGCTTGTTCCGAAGCCATGGATGCTGTTTCGGCATTGCTGAGCAGACCGAAAAGAACCTGGCTCTTCTCCTGATGGAATCCACCCAGGGAAGCCAGGCCTTCCTCGATGGATTTTCTCAAATCCGGTAGCGTCTTCTCCAACTCTTCGCGTTCGCTCTGATCTTTGGGTTCAAACGTCCAGGCAATTTCATCAGCGATGCGAAGCGCCTCTTTCCAGTCTTCGCTCATTTCGCCGTCAGGATGGCGCAACAGGACAAAGACAAGTTTGTCTACCCAGGTTTTTTCCAGGAACTCCTTGACAGGTTGAGGGAGGTTTTCACTGAAAGAGCGTGCTCTCATCTCTTGGGACGCACGCTGCCTGGCAATGTTCAGCTTTTCTCTGCCCTTGATGGAATCCTGTGCACGTTTTTCTAGAATGTCAGACTTGCGCCTGAACTCATCCATACGCTTCTTGAATGTCTCCAGCAGTGTGCCGAACAGACTGACATTATCGGAAAACTCTTTCAGCACCCGGTCTATGACATTCTGCATATCGGGGTAGATACCCCTTTTCAGATTGCGTTCGTCGATCCAGTGGCTGCCGGCTTCAACCAAGGAATCGAGCAGTTGTCGTGCTTCATGATTGCTGTCGGTCAGCAGTTTGCGATCAATGATCGCAACTTTCAGGTAGGGGGTGTGCAGATGACTGATCAAGGCCTTGGCTACGGCAGGGAGAACAGGATCATTCAACATATATTCGAACAGCATACCCACCAGGTCGATAGTATCCTCATCCGCGGCCTCGAGGCGGTCCGCACCAACCTCGTTATAGAGTTTATGGCGCTCTTCGGCCAGTGTGTGTTTCACCCGAATCAGGAACTGTTCATCGATCTCGATATTCGAGATCCCCGCACCGGGCGCGTTGACATCCGGTATCATATCGGAACGCTGAGCCGGTTGGATGTTGCTCAGAGCGGCGACCAGATTCTCTTGCGTGGCGGGTGGTGCGCTTCCGGGCTGCCGGCCGGCGGCCTTTGCAGACGCTTCCTTAGCGGCAAGTTTCTCCGGGGAGGTGCGGCGTCGGTTGGCCATCATATCCAGAATCGATCCGAACAGCTCCTCGCCCAACTCTTCCTGGGTTTGTTCCTGTTGCTGTTCAGGATGTTCCTTATCATCAGCCGACGGACCTCCCTTAGCATCCGGCGACTTCTGGATTGCCGGCCTTAAGTGAGGTAGAACGCCAGCCTCTTTCAGGCTGTTGTTAAAGTCATCGTAGATCGATCCCAGCTGTTTGAGTACGTATTTATCGAACAGGGCGAGGATTATGACCTTGATACGTGCTTCCAAACCCAATGCATCGATGGCTTCGCTGAAAGCATGGGCCAGATGATGGGGGCCGGAAGGGATCTGTTTGTGTTTAACGCTTCGCCCACCACTCACAACACTCAGTCTCTGACCGAGCGCATACAGCTGGGAACGATGGTGTCCCACCGTGCGGCTGATCATGTTTTCCAGTGCGGTGGAGACATCCATCGATTCATGATCGACGAGTTCCAGTTCCGTATCTTCATTTGAATCGGAAAAGCCGTCGATCTCGGGTTGGTCATGCCAGAACTTATCGAATCCCTCACTCAGCAGTTCCCGAAACTCGTGTTCGACCAGGCCATGTCTGTTACGGATCATTGCCATGGCCTCGAAAAAGCGATTTTGAATCTCGTTGGTCTCAGCCTTTTGCGCAAAACTGGTAAGTGCTTTATCGGAGTTGTTGAAAAGCTCTGTCAGGAGTGCGTTTATGTAGACAATTACCGTGTCCTTACAGCGATTCAGCACTGGCTGAAACTGACTCTGGTATTTGTTTCTTCTATCCTGTATTGACACGGCTAAAGGATCCTTAAGTGAATCAGCGGCGATACCCAAAAAGAGGTGGTATTGCTAAAACTTGATTTTTCTAAAGTTTGCTTCATTTACAATAGCTAAAGAGTAGCACGAAGAGTGCCTAAGATGAACAATCTGATGTCCCTCATAACACTGTGCCCCATGGTTTTATTACAAATCCTCACATTCCCGATACAGCCACCATCGGATCGCTACGTCCAGCAACATCTCAATCATCTCCAATGATTCGCTCACTCGATTCCGTCGGTGAGAGCAACAGTTCCCCCTGGCCAACGCTGTTGGCGAACACCATGCGGTAGCTGGTATCGTCACTCCGGACAAGTGCAGCACGTAGTTTATTCACCTTTTCCTTGGCGGCTTTGTACTTTTCCTCTTCGTCGAGGTATTCCAGGCTGTTGTCAGCTGAAACTTTGAAAATGTAGAAAGGCATGTTTACAGCTCCGTCCACGTCCGGTGGAGGTCAAGATTCCAATATAAATGTCGATAACAATGGATGTATACCATAGCCGACACTGTATACATGCCAGCATCATAGCTGAGTTCGACGTGGAAAAGTACAACAATACCCCTTGTATATCAGTGAATTATTACCTGACAGATAGGGATATTGAATGTGGCGCCCTGAGGTGAAAAAAACATGACTCCTCAACAACTTGTGATCGAGATAGAAAGCTTGGTTTCGCTGCCTGACGTTTGTGTCAAGGTGAATCGGTTGATCGATGCGCCGAACTACTCGGTTGCAACCCTGGGTGAAATTATTTCCCAAGACACGGATCTGTCTGCCCGCCTGTTGCGGCTTGTGAACAGTGCATTTTTTAATCTAAAGGTTCCGGTGGAGACTATCTCCAGGGCGATCACGATCATTGGTACGAACGAACTGCGAAATCTTGTCATGGCCACTACGGCAGCCCGGATTTTCACCGGTATCCCGGGCGATCTCGTAGACATGACCGAATATTGGCGTTACTCGATAACAGCCGGTGTAGTTGCGGGTGAGCTGGCCAAACGCTGTAACGTGCTGCACAGCGAACGCCTATTCGTGATGGGGGTGTTGCACGATATTGGCCGATTGGCGATCTATCTGAAAATGCCCCAAGAGTCGAGAGATATTCTTTTGATAACCGGCGGTGACGATACCCTGTTGCCGGATGCGGAGAATGATGTCCTCGGTTTTACTCATATGGATGTCGGAGAAGCCTTGCTGAGGAAGTGGAAATTGCCCGAGAGCATCGTTTCCGTTGTCGCACACCACCATCGACCGGCATCCACACAGGTTTTTCAGCTGGAGACCTCCTTGCTTTCCCTCGCTGCATTATTGGCATATGCCGAAATCAGCGGTGTCGAGTGGTACGAAACGGTCGAACTGGTGGACCCAGTGGTGTGGAAACAAACCGGTCTCGAGCCCGAGCATCTGGAGGCAGTAATGGAACAGATGCCACACAAGGTTGGTGAGATCATGGATGTGGTGTTAGGACCGAAAGTCAGACCGTTGAAAAGCCAACCCCATTAGCGACTCCGCATAATCCGCAGTTAACAGGCACCAGGCAATAAGGCGGTTTGCCTGTCGCGGTGATTTATTCAGGACACGGACTCAGTGATTGAGTCTCAATCAGGTTAGAATACGGCCTCATGTTGAGGCTCTACCAATCAAACCATCTTGAATCGCTTGCAACGCGCCTGTCTGGGCTGCTTGCTGAGCCGGCGGGTGAGGCTCTGCAGCAGGAGCAGGTGATCGTTCAACACCCGGGCATGGCCCGCTGGCTCTCATTGCGAATAGCCGGTCATCTGGGGATTTGCGCCAATCTCTCTTTTCCGCTGCCGGCGGCATTTATATGGCAGCTTTTCCACACCCTGTTGCCGGATGTGCCTGACTACGATCGTTATCAGCCAAAACGTCTGACGTGGCGTATCTACAGACTGCTCCGGGATGTCGATGAGAAATTGACGGATCCTTCGGTCACCGGCTATCTGGCTGGAGCGGACGATATTAAGCGCTTCCAGTTGGCGCAACAGCTGGCCATGCTGTTCGATCGATATCTGATCTATCGGCCAGACTGGATTCTCAAATGGCAGCAGGGAGAGGCGGCTACCGAAGGTGATGAATGGCAGGCCGGTCTTTGGCGCCATCTCACGGAGGAAGATGCGGTTCATTGGGTGAGCCTGCAACTTCAGTTGAGCGGGATGTCGACAACTTCTTTTCAGAAGATCCTGCCCCCGAGGGTGTTTATATTTGGTGTTCCCACCCTCTCCCCAGGCTACCTGGAGATCATTCGACACGTCGCATCGCTGATTGATGTTCATCTTTTTCTGCTAAATCCCTGTGAGGCCCACTGGGCTGACATCGTCTCACCCAGTGAGCAGGCACAGTTGGCCCTGCAGTCGCGGGAACAGGCGCTCTACCTGGAAGTGGGCAATCCTTTGCTTGCCACAATGGGTCGGCAGGGGCGGGACTTTTTCGCTGCCATCAACGAGATGGATCCGGGTGGGGAGGAGCTTTACCAAAGGCAACGTGACGATCTGTTGTTGCATCAAATACAGAATCAAATACTGACCTTGAGTGAACCGCAATCCGGGTGCTCAACGGATGGTTCCGTTACGCTCCATCGCTGCCACAGCCCAATGCGCGAGGTTGAGGTGCTCTACGATCAACTCCTGGCGCTGTTTGAGGATCTGCCGGATCTGACCGCGTCGGATATCTTGGTGATGACACCGGATATTGACCGCTATGGGCCTCTGATCAAGGCTCATTTCTCATCGCCGGGCAGCCGTCCGAAGATACCCTTCAGGATCAGCGGTGGCGGTCTGTTACAGGACAATCCACTGGCCACGGCTCTGCTGGAAATCGTTCAGCTCCCCGGATCCCGCTACCCGGTCGGCAGCGTGCTCAATCTGCTGGAATATCCGGCCATACGTCGTCGCTTCGGATTGGATGAAGAGGGAGTCGAACGGGTGACTCAATGGCTGAATCAGGCTGCTGTCCATTGGGGGCGTGATGGCGAGAGCAAGCATTCCCTTGGATTGCCGGCGGAACAGAGTAATACCTGGCGGTCAGGGTTGTGGCAACTCCTGCTGGGTTATGCAATGCAGGGAGATGCGGGAGAGCTTTGGCACCACCACTATCCATTGGATGCGGTGGAGGGGTCGGAGGGTCAATGGCTCGGTGGACTGCTGGCGTTTTGTGATGCCCTTTTCGCCCTGGAGGATCACCTCATGATCGATCGGTCATCACAGGCGTGGGTAAACTTCCTGATCGGGCTCACGGAACAGTTCTTTTCTTCCGATGAAGAGAGTGAAGCGCAACTCGAGTCGGTCAGGGAGGCGATTCATGCATTGGCCCAGGAGATGCAACAAGCGGGAATCGAGGAGCAGATCCCGATCGCACCGATCCGATATCGCCTACAGGAGCTGTTGAATATTTCAGTGGATCGGGGCTTTATGGGCGGTGGCGTTAATTTCTGTGCCCTCGCACCCATGCGAAGCCTGCCTTTTCGTGTGATCGCGTTAATCGGTATGAACGATGGAGCCTTTCCCCGTCAGCAGCCGGAGTTGGGGTTCGATCTGATGTCGAGTGCCTTCCGTCGAGGAGATCGGTCACGAAGAGCGGATGATCGCTACCTTTTCCTGGAGACGCTGATCTCTGCACGGGATCGTCTTTTAATCAGTTACGTCGGACGCAGTCAGCATGACAATACCCTGCTTCCACCCTCCGTAGTGGTGGATGAGCTGTGCGATTCTCTGCAGCTGATGGTGGCTGAGTCCGGTATGAAGGAGATCATTTTCGACCACCCTTTACAGCCCTTCTCGCGGGCCTATTTTCTTGCTGACAGTACCCTCTTCAGCTATTCAGCGGAGATGTACGAGGCGGCAATGCGGGTCGGCAATGGTGATCGCAATGAGCTTCCTCTGGTAGAAACACCCCTGGCCGAAACAGAGGGGGATGGGCTGATCGATTTGCAGCAGTTTCTCCACTTCTTCACCAATCCGCTGAAAGGATTTGCCGATATCCGCTTGAATCTCGACCTCGGGCAGGCGGAACAGCTTCCCGAGGAGCGGGAGCCATTCACCCTGGCGCATTTCGATAGGTTGGCGCTGGAACATGAACTGGTGGAGTCTATGCTGGCGGACCAGAGTCCCGAAGCATTGTATGAACAATTACGCGCTCGGGGACGCCTGCCGCACGGTATGGCCGGTGAACAGACGTTTGGGCAGATGCAGAGCCGTGCGGCGGCAATGGTTCAACGCATTCAGGCGCTCGATGGCGGTGATTTGCTGCAGCCCTTGGGGGTTGATCTTAAGTTCGATGAACACCATCTGGTCGGCCACCTTCACGGTGTCACAACAGGGGGACTGCTTATCTATAGTACGGATCGCCTCTACCCCTACCAGATGGTCAGGCATTGGATTAGACATCTGTTGTTGAATGCCCTCAATCCACCTGGGGTGACCCCAACGACATGTCTGCTGGAGGGGGACAGAACAGGTCACTACAGGTCCGTGGAGACGGCGAAGGTTCATCTTGAGACGCTGATCCGGCGCTATCGCCAGGGTCTGCGGTTGCCGTTGTCGTTCATCCCCGCAACCGCCTGGATCTATCAGGAAAAACTTGAGCAGGGTGGAGAGGAGGTGGCCCGCAAGGCGGCGCGACAGCGTTGGTTTGGCAACCGGTTTCAACCAGGTGACGTGGATAAACCCTATCATCGCCTGTTGCGGCCGGACCGGCCCGCCCTCGATCAGACATTCTTCGACACCAGCAGGGAGCTCCTGCAACCATTGATGGATCATCTGGAGTGGCAGGGATGAGTATGCGGATCGAATCGGTGGCCTTGCAGGGTTTCAATCTGGTGGAGGCAAGCGCCGGCACCGGGAAGACCCATACCTTGACCGGCCTCTATCTGCGGCTGCTGCTGGAACAGGACCATGGTCCGGAGAGGATACTGGTGGTGACCTATACCAAAGCGGCAACGGCAGAACTGAAGACACGGATTCGCCAGCGTCTGATCGATGCGCGGTCGCTGTCGGATGGCGGTGCAAGTGACGATCCCCTGCTGCATGCCATCCTCGACAACATAGCGGACAAAGCGCGGGCCCGCAGGCGTCTCGATCTGGCGATTGCCGGCTTCGACAGGGCTGCGATCCATACCATCCACGGCCTTTGCCAGCGCGTACTGACTGAGCAGGCATTCGAGACCGGGCAGGGATTTAATACCGATCTGGTAACAGATCAGGCTGATCGACTGCTGCAGATTGCTGACGATTACTGGCGACGTGAAATCAATCAGCTCCCCGGTCAGCTGCTTCAGGCCCTGCGTGACCGGATAGATACCCCCGAGGCATTACTCCAGCGCATGCGTCCCGCTCTGGGCAAGCCTTACCTGCAGGTCAGGGCTTGTGATTGGCCGGAAGGCATCGAGTCGCTGGAGCTGCAGGCCAATCAGCTCCAGTCCGAAGTCAGGTCGTTGTGGCAGGAGCAGCGCGATAGCATCCTCGCGCTACTCAGCGACACACAGGTGATGAAGGGTAATCTCTACCGCCGGGCATGGCTTGAGGGTTGGGGTGCGAAAATGGACCAATGGCTGCAGGCCACGGTCTATCAACGACCCTTCGACAAGGCCGAACGGTTTACGCCGGAGATTATCGAGGCTGCGATCAAACCTGGACAAGTGGCTCCTCGGCACCCCTTCTTCAACCAGTTTTCCCGTTATCTGGCCTGTGTCGAAGCATGCGCCGATGCCTTCGACAGGGCATTCGTGGCTATGCAAAAGTCTTTCTATGACTATCTTCTGGATGAGTTGCCGAGACGCCAGGCCGAGGCCAGGGAATGGTCTTACGACGACCTGTTGCTGCAGTTGCACGCCGCCTTGCTGGCGGACCGCGGTGGTCGTTTGGGTGGACTGTTGCGCCGGCGCTATCCTGCTGCATTGGTGGATGAGTTTCAGGATACCGATCCGGTGCAGTACAGGATTCTGAGTCAGATCTACCTCAACAGCCGTCAACCGGTATTTCTGGTAGGGGATCCAAAACAGGCGATCTACAGTTTTCGCGGTGCCGATCTGTTCGCCTATCTGCGCGCCAGAGACGAGACAGGTGCCAATCACCATACGCTGGATATCAACTGGCGTTCGACACCTGGGCTGTTGCAGGCTGTCAACACCCTGTTCGGCAGTTCCCATCGGCCATTCTTCGAGCCACGCATCGGTTTTGAAACGGTCGCGGCCGGTGACAGGGAGATGGCTTCCCTCACGATAGCGGGTGGCAGTGAGGCGCCATTTCAGATCTGGCATCTTACCTTTGGTGAGCAGACAGGGATCGAAGAGATCCGCCAGACTGTGGCCGATGCCACCGCCGGGGAGATTGCCCGTCTGTTGACACTCGCTTCGCAAGACAAGGCGCGCATAGGGGATAGGTCGCTATGCGGCGGCGATATTGCCGTACTGGTGCGGACCCATGAACAGGCCTCCCGTATTGCGCAGGCCTTGAGGGCGTATGGTATATCCAGTGTTCATAGTAATCAGCAGAGTGTCTACTGGAGTCAGGAGGCCGAGCAGTTGCAACGTCTGCTGCTCGCCCTGTTGGAGCCCTACAGGGGGCGTCTGGTGCGTGCCGCGCTGGCAACGCCGATGCTGGGCTGGGATGGCGCCGCCATTGATGAGATGAATCGTAAAGATGATTTGCAAAACGGATTGTTCAATCGTTTCTTTCATCATCATCGTGCTTGGCGGGACAACGGTTTCATCGTCATGATCAAGGCATTGGCCAATGAAATGGGGATAGAGAATCGATTGCTTGAGTTCTGCGACGGAGAGCGAAGGCTGACCAACTTTTACCATCTTCTGGAACTGCTGCAGCAATATGACGACACGGCACGCCCCGGTATGGAGGGATTGGTTAAATGGTTTGCCCGCCAGCGTCAGACCCTATCCCAGGATGATGAGCATCTGTTGCGCTTGGAGAGTGACGGCAAGTTGGTGCGGATCGATACCCTGCACCATAGCAAGGGGTTGGAGTACAATATCGTATTCTGTCCCTTTTTGTGGGACCAAAGTGAAGCCAGGAGCGACGACAAACCCTTTCTGTTTCACGATCCGCATGAAGACTATGCGGCGGTGCTCGAACTTGGCTCAGAAGATTTTGACGACAACCGGGCCTATTTCCATGAGGAGGTTTTTGCGGAAAATCTTCGCTTGCTGTATGTGGCTTTGACGCGGCCCCGTTATCGCTGTTACCTCCCATGGGGCTGGTTGAAGCAGAGCAGGCATTCAGCACTTGGCTGGGTATTGCATACGACGAATAGAGCCGATTGTCCGCAGACCCTGGCGCAGTGGCGACAACAGCTCAAGACCTTGAATCCCGAAAGAGATGAGCAGGTGTTGAGGACTTTGGCCACAGCCGCCCGGGGTAGCATCGATATCACACCTTTACCCCATGCTGCGGAGATGGCGCAGCTCACCCTGCCACTGCCGCAGGAACTGCAACCGCCAAGACGCTTTTCAGCATCCATTTCAGCAGTTGGCGGTGTGGCCAGTTTCTCCTCGCTGGTTGCGGGACAGCATGAGGATAGACCGGATTACGACATCCAGACGACAATTCTGAACCAGTCTCAGGATCCCCACCGGGGTTTCAGCGTGCATGGCTTTCCACGCGGCTCAAGACCCGGCAGTTGTCTGCATGCGATTCTGGAGGAGCTCGATTTCATGCAGCCCCATGGGCAGGCGGTCGAGCTGATGGTGGAGGAGAAACTCATGTTTCATGCCATCGACACCCGCTGGAAGGGTGTTGTTGTCCAGTGGATGAGAGAGGTTGTAGAGACGCCGCTCAATATCGATGGTTTAACCCTGAGTCGAATCGGGCCGGGGCAGCGGCTGAATGAGATGGAATTTTATTTCCCCGCGAAATCACTGCAGCCCAAGGCGATCATGGCGCTTGCACGGCATCACCGTTTCTCAGACGTTGATCGGCTGATTGACGGTCTGGCGAATCTCCATGCCAGTGTGGAGGATGGCTATGTGAAGGGTTATATCGATCTGGTCTTCGAGGTGGACGGATGTTTCTATCTGGCCGACTACAAGTCCAATTGGCTTGGCAACAGTTACAGTGACTACCACCCCCGGGCTCTGACGAATGCGATGATCGAGCACCACTATACCCTACAGTATCTGCTCTACTCGCTGGCCTTGCATCGTTATCT
Source organism: Candidatus Thiodiazotropha endolucinida (assembly GCF_001715975.1). Lineage (GTDB taxonomy): Bacteria > Pseudomonadota > Gammaproteobacteria > Chromatiales > Chromatiaceae > Thiodiazotropha > Thiodiazotropha endolucinida. The sequence continues at coordinate 163,353 of NZ_MARB01000004.1, read as the reverse complement.
CAAGCTGCGCCTGCCCGACTATGTGTATGAGCATCATTTCGGTGGTGTCTACTATCTGTTTCTGCGCGGCATGCAGCCCCAGACCGGTGCTCGCCTGGGGGTGTTCGCAGAAAGACCCTCACAAGGCTTCATCGAGGCCCTGGACCGACTGATCGAGGCGCGTAGCGATGAGTCGTCCTGATAGCCTGTTACGCTCGCTCAACCGGCAGAATCTGCTCAACGATCTTGATCTGCATCTTGCCGAGTATCTGATGGCAGAGGCCGATACCCCCTCGCCATCCCTCGCCCTGGCGATTGCACTCACCAGTCGTGCCACCAGCGATGGACATGTCTGCCTCGATCTTGGCGAGGTTGCGGGAAGAGCGCTATTCGACGAAGCGGAGATGGTGGTTCAGGCCCCCGGCCTGGAAGAATGGAGAGTCGAATTACGACATAGCGGGATTATCGGTGGTCCCGGTGACTGGCAACCCTTGATTCTGGACGGCCGGAACCGGCTCTACCTGCATCGTTATTGGGCCTATGAGCGACGCTTGGGAGATGCGTTGTTGCAGCGTGCCAGAAGTGTCGATCAGGTGATTGACCGGGAGGGGGCGAAGAAGGCATTGGCAACACTGTTCCCGGTGCATGGCGCCGATGCTACCGATTGGCAGAAGGTTGCCGTTGCCACTGCGATCCTGCGGCCCCTCACCATCATCTCCGGTGGACCCGGCACCGGCAAGACGACAACCGTCCTTCGGTTGCTGGCACTGTTGCGACTGCAGCCGGGGGGAGATGCGTTGCGGATTGCCCTGACAGCACCCACAGGCATGGCTGCCGCACGTCTGCAACAGGCGATCCAGCAGGCCAAGGCATCGACGGCCCTCCCGAAAGAACAGCTGGCGACGATACCGGAGCAGGCATCGACCCTGCATCGTCTGCTCGGTATGAACCGCTCGGGTACAGGCTTTCGCCACCATCGAGACAATCCCCTGCTGTTTGATGTGGTGATAGTGGATGAGGCATCGATGGTCGATGTGGCATTGATGGCCAAGCTTCTGGATGCCTTGCCTCATGCCGCGCGACTGGTGTTGTTGGGTGATCGCGATCAACTGGCCTCGGTGGAGGCCGGTTCGGTCATGGGTGATTTGTGTATCGGATGCGATGGGCCGGATGATGAATTCGCACGGCAATTGAGCGAGATCACGATGCAACCGGTGGCCGCAGGGGAGGATTCCGCCAGTGAGCTGAAAAACAGTGTTATCGAACTGAGACAGAGCTACCGTTTCGATCCCGAGAGTCCGCTTGGACAGCTGGCCAAGGCTGTCAACAGGGGTGATGCGCAACAGGCGCGACAGCTGCTGCACAATGGAGGGGAAGTGCTGGGCCGTTTGGCTCCGGGCGGTGATGTGGCAAGACTGGTTGCAAGTCGTTTTGGAAAGCTGTTCAAGGCGGTCGGATCAGGGGCGCCGGTGGCGTCGCTGTTCGCGCTGTTGTACGAGTTTCGCTTGCTATGTGTGGTTCGCGAGGGGCCTTTTGGTGTCAATGCATTGAACGGTGCGATAACCCGGGAGCTGATTCGGGCGGGACAGATTGAGAATCACGACGATTGGTATCCGGGACGCCCGGTGATGCTGTCGCGCAATGACTATCAACTCGATCTCTACAACGGTGAAACCGGCATCGTGCTGCCACATCCTGAACGGAAGCATGAACTGGCGGTAGCCTTCCAGGGGAGTGACGGTCAGGTGCGTTGGATTTCACCATCGAGACTGCCTTATTGCGAAACGGTATATGCGGTGACGGTACACAAGAGCCAGGGTTCCGAATTTCAGGAGGTGATATTACAACTGCCGGATCAAAAGAGTGCCGTCTTGTGCCGTGAGCTGGTCTATACCGCGATTACCCGATCGAGGCAGAGATTCACCCTGATCGGGGATGATGCGATCTTCGATGCAGCTGTCACACACCCCATGCGACGCAGCAGCGGGCTCCCCGATCTCCTCACCGCTAATCCGGGGTAGGGCGCTGAGGTAACAATGCATTCGGGGAAGCAGATATTTTGCTGAGCACATAAAAAATTACTGGGGTTGGATAACTCCTCGTTGTGGTAGTGTATTGCCTGTTTGAAATATGCATTACATGAAATATCTCAAATATTATTAATAAAAACAGTTGGTTATTAATTTTCCTTTGAAACCTGCTTGAGGTTTTTCCGCCAAGGCGGATGAGATAACCGACTTAAAATGAAGGCTTAGGGCAGGCTTGGCAATTGCTGACTGGGCCGGTCAATTCATTAAGCGATCAACGAAGGAGACGAAAAGTCATGATCAACCCAGTCGGTTCCTCAGAACTACAACCTTTGTTTGTCTACGATCCCGAAACCCATCACAAGCTCTCACACGAGGCTGAATCCCTGCCGTCGGTAGTGATCAGTTCTCAGGCCGCCGGTAACGCGGTGATGATGGGAGCGGGGTATTTCAATCCGTTGAAAGGTTACATGACAGTGGCCGACGCCATGGGCGCAGCCGAAAAGATGACCCTCACCGACGGCAGTTTCTTTCCGGTGCCTGTGCTCTGCCTGCTGGAGAACACGGATGCGATCGGGGATGCCAAACGGATCGCTTTGAGAGATCCGAATATGGAGGGTAATCCGGTACTGGCCGTCATGGATATCGAGAATATTGAGGAAGTCAGTGACGAACAGATGGCGATTATGACCGACAAGGTCTATCGCACCGACGACAGTGACCATCCTGGTGTGGCGGCATTCAACGGCCAGGGCAGAGTGGCGATCTCCGGCCCTATCCAGGTCCTCAGCTTCTCCTATTTCCAGGCCGATTTCCCGGATACATTCCGTACTGCCGTCGAGATCCGCAACGAGATTCAGGAACGTGGCTGGAGCAAGATCGTTGCCTTCCAGACCCGCAATCCGATGCATCTGGCCCATGAGGAACTCTGTCACATGGCCATGGATCGTCTCGGCTGCGACGGCCTGGTGATTCACATGCTGCTGGGTAAGCTGAAACCTGGCGATATTCCTGCGCCGGTGCGCGATGCCGCGATCCGCAAGATGGTTGAGCTCTATTTCCCACCCAACAGCGCTATGGTGACCGGTTACGGTTTCGATATGCTCTACGCAGGGCCTCGTGAGGCGGTGCTGCACGCCTACTTCCGGCAAAACATGGGGGCCACCCATTTCATCATCGGCCGCGATCATGCCGGTGTGGGTGACTACTACGGTGCATTCGACGCCCAGACCATCTTCGAGGATGAGGTGCCTGCAGGCGCATTGGAAATCGAAATCTTCAAGGCCGACCACACCGCCTGGTCGAAGAAGCTGGACAAGGTGGTGATGATGTGCGAAGCCCCGGATCACGAGAAAGAGGACTTCGTACTCCTCTCCGGCACCAAGGTACGCGAGATGCTGGGCCAGGGTATCGCTCCGCCAAAGGAGTTCTCCCGTCCCGAGGTGGCGCAGATCCTGATCGACTACTATCAGTCAATCAATTAATCGACTGGCAAATGAAAAAAAAGCCCGCCATCGGCGGGTTTTTTTTCACCCTTCTTAAAGCAATTAATGTGCGGAAACGCTTAGGGTGTTTTCCTCGTTCCCTGCTCCTGCGTGGGAGGGCATACAACCCTATTGACTCACACAGATTTACGAGCTGTTGCCTCGTTGTTGATGCCTCCTCGCAAGATGGCTTCATATCTGCCGATAATTGCGGCTACAGGCTCGATTTGATGAATGCCCGCTACGCTTTTACCCGCCTGCCAGAACTCCGTTTCACCTTTCTCGTCGAGGGATGATTGACGCAGCTGGAAGGCGGAGCGCAGGGTATAGAACATGCGCATCCAGTGTTTGGTTCTGTTGCCTTTCATCATCCAGCGGGCGAAAGCCCCCGCCTTTGTGCCGATTTTTTCAATGTAGGGCGTCTTGATGATCGATACAGGAACCCCGGTGATTCGATTGCTGAGCACGATATCGCGTTCGTCGGCATCGAGTATGGCCTGCTTATAGGGCATTGCCGCATTGCACTCCTCAGTGGCGATAAAGCGTGTGCCCAATTGGCAACCTGCATAACCTTGACTGATCGCTTCGGCGAACTGTTGTTCGTTACCGATACCTCCAGCGCAGATGAGCGGCACACCCAGGTCACCCAGTTCATCCAACAGCTGCAAGTGGGAGAGGGCGCCGGCATGCCCGCCGGCCCGGTTGTTGACGGCTATCAGGCCGTCAACTCCGCCATCGAGTCCCTTCAAGGCCCACTTACGCTCAGTGACATCATGGTAGACGATGCCGTCATAGGCCTTCACCCGTTCGACCACCCAGCGCGGATTGCCCAGTGAGGTGATGAAGAAGCGCACGCCTTCGTCCAACGCAATCGAGACCCACTCCACCATCCTGTCGTGATACTTCCTGGAGGACTTCTCAATTAGTGCGTTCATGCCGATGGGTCTGTCGGTGAGGCGTTTAATCAGCCTGATCCCCTCGCGGAAATCGTGACCATGGACAAAGGTCATGGCGACCGGCTGGATGATACCGATACCGCCGGCCTCGGATGCGGCGGCAACGAGTTCGGGATTGGAACAGGGGTACATGGGGCCACAGATGATCGGTACCCGGATATCGGTATGTCGTGTAAATGGTGTCTCCTGAGGCGGACTGTCGCTCATGGCATGTCCCTGGGACGTAACTGCCAATGGGTGGTGAGGTTCGCAACGCTGTCTCCTTCCCGGTCCCAGATGGTTGCATGGGCCTGAAGAGTGGTGGATTCGCCTATTGTCTTCGGCACCTGTGCTTCACCGATAGCGGTGAGGTCGCCGCGGGCCTTCTTCAGATAATCGATCTCGAGCCGGGTAACGATACCTTTGGTCGATTCGGGCATGGACGCAATCAGAGCAAGACCGCTTGCCAGCTCGCCGACATTTGCCAGTGCAATGGCATGTATCGAATTGAGATGGTTGCGCAAAACTCGTCTGTCCCGCAGGGTAACCCTTGCTCGACCGGGTGATATCTCTTCGATAACGGGACGGATGGTGCCGGTATAGGGCACCAACCGTCCGAATAGCAGACTGTAGATACGTCGGCCCAAGGCATTGTTTCCAAAACGTCTCCAGAGCGACACGACACGCGCTTCCGGAGTTATGCCAGGTCTGCTTTGTGTCTCACCACTCATACAGCATTCTCCTGAAATAGGGATGCCTGATCACTGTCCATGGCAGCTGTTGTCGCATGATGACAGTCCCATCATTGCCAGCCGGACATGTGCTGTTTATCAACAGCGTTCGAACAGGCCGGCCGCTCCCATCCCCGTGCCGATACACATGGTTACCATGCCGTAGCGCATATTGGTACGCTGCATCCCGTGCAGCAGGGTAGCCGTGCGTATGGCGCCGGTCGCACCCAGTGGATGTCCAAGGGCGATGGCGCCGCCGAGTGGGTTGACCTTATCCGGATCCATATCCATCTCCCGCATCACGGCCAGGGCTTGCGCGGCAAAGGCTTCGTTGAGCTCGATCCAGTCGATCTGGTCGAGGCTGACGCCGGTCAGTTTCTCGAGCTTGGGTATCGCCTCCTTGGGGCCTATGCCCATGATCTCCGCGGGCACCCCGGCAACGCTGTAGCCCACAAAGCGCGCCAGCGGTTCGAGATTCAAGGTGCGCATTTTCCGTTCGCTCATCACCACCACGGCGCCTGCGCCGTCGCTCATCTGCGAGCTGTTACCGGCGGTGACGCTGCCTTTGGCGGCGAACACCGGGCGCAGTTTGGCCAGGCCTTCAAGGCTGGAGTCGGGACGGGGGCCCTCATCACTCTTTACAGGGCGCTCAAGGATTCTGATTGTGTTTCCCTCGTCCGGCAGGTGTTGTTTGGCCAGATAGGGGAGAATCTCCCGCTCGAAATGACCGGCATTGATAGCCGCCAGCGCACGCTGGTGACTCTGCAGGGCAAAGCTATCCTGATCTTCGCGGCTGACCTTCCAACGTTCGGCGACGTTTTCCGCGGTGACACCCATGCCGTAGGCGATAGCTACATTGTCATCCTCGAAAACCGCCGGATTTATGGCGACCTTGTTGCCCATCATCGGTACCATGCTCATGCTCTCGACACCGCCGGCGACGATGATGTCTGCCTCGCCGAGGCGAATTCTGTCCGCAGCCATAGCGATACTCTGCAGACCGGATGAGCAGAAACGGTTGATGGTGACGCCCGGTACGCTGTCCGGTAATCCGGCCAGCAGGCTGGATACACGGGCGACGTTCAGGCCCTGCTCAGCCTCCGGCATGGCGCAACCGATAATCACGTCCTCGATCAGCTCTGGCTGCAGGCCGGGGCAATCGCCAAGCACACCCTGAATCGCATGGGTGAGCAGATCGTCAGGGCGGGTTTGGCGGAATACGCCTCGTGGGGCCTTGCCGACGGGTGTACGTCTGGCTGCCACTATGTAGGCCTGTTCACTCATAGCACTCTCCTCGCTCAGTTCCGCAGGGGCTTGCCGGTATCCAGCATATGCTTGACCCGTGCATGTGTTTTGGGGCTTTTCAGCAGAGAGCGAAAACCCTCGCGCTCATATCGCAGATACCAGCTTTCTGGCAGTTCGGTACCGGCATCCACCGGGCCGCCACAGAGTGCATGGGCGACGAGCGTCCCGATCTTCATATCGTAGTCAGAGATGAAACCGCCGGCGTGCATATTGGTCATCGCCGCCTTGAAGTTTGCAATGGCGGCCCGACCCCCGGCCCTAATCGGTGATTCGATGGCCGGGCGGTAGTTGGCGGCACTCAGGGCACGAACCTGGGCAATGGCGGTATGCAGCACTTCATGACGATTCATGACCACAATATCGCTTTCACGCAGAAAGCCGAATGCCTTGGCCTGCTCGGCACTGGTGGCGACCTTGCCCATGGCGACGGTTTCAAAAATGTCCTTGAGTGCCTCGAATCTATCACCCCCCGCCGCCTTGATGGAGGCGCGCCTGGCCAGTTCCATGCAGCCGCTGCCGGCGGGTATGAGTCCGACACCCACTTCGACCAGACCGATGTAGCTCTCCAGTGCGGCGACCACCCGGTCACACTGCATCATCAGTTCGCAACCGCCGCCAAGCGCCAGTCCCTGGACCCCGGCAACCACCGGGATATTGGATTTACGCATGCGAATACAGCTGTGCTGGAACTTCTGCAGCAGGTTGTCCAGGGCATTGCTGCCCGGCAGTATGCTCTTCATGGCAACCGGCATGAATGACTTCAGGTCTGCGCCTGCGCTGAACGGCTCATCCGGTTGCCAAATCACCATGCCAGTTAGCTGTTGTTCCGCCAGATCTGCGGCCTGATTCAGGCTGTCCAGTACGCCGTCGTCGATGGTATGCATTTTGGTCTTGAAGCTGAGTACACCGATATCACCATCGATTAACCAGAAACGCGCCGAGTCGTTATCGAATAATACCTCATGCTGCGCAGCCTGTTCGCCAACCAGTCGTTCAGGCCGGCGCTGACGCTGGTAGACCGGAAGCCTGGAGCGGGGATGATAACTGTTGTCGGTAGGTGACCATGAGCCCTTTGACGTATGGACCGCCTCGATGTTATTGACCCATGCCGGCAGGGGTTCGCCGGTAAGGGTCTTGCCTGCATCGATATCCTGTTGGATTAAATCGGCGATACGCTGCCAACCGGCGTGCTGCCAGATCTCGAACGGACCCTGCTTCCAGCCGAAGCCCCAGCGAATCGCCATGTCAACCTCCCTGGCATTATCGGCGATCGTGTCCAGTAGATAGGCGGCATAGTGAAATACATCGCGCTGAGTCGACCAGAGGAATTCGGCATGGGGATCGTTGATGGCGCTTAGCTTTGCCAGGCGTTCGGGGTTCTTGTAATCCTTCAGTACCTTCTCCACCTTGCCGGGTATCTTTACCTTGCGCTTCCGGTAACTGTTGTCTGTAGGTTCGTATACCAGGATTTCACCGTCCTGTTTTTTATACACGCCTGCCTTGGTCTTGGTGCCGAGGGCACCGTTTTCAATCAGGGTGTCGAGCCAGTCCGGGATCCTGTAGATCGATACCCATGGATCATCACCAAGATGTTCGGCAGCGTTGCGTAAAACGTGCCGCATGGTATCGAGCCCCACCAGGTCGGCGGTGCGCAGGGTTGCGCTCTTTGGTCGTCCGATCGATTTTCCGGTCAGTGCGTCGACGGTTTCAAAATTCAATGAGAGCCTTTGCGCATGGTGAAAGGTCGACATCATGGAGAAAAGTCCGAGCCGGTTGGCGATGAAGTTAACCGTATCCCTGGCCCTCACCACCCCCTTACCAAGGGTGGCTACGCAAAAGCTCTCAACGGTATCGACAACTTCGGGTGACGTCTGTGGTTGCGCTATCAACTCAACCAGCGGCATATAGCGCGGTGGATTGAAGAAATGGATGCCGAGAAAACGGTTACGCAGATTGTCCGGCAGGCTTTCCGCCAGCTCTGTGATGGAGAGGCCCGAGGTGTTGCTGGCGAGTATCGCGTTATCACCGAGATAGGGTGAGATCTTGTGGTAAAGGTCGGACTTCCATTCCATTTTTTCCGCTATCGCTTCGATCACCAGATCGCAATCGGTGAGTTTTTCCAGGTCGTCGTCGTAGTTGCACGGGGTTATTCTGGAGGCGTTTGTCGCCATAGCCAACGGTTCCGGCTTCTGTTTCACCAGGCTCTTGATTGCCTTTTTTGCAATCGCGCTTTTGTCCATGCCCTCTTTGGGGAGATCGAACAACAGTGATGGAATACCGGCGTTGGTGAAATGAGCCGCTATCTGAGCCCCCATTACACCGGCTCCCAGTATGGCCACCCGTTTGAAAACCGGTATGCCGATGATTGCTTTATTTACTTCATCAATTGTTAGCTGAGCGGTTGATTTCATTGGCCTCTCTCCTCCGGCTGATCTCCTCTATACAAACGGAGGTCATCCAGTGATCTGCTGTTGATCATCTTGTCCGTATTTGTGGTATGGGGCGCGGATCAATTCCGATTCGTCAAAATCGTCAACATGAATGATCGCCATCAAATGGCGGTCAAACCGCCGCAGTTGCTCCGCCTCATGCTCGGTTATCATTGCCGCCTGAAGGGCTGCATCGGCAAGTTCCATATCTTCTGCTTTCTCCAATTCGCCTGTTCGCAATGCGCGGGTCAGCCGTTTGAGAATCGGTTGCAGATTTAGACTCTCGAGAAAAACCTGGTTGACCTCCGCCAATGGATTGTTCGCGGCAACCTCCAGGAACAGTCCGCTGGTCATCTTGATTCTGGTTGCACTGTCAACGGTGATCAGCTCGACAACCGACTTTTCCAGGCTGTCTTTCGGTGCTGGATAGCGGCGGCCGATCGGGAACGCGAGGCGTTTCAGTACTCCGGGTACCCATCGATTTGGCCAGTTTTCCATCAGCTGATCGAATGCGACCTGATATTGGTGGAGGAGATAGTCGAGAGCCCACTGCACCACCGGCCACTCCTCTTCCGGATGCTGACTCTCTTCATGCTGCTTGATCACCATGCTGCCGAGAAACAGCATGCTCAACAGATCTCCCAGGCGTGCCGAAAGCATCTCCTTGAATTTCAGCTTAGCATTCAGATTGAGCAAGGCCACATCGGTAATCATTGCAAACAGACTGCTGAGCCGGTTGAAATGGCGATAATAGGGAAGCAGGTGCAGGTTTCCGCTCGGCACCACCTCCCGCGACAAACCGAGGCCCATGGTCAGCGTACGCGCGAAATTGCTGATCGAATGGCCGATATGGGCCGTCAACGTGGTATCGAATCTTGCGATTGTTTCTTGGCTATCCTCGGCATGGGCCAATGTCATCTCCTGCATCACATAGGGGTGCGACCTGATCGCCCCCTGTCCAAAGATCATCAGGTTGCGTGTGAGGATGTTCGCGCCCTCCACGGTGATGGCCACAGGCATTGACTCATACATATCGGCAATATAGTTCTTCGGACCCTTGACTACTGCTTTACCTGCATGGATATCCATGGCGTCGATTACGCATTGCCTGGCCATCTCCGTGGTGTGGTACTTCAAAATTGCGGATGCCACACTCGGTTTGTTGCCCTCGACGATGGCCTGTATGGTCTGCAATCTGGCGGCATCGATGATGTAACTTAGACCGGCAATACGCGCCAAGGGTTTCTGAATACCCTCGAATTGCGCAATGGGGATGCCAAATTGTCGGCGCAGGCTGGCGTAGGCGCTGGTGCCGAGCAGCGAACGCTTGCTGACCGCCACGGCGGTGGTGGGCAGGGTGACTGCGCGTCCCACCGATAGACAATTCACCAGCATGCGCCAGCCTTTACCGGCCATCTCCGGACCGCCGATGATAAAACTCAGTGGAACGAAAACGTCTTGTCCCTGAATGGGGCCATTCAGGAAGGCATCGCCGATAGGCAGATGGCGCCGTCCGATCTGCATCCCTTGTGTATCGTGCGGGATCAGCGCGCAGGTGATTCCATAATCTTTCACGTCTCCGAGCAGGCCATCCGGATCCTTCAGCCTGAAGGCCAGTCCGACAAGTGTCGCGATGGATGAAAGCGTGATATAGCGTTTGGAAAAGTTGAGCCGCATTCCGATCACTTCCTCTCCCTGCCATTCACCCATACATACCGTGCCGGTATCGGGTATCGATGTGGCATCTGAGCCGGCGGTAGGACCGGTCAGGGCAAAGCAGGGTATCTCCTCACCGCTGGCGAGACGGGGGAGGTAGTGATCCTTTTGTGCTTCAGTACCGTATTTGATCAACAACTCACCCGGTCCGAGCGAGTTGGGTACACCGACCAGATAGCTGACACCACTGCCGGTATTACTCAGGCGCAACAGGATTTCGGATTGCGCAACCGGCGAGAATTCAAGGCCGCCGTAACGCTTTGGTATGATCATGCCGAGAAAGCCGTGCTCGCGAACATAGTTGATGATCGACTCGGGCAGCCGGTTCAACTCATGATTGATCTGCCACTTGTCGACCATGCGGCAAAGTTCGTTGACGGGGCCATCGAGGAAGGCCTGTTCACGGTCGCTCAATACCGGTTTGGAACCGGACAGCAGTCGACGCCAGTCCGGCTTGCCACTGAATAGTTCTCCGTCCCACCAGACGTTTCCCGCATCTATCGCTTCCTTTTCCGTATTTGAAAGCGGGGGCATCATGCGTCTCATGGTGATCAGTGTGGGCTTGGAAACAAATCGCAGGCGCAGCGAGGGAACTGTAAACAACAGGCATGCAAGGAATATGGCGGTGAACAGCCAGGTCAACAGGCCGAAACCTGTCACTGCGGCGGAGATCGCCGAGAGCGTGGCCATTGAGTAGGTTGCTGCGGCGATGCTGTATCCACGATAGGCCAGGAACAATAGCGTGGCTATTGCGATTGCGACTAAAACAAAGTTCGTCATCATTGCTACATCTCCAGCCGAATGTGTCTTTAAAAACTAGGGTCTCATATAGGTATTATGACTCAAAAAAAGAGCGAGCGTTCGTTTTTATTAATAAATTAGTTGTGCTACAATTTCGTGTCAAGAACTATTTTCACGTAAATGACCAATCAACCGTTCTATGACAATTGAGTTCGTTCCTGCGAGGGCGTTGACATTTTCAGATTTCAAAAAGTGCTTCGATTATGAAGAAGACAGGTTATATGCATTACTTTTTGAACGAAATCAGAGCCTTATAGGGATCAGGCGAGAGAAGTTCGCTGTCAGGAATCTGAAAAAAATCTTCCGTGCCACGTTTAAATTGGTGCCCAAGATCGGATTTCAGGCGATGTCCCTGCGAGACCTTCTGGCCGAGACCGGTCTGAGCATGGGGGGTGTCTATTTGACGATCACCAACAAGGACAATATCGCGATCATCGTCAAAGATGCGGTTACCCTTGTGTGTGAAGATATCGTTGATAAGGCCAGGGCTGAGACCGATCCCGTTGTTGCCCTGGAAGTGATGGTCAAAGGTTATCTATACGCATCTCTGCTGCTGCAACCCTGGTTCTATTTTCTCTATTTCGAAACCCGCAGTCTGCCAATCAAACACCAGGAAGATTCCAAAAACCTCGAACGATCCCAGGTAGCGGAGCTGGAGAGGCTGATTGTGCGTCTACAGCAGAAGCCAGAGCGGGGCTACCCGGCGGACTTTCTTGCTACCATGGTATTGACCATGGTTCAGGAACGCTATTTGAAGCCATGGAAATATAAACAACCGGCATCAACGATTGATGAGTATGCCGAAAATTGCCTGCGTTTGATCCATCGCTCAATTCACCATTAAAAAGCATGGATTGGATCAGCACTGGAACCGTATCGGATACCCGCGGCATACCCAGTTCCGTCAGGGGTTCCGCGGATATCCCTTTACCCGGAATCATGCACAAGCTCTAATTCACTTTAGACGGATCTTAAATACCTTTTCCAGCAAGCCGATTGCTGTATTTCGGTCGCGACATCACACGTCCGGATTCAGCCTGCTACAAACCCGGGTTTTTGTTTCATCAATGCAAGACTGAAATTGACACTTTCGTGATTAACACGAGATACACCCGTGAATTTATCACTCCATCATTAACCCGGCACAGACAATTGTATTACATGGTTACTGGAGGATAAGAGAATGCGCAACAAGTTAACAATACTGGCGCTCGCTGGAGCATTTGCCACTACACCGACGCTCGCACAGGATCTGACTATTTCGATTACCAATCTGACGCATGGCAGTTATTTTACACCGTTTTTGGTGGCGGCGCATGCAAGCGGTAATCATATCTTTCAGCTGGGAACGACTGCCAGCACGAACCTGCAGGCAATGGCTGAAGGTGGTGATATTTCCGGATTATCAGCCGACATGGCTGCGGTCAATGCGGACTCGGTTGCAAATCCAGCCGGCGGATTATTGGCGCCGGGGGCAACGACCACCTTCGATCTCACTCACTCCGCGACAAATGATCACCTTTCACTTACTGCGATGATTCTACCGACCAACGATGGCTTTGTCGGTGCGGACTCTCTATCTATTCCGACCGCTGCAGGCACTTACCGTTATCAGTTGAATGCCTACGATGCCGGTACGGAAGCCAATGACGAAATTATCAATGGCGGCGGTGCGCCGGGTGTTGCGGGTGTGCCTGCGGATCCAGGCGGTCAGAACGGCACCGGTGCAACCGGCGTTACGACGGCGGAGACGAATGCCCATGTTCATATCCATCGCGGCGTATTGGGCGACAGCGGTGAATCAGCAGGTGTCAGTGATCTCAACAGCAGTGTGCATCGTTGGTTGAATCCTGTCGCCCAATTAGTCATCACGGTGAATTAGGGAGGCTGCTATGGATATGCTGAAATCGGCAACCCTGGCCTTACTTGTAACCGGCCCCCTACTCCTCACAGGTTGTCACCATAATGATGATGACAGTGATGACGATGACACTGGCCGTGTCAGTTATGAGTTAAGGGTGACAAACTTGACGGTGGCACAACCGCTCTCTCCGTTGGCCGTTGTATTGCATGACAGTGCCTATTCCATGTGGAGCGTGGGTTCGAGTGCCGGCGATGGACTTGAACAACTGGCCGAGGGGGGAGATAACACGGAGTTGCTATCGGAGGCGGCGAGCAGTTCGGCAGCGACCATGAGCGGAGGGGGTGTTATCGCACCTGGACAAAACGAAAGTCTCATTATCGAGGCCGATGAGATGAATGGTTTGGCGCTCTCCTTCGCATCCATGCTGGTCAACACCAATGATGCATTTACCGGGATAAATGCGGTCGATGTGTCAGACATGATGGCGGGTTCCAGTAAACAACTGTTTATTGCCGCCTATGATGCGGGCACCGAGGGGAACTCTGAACTGGCATCCACAGTACCGGGTCCGGCGGCGGGTGGTGAGGGCTATAACCCGGCTCGCGATGACCGAGACAGTGTCGGCGGTCATCCGGGAGTGGTGACGCATGACGATGGTTTGAGCGGCTCTGCATTGAACGAGTCGCACCGTTTCGATAATCCGGTAGCGCATGTGACGATTACGCGTATGAAATGACAACTCGAGGGCGGCTTTATTGTAAGCCGCCCGTTTCGATGCCTTGCAGGACTATCCGAACTTTATCCGTTCAGTGAGTGACTAAATACTGTCCGGTTAGCAGTGCAAAGGGTGATAACACTATATCCTCTGATCAGAAGAGAGGCTGAATGAGGCAATGCGTAAAATAGTATCAGTCGTGATTTTCAGCTTGATGGTTATATCGGCAACGGATTCGTTTGCCTTCGATCATGGTATTTGGAACACATTGCTACAGCAGCATGTTGTGCCGCAAAGAGGTGGCGTGGCCACCGCGGTGGACTATCAGGGTTTGAGTTCCGAGCGTAAGCGGCTGAAACAATATTTAACATTATTGACTGAGGTTGATAAAGAGACATTCAAAACATGGCCTGCATCCGAACAACTGGCCTTTTTAATCAATGCGTACAATGCCTGGACAGTGGAATTGATCTTAACCGCTTATCCGAAGATTTCATCCATCAAGGATTTGGGAGGGCTGTTCAGTTCACCATGGAAGAAAGCGTTTATCCCGCTGTTCGGTGAAAACAGGTCACTCGATGACATCGAACATGGAATGATCCGTAAAAAGGATCGATATAACGATCCCAGAATTCATTTCGCAGTCAACTGCGCCAGCATAGGCTGTCCGGCATTGCGTGCAGAGGCCTATACCGGTGAACGGCTTGAGATGCAGCTGCGTGAGCAGACTTCGCTGTTTCTTGCAGATAAAACACGCAATCGTTTTAGCGATGATCGTCTCGAAGTGTCATCCATATTCAAGTGGTATCATGACGATTTTGAGCGGGGTTGGAAGGATTATCATTCGTTAAGCGGCTTTTTTGCGGAATATAGCCAACAACTCGGTTTGTCGGCCGAAGATGAACAACGCCTCCGCGCAGGCAAAATCGATATTTCATTCCTCGATTATGATTGGCGGCTGAATTCCGCCCTCCGTTAAATACCCCGTTCACACTAGAGGACATCACTGGGTGATATACTCAATGCGAGTCAATCATAGGTTGTGTCAAACTGCCGTTGCCTGACGATCCGTGAATTCTGCCGGCAAGGAGAGCCAAATCTTGATTGGCCGGATTGGCATTCATATTCCAGCCGATGTATGGTAGACAACGGCCTACTGAGCTACTGATCCAACTAATCCGAGTCTTTTTGTTAGGGCCTGTTAACACTAATCAACCCACTATGACCAGGCGAAAGAGATACAGGAAGAAAGCGGGTGCCGCCGTATCCGCTGTCAGGCTCGATCTTGACACCGATGGTTTTACCTATCGGAAATGGGGTGGAATGCAAAAGTGCAAGCCCGGGGATTGGTTGGTCGATAACGGGGGAGATATCTATACGGTGGATGTCGATACCTTTGCCAATACCTACACCGAGACCAGTCCTGGTCGCTTTGTAAAGACCGCTGAAGTCTGGGCGGAAATTGCTGAAGAGGATGGCGTTATAAAAACCCTGGAAGGGGAAACCCGATACTCGGCCGGTGATTATGTGGTGTATAACGATGAGCGGGGAATGGATGGCTATGCCGTTGACCGTAAAGCATTCGAGTCGATGTATGAGCCGTGTTGAACGGATGATCTGAATCCGAGTCCATGTCTGCATCTGAGAACAGACGCAACAATACAGGCAGGCGATTGGCATCACGAATCATAAGTGCTGCAACTCTGCTTCTTGGCCTATTTCTGATTCACCTTTGGCAGACGAGGGATCTTGCCGAAGGACCTGCACCTGCCCTTTCAGGGCATACCTTGCAAGGTGAGTGGTTGGATATTGGTAAATTCACGGAACGGCCTTTGTTGGTTCATTTCTGGGCCAGTTGGTGTCCGATATGCAAAGTCGAATCGGGGGGGATCGAATCCCTGTCGAAGGACTATCCCGTGGTCACTGTCGCTATGCAGTCCGGCAGTGAGAATGATGTCACAGAATTCCTTAGACAAAATCAACTTCGATTCCCAGTCATTAACGATCCCGATGGTAAGCTGGCGAGTGCCTGGCGGGTCACGGGTGTGCCGACCAGCTATATTATCGGCCGTGATGGCAGAGTCAGGTTCTCTAGTGTTGGTTATACCCTGCCGCTGACGCTTCGCATGCGTCTCTGGCTGGCTGAAATCTGGTAGACTATCAACTGCATGACGGGCAGCTGGAGCGGCTCAACAGGCCCTAGGGTGCCTGGTTAATAGATGCGCCTATTCTGAGGAGAAGTGAGTTATGGCGATAAGGCTGAGGTTGTTGTCTCTCATTTTGGTGAGTTTGTTCTATTCAGGTTGTGCTTCGACCCCGACCCTTTCCAGATCCCAGGTATTCGAAGAATATGAACGGATTTCATATCTCCAGAGACGTATGAACGAGGATAGGGTGAACGATTTGTTCGATCTTGCACCTGTGGGATTTGCCGCTGCGCAATCGAAGCTGGCGGAAGCGATTGTGCTGGGCCAGAAAAGGAACGATGCCGGGGTGGCGGAGAAGGTGGCCGAGGTGGATCAGCTTCTCGATAAGGCGGAGTCGGATGCAACCCGCTCCAAGCGACTGATGCGCGAAGTGCTTGAAGCACGCCAGTTGGCAATCGCTGCAGGCGCCGATACCATGCTGAAGGAGCGCTTCGAACTGCTCGATGAAAAATTGCGCAAAGCCTCCACCCTGGTTGAAAAGGGTGATATCGAGGATGCAAAGAAATGGCGGCCCGAAATGTTGCAGGGTTACTCGGATGTGGAACTGGATGCCCTGAAACAAGATGCCACAGAAAATGCCCGTCAGGATATTGCCCAGGCCACCGAAAGTGAAGCGGATGAATATTCACCAAAGACCCTGAAACGCGCCCTCGAGGAGTTGGCGCTCTCGGTTGCGGTCCTGGAGACCAACAGGACACAGAGAGAAAAGGCTAAAAATCACGCCTTGCAGGCCAGTCGATTGGCCAGACGCAGTGTCGAGATCACGGAAATGATCAAAGACTTCAAACGCCGTGAATACACCATGGAGGAGATCATTCTCTGGTACCAGAAACAGATCAGCCTGATTAGTGAACCGACCGGAGATGAATTGCACTTTGACCAGCCCAACCATGAGGTGGTCACAGCATTGCGAAACAAACTGGTCAATTATACAGAGATACAACAGGCTGAACTGGCGACAAGGATGGATTTACAGAGTCGGCTCGAGGCGGTGGAACGGGAGAATCGTGAAGCACAAGCGCGTTTCGACAAGATCCAGGATCTTTTTTCTTCATACGAGGCCAATGTCTACAGGCAGGGACACAATGTACTGCTTGAATTGCGCGCCTTTAACTTTCCCAGTGGTGGAAGTGATATCCAATCGGAGAATTTTGCCTTGCTTGACAAAATTGTAACCGCTGTAAAGTCCTTTCCGAATCCGGACGTTGTTGTCTCAGGACATACCGATTCAGTGGGTGGAGCGGATGTCAATCAACAACTTTCACAGCGACGTGCTGAAACAGTGGCATCATTCCTGGAAAAAGTAGGCGGTGTTGCCAGGAATCATATTACGGCAATCGGCTATGGCGAATCCCGCCCAGTGGCCAATAATGAGACTGAACGAGGACGGAAGAGCAATCGGCGAATCGAAGTGTTGATCATTAATGAATAACAATAACGAGGTATCTGAATCGAATAACAGTTATTCGGTTGCAATCACGGGTTCTGGTGGAAGTGGCGCGGTAACGGCCGGACGAATTGTCTTGGAGGCGGCGGCGCGCTGTGGTTATCTGGGCTTGATGACACGATCGGCCGGACCGCAGATTCGCGGCGGTGAGTCCGCGGCAATGGTTCGCTTCAGTCCCGATCCCGTGGAATGCATGGGGAATCACTTCGATCTCCTGGTTGCACTTGACTGGCTGAATATAGATCGTTTTGCCGATGAAATTCCGCTTACGGATAAAAGCCTGATTCTCTGTGATCCTGCCGCCGGGGATGTGCCTGCGCAATTACGCAGTAACGGCGCTGAAATCAGGGAGGTTCCATTCAAGGTTTTTGCCTCCGGTTTGCCTGAGGGTCGTATCAATATGGTTGCGTTGGGAGCGATGGCGATGATCTGCGGTTTGCAGCTCGAAGCCTTGGAGGCCAGCGTCAAACAGATATTGCAGAGAAAGGGCGGGGAGGTGGTGGAATCCGCATTAAGGGCCTTGAGTCTTGGCTACAATCATGACCGGCGTCCTGTAAAGGCGCCATTGCTGCCGGGTGAACGATACGATGTTTGGAGTATAACCGGCAACCAGGCTTGTGGCGTCGGTGCCCTGCGCGGTGGGGTGAGGTTCGTTGCGGCCTATCCAATCACACCGGCCAGCGAGATGCTTGAGTGGTTGGCGCCGCGATTGGAAAAACTGGGCGGCTCGCTGCTACAGGCGGAGGATGAACTGGCCTCCATCAATATGATTATCGGCGCCTCGTTTGGTGGCGTGCCTTCTCTCACCGCCACCTCGGGTCCCGGTTTAAGCCTGATGGTCGAGGGCTTGGGACTGGCGCTTGTCAGTGAGACCCCGGTGACGGTCGTCAATGTGATGAGAGGTGGACCCTCGACCGGCATACCCACCAAGTCGGAACAGGCCGATCTCGATATCGCGCTCTATGGTCTGCATGGCGATGCGCCACATCTGGTATTTGCCCCTCTTTCCATACACGATTGTGTCTTCACCACCCAATGGGCTGTGCAACTGGCGGAACATCTGCAGACTATTTCCGTGGTGCTCTCAGATCAATCCCTGGGACAGTCACAGGCGATTATCGAGATCCCTCCCGTACCGGATATGCCTTGGCGGCGTGCGATAGAGGAGGCGCCCGATGCCGACTATATGCGCTATCGCGTTACAGCGGACAGTATCTCCCCGATGACGCTTCCCGGCACGCCGGGGGGCATGTATACAGCCGATGGGCTGGAACACAATGAACACGGTACACCTTCGAGCATGGCCGTTGACCATCGAGAGCAACTCAACAAGCGCCTGAACAAGCTTGAGGAATTCGATTATGGCGATGATTGGGCGGAGATCGAGGGGCAAGGGGATGCGTGTATTATCACTTGGGGATCGAGCACAGGTGTGGTCAAGGAGGCAAGAAAAAAACTACGGTGGCAGAGCAGAGACATCAGGATCATTGCAATCCGTCTGCTTGCCCCGTTGCAGAAGCAGAAACTGAGCCGGGCCATAGGCGGGGCAGGCAGGATACTTGTGGTTGAACAGAATCACAGTGGCCAGCTGTTTCGCTATCTGCGTGCCCAGGGTGTGTTACCCAAGCAGGCAGAGTCCCTGGCGCAACCGGGGCCCTTGCCTCTCCGTTCTGGGCGGATCATCAGGTTGCTTACCGCTAAGGATGAGTGAGGATGCAATGGGCTTGTGTGAATCTCGATTGGGAAGCTGAGGAATGTGCTGAGCTTCCCTTAATCTGTAGCTACGAGGAGTGCGGAAGATGCCGGTACCAGCATTGAAGGCGAAGGACTACAAATCGGGCATTAAACCGGTATGGTGCCCTGGTTGCGGACATTTTGCCGTCTTGGCGGCCCTGACAAAGGCAATGGCCCATCTTGGGTTCGAAAAAGAGCGTGTGGCAGTCGTCTCGGGTATCGGCTGTTCCTCGCGTCTGCCCGCCTATATAGACAGTTATGGCTTTCATGGTATCCATGGCCGTGCACTGGCGGCGGCCTCGGGACTCAAGGCGGCAAGACCCGACTTGACCGTTGTGGTTGCCGGGGGTGACGGTGATGGCTTCTCAATTGGCGGTAATCACTTTCTGCATGCCTGCCGGCGCAATATGGATATGACCTACATCGTGATGGATAACGAGGTCTATGGCATGACCAAAGGCCAGGCATCCCCGACAACAAGACCGACATGGACCCAGAGTAAAATGACACCCCACGGTACGGGTATACCCCGTTTCAACCCGGCGGCCATCGCTTTGGCGGCCGGGGCCGGATTTATCGCCCGGGGCTACTCAGGCGAGCCGGCGGAAATGACCCGACTGTTGGTCGAAGCGATCGAGTATCCCGGGTTCGCATTCGTCCAGGTGTTGAGCGGTTGCGTGACCTTTCGTCCGGATCAACGGGGATGGAAAGAGGTCGTTCACCCCTTTATCAACGATGTGCCCACTGAAGACAGGATCAAGGCTGCGCAGATCATACAGGCGGACGAGGGCAAGGCGACAGGTATCATATACGCCTCTCCCTTTCCAGTCTGGCAGCCTGAAAATAAGCAGGTTACAGAACTGAATCTCTTCGAGGAGGAGTTTTGTATATGAGTGATAATCCAGAGATAGTGATTGAAACAGTGGGAGAGTTTCTGGTTCATGCCCTTGAGCTGGAAGAGGCTTCCAGCGACCATTATGATGAGCTGGCGGACAGCATGGAGATACACAACAATCTTAAGGTTGCCGAGCTGTTCAGGAAGCTGGGAGACTATAGCCGGCAGCACGCAAAAGAGGTGCATGAGCGTACAGCAGGCATCGAACTGCCGAAGATAACGCCGTGGGATTTCAAGTGGAAGTGCCCCTCTTCACCGGAATCGTTCTGTATGGAAGAGGCGAGCTATATGATGACCATTACCCAGGCGATGGAGATCGCGCTGTTCAATGAGACCCGTGGCAGGGATTTCTACCAGCAGGTTGCCGACAACACACCGAACGATGAGGTGCGAAGGATCGCATTGGAGATGGTCGAGGAGGAGGGTTGGCATGTGGAGATGCTGCGGGAGTGGCAAACCAGTCTGCAAGAGGAGCCGCCGCTGGACGATCTTGATCCGCCCAACATGCCAGAATGAGGTTTCACACTCTGCCTAAACAGATGTCATGTCACCGGCGATGTCTGCGATATACCTATGAAACTAAGCCAAACCGGCTGTCAGTCATATCTGCCAACGTCATATCAGAGGCCCCAACCTGTACCTGATGAAATGGGCTGGTGAATCCGTTCAACCTGTCCATCGTTGATGTCTAGCCGGCTTCCAAATGGGTGTCACTGACGGATTTGCTCTCCCTCTCTATCTTTTGCTGCTCTTCTTGCTCCAACAACCTCAAAAGTTGGCCGAAGTAATGGCTGAGATAGGTGGATGCATTCAATGTGAACCATATGAATGTAAAGATCGAGGCGTAGACTTTCACTTCGAACATGGCGCCTTCTCTATCCAGTTCCAAAAGCTTGGCGACATTTATCGGATCGATGAAGGTGAAAAATATAATGGTGAGTAGACCTGCGATGATGGCGCTGGTCCAGAGATATCCTATCAGGCACTTACATTTCAACAAACTGAGCATTCATATTCCTCCAGTTGGTCTTTGTATCTTCCCGGTGTTGCCAGGCTTATCGTTATAGTGTCTGTGCAAAGGTTAACAGGCAGACAGAGTGATATTACCATTTCTTAATTCAGGGAATCGGTGCCAGCTCTTTTTACAACGCTTTAAGCATGCCTTAAGTATCATTCGCTAGTATTTTAACGATTATGCATGGTATGGGTGGAGGTCTGCAATTGATCACTCGCTTCAATCTGTGGATGGTGGTGCAATGGAAGGTTTTTCCAGAATCATGCGATGACAAGGAGGATGTTGTTTAAATGTTTAATTTTTTTGAAAAAAATCTGGAGAAAAGACTCCTTTGCAACCATCTGCTTTCTGTCGGACTGGAGCTCAGTGAGATGCCGCCTGGACTTGCCAGGCAACTTCTGCAGATAGTGCATCAACAGGTGACATCGGTATCGAGAAAATATAAACAGCCTGTCCATATCGTCTCCGAGAGCATTATCTGTTCCGCCACCTGGGGTATCGCTTATTGTCTGTTGGGTCCAAGTAAACTGCTCGACGTCTACCCTGAATTCAAGGATAGGACGGAAGAGACTGAGATGGAGTTGTTGCTGTTTCAGGGCGGCAACAGTTCAGAAAACAATATCTATCAACAGATATTTAGGCTTCTGCTTGTTACACCGTACTGCCATCCTGAAGTTAAGACTCTGTGCGAACAGACACGCTTGGCATCAGTAAAGAGTATCCCAGGTGTGTTTGACAACAGCTTAATGTCGCTGCATTGATTGCTGAAATCAGTCAGCTGTGTAAAACCTCCAATTCACGCTTTTCTCATTGTCACCAGAGGCGGGGTGTTGAGCAGTGATCGGCTGGCCAGGGTACCCGCAATACCGACACATACCGCGCCTCCCAGCAAGGCGGCAAGCCACATCGAAATATTGAGTTCCCAGGGTAGATTGAATACCGCATTTGCCAGTGAATAACTGATCGCACTGGCCAATGCAGCTGATATCAGGCCCGCCAACCCACCGAGCAGAGCGAATTCCAGCAAGGTGGAGAGCAGCAGGATGCTACGTTTGACACCGAGTGTGCGTAATACGGCGGTTTCCTGTACCTTCAGTTCATGGCTTGCCTGAATGCCTGTGTAGAGTACGATCAGTCCGGCGGCAAGGGTAAACAGGAAAACCGACTCTACCGCCAGGGCGCCGCGATCCATAATGCTACGCACCTGCGTCATCAGTGCAGTGACGTCCAGTGCCGTGATACTGGGGAAACGTTGGATCAGACTGTGCAGGACCTGCCTCTTTTCAGCAGGCAGATAGAAGCTGGTGATGTAGGTGGCCGGTTGTTGGACCAGTAATCCCGGTGTACCGATAACAAAGAAATTAACATTGAAGGAGTCCCATTCCACCGAACGAAGGTTTTCTACACGGCCCATAACGCGGCTGCCGGCAACCTCGAACTCCAGCTCCGTGCCGAGGGGTATCCCCAGGGTCTCCGCCAATCCCAGCTCCACCGAGAACCAAGATTCATTCCGCTGCGATTCCGACCACCAACGGCCAGAGACGATTTTATTGTCGCGCTGGGGCTGAGTTGCATGGCTTATGTTGAAATCCCTGGTTGCAAGCCGCTGAGCCCTGGGATTGTCGTAATCGTCGCGACTGACAGGATCCCCATTAATACTGACCAGACGGCCGCGGATCATGGGAAACAGTCCATTCGTCATGATGCCGCCCTGGGCCAGCAGATCACGCACGGCTTCAACCTCATCGGGCTGGATATTGATCAGAAACTGGTTGGGGCTGTCGTCGGGAAGCGCGCCCTGCCAACTGGATAACAGATCGACCCTGACAATCGCCAGCAGCAATAACACTGTGAAACCCAAACCGAAACCGGTCAGCTGCATGGTGGTTGTGGCTGGATTGCGTGACAGGCTGGCCAGCCCATAGCGCCATGAACCGGCCGTAAGATGCCGTAACGGCGCCAGTACAAAGACCAGCAGGCGCGAAATCAAAAGCAGAATTGTCAGTCCGGCCAGGAGACCGGAAATCAGGCGCAAGGCCATCTCGTCATTGCCGATTTGCCATACCAGCAATATGCTCAATGAGAGCAGGGCAGCCATGAGAAACAGCCTGTAGCTGATGGGCGGTGCGTCCAGGTGACGTCTGAACACTCGCAATGGAGGCACTTCGCCGAGGCGAATGATAGAGGGTAGGGAGAAACCGATCAGCACCAGAATGCCGGTGATAAGACCCGATACCAGGGGCCAGGCCGTTGGCGCCGGGATCTGGCTGGTGAACCAGTGACCGATCAGTCGAATAAGCAGGGTCTGTACGCCTAATCCGGTGAATACGCCGATGAGGCTGGCGATCAGCCCAAGACTCAACAGGCGCAGAATGAATATCCGGGTGACTTGCCGGCGACTGGCGCCAAGGCATCTCAGCAGGGCACTGCTATCCGACTGCCGTTCCACAAAACGGCGGCTGGAGAGTGCTACGGCCACCATGCACAATAGGATGGCGGTGGCGGCGGCAAGGCGCAGAAAGCGCCCCCCCTGGTCCAGAGCACTACGCAGTTCCGGCCGGGCCGAGCGGATATCCTCAACCTGTAGACCACCGATATTCTGGTCTTCCACCCAATACCGGTAGTCGCTCATCTCAGAAGGGGGACCCGCTATCAGCAAGTAGTGCCTGACCCGGCTTGCGGGACCCAGCAAGCCGGTCTCCTCGATATCGCCGAGGGGGACCAGCAGCCGGGGTGCCAGTTGAAACAGATTGGCTGAACGGTCCGGTTCATAGACGATGATGCGACTGACCCGGAAACTGCGTTTCCCCACTTTGATCTGATCACCGATAGCGACACCCAGCAGGGGCAGCAGGCGTTCTTCCAGCCATGCCTCGCCCGAAGCCGGTACGGTATCGGCAACACGGTCCGCTCCTGTCACGCTGTCTCGAACCCGCATCTTTCCACGCAGTGGGTAGGTGTCGGAGACCCCTTTTACCTGGACCAGCTGGGTCGAGTCGCGATGCAGGATGACGCTGGGGAAGCTGAGGGTCGTGGCATGAGCGAGCTGTCTTCGTTCCGCTTCCTGAAGAAGAAACCCGGGCAGTGGCTGGTTGCTCTCGACCCTCAGATCGGCCGCCAGCACCTCGCTCGCCTGGCGTGCCATGGCGCGCTCAATGCGGTCGGTAAAGAAACCCACCGAAGTCACCGAGGCCACGGCGATCACCACTGCAATAGCCAATAACCTAAGCTCCCCGGCACGCCAATCCCGGCGCAGCAATCTCAATGCAAAACGGAGTGAGTTCAAGCTTCGCTCTCCAGCATGCCGTCGCGGAGATAGAGGCGACGATCACAGCGACCGGCCAGCATCTCGTCGTGGGTCACCAGAATCAGTACGGTTTGGCTCTGCTCCTGCAGTTTGAAAAGCAGATCGGCCACCCGTTCTCCGGTATGGGCATCCAGGTTGGCGGTCGGTTCGTCCGCAAACAGTATCCTGGGATCCGGGGCAAATGCGCGTGCCAACGCCACTCGCTGTTGTTCACCTCCAGAAAGTTGGGAAGGGTAGTGGTGCAGGCGCAGCGCCAGTCCGGCTTGTGACAGGGCGGCCTTGGCCGCCTGTTCGGGATCCTGATGCCCCGCCAGTTCGAGGGGTAACATGACATTCTCCAGGGCAGTCATGCCGGAGAGCAGTTGGAATGACTGGAAAACAAAGCCCACCTTGCCGGCACGCAGCGCGGCACGACCATCCTCATCCAATCCGCTCAAGGGGGTGTCGAACAGTCTGACCTCACCGGAGGAGGCCTGGTCCAAACCGGCCAGCAATCCCAGTAGCGTGGATTTACCCGAACCCGAGGCGCCGAGGATCGCCACTGCCTCGCCGGGTGATACCTCCAGGTCGATCCGCTGCAGGATATCTATCCGGCCTGCAGCTGTCTCGACGAACTTCACCAGGCCACTTGCGGTCACAGGGTGTTGATTGGATGATGGTTGCAACATGAAAAAAATCCTACAGCTGTTATTAATGTTCTCTCTGACTTGGCCGGTGGCGCTGATTGCGGCGATGCCCAAAATATTGGTTGTCGGTGACAGTTTGAGTGCCGGGTATGGTGTCACCACCGAGCGGCGATGGGTGACACTCCTGACAATGCGTCTCGAAAAGCATTGTGACTCCTTCAGCGTGGTCAATGCCAGTATCAGCGGTGATACGAGCAAGGGTGGGCTGAGCCGACTTCCGGCACTTCTGACCAATCACCGACCCGATATCGTCGTTATCGAACTTGGCGGCAATGACGGTTTACGTGGTATCGCCATCAAAACCATGCGGCACAATCTGCAACAGATGGTGCATCTTGCCAAACAGAGCAATGCCTCAGTGCTACTGTTGGGTGTCCGCCTGCCGGCGAACTATGGCGAGGATTTCGTCAATGCCTTCCACCAAGTCTATTATGATGTCGCCGAAGCGGAATCAGTTCCCCTGGTGCCTTTCTTTTTGCAGGATGTGGCCCTGGATAACCAGCTTATGCAAGCCGATGGCGTCCATCCCAATGACCGGGCCCAGCCTGTCCTGTTGGACAATGTTTGGCCGGAGCTACGCTCGATAATTATCGATAGAGGCCTGGTGGTTGGTTGTAATTGACAAATAATGGGATTCAAGCTTTTATGGCCCGGAATTATGGGTATAATCCCCAGCTCTTATGGCGGTAGGTATCGGTCCCCCCGCAACGAGAAGCTGTGAACCCCGTCAGGCCCGGAAGGGAGCAGCGGCAGCAGTGGCATCGTGTGCCGGGGTGTGGCTGGTACTTCCCGCCACCATCAACAGGACCGAATAGAAAGCGTCCCGCTCAAGCTTTCAATCTGCTGTGTAGGCCTGTTTGTAGTCGTTATACTCTGCAATCACATGTTGCATGACGTCATCCTGATAGGGCTGCAGTCCCCTTAAAGCCATATATTTAGCGCCGCGTCCAACCTCGATTCCCGCTTCCATAAACCGAAAGTCGAGGCGTACCGTACCCTTTTTTCCCTGTATGTCCAAATATGAGCCGGTGGATTCCAGCTTGGGATCACTTAGGTCGAGGCGGTCAAGATAGATCTCCATGCTCTGGTACATCACCAGAGGCCGTGCTGGGTTTATCATGACCCCCTCCGCGGCCATCAGCGGCACGAGTATGTGGGGAAACGCCTTGCCCGAGAAAGCGACATAACGGCTGGAGAGGCATCCGATCAGTTGCGGATCATGGGTGGTATCCCCTTCACGCTCGATTGAGAGGTACTGTTTGCCTTTTTCATCCACTACATCAATTTGTGATAGATCGCCGTCGGGGAAGATCACCATATTGTCTCTCACCATGCCGGAGAAGGTGAAATGCATATGCTGGCTCAGTCCGAGATAGTCGAGGGCAACTGAAAAGAGCAGGTCACCGGGCACGCAAAACATCTTTGCATCCGGATTATGTAACGGATTGAAATCGTTGGCAATTTCTTTCGCAAATCGACTGGCTTGGTCGCGCGTGAACTTGACCTGGTTACCCTTGGCAGTGAAATAGTTGGCCAACACCATGACAGCAATCCCATTATTTCAGACGTGCGCGATCATATCAGGAGCTGCTTGATCAGCATAGATGGAATCCGCATAACAGCGTGACGCAGATGGGTTTTTCTCAATCGATCGACCAAACCGGAGCCATTGAAATCATCTTCGATCGGGACGATGAATGGATGTGATAAAGTAGGCCTGTCTATCCACCGTGGAGTTGCCCCTGATGACTTTGGATTTAGAGACGACTAAGGCCAAGTTTAGTGTCGGCGAACTTGTCTACCATCGTTTATTCGACTATCGCGGAGTCATAGTGGATGTGGACGCAAAATTCATGCTGAGTGATGAGTGGTATGATCAGGTTGCCCGTACCCGGCCACCAAAGGATCAACCCTGGTATCGGGTGCTGGTCCACAGCGCAAATAACGAAACCTATGTGGCAGAACGCAATCTGACAACTGATATGAGTATAGAACCTGTCGATCACCCCTTGATAAAGGAGTTTTTTGACGACTTCATTGACGGACGATATGTCACCGGCAGGCGAGCTAACTGAAAACGGGTTGAGACATTTTGTTGCTGTTGAAAAAAATTGTCGCTGTTCTCCTTATCCTTCTCGCAGGCTATTTCGGACTGCTACAGCAAGCGGGAAACGCCCCGGTCGTACTTCCCGATGGATCGGAGCATTCAGTAGGCGATGATCAGATTACACGCGCCTTTCGGCAACGGGCAAAGGATCTACGGGTAAGGGGTGAAGGAGAGGTGATCAGACTGCTTGCGGATGACCTTGACGGCAGTAGACATCAACGGTTCATCATTCGCCTGGATTCCGGCCATACTGTATTGATTGCGCACAATATCGATCTTGCGCCGAGAGTGGATGCGCTCGATAAAGGCGACAGTATTGAGTTTTCCGGTATCTATGAGTGGAATGATAGGGGGGGTGTGGTGCACTGGACCCATCATGATCCTCAGGGCAGGCAGCAGGGAGGCTGGATAGAGCACCGGGGTAAACGCTACCGGTGATCATCACGGATATACCCCTGTTTGTTGCCCATTGCCATGTTGCAAAATTGCTATTTGGTTTTCGAACCTGTGCGAGCGTATGGAATGGTGTGTCAATGGGGCGGTATCCCCAGCGAGGTGTTCATGGTGAGGATTCCGGAACTCCGTCGGTGATGACTGATGTGAAGGGCATTGCCAGATTTCCTGAGGTTTCCATCTAGATGCGAGTCATGAAAAATGCAGGAGCGGGATGAGGCGATGCTTGCGGTGATTCCGCATCAGTCGGCCAGATGGCTGCGCTGGTTACTGATTCTTTCCACTTGTCTGCTGCTTGCGGGCCTCTATTTGCCCATGCTGACGTTGACCAAGTTTCTGTTTATCGCCAACTCGTTTTCAGTCATGTCGGGTATTCACGAGTTGCTGCAGCGGGGGCATTGGTTTCTGTTTGTCCTGGTGGGGGTGTTCAGCGTGGTACTGCCCGTCTTGAAAATTCTGTTGTTATTTCTGCTGCTGCAACTGCGTGAAGTCAACTCGACCCGATATATCCGAATCCTGAGGATGATGCACGATTACGGACGCTGGGGAATGTTGGATGTCATGGTGGTTGCAGTGATGATCGTTACGGTAAAATTGGACGTGATTGCTGAGATTGAACTGCATGCCGGGCTCTATCTGTTTGCCGCGGCGGTTTTACTGATCATGTATGTCACACATCGGGTTGCCGGTTTTGTACAATTAAAATGACACCAGCAGTCAATACCGCGAAGAAGGCAGGGATCAGGTTTCAGACCCATGCTTACGAACACGATTCGGCGCATCCATCCTATGGTATGGAAGCGGCTGAAAAGCTTGGTATTCCTCCTGAACGGGTATTCAAGACACTGGTGGTTAGGCTGGATGGCAGGGAATTGGCTGTGGCAGTAGTTCCAGTCTCGTCACAGCTTGATCTGAAGGCGTTCGCAAAAACGGTGAATGTGAAGAAAGTTGCCATGGCCGATGCCAAGCAAGTGGAGCGAAGCACCGGCTATGTCTTGGGTGGTGTCAGTCCATTGGGCCAGAAAAGGCGCCTGTTAACCCTGATAGATCGTTCCGCTATCGATTTCCCCACGCTCTTCGTAAGCGCCGGACGACGCGGCCTAGAGATCGAATTGGCCGCTGATGATCTGTTGAAATTGTTGAATGCGCGCCTGGCGGAGATTGCCAAATGAAAGCCCAGGTCAAGACAACCCGGCGGCAATCCCTCCGCAAACATATGCAGATTATGAATGTCCCGTTGCCGTGTTGTATTTTCCCTATGCAATCAACTAACCTGTCAATGTAAGCCATTAATAACTGAAACTTGACGCAAGTCCATTGCTAGAGTTTTGCAAGCAGCGCCCAAAGGTAATTGTGATGACGGTTGAGCGGCCGATAATTGATAGCCGGGTATCCAATATTCGGGTATCCAGCACCCACAGATTGATTCGTCCTCTCGATCTGTTACAGGAGATGCCAATTGGTGACACCCTCTATGAGCATGTGCTCGAGGTGCGCAATACCATTCATAACATCATAGCCGGCGATGACCAACGCCCATTGGTTATCGTCGGGCCCTGTTCGATACATGATCCGTCTGCGGCCATGGATTATGCCCAAAGACTCAAGCCATTGGCAGATGCGCTAAGTGACCGGTTGTATATTGTGATGCGAGTCTATTTTGAAAAGCCCCGCACAACAATCGGCTGGAAGGGCTTGATCAACGATCCGGAGATGAACGGATCATTCGACATGGCTAAGGGATTACACCTGGCCAGGAAACTGCTGCTTGATATCAATGGTCTCGGATTGGCTACGGCCACCGAGATACTCGAGCCGTTCACACCGCAATATATCGGTGATCTGCTCGGTTGGGTTGCGATTGGGGCACGCACCACAGAGAGCCAGACCCATCGCCAGATGGCATCAGGCCTGTCGGCGCCGGTAGGATTCAAAAATTCCACCGACGGTAACACCAAGGTTGCGGTTGATGCCATGTTGTCCGCCGCCAGCTCGCATACCTTTTTGGGCATCAACGAGCACGGTGAAACATCAATCGTTGAAACCACGGGCAATAGTGATACCCACCTGATCCTGCGGGGTGGCAGTCAAGGCGCGAATTATGATCAACAAGATGTGTTCAAGGCTGCGGAAATGCTGCGATCAAAGGCGCTCAATCCGAGATTGATGGTCGACTGTTCGCACGCCAATAGCGGAAAAAACTACACACGTCAGGTTATGGTTTGGGACAATCTCATAGCGCAGATCTGCCGGGCAAGAAGTGATGGTGAACCATCTTATATTCTTGGGGCGATGCTGGAGAGCCATATCAAAGCCGGTCGACAGGATATCAAAGGCGATCTGGACTATGGCGTATCGGTCACGGATGCCTGTATCGACTGGAAAACCACGGAACAGCTATTGCGGCGCGGCTATCAGGAGTTGGGTTGAGTGGCGATTGGCCATGTGACTGATGAGAGCAGTCGCTATAACGTTGCTCGTTTTTTAAAGATTGTTATTCCAGTCATCAATAGGAGGCATCAATAGTGCCGCAGACATTGGAGAGGGATTTGCAAACCCTGGCAGACGCAAGGGTTTTTTTTGGACATCAATCCGTTGGCAGAAACATTATCGCCGGTATAGAGGAACTGTCAGGGGATTATCAAGAGATCGATCTGAATATAACGGGGAATAGTGCTGAGGTCGGTGGAGCCTCCGGGTGTCTGCTGCATAGCACCGTGGGCAAGAATACCGATCCGCTAAGTAAATGTGTCGATTATGGCAGAATCCTCGATCGGGAGCTGACTGGAAAGATCGATTACGCGCTGTTGAAATTTTGCTATATCGATATTAACCGTGACTCTGATGTGACAAAGTTGTTCGAAGACTTCAAACGAATCATGGATAATTTTATAGACAGGCATCCCGAGATTACATTTATCCATGCCACGGTACCGCTCAGACACTCTCCCGGCGGACTGGGAGTCAGGATAAGAGAACTTCTGGGAAGGCCCAACAACAGTAAACTGGACAATATCAAGCGCAACCAATTTAATCACTTACTGCGCACCCACTATACTCAATCACACATCGTGGATATTGCGGCAAGCGAATCCACCTATCCCGATGGTAAAAGGGAGGCGTTCAAAATGGATGGCCAGACCTATTATTCGCTGATCGGGGAGTACACCGATGACGGCGGACACTTGAATGAAAATGGACGTCGCCGGGTAGCCTCTGCATTCGTCCATGAACTTGCGCAGATTATTCGCAACCATCCCAGGATAGATCGAGGCAGGGTCTAAAAACTTCCCTCCCGGTGCTGTCGATTTTGGCAATAGGCTGACAACATTCGATTGATGGCTTGCAGCGAAAATATTTCACACACAGCACGCGTTTCACGCTCTTGATCAGTGTTAACAGGCCCTAGTATTCGGAGAGGAGATTAATCTCTCTCCGGGTTTGGGAATCCAATCCCTGGACTGTTCAAGCAAGTCTGGCAGGTGCCGATATGCCTGAATGTGTGTGTCGATGGAGCGGAAGATCTTGATCGAGCAAAGAGTGTCGGCACGATAGAGTAAGCATCTCCCGGGTGGAGAAGGATAGATTGAGTGGCTCCCCGAGGTAACAACAAATTATGATACCTGATCACGATACTGATGCCATACAGGCCGATATCTCCTCTCTGGAAAGCAAGCGACAAATTCTCAAACAGATCGTCGATATCACCAAGGCGATCGAGAATATGCAGGATAGTCTCAATGCCGTGTTGGTACTTGGTGTCGATTCCAAGGATATACCGGAGGATGCACTCAACCTTTACAGCTCACTGAGCGACAACCTGCGCAACCTGCCGGTCAGCAGGATTAAGGAGTATTTCAACAATCTTGAGTTGATTGTTAAGGGGCAGTTGGACAAGATTCTGCGCTACTCCGGCCTCGATTTTTCCGATAATGAGGGTATCGAATTTATCTCACTTTCCAGTGACGGGAGCGAAATCAATCCCTTTGATCTGCTCGATGAATTCAAGCGCACGGCACAAACCGCGGTCTCTTTAAGGGTATTGCTGCGCAAGCGCGGGGCTGCCACACCCGGATTACCGGTTCCCGTCTCACCGGCAACCATAAAATCTCAACTTCAGCGCTTGGAAAATCAGGAGAACCAACAACGGTCCAAGGCCAGGGAGAAGATTCTCGAGATGCAGGAAGATGTGAAGGGAATGCTTGAAAATCCCAACTACCCCGATGGTATGAAACAGATGTTAAATGGCGTCGTTGCCAATCTGGATAGGGATGTCAAACTGCTGGAGAAGGGTGTATCCCTGAATAAACTCAGTTTTGTCATGAAGTCGGAAGATGTCGTGAGTGTGGAGGAGCCGAATATAGAACTTGAAGAGATAGAAGTAATCGAGATTGGCGGCGTTGAAGAGGATACGGCGGATATGAGCCTTTCCGCTGCAGCCAGCCGTTGGCTCAATAGCCCTTGGGATGTCACCTGGGGCGATGTTACCAATAACAAAAAGACGCGGTAGGTAATTACCCCTGCACCATTAAAACTGGACAATCCATCTCACTACTGGTTTAATGTTAATAAATTAATAGTACCGCCGTCTAGTATTTATCCAGTAAATACTTACTATAGTTTCAACTATTGTTTAACCCTCGGCTACACTCTACTGAATCACTGACCACCTGAATCGAGGACAATCACTTTATGCCTCAAGAGTTGAGACAGGCAGCGCTCGACTATCATCGCTTTCCCAAACCAGGCAAGCTTGAGATCAAGGCCACCAAACCGATGGCCAACCAGAGAGATTTGGCGCTCGCCTATTCACCTGGTGTAGCCGTCGCCTGTGAAGAGATTGAAGCGGATCCCAATAAAGCGGCGGACTATACCGCCCGGGGCAATCTGGTGGCTGTGGTCAGTAATGGTACGGCGGTTCTCGGTCTCGGCTCTATCGGCAGTCTAGCCTCCAAACCGGTGATGGAAGGCAAGGCGGTACTGTTCAAGCAGTTTGCCGATATCGATGTCTTCGATATCGAAATCGATGAACAGGATCCCCAACTCTTTATAGAAACGGTGGCTCGGCTGGAACCCAGCTTCGGTGGCATCAATCTGGAAGATATCAAGGCACCCGATTGCTTCATTATTGAGAAGGCGCTCAAGGAGCGCATGAATATCCCGGTGTTCCATGACGATCAACATGGCACTGCGATTGTGGTTTGTGCCGCTATCCTAAACGGTCTCAAGCTGGTGGGTAAGGCAATCGAAGAGGTCAGGCTGGTGACCGCAGGTGCGGGTGCAGCTGCGCTGGCATGCCTCGGATTGCTGATCGACATGGGGATGAAAAGGGAGCATATCATCGTCACCGATGTCGCCGGTGTGGTCTATAAAGGCAGGACCGGTGATATGGATCCCTACAAGAGCGCCTATGTCGCCGATACCCCCCATCGTACCTTGGAACAGGCCCTGGAAGGGGCCGATATTTTTTTGGGGCTATCCGCAGCCGGTGTGCTGAAAGCGGAATGGCTACCGAAGATGGCGGCCGATCCTCTCATCCTGGCGCTGGCAAATCCGACCCCGGAGGTAATGCCTGAAGAGGCGAAGGCAGTCCGGCCGGATGCGATCCTGGCGACTGGCCGTACTGACTATCCCAACCAGGTCAATAATGTTCTCTGTTTTCCATTCCTGTTTCGCGGAGCCCTCGACGTGGGGGCGAGCGAGATCAATCGTGATATGAAATTGGCCTGTGTACGCGCGATTGCCGAGATGGCTCACGTGGAGTCCTCCGATGTGGTGCGTTCCGCCTATGGCGGCCAACAATTACAGTTTGGTCCGGAGTATCTGATTCCGAAACCGTTTGATCCGCGTTTGATGGAAAACGTCCCCTATGCTGTTGCGGTTGCGGCAATGGAGTCAGGGGTTGCGCAACGACCGATAGCCGACCTGGATACCTATCGTAACCGCTTGCAGCAGAGGGTCTTTCGAACCAGCATCACCATGCGTCCGGTGTTTGAGCGGGCACGTGATGAGTTGCGGCGGGTGGTTTATGCCGAAGGTGAGGAGGAGCGTATCCTTGAGGTGGCTCAACAGGCGGTTGATCAGGGAATTGCCGTACCTGTCCTGATTGGCCGGCGTGAGATCATCAATAAACGTATCGCCTCCCTTGGCTTGAGGATGCGGGAAGGAACCGATTTCGAACTTCTCGACCCATTTGACAACCCCCGCTTCGAAAGTTATGCCGAGACCTTGTTTGATCAGGTTCAGCGACGGGGTTATTCACCCAAGGAGGCGCGCAATATACTACGGCAAAACTATACCGTACTGGCGTCCGTGGTGGTGGCATCAGGCGATGCCGATGCCATGATTTGCGGCACGGTAGGCCGGTATTGGACCCATATCGACCATGTGCGTGAGATTATCGGCACCGAAAACGGCATCAATAAACTCACCTCCATGAATGCCCTTGTATTACAGTCCGGTACGCTGTTCATGGCGGATGCCTATGTACAGGAGGATCCCTCGGCAGAGGATATTGCCGAAATCGTCTCGCTCTGTGTTGAAGAGGTATTGTGGTTCGGTATCGAGCCCAAGGTTGCGTTGGTTTCCCACTCAAACTTCGGTAGTCACGATTCGCCTTCAGCGGTTAAGATGCGTGAAGCATTGGCAATGGTTCGCAAAAGCATGCCCGATCTGGAAATCGAGGGTGAGATGCATGCCGATCTGGCATTGTCTGAACAGTTACGTTCTGCTCGCTTCCCGAAATCACGGCTCAGGGACCGGGCGAATCTGCTGATCATGCCTAATCAGGATGCAGCCAATGTGGCATTCAACATGTTGAAAGTGCTCGGTGATGGGATCGCTATCGGGCCGATTCTGGTAGGCTGTGCGAAATCGGCCCATGTGGTCACACCCAGTATCAGCGTACGCGGTTTATTGAACATGACTGCACTCGCTTCCGTACGCGCCAGTTGTATGATGCACAAGGACTGAATCGTAATGCGATATTATCTTGAGTGAATTGGTACAATCACATTGCAGTGCAGGTTATCTTCAGAGCCCTATGCAGTTCGACTCTGATCTCATTTAACATGAACAGTATTGGAAAAGAGAAACATGCAAGAGACGAATCCGAGACCGGTCTTTCTCAATCTTTTTAAGATACGATTACCCATGGCCGGTATCATGTCGATCATTCATCGCGTTACCGGCGTGGTGATGGTGCTGGCGATCCCCCTTCTTATCTATCTCCTTGATCTTTCGCTCAGCGGACCCGAAGGGTTTGTCGATGCCAAAGGGCTATTCGCCAGTGGTTTTGTGAAATTGATTCTGTTTCTCTTCCTATGGGGGCTGATGCATCATTTTCTTGCCGGTATCCGCTATCTGCTGATCGACATCGATATCGGCGTTGAAAAACCGCTGTTTCGTCAAACCGCATGGGCGGTGACACTGGCTGCACCCGTGTTGGCGCTGATTCTAATGGGAGGTCTGTCATGAGTCGTCATGCGACTGGCCTGAGGGCCTGGTTTCTTCAGCGTGCAACAGCAATCTATCTGTTGCTGTTCATCATCTATGTATTGCAGCACATGATCGCCAATCCGCCGCAGGATTATCACGCATGGCAGGGATGGATTGCGCAACCCTTGGTTGGACTGGGGATCCTGCTTTTTTTCACCTCCCTGTTGCTGCATGCCTGGGTCGGTTTCCGTGATGTATTGATCGACTATATCCACCCTACAGCAATCAGAGTGACAGTACTGACGCTGGTTGGTTTTGTCCTGGCCGGCTGTGCGATATGGGTTCTGCAAATTATCTTTACGGCGACTGCCGCCTGAGACAAAGGTTAACTATAAGATGGCACTGGAAAAGCAACGATTCGATACACTAATCATGGGAGCCGGCGGTGCGGGTTTGAATGCGGCCCTGCAACTTGCCAATGCAAACCTCAAGGTTGCGGTAGTCTCCAAGGTATTTCCCACACGCTCCCATACTGTCGCGGCACAAGGCGGGGTGAATGCCGCCTTGGCCAATGTCTTGCCGGATAACTGGCACTGGCACATGTTCGATACCGTGAAAGGATCGGACTATCTCGGTGATCAGGATGCTATTGAGTATATGTGCCGTGAGGCGATTCCCACGGTTTATGAACTGGAGCACAATGGCGTGCCGTTCTCACGCCTGACCAACGGCAAGATCTATCAGCGTGCATTTGGCGGCCAGAGTCAGAACTTCGGTGGTGAACAGGCTGCACGAACCTGCGCCGCTGCCGACCGAACCGGCCACGCGATCTTACACACGCTGTATCAGCAGAATATCCGCGCCAAGACCCATTTCTATGACGAGTATTTTGCAGTTGACCTGATCAGGGATGATGAGGGATATGTGTTGGGCGCCTTGGTGTTGAACATCGCAACCGGAGAGCCATTGTTGATCGAGTCCAAGACCGCACTGCTGGCAACAGGGGGTTGTGGGCAAGTCTTCAGGACCACCAGTAATGCACATATCAACACGGGTGATGGCATGGCGATGGCGTTACGGGCCGGCCTGCCTTTGATGGACATGGAATTTTTCCAGTTTCATCCCACCGGCATCGCCGGTAAGGGCATGTTGATCACCGAGGGTGTGAGAGGTGAGGGCGGTTATCTCATCAATAAAGATGGTGATCGTTTCATGGAAAAGTATGCCCCCAACGCAAAAGATCTCGCCAGTCGCGATGTGGTGGCACGATCCATCGTAACGGAAGTGCGTGAAGGCAATGGTGTCGGTCCGGAAGCAGATCATGTATTGCTTAAGGTCAACCATCTGGGCGAGGAAGTCATCGCCAAACGCTTGCCGGGTATCCGTGAGAGTTCCAAGATCTTTGCCGGTGTCGACCCGGTTAAAGATCCGATACCGGTATTTCCAACTGCCCACTACGTGATGGGCGGTATCCCCACCGACCGCTTCGGTCGGGTGATGCCCACTGCTGATGACGATGGTGACCATCTGCCTGGATTGTATGCGGCCGGCGAGTGTGCTTGTGCATCGGTGCACGGCGCCAATCGGCTTGGTGGCAATTCCCTGCTCGATATCCTGGTATTCGGGCGCCTGGCGGGGCACAACATCATCGAGTATGTGAAAGACAATACTGCCCATCGGCCACTTGACGAGGCGAGTGTGGAGAAGGCTGTGTCGCGGTTGCAGCGTTGGGATGCCAAGGGTGACGGTATCACGGTAAGTCAATTGCGCAACGAGTTTCGCAAGACCATGGAGGATCATGCCGGTGTATTCCGCGTCGAGGATATGATGGCGGACGGTGTCGAAAAGGTGAAACGGTTACGGGAAAAATTGAGTGAAGTCCGATTGACGGACCACTCCTCCACCTTCAACACCAATCGTACCGAGGCCTTGGAGCTGGAGAACCTGATCGATGTGGGACTGTCGATCGCTGTATCCGCTTTGCACCGCAAGGAGAGTCGTGGCGCCCATTCGCGTCCCGATTATCCGAAACGCGATGATGTGGATTGGATGAAACACACTCTCTACTGGAAGGAGAATGACAGGCTCGATTACAAAGGTGTTCGGGCTCAGCCTTTGACCGTTGAGAGTTTTCCGCCGAAAGAAAGAGTTTACTGAAGAGTTTTGAGTTATGAGTTTTTAGCTTTGAGTTGATGTGGTGCTCGGGTGCGGACAGTATCGACAAAGTCATCAGCTTAGCGAATACCACAACTCAAAACTTATCACTCAAAACTAAAAACTCGAAGCAACGAGGATTTGTAATGAAATTCAGTGTCTACCGATATAATCCTGAAACCGACAAAGAACCGTATATGCAGGATTTCGAGGTTGAGCAACGTCAGGGAATGATGTTGCGTGATGCCTTGTTGGCGATCCAGTCACAGGATGAGTCCTTTACCTTCAGGCACTCTTGTGGCGAGGGTGTTTGCGGTTCTGATGGCGTGAATGTCAACGGCAGCAACAAACTTGCCTGCATTGCACCATTGACGGAACTGAAGGAACCGGTGGTTGTCAGGCCCTTTCCCGGTCGTCCTGTGATTCGTGATCTGGTGGTGGACATGAGTCAGTTCTATGCCCAATACAAGCAGGTCGATCCCTGGCTGATTCGCAAGGATCCTTTGCCTGAACGGGAGATCCTCCAGTCTCCGGAAGAGAGAAATCAACTCGATGGTCTCTACGAGTGCATCATGTGCGGTTGTTGTTCCACATCCTGTCCTTCTTTCTGGTGGAACCCTGACAAATTCCTTGGGCCACAAGCATTATTGAGCGCATGCCGTTTTCTGGCCGATAGTCGTGACCAGGCTAAAGAGGAGCGACTCGACAAGCTTGAGGGACCCTATAAGCTGTTTCGCTGCCATACCATCATGAACTGTGTGGAGGCATGTCCGAAAGAACTGAATCCCACCAAGGCTATTGGTCATATCAAGGCCATCATGTTGAAGGATGCCATCTGAATCTGCATTCGATTGGTGAATAGCATGAATATTCAGGATAGTGACCTGTCGAACATAGACCGACTACGCTGGCAGTGCCGTCGGGGCATGCTTGAGTTGGATGTACTGTTGGAAGCCTTTCTGGAACAGCATTACTCCGAGCTCTCGCCACGATTGCAGCGGCTCTTCATACAGCTATTGGGTTTTCCCGATCCTGTCATCCACGCCTGGTGTGTCGGTGGCGAACCACCTGATGATGAAGAGTTCAGTGAGCTGATTGCCGCTATCAGGGAGACTAGCGCCTGTTAACACTAATCTGATCGGCGCCACAGAGAGACCGGCGGATCAGTGGCTCATTGTGTCGAGTTTCATCAATATGTCCACAAGTCTGGCGGATAGCTTGAACATCTCTGTCATTGCCTCCTCCATACCGCTCTTGTCACCGATCTTCTTGCAGTCCAGGGCGTGTTGGCTTGCTTGGTGAAATTGTTCATGTGGTTCAAGGATGGAGTCGAAAATACGACGGGCTTCTCCGCTGATAGCTGAAGATTGTGCCGGGCCGTCACTATCGAGCCATTGTCCGAGTTTGCATGAATGATGATCACTCCCCTGGAAGTCTCCCTTGTCTTCCAAGGTCGCCTTTAATTTACCCAAATACTGGATATGATCGTTCATGCGTCTAAGAAAGAAAGCGCTTTCACTCATGATCGCTATTCCCTGTTGATATCTAACGATGGATAGTCGTTTCCCCGTCCGTGTTAACTTTTTTGAGGGGCTACACTTTCCAGCAATTATGGTGGAATCCTGTACATTGCCCGCAGGTCAGATTAATTTTTCAATGCTCTCGGCAGCACGTTTGACATCGAGAAAGATCAAGCCCAATTTTGCATTGGTTTTTGCCAGCACCGTAACCACGGCCTCGGGGCCCGCATGGGCCATCAAAACATAGCCATCGCCACCCTTAACCAAGACCTGCTCCAATTCACCACGCGCCAACTCCTGAGCTGTGCGATCACCAAGCGAAAGCATGGCCGCGCTCATGGCGCCTACACGGTCTTCATCCAGGGACTGTGGTAACTGAGAGGCCATAATCAGGCCGTCAGTAGAGATGACCGCC
The DNA here is from genome assembly GCF_001715975.1 of Candidatus Thiodiazotropha endolucinida. Classification (GTDB taxonomy): domain Bacteria; phylum Pseudomonadota; class Gammaproteobacteria; order Chromatiales; family Chromatiaceae; genus Thiodiazotropha; species Thiodiazotropha endolucinida. Next base: position 123,990 of record NZ_MARB01000004.1, on the reverse strand, counting down.
GAGGCCTCGATATCCGCAGAGGTTCCATTAAGTTCACTGAGTATTGAGTTGAGCATATCTGCGCGCATGAGCATATCTCCTTGAAATGGTATGGCAAGTTAAATAGCTGCCTGCTATCCGGGTACAGCTGCGTACAGGCTGATCCGTTGGCGGCCTAAAAATCCTAACGACATGTATTTGTTTCTTTGACATGATGGATTCCGTTGCTTGGCGTCGTCCTCAAGCACCGGATTCATTGTGATTCCCCTTTATTGCTGGAATAACGCGTGTTTAGCGCCCATACCAGGGATGTGAATTCGGGTTTGTTGAAGTGGGGTATGCCCTGCAATGCCAGTACAAATCGCTGCTCATCGATATACAGAGGCCAAAATCCCAACTGGCTGTTTCCTGCGGCATCGACTAATGCCCATGCGCTGGTAGGAAGGCGCAGGTTATTATGAGTCAATGCCTTGTGTCGGCTGTCGAGAGAGGCGATATCGGCACTCAAAGCCGATAATTCGATTGCCGCTTCATGAGTAAATCCCGAAGCAGATACATGAAAGCCGTGGCTATCTGCCAGCAGTGCCTTGCCGCAATCGGATAATGGTGGCAGAAGGTTCGGGAGTAACTCCTCCAATGTGCCGGGTTGGGCAGAGTGAGGTTCCTTGTAGCCTTCTACCCAGCCAAGACTTTGTGCACGAAACAGCGCCTCTTGTGCATCTGCACCTGCCAGTCCCGTCCATTGCTCCAACGCCTGTTGTGTCAGCACCGGAGTAGCTTCATGTTGCAGTAGTGCACAAAGTAGAGCGTGTATAGGATCGCTGTTTTGTTGGGATGCTGCATGAAAGGCACCGGCTGGCGTGGGTAACGCGAAGCGATTATCGATGAGTCTGTATGTGGACATATCAACCTTCCAATCCGGGGTCGATTGAATAGAGCAACGCCTCCACCAACAGGGAGATGTCTCTCTTTACTCGCGCATCCACTTCGAATATTGGAACCTTCAAACCGCTGTCTTCAAGCTGCAGGTAATAATCCTCCAGTCGCGGTTTGTTTCTGAGATCCATCTGTGTCACCCCGATAACCACTTTGGTTGAACCAATGAACTGTTTGAAGGCATCCAGAAAAAAATGCATGTCGCTGAATGGGTCGGGTCTGTTATTACTGATCAGGAGTATCAAACCGATACCGCCCTGGGTCAGGATCTCCCACATAAAATTAAAGCGCTCTTGCCCGGGGGTACCATACAGATGGATGCGCTCCCGGTTGTCGAGAGATATCATGCCGTAGTCCATGGCGACGGTGGTGCCCGGTTTCTGGGTTTTCGTCATATCGCTGGCCTTCTCGTCGGTTATGACGGGTTCGATATCGCTGATCGATCCGATGGCCGTGGTTTTTCCGACGCCGACCGGGCCGCTGAAGATGATTTTATGGTCATTCATGGTCCTTTTTTCCTCCCCTGAGGCGGTCCAGCAGGCTTCCAAACAGCCCCCTGAGTTTTGACCTGCGGATTGCAGGGGGTGCGATCAGGGTATCCACAGCACGTCGTGTTTCACCTGCCAGTTGGACGGCGTTGGCGGCGCTGTAAAAGGCGAATACATAACGTTGCGGGATATTCAGTGCACTGGCCGTATCGAGCAGTGATCTTGGTTGTTCTGCCCAAAGGGCCGCGATGGGCATGGCATAGGGTGTGATGATCAGCCGGGTGAAATTGGGCCAGCGTCGCAAGTAGATGGGTTGGTGGATATTTGTACCAGCGGGTATCCGGCCTCTGGATGCCCATAGGGCAAGTTGCCAGATGAAAGACTGGAATGAATGCTCAGTCGCATCGACTGGAGGTGTCCAATCGGTCTTGACTGGATTTAGTTGTACCTCCAGCGTGGTATCGGGCATTGTGCTATATGGGCGAAGTTGTCTGTCGGAAGCCGATACCCAGATCTTATTGCTGACAATGTCCAGGGTGATCTCCGGCCAAGGACCCTGTATGTTGATATTTTGGTTATAGCGCACGGCCTGGTTCAACGCCTGTTGAGCCAAACCCTGCAGATAGTGCTCTGGCTTATAGAAAATTTTGTCTACATGATCTGGGTCTTCCGGATCGATATCGGGTGAGGTACCGACAAACACCTGTTCCTGGGATTCGCTCATGAGTAAGGCAGCCCGGCGAGTCGAGACAGCTTTTCTCCGTACCCGAACCTCACCTGGGATGGGTTTTATATCGTTGCAGTGAATATCTTCGATTGCCGGCTCACTATCCGTATCTACTGTGACCAGGTTGCGGCGATGGGTTTCAATCGCTGCAATCAGGCGTTCGACAGGAATCGGCTTTTGTACGAACAAAGTATGTCGGTCTGAAATTTCGAGGCTGTTGATCGATACCAGGATCAATGGCGAGTCCGGGTGGCGCTCACGGAACTCTTTCCACTTTTGATCACCGCCAAAGGAGTCCAGATCGAGGATACAGATCTCCGAGGAGGCCTCTTCCGTCAGTACATAGCGTTTGTTGCATCGGCTCGAAAAGATCATATGCAGAGCGTTGCGTTGACGCTGGTCCATCCCGATTGCGGCCAGTCGTGTCGGACCGAGTGACGGCTCAGCCAGGTTTGTCATGGTCTTTGTCGATTTCATGCAATAGTTCCTGCCATGCTTTTTGTGGTGGATTCGATACGGTTTCAAGACGCTGTAGAAAGTGTACGATCTGAGTTTTTATTCGGGAGTGGCGGTAGATTTCGAGTAAGGCATGATGCAGCTCCAATCGTTCCGGCGCGGCCAGAACTGCACTTTCCAAGGTCTCTCGCGCTAAATCGGTTTGTCCGAACGCAAGCTGTTCGGATGCGATTTGCAGAGGGTCAGTCTGGGCATCGTCTGCCGACTCCTCGAACCGGATGAGCTGCTCATGGCTGACACGGCCTGAACTGAGTACAGAGCCGTTTGAACTGAGGTTATCATGCGATCCATTTGCCAGCAGATGGTCCAACAATTGCCGAAAGGCCTCGCGCTGCAACAGGGGATAGGCCAACGCAAGCATACGTTTACACAAGGCAGCGCCTTTTCCATCGAGTACCAGAAAAAGATCGACGAGCGCGCCATGAATATCGGGATCCGCCATGCCTGCCAGTAAATTGATTCGTTGTACATGTAACCAGAGTGCCTTCGGTGTTCTGGCAACCGCATGTGCATAGAAGGTCTTGGCTTGGGATTCCCAGCCGCGGGCATCGATATGCAGAACCCCCCGATAGGCTATACGGAAGGCTGGCTCGAGAAAATGACAGACTATAGACCCACACTCCCCAGATTCCAGTGCAGGGGACGATTTGATCAGAGGCAGCGAAATTGGATCAGCTATCCGTGTCATTGCCGGTCCTTATGGCAGATATATTTAGCGCAGAGACTTGTTTGCCGAATCTGACTGCGCTCAAGGCCAGCAGACTGTTTATGTTCTACTGCTTGGCCGAATCCATGAAAATCCTAAATTAATTGTCGGTTTTTCATTCTTGAAGTTGTTTAGCGTTCACCCATATAGATACTTTAATCGTTTTGTTATTCAGATTTGCTCGTTGCCTTAGTCCGCAAACGGCAGTGATTCCGCTGATGATTCGGGTTAAACTGCCCATCTTGAGTCTGCGGATGACGAATCGTTTAAATGTCTTATCAGGTACTTGCACGTAAATGGCGGCCCCAGTTGTTCAGCCAATTGGTAGGTCAGCAACATGTGGTGAAAGCGCTTACCAATGCGTTGGAACGAGAACAACTGCATCACGCCTATCTGTTTACCGGAACACGCGGTGTGGGTAAGACAACCCTGGCAAGAATCTTTGCCAAATCATTGAATTGTGAAAAGGGGATCAGTGCAACTCCCTGTGGTGTGTGCGATGCCTGTCGTGAGATCGATGAAGGGCGGTTTGTCGATCTCCTTGAGGTTGATGCCGCATCGAGGACGAAGGTGGATCAAACCCGGGAGCTATTGGAAAATGTACCATACGCACCGGTACGGGGACGCTACAAAGTCTATCTGATTGATGAAGTCCACATGTTTTCGGCAAGTAGTTTCAATGCCTTACTGAAGACTCTTGAAGAGCCACCTCCACATGTGAAGTTCATTCTGGCCACCACCGATCCGCAAAAGGTGCCGGTGACTGTACTCTCACGCTGTCTCCAGTTTAACCTCAAGCGCCTCAGCAGGGAGCAGATCGAGTCACAGCTGCGCCACATACTGCAACAGGAAAAGATTCTCCACGATGAACTGTCCCTCTCCCTGCTCGCCAGAGGGGCCGATGGCAGCATGCGTGACGGGTTGAGCCTGCTCGACCAGGCCATCGCCTTCGGTGGTGGAGAGGTCAAGGGATCCGACGTCTCTGTTATGATCGGCACAATCGGTGCGGATCAGATCTATCTTTTGCTTGAGGCGCTGGCGAAATCGGATGGACAGGGTGTGATGTCCCTGGTAGCAGAGATGGCCGAACGAGCGGCCGACTTCAGCAATGCCCTGCAAGAGCTGCTGGCCATGCTGCATCAGATCGGGATGTTGCAGATCGTGACGCAGTATGAACCTGATGAGGCCTATGATCCACAGCGCCTGCGGGGGATTGCACAGGCGATTTCTCCGGAGGATGTGCAGCTCTATTATCAGATTGTGCTGTTGGGGCAGAAAGAGCTGGATCTGGCGCCCGATCCGCGCAGCGGTTTTGAGATGGTTCTACTCCGGCTGTTGGCGTTCAGGCCGGATCAGCCTGAAGCGGTACCCAGTGAATCAGGCGGTTCGCAAGCCAAGAGCCGTGGCATACCGAGCGACAATCCGGCTGACCGGAAGAGAGCGGACGTCAAAACCGCCGTGCAGCCCGCAAACAATCCATCTGCAACGGATCCCTCCGATTGGGGGGGCTTCGTCAATGCAATGGATTTGGGTGGTATCACCAGCCAACTTGCCCATAACTGTACCTTTGACAGTTGGGATGGGAAGACCCTGCGCCTGACCCTCGATGCCTCAATGAAGCAGCTACGGGTCGGTCAATCGGAAAAGCGCTTGTTGGAGAGCATTAAGCGGATCCTGGGAAGAGAGATGAAACTCCTGATCACGGAAGCGGTCCCCGAAAATGAGACACCGGCGATGCGTCAGAAACGGCAACGGCAGGAGCGTCAAAAAGAGGCTGAATCCGCGATGATGAATGATCCCCTGGTACGGGAGATGGAGGAGCGTTTTTCGGCGCGTCTCCTGACCGATTCCGTCAGGCCGGTGGATGATCCGGGGGGTTGAGGGCAAACAACACCGGCCAGGCTTTGGCGGTTTCTGAGAATATCAAATTAACACACTGATATTTATGGGTAATTATCTGTGTCTTAAAGTGGTTTCCAGGATCGTATTTGGTTGTTACACATCGAACCCCGGTACTGATGATGGGGGGCAATAAATGAATGAGATGAGGTTATATCCATGAAGGGCGGTTTAGGCAACTTAATGAAACAGGCGCAGAAGATGCAGGCTGAAATGCAGCAGGCGCAGGAGCGTTTGGCACAGGAAGAGGTTACCGGTGAGTCTGGCGGCGGACTGGTCAAGGTCACCATGAATGGCAAACATGAGGTGCGTCGGGTCGAAATAGACGACAGCCTGATGTCGGATGACAAGGAGATGCTGGAAGACCTGGTCGCTGCGGCACTGAACGACGCCTCACAAAGAGTCAGCCAGAAGATGCAGGAAAGCATGTCCGGATTGACGGCCGGCTTGGGATTGCCACCGGGGATGAAACTTCCGTTCTGAGGCGATATGAATTTTTTAAACGGGATTTGCCATGCCTAGTCCCTCACTGCTGCAGCAGTTGATCTCCGCCCTGAGATGTCTCCCCGGTGTGGGTGCGAAGAGTGCGCAGCGGATGGCCTATCATCTCTTGGAGAGGGATCGCGATGGAGGCAGGGAGCTGTCAAGGGTTCTAGCGCAAGCCATGGAGAGTATCGGACACTGTTCTCGCTGCCGTACCCTCAGTGAGTCCGGGCTGTGTCGGCTGTGTGCCAACCCGGAGCGAGACCCGACACAGCTCTGCATCGTTGAAACACCTGCCGACCAGGCCATGATCGAACAGGCCATCGACTACCGGGGCTGCTATTTTGTTTTAGGCGGCCATCTCTCGCCCCTGGACGGCATAGGCCCGAAGGAGATCGGACTTGATCATCTGGATGAGCGTTTTGCCGAGGGCGAGGTCAAAGAGATTATTCTTGCCACCAATCCGACAATTGAAGGTGAAGCGACTGCGCAATATATTCATGACATGGCAGAGACCCGCAAGATAAAAACTACCCGAATCGCCCAGGGTGTTCCCATGGGCGGGGAGTTGGAATATGTGGATGGTGCAACATTGGCGCACGCCTTTCGAGGGCGATCGGAATTTTGAGGAGAGAGTATGAGCGACTGCCTTTTCTGTAAGTTTGTCAATGGCGAGATTAAACCCGACAAGGTTTATGAAGATGATGAACTGCTTGCCTTCCGGGACATCAGTCCACAAGCCCCGATCCATATATTGGTCATCCCCAAACGGCATATCTCCACCCTCAACGATCTCGAATCCGATGATGAGGCGTTGATGGGCAAGCTCATCCTGGCAGCGCAGAGGGTGGCTAAAGAGGAAGGGATTGATGAGGTGGGTTACCGCACAGTCATCAACTGTAACGAGGACGCTGGGCAGTCGGTTTTCCATATCCATCTGCACCTGCTGGGTGGCCGCCATATGAAATGGCCTCCCGGCTAGAGTAAGGAGCAGGGGAATCAGTGGTGCACCAGGCCCCGAATTAATCAGTGCGCCATGTGATCCTCACTACCAACCATGCCTTCAGATCAGCCAGCTAAAACGGAAATGACGCCGCTAGCGGTTCCCTATCAACTGTCGATTACAGGCATGTCCTGTCAGCACTGCGTGGCTGCGGTGGAGAAGGCGGTTGCCAGCCTGCCGGATGTGGTGCAGGTGGAAGTCAGCCTGGCATCCAACAGCGCCAGGATCCTCGGGGGAAGTCCCGATCTGGCAATGGCTGCGATCAAGGAGGCCGGGTATGATGCACAATCGCTTGCCGACACCGCAACACATTGTCCGCTGCCAGCCACAGATCTTCAGAATCACAGCGACCCGGCGGCGCCGACGCTGACTGATGGCTACACCCTGACCATCGATGATATGACCTGCGCCAGCTGTGTCGCCGCGGTGGAGCGGGCCATCCTTTCGGTGGATGGCGTTTCGGAGGCGCAGGTCAACCTGGTGGAAAAACGTGCCCAGGTGATCGGCGGTGATCCGGAGAGGGTGGTCAACACGGTGATCGATCAGGGTTACAATGCCCGCCTTGACGTTACTCACCAGACACCAGATGAGTTGCTGTTAGCGATCACCGGTCTTGCCGAAGATGAACAGCAAGCCCGCTTATCGCAACTGTTTGAGGCACTTGACCCGAATGCCGGCCTGCATAGAGAGAAGGGTGTTTGGCGCATTCAGACCAGGCTACATCCCGCACAACTGATGATCCGGTTGGGTGAGGCGGGCATATCAGCAAGCCTGATGGAACCGTTCATCGACCCCTATGAGGAGGAGGCCGCTGTGGCGGCGGCTGAAGTCAGGCGTGCCTGGCAGCGGGCGCTGCTTGCCGGTGTTGCGGGCATCAGCCTGATGGCGGCTGAAATGACTGGTCATACTCCGCGGCTGAGTGAGTCCGGGGGTGAGAGTTTCTGGCTGGGTATCGCGATCCTGTGTCTGATCATCATGCGATTCAGCGGTGGCCACTACTATCTGGGTGCCTGGAAACAGGCCAGACATCTCTCTGCCAATATGGATACGCTGGTGGCATTGGGGACCGGAACGGCCTGGTTTGCCTCACTGCTTCTTGTGATTCAGCCGGAAGGGCTGCTGCGAACGGATAAGCTCTATTTCGACGCATCCGTATTGATTCTCGCGTTCCTCCAGTTTGGCCATGTGCTGGAGACGCGGGCCAAACGAACCACCAGTGAAGCGGTTGGCGCCCTTGTGGGACTGGCGCCGAAGATTGCACAGGTCATCCACCAAGGGAAGGAGGTGGCCGTCCCGGTTTCACTGCTGCGGGTGGGCGACCGGATTCAGGTGCGTCCTGGAGAGCGTATCCCCATCGATGGTGAGGTGATCGAGGGGACGTCGACGGTGGATGAGTCGATGCTGACCGGAGAATCGCTGCCGGTCAGCAAACAACCGGGGGATATCGTCACCGGGGGCACGATAAACCGCAACGGTAATCTGCGTTATCGGGTGACCCGGCTCGGAGAGGAGACAACGCTTGCCCATATCATCGCGATGGTGCGCAAGGCCCAGATGAGCAAACCCCCCATTGCCCGTCTTGTGGACAAGGTCTCCGCGATCTTTGTGCCTGTGGTTGTCATGATCGCCGTGATCACATTCTTCGTTTGGCTGATTCTGGCTCCGGTGCCGGCTCTGCCCTATGCCCTTACCGCCAGTATCGCGGTATTGGTTATCGCCTGTCCCTGTGCCCTGGGATTGGCGACACCCATTGCCATTATGGTGGGGACCAGTCGAGCCGCTCAGTTGAATATCCTGATCCGCAACAGCGAAGGGCTGCAGCGGGCAAGTGCGTTGACCCACCTGGTCGTCGATAAGACCGGCACGCTTACCCGGGGTGCTCCGACGGTGACCTCGCTCTATCCAGTCCCGGGTGTGGAGAGGAATGAACTCGTCACTCTCGCGGCCAGTGTTGAATCATATGCATCACACCCACTGGCGGAGGCGATTGTCGATTATGCACACCAGATCGGGATTGAACTGCTCCCCGTAGAGTCCTTTGACTCCCATCCAGGTCGGGGTGTGAAAGGGTCCATAGCCGGGTTGTCGGTGGAGTTGGGCGGGAATCAGCTCCTGAGCGTAAATCGTCTTACTCCCCCTTCGGATCTGCTGGGCCATGCCGAGCGGGAGGCCGATCAAGCGGGTACACCTGTATGGGTGATGCGCGATGGGATCTTCATGGGGCTGCTGATACTCAAGGATCCGTTGCGTCATGACAGTCTGGCGGCAGTGGAATCCCTCAGGAAGCAAGGGGTTGAGGTGGTTATCTGCAGCGGAGACAATCGCGCGACCGCGGAAGCGGTGGCCAGGGCATTAAGGATAGACGAGGTCCACAGTGAACTCCTGCCATCAGAGAAGCTCGAAGTAGTGAAGGAATTACAGCAACGGGGCTGTCGGGTTGGAATGGTGGGCGACGGTGTCAATGACGCCCCCGCGTTGGCGCAGGCGGATACCGGCTTTGCCATAGGCAGTGGTACCGATGTGGCCATAGAAAATGCCGATATCACCCTGGTCGGCGACTCATTGCTCAATGTTTCGACTGCAATTGCATTATCCAGATCAACATTAAAGAATATTAAACAGAACCTTTTTGGCGCATTTATCTATAATGTGATAGGCATTCCGATGGCAGCGGGTGTGCTCTATCCACTCACGGGTTGGTTGTTACCACCCATGTTCGCCAGTGCGGCGATGGCACTTTCGTCGGTAACCGTTGTCACCAATGCCAACAGATTACGTTTTTTTCAATCCTCGAAGGAGGCACCCTTGAGTATCACGCTGAAAGTTAACGGCATGACCTGTCCCCACTGTGTTATGAACGTCACCAAAGCCCTGCAGGCCCAACCTGGTGTAGTGAATGCGGAAGTCAGTCTGGAAGACGGTCAGGCCTTGGTTACCGGCACCGCGGATCAGACGGCCCTGGTCGATGCGGTCGTTGAAGCTGGTTACAGTGTGGAATCAGTCTCGAATTGAGGATGGCCGGCGGATTAGCTTTTTGAGCAAACAATGCAGATATCCCATTCTCTGACATTGCCATCCATGACCGTCTCGCTGGAACAGCAGCGGGAGAGCGCAGCGCGGATGACTCAAACGCTGCCGCTCGCTTCCCAAGTCGCTGAAATCGCGCCCACACTACACAGCCTGGAGCAAGTGAAACGGGCGGAACAGTTGTTACAACGTCAGCGATCGGGACCGACCTTCACTCAAGTCAGCGACGACCCTCGAAAACAGCGCGCACTCTCTTCATACCAGTCGGTGCAAACGGAACGGGAGAGAGACTATGTCAGTGAAGTCCTCGGTATCGATGTCTATGCATGATCGAAAGGGCCGATTGACATCCCTGTCAACGGATTAAGCAGCTTAAATAATCATTTCTATTCAGGAGGAAGCAGGCTGCATCGCCTCGCGAATCTTGGCATGTGTGACGATGCTGTCATCTTGTCTCAGCGTGTATTCGATGATGTGTTCGCCACTCATTGCGCGTGGATTGATTCCTGTCGCTTTCACCGCGTCATAGCTCTCAAAAAAGCGCTTCCAGGTGATTTTTCGAACTTGGTATTTCGCCCGCACTTCCGGATTATTGGTTTCGAGAAACAGTCGGTCGATCTGTTTCCACTCCCGGTACTGTTCCGGGCGCTCCATACCCAGCTTGTCGAGCCTGCTCTGGGCCTCAACATGGGTCATGCCGCTGATTAACTTCCCTTCCATAAACAGCAGGCCCTGGCGCACGGTGGTGGTGGGTGGACGGTTGTTCCACTCGGTAACCTTTGCCGGATCCTTGAACAGTTCCCGAATCAGATAGTAGGCCATGGTCTGATTCATCTTGAATGAGTAGGGGATATTGAAGTGTTTCAGGATATCAACCTGCCTGCCGTCGGGTGGCGTGAACAGACCGAGGATGTTCATGGCCTGGCCCTTGGTCAGTTTTTGATCCAACCAGATGCCCCGATCCGCCATCTCCTGGAGCATCGATTCGGTGGCAGGTTCATTTTGCCAATCCTCTTCCGAATCACGGGGCAGATTCAGGGCCGTTTCGATCTGTTCCTGGAAATTTTCGATATTGATCTTGTTGCTTTTGGCTGGGGTGAACAGCGTGTGCTTATATACTAAAAACAAGCCGATCAGTACGAAGGTGGTAACGACAGCAATTAACTCCATGGGTATTCTCCCGATTTGATTATTTTGACGACTCGATGCTATGTATGAGGACAGCGGTATTGGGTTTTGAACCTTGAGTATAGAAATGGTTTATCGCGCCAATTTGAGAACCACCACACAAATAACGGTTAATTGCAACATACGAGAATTAAAGGACTTTTTAGAAATATCAATGATCTGGAAACAATTAGGGATTGTTATTCGTGATTGCCGATCGTTGGTTTGTATCGTTCCCATCTCCTGCGTGGGAACGTAGTTGTCAGCGAGATAGCAGAGCAAGATATCGGTTCCCACGAAGGAGTGCGGGGAGCGAAGCGATCAAAAAGGATGACATGCCTGGGATTGCGGCTGCTCAACCGGGTATAAACCGGTCAGGCTCGAAGTTCAGTGTAGTGAAGATATCATCGATGGTCTCTTCACGACGAATCAGATCCACACTGCCGTCACTACGCAACAGTAGCTCTTTGGGCCGCGTCTTACCGTTATAATTGAAGCCCATCGCATGGCCATGGGCGCCGGCGTCGTGAATGATGAGGATATCGCCATCCTGGATAGCCGGCAATGGACGTTGAACGGCGAACTTATCATTGTTCTCACACAAAGACCCCACGACATCCACTGTCTCCTGTTCACCCTGCTTACCGAGCACCGAGATATGGTGATAGGCGCCATACATGCCCGGCCTCATCAATGATGACATGCAGGAGTCCACCCCTACATAGGTGCGATAGATCTCCTTGCGGTTGATGGCGCGGGTAATCAGTACGCCGTAGGGACCGGTGATGTAGCGCCCGCTTTCGAGAAAGAGCTTAGGTGCATAACCGTGATGTGCCTTGAAGGAGCGGAACAGATCTGCAATCTCACGTCCCATACTGACAATATCGAGAGGTTTTTCCTGGGGACGATAGGGAATTCCCAGACCGCCACCGATATTGATGAACTCAAATTGTATACCGAGTTTCTCAGAGAGCGAGACGACCCTGTCCAGCAGCATGCGCGCGGTTTCAACCATATAGGCGTGGTTGAGTTCGTTGGATGCCAGCATGGTGTGAAGTCCGAAGCGGCGGGCTCCCCGCTGCATGGCCTTTTGGTAGGCTTCAAGCAGCTGATCGTGAGCGACACCATATTTTGCTTCGATCGGATTGCCGATGATGCTGTTGCCACTACGCCGCTCTCCCGGGTTGTAGCGAAAACAGATCAGTTCCGGCATCCGGGGTACCTTGTCGATCAGTGAGATATCGTCAAGATTAAGCACGCAACCCCCATCCGCCTCCGCCACTGCGAACTCAGCCGCACTGGTGTTGTTGGATGTAAACATGATTTGTTCACCGCTGGCTCCGATCTGTCGGCTCAGTAATAGCTCAGCGATAGAGCTGCAATCGAAACCGAAACCGAGATCCTGCATGATCTTCATAATCGTAGGATTCGGCAGTGCCTTGACAGCAAAATACTCTCGAAAGGATTCAACCTCCTCAAACGCCCGGATGAGTGCTTCGCCGTTCTCTCTGATACCCTTTTCATCGTAGAGATGAAACGGAGTGCCAAAGTGTTCGACGATCTCCTCGAGCGACCCCGCGAGACGATTGGACAGTTCTGCTGAAATGGGCACTATAGGGCTCCACTGATTCTTTTCATGGCGTCCTGTACATTTTCAAAGCTGTTGAATGCACTGATGCGGATATAACCCTCCCCACATTTGCCGAAACCGGCACCCGGGGTACAGACCACACCGGCCTTATTGAGCAGCATATCGAAGAGGTCCCATGAGTCGCCCTGGGCGTCGATCCAGATATAGGGTGAGTTCTCACCGCCAATGCAGTTATAACCCAGACCCTCCATCTGATCACGGATAAATTTGGCATTATTGAGATAGTAGCCCACCAGCTCACTTATCTGCGTGCGTCCCTCTTCACTGTAGACAGCCTCGGCGGCACGTTGGACGGGGTAGGAGACGCTATTGAACTTGGTGGTATGGCGACGGTTCCAGAGATCCTGGATCGAGACCGCTTCTCCGGATGTTGTATATGCCTTGCAAGCCTTGGGAACAACGGTATAGGCACAGCGTGTTCCTGTGAACCCTGCGTTTTTGGAGAAACTGCGGAACTCCACAGCCACCTCATCGGCGCCCTCAATCTCGTAAATTGAGCGAGGAAGACGTTCATCCTGCACAAAGGCTTCGTAAGCGGCATCGAACAGGATCAGGGCCTTGTTGTTTTTGGCGTATTCGACCCACTGCTTCAACTGTTCCTTGGTTGCGGTTGCGCCTGTCGGATTGTTGGGGAAACAGAGATAGATCAGGTCAACCGGCGCACTGGGAAGATCGGGGATGAAACCGTTCTCCCGGGTGCCTTCCAGGTAGGTGAGACCCGTGTAGCGTCCCGCTTCGGCTTCCCCCGTCCGACCCGCCATCACGTTGGTGTCCACATAGACCGGATAGACAGGATCCGGAATAGCGACCCGAATGTCGTTGGCGAATATCTCCTGAAAATTGCCGGAGTCGCATTTGGCGCCATCGCTGACAAAGATCTCATCGGCTTCGATATTGCAGCCCCGGGATTGGAAATCCCCCTCGGCAATCGCCTTCCGCAGAAAGTCATAGCCCTGTTCAGGGCCATATCCATGGAATGTGGCGTCATTGGCCATTTCGTCAATGGCCGCATGAAAGGCTTTGATGCAGGCATCCGGCAGAGCGCGGGTGACGTCGCCTATACCCAGGCGGATTATGTGCTTGTCGGGATTGGCCTGCTGAAAAGCGGCAACACGTTTTGCAATGTCTGAGAACAGGTATGAAGCCTGGAGTTTCTTATAGTTCTCATTGATCTTGATCATGCTACACCTCAGGAAACCGAAAAACGGGCCATTATACAGAGATTATGGGTGAGTTGGAGAGTAGGTTACCGATACGGACAGGATTTCATCCCCTAACTGAATAGCTTGGAATAGGCCTCCTCCGTGAATCCCACATTCAGCGTTTTATCTGTCTCGAGTACCGGTCTTTTGATGATTGATGGCGTCTCCAACATGACGCGAATGGCGCTCTCTTCATTGATTTCAGCCTTCACGCTATCGTCCAGTCTACGCCACATCATACCGCGACGGTTGAGCAGGGCCTCCCAGCCAACCCTATCGACCCATTGGCGTAACAGTTTTTCATCAACCCCGACTTTTTTATAGTTGTGAAACTGATAGGTGATGCCGTGCTCACCCAGCCATCGAATGGCCTTTTTCATCGTATCGCAATTAGGTATGCCGTAAAGTTTTACCATCATGTTTTTCTCTTTGTGTCACTTGGATGCCAGGATATTGAATCAATCATTTCCAATGAAAACAGTGTATTGAATTGGGCTGCCTGGGAACTAAAGGCGTACGCCAGTATAAAATAGGTATATGCTATCAACCAATGGTATCTGGTAGGGTTTTATCATCCAGTCAGCTCATCTACTTTTTCCTACCGTTAAGCCGACAAACCGACGACTCCCTAGTCACAACCACCGTTTTTGGTGATAGTATCCAGCAGAACTAATATTTATGGTGTTTTCGAAAAAGGACGATTTCGATGGTTCAGATTGATCAAAATGATGGTTGGAATATCGATGCCGACCTTAGCCTGATAAGCCACAGCTGCGGCTTCGAAGCTGAATTCAAGGGTAATGAGGTCTATGGTATCAAGCAGTTTCCCATTGAGGCGACCATCCTCGATATCAGGCACATGGTCTCCAGGGCGGAAGAGATTCTCTCAGGCTCATACCATCACCAACTGAGGCGGGTAATTTCCAACCACCCTAATTAAGTACTTCAATTGAGTATAAGTCCCTAGGGTATCCTCGGCGCCACCTTTGGGAAGAACCCCTGATACTCCATATGCCACCAATTACCGCTTTGCCCCCGCTCTTCGACGGTAGTGAAGCGGTATTCGAAGCTGTCCACCCGAAGGTACCGTGGAGGGCCATCGGGGAAGGGATTATGCTCCAGTAGTGCTGTGACTGTCTCCGATCCCTGGTGCAACCGTTCTATAAAGCGGCCGAACCAGTTCATTTGCAACGGTTGTTGAGTGGGTACGAACCAGATCATCCAGTCGAGTCGTGGCTGATGAGGGATGATCATCCCGGGTGCCCGGGTTGGATCACCGGGTTTATATTTAAAGTCATAGGTCAGCCACGATTGACCGTCATTAGATCCTTGAATGACAAGCTCATGTCTCTCGGTTTGCATGGTGGGAAAGATATGGAAGATATGGCCGATACCGAACCGTTGCACGGTTTTACTAAAGTCCTGAATCACTGCTGGCACTGTCTGGGTCCGAACAAGATTAGCGCCAAAACTGATCAGGCTGGCTGGCACGATGAGTAGCGATGCGGTCACGATCAGAGCTGTCCGTAATCGTCCGGGTGATTGAACTGGCGTTTCAATCCGCTCTTGGAGCGAGGCAGGAAGCATCCGTTTCAACAACGGATCGTGCAGTAGAAACAGGCATAAAATGATAGTCAGCAGGTTGATGAAATTGTGATTGCTGGTCGCGATGATCAGTAGTTGCATCAGGATAGTGGTGCCTGCTGCAAGGTAACGGAAACGACGCGGAAAAAAGATCAGGAATGGTACCAGCAGCTCACTGAACAGGGTCAGAATCACACCGGCTTTGAGGATCAGTTCCGGCAGCTGATGGGCGTACCAGGCGCCAATATGTGGTAGTGGTTGTGTTTCAAAGTAGTGGTTAAGGGCTGTCAATCCTGACCAGGATGGATCGCCGCTGACCAATTTGAAGACACCGGACATGAAACGCAATCGAAACAACAACCAATCGAACAAGAATATCAGTAACAGATTTCCCCCGCCCACTAAGAAAATTGCGAGAAATCCTGTTTCCAACAACAGCGTGTCCCATTGAAAGTTGGTAAAAATCTGTCCGGCGTGATAAAGCGAGAGATAGAGCAAAAACAGCAGTATAAGTGTCAATCTTTGCCAACGACCAAACAGCAGGATCAATGAGAACAGAATTCCCAGCAGGCTCACGCTCTTTAGAGCCAGGTCACTGGTCCCTGTTATCCAGAAGATGGATGGAAACCATAACCGGGCTCTCTCCCCATAATGCTCCCCAGCCAGACTAAAATGTTCACTTAGCGGCAGGATACCCGATTCACCAACCAGGCCGGTGATCTGCACCGACAGAGAGGCAAAGGCCGCCAGATAGACAAGGGCCAGCAGACGCAGAAACAACCAGCTCACCAATCGCTGATCTGCGATAGGTTGAAACAGCCGGGACATGGTGGGCTTGAACTGATTCATAGGTTTATGAATAGGCGATCCTTCATTGTTGGAATTGTAACAATATGGTGCAACACGTTCGATGATACGAAGCAATGTGCAGTTACATTCGGCTTGTAAATGAAATTCATACTTGTCAGTAAGGTAAAGACTTTTGCAGAATTGAAATTCATGACATGATTCGTTCAATCGAACGGTCGCCCTGAATCCATTTAAAAAAGCATAAATTCGATCACATATCCGAATAACGGCAAAATGAAAGTAGAGATCACACCTTTAGAGGCGCGGGTAGTGGGTTGCCTGCTTGAAAAAGAGGTCACCACGCCTGACCAGTATCCACTCTCTCTTGCGGCTCTCACCAATGCCTGCAACCAGAAAAGTAGTCGTGATCCCGTGCTGCAGTTGCAAGAGTTAGAGGTTCAGAGTCTGCTCGATGAGTTGAAGAAAAAGCATCTTGTCAGCGATCGAACCGGGTTTGGCAGTCGCGTGGCTAAATATCAACATCGATTTTGCAACACCGGTTTTGGCGCGCTTGAATTCTCAACCCAGGAGTTGGGGCTTATCTGTGTGTTATTGCTGAGGGGCCCGCAGACACCTGGCGAGTTACGCAGCCGTACCAATCGATTGTGTCAATTCTCCGACGTACAAGAGGTAGAGTCGGTACTGAACGGATTGATGCAACGTGCGGATGGGCCTTTTGTGGTACGTCTTGCGCGTGAACCCGGCAGACGCGAATCGCGCTATGCACATCTGTTTTGCGGCGATGTGGAGGAAGATAGTGAATCGAACGAACCGGATCGCATGGAAAGGGGGCAGGAGGCAGATCAAGCAGCTCGAATCGAGCAGCTCGAAGCGGTACTGAATGAGATGCGCAGAGAGATCGAAAATCTCAGGGCACGGGTCGATGAATTGGAGTCACACCGCAATTGAGACATGGTCGCCGCCGCACCAGGTAACAGTCGGTCTACCATTCAATGGGTTTACCAAACCGGAAAAAACCTCCACTCGGCCCGTCATCCGCTAAAGTGGCCGCCCAGATTATACCTTCCACGCCTTCAGGAATAGACAGGGTTGCCT
The DNA here is from genome assembly GCF_001715975.1 of Candidatus Thiodiazotropha endolucinida. GTDB lineage: Bacteria > Pseudomonadota > Gammaproteobacteria > Chromatiales > Chromatiaceae > Thiodiazotropha > Thiodiazotropha endolucinida. The sequence continues at coordinate 106,717 of NZ_MARB01000004.1, read as the reverse complement.
CTTTTCCTCCCATATCTGTCCGCACCCAACCGGGTCATATGGAATTGATTTTTATCTGCGTCTGCTTCAGTTCCTCGGAGAAAATCCGGGTCAATGCATTGAGCGCTGTCTTCGATAACCGATAGGATGGACAGCACCCCCCCATTTCACTGAGTTGCCCCATGCCGGATGAGACATTGACCACACACCCTTCTCCATCCATAAGCGGGATGAGTGCCTGGCAAAGCCGTAACGGACCAAGCGTATTCGTATCGAAGCCGTTGAGAACGTTCTCGATTTCGGCATTGAATATACTGCTTGCTGAATCCTCTGGGGAAGGGTCGGGAAATATACCTGCGTTATTGACCAAGATTTGCAGTCGTTTGTGATGTTGCCGGAAATGTTGCACCACAGCCAGTACAGAGGCTTCACTGCGAACATCCAACGGGTGGTAGGAGACATCCAGACCTTCATTTAACAGCATCTGTTGAGCGGCCTGTCCATCGACCTCATTTCGGCTGGTCATAAGGACATGGTGACCAAGCCTGGCCAATTGACGGCTGGTCTCCAATCCAAGCCCGCGGTTGGCACCAGTCACGATAGCAACGGATTTATCTGTCATGGTCTCTCTCAACAATTATTAATGGGATATGTCGGTCACAATCGGAATGATGATCAGTCTCTGATGCAGCTCAACTGAAAGATCGACAAAAATTGGGTTTAAACCTTTCAATATGAGGCATATAGGCGCAAAATTTATCATAGACGACAGACCATCTTCAGGAGTTTGGCATGATTCCGATTAACTACCAAGTCACAGGCGAAGAAGAGTACTCATTTCGTATAGAAATTGATGGAGATGGAAATTATACAGTCCATACAGGTACTTATGCGACACAGAAGCCCCGATTAGGAAAACTTACCACACATCAGGAATCTGAGCTTCAGCATGCGGTTAAATCCCTTAGGTCATTCAATGAGCACCCAAAACCGGGTGATGGACAGGCGTTTCAGGCAAAGCTGGTCGTCGGCGAAGGTGAGCAGCAGGTTGTCTATACATTCTGGGAAGGCGCCCTGGAGGAAGACGAGGAGTTGGCTTCACTGGTGAGGCAGCTGGAAGTGATCTGATCCTGAACACCAGCGGGTGATAAATAGCTGAGATTATACATTTTTGTGTCTGGCGAGTGGTTTTGATTCATCCCGGCCAGCGGGAAAAAATTGGACTTTTCAGAAATAACTGCTAGGACAATATTTATCCCCCTACAGCCATATTCTATGTGACAAAACTATGTATATAGGGTCAAAATTTCTCAGAGATGATGTTTGGGTCTGTTAACACTGATCCAAGTGGCTCTGTTGCAACTGAAATAGCGCCAAACAAGGCGTGAGGAGAGTAGTTGGGTGATTCCGGATGAACGGCTAGCAATGCGGACAGATATCATTTCAGGCATAACCCGCAGGGTCGGGGCTGATCTACCGTCCAGCGGCATTGCCATTCGCTCATATATCGCCACTGCACATCGCACATACTGCTTTACAGGATGTAAAAATTATTACCAGCAGGGCCGACTGGGTTAGTCTTATCAGGCGCTAGGACGTATTAATGCACAATCCAGACAACACACCCAACGGCACAATCCGGAATATCGACGGCAAGACCTGTATCTTCTATGACGGATACTGGATAAAGCACTACGTGCCGATGGAAAATAATCTGGAGACCAAAAAGCACTTAATCGAGGCGCTTACCCGTCGATTATTCAACCATGTCGAGCACGGTATCAACATGCCCGGTGACAGGCTGGAAGAGGCCAGAAAGGCATATGAAGAGGAGGATGACCCGGATCTAAAACGTGTGAAGGGTGCTATGTTGGCCGGAGCTCTGTTCAATCGCGGCACGGATATATTCAGAGACTTGGTAAAACTGAAGGATGAGAATATAAAGAGTGGTAGAGGCAGGGAAATGCTGCATGAGTGTGGTCAGTATCTGCTGGAGGCACTGGAGCTTGGCAATCTAGTTAAGCATCGCAGCGGCGATGAGGGCATTGATGAGCTTTGGGGGGAACCCTTCCGCGCATTCACAATTCCTATAGAATCGTTCTATGAAAGTCGGTATATAAAGATTGCGCAATCCATGCACGATATCGACAATATCTCGGAGGCGATGATCGAGGCATTCCAGGATAGTCATTTCTTCAAGGGTGTTGGAGAGTCCACACGACAATTTGCAGGGGCGGCAAAACTCAAGTGCGAAACCCTGCGCACCGACCCAATAATATTCGATGTCTGGCCCAGATTTGCGGTCGCCGGTGAAAAACTCATGCAAATCGGGCCGTTAGAGAGAAACAATGATTCTTGTCTGGCCTGTTGGGAAGCAGATGAGGGCCATCGGCTGATCAAGGATGGGGTGGATCTCATTACCCACATCGCCAGGGCCAGAGTTTCTATGCCGAAAAGCACCAGTGCATTTATTGACCGTTGCCACTCCTACCTGGCTTGTCGGGGGAGTGCGCCTGGACTCTCACGAGTCGAATTGAAATCCCTTTGAACGCCTATATTTATCAAGATTGCGGCGTCCGGAATTACCGTCTAACGATTCAATCGTATACTGAAGAGAGCAGTGGTATTGCCATATGCTTCCATGTCGATACTTGTCCATGATGGTATATTGGGCCATCTCCAGAGGCTATGGTTTGTAGTGATATACTGCGGCGGTTTTTCACCAATCAGGATAAGCGGACAGGTCGGTTATAAACTAAAACATGAGTGTATGCTGAATATCAGCAACTTTCTCCTTTGCGATCATGTTGTAAATTGAACATAGCTACTAAATGTTTGAATCGTATTACAAATTAGACGCAAATCCATTCCGGTTGAGTGCCGATGAGCGGTTCAGGTTTGCACATAAAAACTACCTGAAGGCGTGGTCCTATCTGGTATATGCCTTGGAGCAGGGTGAAGGTTTCATCATGGTCACCGGCAGGCCGGGTTCAGGCAAGACAACTCTGATTCGCGACATTTTGTCGGAAGTCGACAAATCGAAAGTTCTGGCAATCAACCTGGTTACCAATCAATTACAAGCTGAAGAACTGCTGCGAAAGGTGGCCTTGGAGTATGGGTTACCTGCTGAAAGCTTTAATAAGGCCACGCTGTTGACGAGTATCGAGGATTTTGTCACCAAAGAGTACCAGGCAGGCCGGCGGGCCGTCATCGTCATTGACGAGGCTCAGAATCTTACCCTGAATGGTCTTGAAGAGCTTCGTCTGCTCTCCAATCTTCAAACCGGGAGTCACCCGCTCTTCCAGATATTTCTCATCGGTCAGGATGATCTTCGGTCGCTTATTCTGAGCCCGGAAATGGAGCAGATTCGTCAGCGGATGATTGCTAGCTGTCAAATCGAAACCATGGATCTGCAACAGACAGAGGGCTATATCGAACATAGGCTCGGTATTGTCGGTTGGAATCAGGATCCAGCGTTCGATGAGGCGATTTTTCCGCTCATACACTATTTGTCTGATGGCATACCGAGAAAGATCAATCACATTGTCAGTCGATTACTCCTCTACGGCGCATTGGAGGAGAAGCATGAGTTGACAGAAGATGATGTATGGATTGTCGCCAGAGAGTTGTTTGATGAGGAGCGTCTGTCCATTCAGAGTGGTGACTCCTTTACCACATTCAAGAATAAATATGGCCAGCTGGAAAGCCCTCGGTCAGAGCCATCCGAACCTGACTCAGAGATAGAGAGTATTGAGCGTCCGCAGACTGTTGATAGTGAGAGTGCTGTCATTACCGAGCCCGATACTGGCTTGTTGGAGGAGAATGAGGCCAGGCTGGTGACTGAGCCTGATGCAGCGCCAGAGTCAGTGGTAGAGACGGTAGATGAATCTGAATCCAAGCTGGAAGCAGGCGTCGAGTCGAGTATCGAATCGGAGACAGAGGAGGTCAAAGATTCCGTGACAGAAACAGAGGATGCAGAGCATATATCGGAATTCTATCCCTATGGAGAGGATCTGGTCGACTCTGACTTCTCATCCGAAAAGGAGAAACTATCTTCAGATGAGTCTGATGTAGCGCTCTCAAATGATGAAGCAGAAAGTCTTGTCCAACCGATAATCACAGAGCAAGCATCCGTAACCTCCGCAAAGGCTTACGTCAATGAGTCTGATATGGATGCGTTGACATCGAAGTTACTCAAAGAGGGCGATATCAAAGTTGAAGATGCGTCTGTAGAGAACACTGAAACCAACCCAGAGGATATCCTCAATCTGCCATCCATGCAGGCAGAAAGACGTAAACACGAAATTGATGAAAAGGGGGGATTGATCAATACGGCTGAGACGCTTGAGGTTGATGATCTGTTTACCGGTACCTTTGGTAAATCGTTGCGCAATATATTCTTTCTTGTGTTGGCAGGCTTCTTCTTTTTAGCACTGTTTGTCATCAAACCTGAGCGCATTGAACAGGCCTGGAATGGGACAGTCGACAAGCTGCAGTCGATGATTAACCCGGCAGAAGATGGGCGTGAGAAAGATCTGCCCTCTGCTGGGAATGAGCAGCAGATACCTGATACAGCTGAAAGCAAGTCTTTTCAGGTCGATGCAGATTCCGGTATCGAGACTTCGGCAGAACCCGATGCCATCGAAACAGTGCCGGAGAAAGTCGAAACCAGTGCAGAGCTAGATCTTGCAATCGTTGATGCGGATACGGGTCAAACAGAACCGATATCAGATGTTGAGAGTGATGTTGAAACGAGCCCATCCTTGGAAAACATAGAGTCGACAATCGTGGCGGCGGATCCCGTTGAAAGGGCCAGCAAAGACTATATTGCAACCCAGTCGAGATACCAGAAAATTGAAATCGGTGAAGGCACAAAGGAAATAGTAGACACTATACCCACTACTCGGAGGTTTCAGATCTACTTCGAATTCGATAATCCATACATACCCGATCAGTTTAAGGATATGTTGAATGACCTCTATATCGTCCTCTCCCTCAATAAGACGTCCACAATGACCATTACCGGCTATACGGATGCAAGCGGCGATCCCATCTACAACATGAACCTGTCGGTAGAGCGAGCAAGTGCCGTATCCAACTACTTCACGGAAAGGGGTATCAGCTCAGAGCGTATTCAGGTCGAAGGCAGGGGCCCAGTACCGAAATCGACGACAGATGAACATGAAGAGCTGGATAAACGGTTCGGCAACAGGCGGGTAGAAATCGTATTACGCGAAGGCGGTGAATAGGGCAGGCGTTTACACCTCGCTCCCGCACGCCGGCTCAATACGTTCCCACGCTTCAGCGTAGGAATAAATGGCTTTCTTCAATCACACGACCATCGTAGGAATCACATCGAGAGATTCCAGCGAAACCAGCAGTGAATCGACACACTCATCGATTTCCCTGTTTTCCGTATCAATGACGATCTCCGGCTTCTCCGGTATCTCATAAGGTGAGGAGATGCCAGTGAAGTCGGGGATCTCACCTGCGCGCGCTTTTTTGTAGAGTCCTTTCACATCACGTGACTCACAGGTCTCGATCGATGCCTTGACATAGACTTCGATGAAATCATCCGCCTGAAATAACCGGCGCACGTTTTCCCTATCTCTACGTATGGGTGAGATAAAGGCTGTCAGTGCGATAACACCAGCGTCCACGAACAGCTTCGACATCTCGCCGATGCGCCGAATGTTTTCCGTGCGGTCCTCAATGCCAAAACCAAGGTCTCTGCAGAGGCCGTGTCTCACATTGTCGCCGTCAAAGACATAAGTCCGGCAACCGCGTTGATGAAGACGCTCTTCAAGGGCATGCGCCAGAGTGGATTTGCCGGCACCGGAGAGGCCTGTAAACCAGAGCAGTTTAGCCCTGTGGAGGTTCATCTTTTCCCGTCGCTCACGGGTGACGGTAGCATGATGCCAAAAGACATTATCATCCATGTTGGTAGTCCTTAATTCACTAAATTGAAATTGATTGTCATCAAGCGTGTCAAACCAGATTCAGTAGGCATTGTCATTTTTGAGATTGAATGGAGTCCTCAGTAAAATAGACAGATCAAGCCACAAAGACCAATTGTTGATGTACTCCAGGTCATATTTGACCCGTTTCTCCATCTGCTTAAGTTCCTTGGTCTCTCCTCGAAAACCCCGAATCTGAGCCAACCCGGTAATCCCCGGCTTGATACGGTGTCGTGCCAGATAGGCCTCGATCCGTTTTGAATATGCCAGATTGTGCTGGAGTGCATGAGGTCTGGGACCGACAAGCGACATCTGACCCGCCAAGACGTTAAACAGTTGAGGCAGTTCATCGATACTGGTGCGGCGTATGAAGCGGCCAATGCGGGTGATGCGGGGGTCATCCCGGGTGGCTTGTTTCACTATCCCATCCTTCTCGGTATGCAACCTCATGCTGCGGAATTTCCAGATCCTGAATTGCTTTCCATCCCAGCCGGTGCGTTCCTGCCTGAAAAAGATCGGTCCGGGGGATTCAACTTTTATCAGGATCGCGGTGATCAACATGATCGGGCTGGCTAGGATCAGGATCAACAACGCCAGTACCAGATCCTCGATCGCCTTAATTAGAAGGTGCGAGCCGATCAATGGGGTTTCCGACAAGGTTAGAATCGGTATGCCTGCCAACTCCTTTACGCTATGGTTGATCAGATTCAATGCAAAGATATTCGGCGCCCAGTGAATGTTGACATTCTCATTCAACAGCTCGAAATAGATCTGCTGGATCATCGGTGAACTATCCAGCGATACGGCGATATAGATGGTCTGGATATCGTAAACTCTGATCATCCGCTTGATATCTTCCAACCTGCCGACAACAGGCATGGCTGACTTGCTTGAATGATCGGCTGTATCGTCGCAGTCCGTGGCGGACACCGCACCGACGACCTCTTCAGGCATCCACGGATTGTTGTTGATGCGGTCGTACAAATGGTTTGCAAGTGCGCCGCTGCCAATGATCAACGCTTTGGTATTGGCCTCCTGCGAGACCATGTGCCGTTGTATCAACCTGAACCCGAAATGGAGGCTGACCTGGGCGAGGTAACCTAATACAAAGAGCAGCAGCACTACGGCCCTGGAGTAGGTTTCGGTATATTTAGTGACAAACGCCAACAAGAGCAGGAAGGCAAAGGCGCTACTCCATGCCTTCAAAAGCTTGAAGGCCTTTTTTGTCATCGTGCCATGATGACGGTAGATGTTCATCCGGTCATAAATCACCGACATGCTACCCAGCAGTGCCAGGGTTAGTATGATGTAGTGAGAGGTCAACTTGCCATGGAATAAGAGGGGCAGGGTGAGAATTAAAATCACGACAGCCAGGCCGTCGAGGAAGGCCTGAAGCGAAGTGGTCAGGTTATTGCGGCGCTGTAGCAGTGACCGATCAGTTTGTTTGACCTCGAGCAAATCCCTCTCCTCCTGAGCTGCTGCGATCAATACGATTTCGCAGTGGTGGATTATGGGCCAAAGAAGACCGCAAGAAAAGAGGTTGAATATAAGTTATGAAATAACGATATCAACTCTGCATTGTTCATACATATCATTGCATATCAGTCAGGTTTCGAACATATATAATTCTGCAAAGGGTATGAGAGTCATATTGAAAATTGTTAAAAAATGTGATCTGTCGCAAAAAGTCGCCTGAGCAATCACGCCGGACAGGGAAACTTTACCGCATAAAATATTTACCCTTTGCACAGAATGCGTGCAATAAAGTCGATCAGATCTGACAGATCGTAATGATTAACACCCAAGGATAATGGATTGTGCCCAATAATAGTCAACTGTGAAGCAGTGGTGGTCTCGATAAATAGCACTCTGAATCGATATTGCTATATTTTCTTAGATAATAAAAACCATGTATTATTTTTGCGCAATACCATAAGCGCGGGACTGGAGTGCATTTTTTATTAAGCAATGATCAATTAACTTTGCGAAGTCGGAGTATTCAACATTCATATCAGCGATACAGATCCTGGATACACAGTTGGCGGAACGTTCTCACTACACGGTGACACACTAAACAGTGTAACAATTGTTGACAATGAAATCGGATCAGGATTTGTTCCCATGCCCGATAATCTGGCATTTACATCATTAAAGATGGTTTTGGCACCACATTCGCTGAGTATAAAAACCTTGTTTTTTCACTTGGTACACTGAATACCGGTATCTACACCCTCATTCTCGATGAAACTATGAATGGTTTTCCCGGAGCGGCATATGATGTAAAAAACAGTGCAGTTCCACTGCCTGCGCCTGCGTGGTTGATCGGTACAATCCTGATCGGTTTTGCGGCCTTCAGCGTGCGCCGTTCGCTGTAGGAGGTTGAAAAGCGACTGATCCAGGGTGGCATTTGCTTTCCAAGCTCTGAGAATGCTCATCAGCCCTGAAAGGTACATGAGGATGCGGGATACGTGACACAGAGCTTAAATGACGGAATTGATATTCAATATAATATTTGAGCTGTTGGCAAACAGATACAGTTGAATATTAGCGTTATCTATTCAAGGTTGATTGTTATGATACAATTCCCGCTTCGGTAAATCGGAAGTGACAGGGACAATGGAAGAGGAAGAGTTACTGGGAATCGGCGACTATATAGCCATTCTTAAACGACGAAAAATGCAGCTGATCGTTCCGGCCGCAATCATTATGCTGTTGAGCATAGGCTTGGCACTCGGCCTGCCTTCTATCTACCGTGCCGAAGCCACGATCTTGATCGAACAACAGGAAATACCAAGCGAACTGGTTCGCTCAACCGTTACATCTTATGCCGGAGAACGTATCCAGGTGATCAGCCAGCGGGTAATGACCACTGAGAATCTGGGTAAGATCATCGATGATTACGGGCTCTATGCAGACGCAAGGGAAGACACCAGTATCACGTTGTTGGCAGAGGCTTTGCAGGAAGATATAGAACTGGAAATGATCAGCGCCGATGTGGTTGACCCGCGGAGCGGTCGCCCGACTACAGCGACCATCGCATTCACACTCGCATACAGCAATAAGGTACCGCGGGTTGCACAAAAGGTTACCAACGAACTCGTCTCGCTCTATCTCGGTGAAAATCTCAGGCAGCGTACACAGTCTGCTTTAGAAACCTCAAGCTTTCTAAGCGCAGAAGCTGGCCGGCTCAACCAGGAAATTACTGAACTGGAGGCATCTCTTGCAGAGTTTAAAGAGAAAAACGTCAACAATTTACCGGAACTCCAGCAGCTCAATATCCAACTCATGGAGCGCAATGAACGGGAATTGATTGAAACAATCCAGCAGATCCGAAACCTGGAAGAGCGGAAGATTTACCTCCAATCGGAACTGTCGCAGATAAGTCCTAAAACTGATATATACAACTCTAGCGGTAATAGAGTTATGGGTACGGAAGACCGTCTGAGGGCGCTACAAACAGAATATCTGGCGCTTGCAACACGTTATACGGACAACCATCCAACCTTAATCAAAATGAAGGGTGAGATCGAGGTGTTAGAAAGAGAACTCGATAGTGGGCATAGAAGTGAAAATAATATCACCCATTCCGATAATCCAGCCTACGTACAGCTAGAAACACAACTCCAAGCAGCGAATAGTGAATTGGCCTCACTCAAAGGTATGAGAGACGAGATCAAAGGTAAAATAAAGAATTTCGAAGACCGCCTGATGCAGAGTCCGCAGGTTGAAAGGGAATACCGAAATTTGACACGAAATTATGAAAATGCTTTAGACAAGTACCAAGAAGTCAAAGCCAAACAGCTTGAAGCTCAACTGGCAGAATCACTAGAACGTGAGCGTAAAGATGAAAGGTTCTTGCTCATTGAACCACCGCAGTTACCTGAAAAACCGGATAAACCGAATAGAATTGCAATTCTATTTCTGGGTTTTGTTTTCGGCTTTGCTGGCGGATTTGGTAATGTTGCTGTGAGAGAAAGTATGGATCAAACCGTTTATGGAAGTAGAGGTGTCACCGCTATTACCAAAGCGCCACCGTTGGCTGTGATTCCCTATATTGAATGTAGCGATGATCAACAACAACGAAAAAGGAATGGGGCGATAGTCATTTCGAGTCTATTTGCTACGATTGGTGTATTTTTGGTGTCCGTCCATATGTTTTATAAACCATTAGATGTGATTATATATATCGTATTACGTAAACTTGGTATAGAGCCGGGTGTGCATTGACATCTTTGGTGGCAGTAAAATCGATATCCCATTCTAGTGCGTATTGCCAAATGAGAAGAGTGCAGCAGGTTCAACAGTGAGAAGTGTATGGAAAAGATAAAGCAAGCGCTTGAGCGTGCACGTGATTTGCGTACATCGATGAAGAGAAGTGACAATAGCCATATTGCATCACAGCAGACTGCGGAACCTGAGTTTCCAACGAAAATAACCTATACCAAGACTAAATCAGTTGAGATCTCAAAAGATTTATTAAGGGCAAAACGGGTTATTGTAGGAGATACAAATGATTTGATTTCAGATCAATACAAAGTATTACGTACCCATGTGCTTCAGAGATTGAAGGCAAATCAGTGGAATTCGTTAGCTATCACCAGTCCTAACGAAGAATGTGGTAAAACAATCACCGCTATCAATTTGGCTATTAGCCTGGCGCGGGAAGTTAACCATACAGTGCTGCTAGTGGACTTAGATCTTAGGCGTCCTAGCATTCAGCAATACTTCTTCCAAGATGAGCAGCCTGGGATTAGCGACTATTTGACGGATGGCATGGAGCTGAGCGAAATTATGTTCAATCCTGGAGTGGAGAGATTGGTTATTTTACCAGGAAGTAAGCCATTTTCTAATTCATCGGAGATGCTATCTTCTCCAAAGATGGTAAAATTAGTGGAAGAAATAAAGCATCGCTATCCAAATCGTATCGTTCTATTCGATATGCCGCCTCTATTATCCTGTGACGACGTGATAGCGTTTTTACCATATGTTGATACGGCTATGATAATTGTTGCTGAAGGTGGTACGCGTAAGGTAGATCTTAAGCGTGCTAACGAACTACTAAGCAATATTGAAATAATAGGTACCGTGTTGAACAAGTCAAAGGATAACAATGCAGGATATAGTTACTATTAAGTAGTGGTGGGAAACCCTTTTCAAAAACTCACATGTTCGCATGGAAGTTGATGATTGTCGCATTTATACCTAAGTTCCGCCATCACTGAGTGGTTGTGTACTTTTAATACAAGAATATCCGAGGCAATGAATATTAGGTTTATGCTCTAAGAAAGTTGAATATAATAAGTCTAAAGTTGCCAGTTATGATGTGGCTGCACAAAATGGAATGAGCAATGAATGTTGAAGTAAAGAGTGGCTGATTTAACCTTGCTTTCGCTATTTTGTTACTGAGTAAGATTATTACCAAACACAATTCTTCAGATAAAATAGTAATCACTCAGACACTACACTTAAAAAATATAGATAGTAAATGAAAGTCAGTATCGTAACTCCAGTGTATAATGGCGAAAACAAAATCGCCAACTGTATTGAGTCTGTGCAATCGCAAGACTACGCGGATATTGAGCATATCATTATAGATGGAGGATCTACAGACAATACCTTAAATATTATAAAAAGTTATAGTGTGAAATATATATCGGAAAAAGATGCCGGAGTATATGATGCTTTTAATAAGGGAGTATCTCTATCGTCAGGTGAAGTTGTTCATATTTTGAACTCTGATGATGTTTATAGAGATTGCAATCGAGTGTCACTGGTTATTAGGGAGATGGCGGCTAATGATCTTGATGTATGCCACGGTTATGTCGAGTTGAGTAGTAGTGATCGCCAATATGTAAAGATAATTGGTAAAGATGTAAGTAAACTGGATTTGCTGAAAAAAATGCGTGTTGCCCATCCGAGTACATTTGTGAGACGGGAAGTGTATTCGGAATATGGTGGGTTTTCTGTTGGTTTTAAGGTGGCAGCAGATCATGAGTTTCTGCTGAGGATATGGAATAATGTCAATGTTGGGTTTATTCCAGAAATCATAGTCAATATGAGTGTTGGTGGTATTAGTACAAGTCAATATGAAAAAAGCTATGCAGAGTCATTTGCTGCAAGCTTGATAAATGGCTTCTCCCCATGGAAGGCGTTTTACTACTATAACTATGAAATGATTAAAAGAAGAATCATAGGTGTAATAAAACGCTGAAGTACTCTGTTTATTTATGATAGTAAACATTTACTAAATGCTGTGATAACTGAAAAATCATTGTGCTATCGATATCATGATTAACGTAAGTAATCGCTTGATAAGTGGAGGCGTTTGGATTGGTGTTCTTGCATTGTTAAATGCCATATCAACCTTGTTATTTAATGGTTTATTAGCACGGATACTAAGTCCGGAGGAAGTTGGCCAGTATTTTATAGCGATGGGTATTGCAATGCTTGTCGCTACTTTGTCCGTTGTAGGGACAGATAATTCCATTGTTCGATTAATATCCTCGTCATTATCAACAAAAAATAGATATATGGCAAAATCTTATCTTTTTTCATCCCTACTATTTTGCGTATTTTCTTCTTTCATTGTTATGGTTGGCTCTCTATTTTTGTACTTCAATATAGAGAAATATGTTAGTGCTTTTAGCTGGGACTCAAACATGATACTCATAGTTGGCGTCTGGGCTGTAGTGCTGATATTCAGAAATATTTTTACATCAATATTTAAAGGCTTGCATGAATTAGGCTTCGCATCACTTTTCAGTGGTTTTGTAACAACATTTGTAGCAATTATTGCTTTATTTATACTCTATTATTATGGAGATGAATATGGACTTTATGACATAGTCATAGTCGTCATTGTTTGTGCACTATTAGCTACTATAGCATCTGCAACAGTTCTATATAGAAAGATAAAGCATTTGTATTCTAGCTATGAATTTAGAATCATTGAATTATTAAGGTTGTCTGCGCCCTTAGTTTTTGCAACTGCAGGATTTCTTGTAATGCGTGAGGTTCATCTATGGATAGTAGGCGCAAAAGTATCTTCGTTAGAGGTGGCATTTTTAGGTGCAGCAATTTACTTAGTACAATTTATAACGGTCCCTTTAAGATTGACTAACACACTAATACAACCAGCAGCAGCCCATCTGTATGCAAGAGGGAAAGTAGATCGACTTCAGGTTCTTTTGCGTGGAACGGGAATGGTTATTGTCGTTTTCGGTATTGCAGCCTGCTTTTTGTTGTTGGCATTTGGTGAGGTCTTACTTTCAATAGTATATGGTGAAAAATACACCTATGCTGTAGATGGTTTGAATATTATTATACTAGGCCAGCTAATCAATGTTGCAGTTGGATCGCCAGGTGTTGTTCTTACAATGGCCGGCTATGAAAAGTTAGTTATGATTAGTAGCTTAAGCGCAGCAGGCATTGGCATTACTACGACTTATATTTTATCGGAATCGATGGGTTATTTAGGTGGGGCGATTGGTTTTGCCGTTACTTTTGCCAGTTATAATTTATTGATGTGGATTATTTGCCTAGTGCATCTCAAGATTATTACACATGCGGGGCAAAATGAATTATTAATTATGCTAAATGAGATGAAAACTAAAATAATGAATTCAATCTAAAAATTATTATGAATAAGAGAAGATACAGTAGCAACTAGTTATGTGTAATACAGCTGGTCTAATGAATTAACGAATGGAGTACAAGGCGTTGAGTGATATCAATCCAGTATTTATTATTTCTTTGCCTAGATCTGGTTCGACTTTACTTCAGAGAATTATAGCAACCAATCCAAGAGTTAGTACTGTATCTGAGTCTTGGCTGCTTTTGCCGTTACTTTCAATGCATACAAGTAGAGAATTATACTCTGAGTATGGTCAAAGGTTGGCTAAAATCGCAATAAATGAATTTACTGAAACCCTACCTGATGGCATCAACGATTTTAGGGATAGTCTGAGCTCATTTGTTTTGGAATTATATAGAAAATCTGCTGATAGCAGTAGTGTATATTTCATAGAAAAAACTCCAAGAAATGTGTTGGTAATTGAAGAATTATTTTCAACATTTCCAGATGCTAAGTATATTTATTTATGGAGGAATCCGGTTTCCATACTTAGTTCGATGTTAGAGAGTTTTTCAGAAGGTAAGTGGCGCCTTTATTCAAATTATGTTGATCTGTACAAAGGATATGAATTGATGTTTGAATCGTTCAATAAAAATAAAGACAAAGTTCTTTCTATTAATTACGAAGAGCTGGTAAATGATCAAGAAAAGATAGTGACTCAGCTGGAAAAATACTTAAGCATTGAAATCAGTCCTTATTTAGATGATTTATCAAATATTCCCCTTTATGGTTCTATGGGTGATAAGGTAAATCCAGGTGAGGATAGTGTGATTTCAAAAAACTCCATAAATAAATGGCGTTATAGCATATGTAATCAGTATAGAAAGGAATGGGCAAAAAAATATATAAAATGGGTTGGGGAAGATAGGCTGTCTAGGACTGGTTATGATTACAAAACAATACTCGAGGAACTAATAAGTATACGTCCAGGTGTCGAAAATTTATTGTCTGATCTATTGAGAGCTGGTTTTGGTTATTTTAGGCGGATATTGATTTTTGATATTATTAAAAGGCAATTAAATAAGCGTCAAGGCATGTCAAGACGTTATATATTGTATTGAAAGAGGCATGTACTTTTCAGTAATTGAGAGGTGAGCGTAATGTAATCTTCGGTTAATTGCAAATGCAGTGAGGCATTGAGCTAAAATAATTATAATGCATATAGCGTATATATTGTAGCTAATAGAGGGAAAAATGAGTCACACAATTATATTACATGATAGTAATAAGCCGTCGAATATAGGGAATGCATTTTTTACCACTGGCGTAAAATATATGCTAAAGACAGTCTGTAAAAAGAGCATCGTGCTATCTGGCCCATCTAAAACCTCAACAGGTTGGCCGGTAAGATTAAACTACAATATGAAAAATGATTTGGATTATATAAGTTATTCGGAGCCGGATTGGTTTGTTATAAGTGGTCCCATGCTTGATGCGAAATTTCCTTCAAAATATGAGAAAACATTTGAAAAAATATTTAATAACGGCATAACAAAACTTGTGATCTTGAGCGCTGGTGGTATTGAATACAGTGAGCAGGAAATAAGTATATGTAGGAGGTTCTTAAAAAAGTATCCTCCCTATATTATGTTTACACGTGATTATGAAACATATGAAAACTATGCTGATTTGGCGAAACACTCTCATAACGGCATTTGCAACGCATTCTTCGTATCAGATTATTTTCCTGGTTACCCCACGCCATCGCTAGAACCGTACATTATTGCAAGTTTCGACAATAGTAAAGAGCCCGAGATTGATTTAAATGGAATAGATAATATTGATCATTTTATTAGTCCTGATGCTCAATTTAAGCAAGTACATAGACTGCAAATGCTATTGAATGAAACAGTGCCTAAAAAAAGCGGTAAGTTTACTGTAGTGAGACCAAATCATAATGTAATGCGACTACCGGTAAATTTCCTTTTGCGAAAACCTAACACATTTATATCACAAAGCTATGAAGGTTATTTAAATATATATAAGAATTGCTCTTTGACTCTTACTGACAGAGTTCATGGTTGTGTTGCTGCTTTGTCATATGGGAATCCCGCAAGATTATATACAAACAGCAAGCGCGCATTTTTGCTAAATCGTGCAGGAGTGGAAAATGTTAAGAATACAATCGTAAAAGCAGATCTAGATAGATTGGGAGAAGAGAAAGACGTGATGAAAAAGTCCTTAGAAAATATATATAAAATTGAAATTAAAGACTATATAACGTGAATAAAATATCATGTAGGCACTATACTATGATGGATCGCAAAGGGTGTTTGATTTGTTTGGTCATATTAGCAACTAATAGCTCGGATATCTTTAGCGCAGATCACACTAACGAAGAGAGCTTGCAGCAAGAGTGCGCGGCATTCAATGCGAGAGATCTTTACACTAAGATTATTAATAAAACAGTTTCGGCAAAACTAGTGACGAACGATTTTTCAATTAAAAACGTATCATTTGGTTTTAACACATCATATACAATCTCTAAAAAAAAACTAGGCTATTATCCGCTAGTAGATATCAAAAAATACTCTGAACAATTTAATATAGATGCATTAAGATTTCCTGGAGGAACGGTTGCTAATTACTTTGATTGGAACTCTATGAGTTTAGAATATGAGTGGAATGCTTTTAAGCCAAAATATTCAGTTAAAAAATTATATAAGAAACACATTGCGTTATCAAAGGGAAAAGAAATACAAGCAAATATCACTTCATTTTTTTCGGCTATAAATGAGTTTAGTCTTAGGCCGTTCATAGTGCTTAATTTATACACACAGAATTTAAACGACACTATTTCTGCAATAGATAAGATAAAAGTAATTTATAATAAAAAAATTTATTGGGAACTTGGAAATGAGTTAGGCTATTATGATTACTCATTCAACTTGAATGGTAAGCATTGGGATGTAGAACTATATGCACATTATTCAACAGTCATCGCTAAGCATATAAAAGATAATTATCCTGAGGATGAAGTGGGAATAGTTGCAGGGGATATAATTCTTGAGAAATCACTTTTCGATTTTCAGGAAATTAAGAGTCATATTAGCCATAAAGAGCATTGGAATAAAAGAGTATCTGAAGTAAAGAATGTGGATGCTGTTATATATCATCCCTACTTAAGAACATTTAACAAAGACAAGTGGAGATATACTGATATATACAATAGGCTTGGTGAAAACTGTGTCGATTTTTTGAATTATATGTGGCTGTTAGCCGCTTCAGATTTGTATCCAAAGATCTATAAAAACATTTCGGAAAGTCATTTCTCTGGTAAGAAAGAATGGCTTACGGAGTTAGGGATAATTAGTCACAACAATAACTCTCAGTCTTTGCTGGGATTGCCGGGGATAAGAACACTACTCTTGATTAATTATTATATTTCTTGGTTAAAAACGTCTGATAATGTTGAGGCGATTCTTTACCATATATTAGGGAAAGGTAAAGGGCAGTCTGTTACGAATAAATTAAATGGTGCTATGAATGAGAATGGTGCAGCATTAAGTATCGTTAATGATTTTCTTGTGCAAGCCGATAGTGTTAAAAAATTGATTTTCGAAGATAGTGATATATTAAATGGCGTTGCTCGATTGAAAAATCACAGCTTCAAATCTTTAAATGGCATAATGATAAGAAGTAAAAATGACAAAAGTATCATACTAGTAATAAATCTCTCGACGACCACTGAGTATTCTATATCGGGATTAAAAGGTATGTATAGTAAAAAATTGTACCAATTGCAAACAAAAACATTCAAAGAAGTAAAAGAAGAAGATAAATCAAATAAAATAACTGTAGTACCACCAATGTCAATCTTCTATGCGCAGGTGTAACGATGGCGGCAATACAAAACAAAGGACTAGATGTGCTGTTCCGTCATATAAAGAAAAAACTCAGGATCACTTTAAAAAATATACAACATATAATACGGCGAGATGCACTAAGCAGGCACCCAGTTATCATTAATAGCATACCAAAATCAGGAACACATATGCTAGAAGATATGTTGGATGAAATACCAGGACTTAGGTATGTCGGGTGTAAGACGTTGTCGAGCTGGGATAATATTGAATCCAGGTATTTAAAAAAATTAGCTAAGCAAAAAAAAGGTACGGTATTATTGGGTCATTTAACTGCATTGCCCTCAGTAATTAATGAAATCAATAAAAATGAGACAAAGGTTATCTTATTAATTCGTGATCCAAGAGACGTAGTAGTCTCATTTGTAAATTACGTCATGTACATCGACAAAACGCATATGGCACACGAATACTTAAATTCATTCGATTCTGATAGTGAAAGAATTGATGCGGCAATAGAAGGAAATAAACCAGGTGTGCCAAATTTAAGGACCCTCCTCAATCAATATGAGGGATGGTCAAGTCTAGAGTCGGTTTTGGTTTGTAGATACGAGGATTTATTATCAGAGGCTCACGGTGGATCAGAGAGTAAACAAAAGGAAACTATTAAAAGAATTCTATCTCACCTGCAAATTAATGAATACCATGATGTAATTTCAAGCATGATAAAAAGGTTGGAGTATCAAAAGTCATCCACCTTTTTCAAGGGAGGGTCTGGTAAATGGATGGGTATACTTACTCCAGAGCAAAAAAATAAAATAAAGGAATATGCTGGTAGCTGGCTAATGAAATATGGATACGAAAATGATTTAGAGTGGTAAGTAATGCTCTTTATGAAACTAACGGACTATATGTATAGTATTTGGGTTCTATCACTCCCGTTTTATTCTCTTGGTGTTGTTGGTACATTATCTTTTGATAATTTACTGGCACCACTTGTTTTCATGCTGTCCGTATATAAGTTCAATTATTCAAGGAAGACAATAAATAAAAAATTCATTGTTTTTTTTCTGGTGGTAATGTTTCTCATATACACGATTGGCATAACAGTTTCAGTATTTGACAATCAAAATCATGTCAAGACAATGTTATTTTCCGCGATAAAATATTCACTGTATTTTTTTATACCGGTACTGTATATAAATGGGATTAAGGAAATAAAGACAACTCTATTGCTTATTTCGTTTATAGCAGTAATTGGGTGTATTAGCGTCTTTTTCGTGTCGATTGGTATCTTAGAATTGGAACGTATTAGACTATCGCCAAGCAGGTTGAGCTTTATAGATATTCCAAAAGCAACAGGCTTGATTAGCAATTACGGGGATCTGGCTATTGTTTCATCCATAGCAATACTAACAACATTTATCGCGAAAGATTTCATGGCAGGCATAACTGCAAAAATATATATATTAGTAATATATTTTGCAATATTATTTGGATATTTGGGAGCGCAATCACGGAGTATGGTTCTTTCCGCAATTGCATCAATTGTTGTCTATTGGTATGTAGAGAGAAAACAGAGAAACGTTACTTCTGTAATATTTTTAAATGTATTTTTTGTTATTATGGGTATTGGAACAATCGTATCTCTACTTTTGTTGTATGGTAGCAATATAACTGATTCGTTGGCTACATGGGGTGGCAGGCAAGCAGCAATAACAGCAGACGACCGAATAAGGCAGTATGCATTTTCATGGGAAATTGTCAAATCTTCACCTCTTGTGGGTGATGGTAAGCAGGTTATTGAATCCGGTATTATTATTCATAATCTATGGTTAAGTACCTTAGCTCAGGGTGGAATAGTTTCGGGTATCGCAGTTTTGTTGATCTTTGTAATAGCGTTTTATGTGAATCTTCAAAAGCAGACAAGTGACTTGCTAAAGAAAGTATCGGCTCTATCTGCTGGTGCAGTAGTCTCGATATTTGTTGCAGGAGAGTTTTATGGAGGCTTTACATATATATTTTTATTTTCTTTAGGTGTGGCGACTGTGTCGACATCTGTTCTGAGGAAAGACGCGTCAATAAATAAGTGAAGAAATTAATACCGAACAAGTCGATAGAATACAAAGAGATAAATATCTATTGGACTATGATCAGAAAATATATGACAAAATATAAATGCATAAACTTCAGTGCCATATATTTGGAGAAAATAGGACTTAATTGTAAATGAAATGAACGAGAAGTCTAAAGTTTTACTGGTACACAACCGATATCAACAACAGGGAGGAGAAGACTCAGTTGTTGATGAAGAAATGAAATTGCTTGAAAAAAATGGACATCATGTAAAATTATATACAAGAAATAATACTGATTAGACCGTTCAGATAGGATTTTACTGTTTTTAAATGCAATCTTGTCTAAAAGAACAATCAGAGATCTAGAGCAGTTAATATCTGTGGATAAACCAGATTTTATCCATGTCCATAATACATTTCCCTTGATATCTCCATCAGTTTACTGGGTGGCAAAAAAACATAATATACCAACAATTCAAACTATTCATAATTTTCGTCTTTCATGTATCCAAGCTATGTACATAAGGAATATGAAAGTATGTGAAGATTGTTTGAACAAGGGGCCATGGAGAGGAGTAATACGCAAATGCTATAGAGGCTCGATATTAGCTAGTGTAGTTTCAGCTGCGGTTATACAGTTTCATAGAATTATTGGAACTTATCAAAATAAAATCGATGCATATATCGCACTAAACGAGTTCTGTAAAAAAAAATTAATCGAAATGGGCCTACCTAGAGAAAAAATCAAAATAAAGCCAAATTTTGTGAATCTCCAACATAAAAAAAGGCAAACTAGAGATGGAAATCCACTTTACGTCGGCCGGTTATCAGAAGAAAAGGGTATATCAGTTCTGGTTAATGCAATTAAGTCATTTCCCGATCAGGTTTTTGATATAGTCGGAGACGGCCCACAGAAGGAAATATTGCGAGGGCTTTCTAATGTTAGGCTTCTTGGTAAATTAGATCAGGCGGGTGTCTACAAGTTAATGCAAAAAACGCCATTTCTGATTATGCCAAGTGTGTGGTATGAAAATATGCCGAGAACACTAGTTGAGTCTTATGGGAATGCTACGCCAATAATAGCAAGTCACATAGGCGCGCTTGGGGAGTTGATTACGCATATGCGAACTGGGTTATTATTTGAATGTGGCTCTGTAGACGATTTAATTAATTCAATATCATGGGCGCTACAGAATCCAGATGAAATGAATAAAATGGGCTTAGAGGCACATACTGACTTTATGATGAAGTATACGGATAAGGTTAATTATAGGTTATTGATGGAAATATATAATAACGTGTAAATACAGGTTTATTTTGCGAATTATCGAAGCATCTGCCTTTATCCAATACATGTAAGTCGACAAATGAATTACTAGTACACAGGGCTATTAGCTTGAATAACCAACTATGCTATAAATACATCCTCAAAATGCGTGTAAATTGAGTTTCGCTAGCTACTGTTATTGACATAATAAAAGATTGGTCGATACAAAGGGCGAGTCGATATATCTGTGTTTCAAACGTACACATGTGCATGGAAACATTCGATAATGAACAGTACAGGGAGGTCGTCAATACTGCGGACTTGGTTTTGGCGGATGGTAAGCCCCTTGCAATAGGACTAAAAATGCTAGGATGCGCAGAAAATGAGCATTTAAGGGGTGCAGATTTAACAAGAGCTATTCTTAAGGACTGTGACGAGCGAAGAGGGGTTGTAGGGCTATACGGTGCAACAGAGGAAACTATGAAAGGTATAGTATCTCTAATTGGTAACAACTATCCGAACATAAAAATAGGATGTGCAGTTTCTCCACCATTTCATCAATTAAGCGAAGAAGAAGACAACAAGCATGTGCAAATGATCAATGATGCCCACGTTCAAGTTCTGTTTGTGGGTTTAGGCTGCCCTAAACAAGAAAAGTAGATGGCAGAACATCAAGGAAAGGTAATGGCTGTTATGGTAGGTATAGGGGCTGTATTTGATTTTTTGGGAGGTACTAAAAACGAAGCCCCAAAATGGGTTCAACAAATAGGCTTGGAATGGTTATTCAGGCTATTAACTGAGCCACGTAGGCTTTGGAAAAGATACGCAATCTATAATCCAAGATTTGTATGGCATTTCACTAAACAATTAATGTTAAATCGATAGGGATGATATGAAGAAGGCTTTCATTACGGGAATCACTGGCCAAGACGGCGCATATCTTGCGGAGTTTTTGCTAAAAAAAGGCTATGAAGTACATGGGTTGAAGCGGAGGGCATCCTCATTTAATACAGACAGGATTGACCACCTTTTTCAAGATCCTCATACAGAGAATAGAGACTTTATTCTCCATTATGGTGATTTGACAGATTCAACCAATTTGATTCGTGTCATCCAGGAAATCCAACCTGACGAGATCTATAATTTGGCGGCTCAAAGCCATGTTGCAGTTTCATTCGAAACACCTGAATACACTGCAAATGCTGACGCAATTGGAACATTGCGACTACTTGAGGCGATGCGTATTCTCGGACTAGAGAAAAAAACACGTTTCTACCAGGCTTCGACATCTGAGTTGTTTGGTGACGTACGTGAAATACCACAGAAGGAGTCAACGCCATTTTATCCTCGGTCTCCTTACGCTTGTGCGAAGCTCTACTCATATTGGATAACTGTTAACTATCGTGAGGCTTATGGTATGTATGCCTGTAACGGTATACTGTTCAACCACGAGTCACCAATTCGTGGTGAAACATTTGTCACACGCAAGATTACACGTGCAATGGCTAGGATAAGATTAGGATTGCAGAGTTGTCTATATCTTGGAAATATGAATGCACTCCGTGATTGGGGACATGCGCACGATTATGTGAAAATGCAATGGTTGATGCTGCAACAGGACAAACCTGACGATTTTGCTATAGGTACAGGTATGCAGCATTCAGTGCGTGAATTCGTTGATGCAGCAGCCAATGAATTAGGAATTACTTTGCGATGGCATGGGGAAGATGAAAATGAAGAGGGTATTATTGAAGCTAATACCAATGATACCGGCCCCAGACCTGGCGATATAGTGGTTAAGGTCGATCCACGCTATTTCAGACCCACAGAGGTAGAAACGCTGTTGTGTGATCCAACCAAGGCAAAAGAAAAATTGGGCTGGGTGCCCGAAATCTCATTTAAGGATCTGGTGGCTGAAATGGCAAGAGAGGATCTGGCACTTGCCCAAAAGGATGTGGTTATTGAAAATGCCGGATTCCGCTCTTATCGCTACTTTGAGTGATAGGAGGCATCAATGGAAATGGATGCAAGGATTTATATTGCAGGTCACCGCGGCCTTGTGGGTGACGCTATCGTGCAGTCTCTTAAGAAGGGTGGCTGGAACAACCTCTTATTGAGAAACCATGCCGAGTTGGATTTATCCGACAAGCGACAAGTCGATGATTTCTTCGCGTGGGAGAAACCTGAGTATGTCTTTCTTGCCGCTGCGAAGGTGGGTGGTATACATGCAAACAATACTTACCCAGTAGATTTTATCGTCGACAACCTTGCAATAGAGCTTAATGTCATATCTGCTGCCCATGCTCATGGTGTAAAGCGATTGATGTTTTTGGGCAGTTCTTGCATATACCCCAAGCGTTGCCCCCAACCAATGCGAGAGGAGTATTTGCTAACCGGCTCGCTCGAACCCACGAACGAGCCCTATGCGGTCGCCAAAATAGCGGGAATCAAGATGTGTGAAGCCTATAACCGTCAGTATGGAACAGACTATGTCTCAGTCATGCCGACAAACTTGTATGGGCCAAACGATAATTTTGATCTGCAGAATTCCCACGTATTACCGGCCCTGATCAGGAAATTTCACGAAGCGAGGGAGCAGGACAGAGACAAGGTCATCATATGGGGGACTGGAAATCCGCGTAGGGAATTTCTCTACGTGGATGACATGGCTGATGCTTGCGTCTATGTTATGAATCGAGATGGTTTCACGGATATGGTCAATATCGGCGTCGGGGATGACATCACTATCGCTGGCCTCGCTAAGCTGGTAGGTGATGTTATCGGCTTCGAGGGTGCACTAGAATTCGATACGGAAAAGCCTGATGGTACACCACAGAAATTGTTGGATGTGAGTCGTTTAACCTCTCTTGGCTGGCAGGCGAAAACTTCTTTAAAAAAGGGTATCCAACTGACGTATAAGTGGTTTTTAGATAACCAGGAGACATTGAGAACCTGAATTAGTCTGGGTGTATATTGGACTTGGATAGTATTTGTATATCAAAATACAGCGACATAACGATGACCTGTGACAGGATCTACGGGTAGATCTTTAGAGAGTGGATCGACAAGTAACCGCCTGTGCCGGGTTTTTGCTATACCAGGAACAGAAGGTATCTCACTTTCTGATGCTGCATCTCACAAAATGGATTGATTACAAGGGATCATATTGACATCGAGTATTCCTACAGGCTGGCGTAACTCCCAAATGATATGGGGAATGTTCGGTATCATCGCCATCCTCTTAGTCTACGGCTTTTGGGACGGCATTACCGATATGCTCGATCGCTGGGGTCTCAAAGAGGAGTACGGTTACGCCTATTTTCTCCCCTTCATTTCTGCATACCTGATCTGGCAGCGGCGGGATCGGTTGGTTGAAGCTGAGTTTCGACCATCCTGGATCGGTGTAGTAGTCGTGCTGATGGCAGGCTTTCTCTTCTTTATGGGGATGATTGCAACGACTTTTACACTTGTCCAGTATGCCCTCGTCCTAACGGTTATTGGCATGGCCTATGCGCTCTTGGGATGGCAGGCATTCAAGATAGTCGCCGGTCCTCTGTTCCTGCTTTTTTTCATCGTTCCCCTTCCGCCTTTTATTTACAACTCACTCTCGGGAAAACTGCAACTTGTCTCTTCGCAGATTGGTGTCGAGGTGATTCGCTGGTTCGGTATAAGTGTTTATCTGGAAGGGAATGTTATCGATCTGGGCAACTACAAGCTCCAGGTGGTCGAGGCCTGCAACGGGTTGCGCTATCTCTTTCCTTTGGTGAGTTTGGCGTTTCTTGCCGCCTATCTCTATCGGGTCGAGATGTGGAAACGGGTGGTGGTTTTTCTCTCCAGTATCCCTATCACCGTGCTGATGAACAGTTTCCGCATCGGCGTGATTGGTGTGTTGGTGGATAACTGGGGTCAGGAACAGGCCGACGGCTTTCTGCACTATTTCGAGGGCTGGGTTATTTTTATGGCCTGCCTCTTGATTCTGCTGTTGGAGATGGTTCTGCTGGCCAGGATAGGCAGGACCAAACGACGCCTCAGGGATGTATTCGGGTTGGAAATACCGAAGGCGTTACCCCAAGGCATAGAGTATCAAACCCGTCCTGTCACCCCTGTCCATTATGCCATTCTCGCATCGGTTGTTTTGATTGCGGTGAGTTCCTTTTATGTGCAGTCACAGCAGGCAATACTGCCTGAGCGTCAGGACTTCAATGGTTTTCCCATGCAAATCGAAAATTGGCGGGGGAACGAGAACCGGCTGGAGGATATCTATCTGAAATCGCTTAAGCTGGATGACTACCTGATCGGTAACTATGCAGATTCAATGGGATCGGTGGTCAACTTCTACATCGCCTACTACGCCTCGCAGCAGGCCGGATCCGCTGCACACAGTCCCCGTTCCTGCATCCCCGGCGGAGGCTGGGAGATTGAGCGGGTAACTCAGGTAGATCTGGCCGATATACAGGTCAACGGTGAGGCCCTGAATGTCAACCGGCTGGTCATCAAGCGGGGTGAATACAAGCAATTGGTCTACTACTGGTTTCAGCAGCGCGGGCGCGTGATGACCAATGAATGGCTGGTGAAATGGTATCTGTTTCTCGATGGGTTGACCAAGCGCAGAACGGACGGTGCCCTGGTCAGGCTGACCACATCGATCGGGGCGGGAGAGGAGTGGACCGATGGAGACAAGCGTCTGGCGGATTTCAGCGGGAAGGTCGTACCGCTTTTGGATCAGTATATTCCTGACTGATGTCTGGTCGCCCAGCCATTTGGGCCTGGAAAACCAGTGCATATTGGGTTGTCAGAATTCGTAAACACTGGATTGTCAGCATGGACAGCTAAATGTAAACCTTATGTTAAGGGCTTCACAAATAACCCATTAATCAATGGATTTGGTGGAAACAACCCGGTTAGCCTGCTGATGAGACGAGGTGGCAGGACTGATGTGAAATAATTAGGTATGTGTAGATGAAAACGAATCTGCGAGTTCTATTCCCAAGCAAAAAAAACATCTCTTGGGTTCTCGTTGGCCTGTGCCTGTTCCTTGTCACCGCCTGTGCGAACAAGGAGGAAAGGAAGCAGAAATATTATGATCGCGGTATGACGCTGTACAATCAGGGTAATTACACCAAGGCGCGTCTGGAATTCAAGAACGTGCTACAAATCGATCCCAAAGATGCCAATGCCTACTATATGTTCGGGCGAATCGAGGAGAAGGATGAGAATTGGACCAAGGCCTATGCACTCTACTTAAGGGCCACAGAACTCGATCCCACACACGTCGATGCTCAGGTGCATCTTGGAACTATTTTTGCGCTTGCCGGTGAAAACGAAAAGGCCCTCGCTGCTGTAGACGCCGCAATGAACGTTAAACCGGATGACCCTTCAGCAATGGTGCTCAAGGGCTTTGTCAGGGCGAAGATGGGAGAGACGGATGCCGCCATCGATGATGTCCTCGCTGTTATCGAAACTGATCCGGCGAATGTCGAGGCGGCTTCTTTATTGGCATCACTCTACGCGGATCAGGGCGAATTGGCTCGAGCAATCCGTATTGCGAAGGATTCACTGGCGCAGCATACCGACCGGGCAGCCTCTTACCTCTTGCTTGCCCGTATCTACGCACAGGCAGATAAGCATGATGAAGTTGTTAGGGTCCTCTCCGACTTGATCAGGACTAAGCCGGATGATTTGGAAAACCGTTTGCATCTGGTCACTTATTTTCAAAAGCAGGGTGAAAATGACCAGGCTATAGAGGTACTGCAGCAGGCGATTGCTGATCTGCCCGAGAGTCTGAACGCTAAACTTGCGCTGACCGCACTCTATAAAAGCCAGGGAGCGATGGATCAAGCGGTGGCGATACTGGAACAGTATGCCGGCGAAGCGTCTGAGAATACCAAACTGAAACTCGAGCTGGCGAGACACTATCTGGCCGACGGACGCAAGGTCGAGGCCGATAAAACCCTCTCCCAGGTTATTGAGCTGGCCGATAGATCGGCGGACGGGCTCGCTGCCAGAACCATGAAGGCGGGCGCGATGATCAAGGAGCGAGCCCTGGATGATGCCGCGGTCCTATTGGAGGAGGTCCTGGAAGCCGATCCTAAATACAAGGATGCACTTTTCGTCAGAGCTGGTCTGGCGTTGGTGAGTGACGATCCCGATAAGGGGATTGCGGACCTGCGCACCCTGTTGCGGGAGGATCCCAGTTACGTCAAGGCTTATCGCCTGAAGGCACGGGCCCACCTCAAGAAGGGTGAGACGGCGTTGGCAAAACAGAGTCTAGAGGATGCGATCAAGATCCGGCCCGAAGAGGCGGCTGCCAATTTCGAACTGGTGCAATTGTTGATCAATACCCGGGAATTCGATGGGGCCGTTGGAATTCTGCAGAAGATGCGTCGCTTCGCGCCTGACGATATCAAGGTATTGCAATCATTGGCATTGGTTCAGGAGAAAAACAAGCGCTGGGACGAAGTGGCTAATCTAGCCGAACTCTTGATTTCGAAACACCCGGAGAGTCCTGTTGGCTACTACTACAGGGGGGTATCCCAACTGAATCGCAACATGGCATCCTCGAGCATCACGGATTTTGAAAAGGTGCTTGAGATGAAGCCCAACTCCATCGAGGCCCTGATTGGCTTGGCAAAAGGCTTGTTTGTTTTGAAGAAGCCGGTTGATGCCTTGCAGCGGATCGAGAAGGTTGTGGAAGCCAATCCCGAACATTTCGTAGCCCTGAATCTCAAGGGCGAGGTGCTCCTTTCGCAGAAACATTGGGATTTCGCTGAGGAGGCCTTCAAAAAGGCTCTGATACTGCGTCCGGAGTGGTCGGTTCCCTATCGGAACCTGGTCAATCTCACTACTCTCAAAGGCGACCAGGAGGGCGTTCTGGGGTTGTTGGAGGAGGGCTTCGAAAAGACGGGTGATCCGGTATTAGGCGTCGATCTGGCGAATCATTACTCCCGCATCGATCGCAGGCAGGACGCAATCAAGGTCTATGAAGGGATCCTGGAAAAGTATCCCAAGCACCTGCTGGCCTCAAACAATCTGGCCATGCTTTTGCTCGAGGATGATACAAACCAGGATGGGATGGATAAGGCGTTGCAGTTGGTCGAGGGCTTCGGGCTCTCGGAAAACCCTATCATTCTGGATACCCTGGGATGGGTGCGCATCCGACGAGGCGAGATTGACAAGGCGATACCTGTTCTGCAGCGGGCGGCCAGGAAAGGCTCCGGACTCCCGGATATCGATTATCATCTCGGAGTGGCCTATTACCAGCGGGGTGAAATAGAGAACGCCAAGCGACATATCAAGGCTGCCTTGTCAGCAGAGAAATCTTTTGAAGGTATCGAAGAGGCGAAAGCGCTCTTGAATAAGATTCAATAAGTAACCTGATCGCGCCTGATGCGGGCACTATTCCGATACTTAATAATAATTATCAAAAAAAACATTATGTTAGGAATACCAGCACTCTGTATAATGCCACATTTGATACACTAGGCGCTTAGCCTAATTCATTGTTTATATTGGCAAAATTAGAATGCAGACGATCATTGTGACCGGCGGAGCCGGTTTCATCGGCGGAAATTTTGTGCATCACCTTTTGAGCAAACAGGACGTTCAGGTGGTAAATCTCGATGCACTCACCTATGCGGGCAACCTGGATACGCTCCAGGCAATCATGAAGGATCCCCGTCACCATTTCATTCAGGGAAAGATACAGGACAGGGAGTTGGTCACAGGTCTGTTCGAACGCTTCAAACCTGTTGCAATTGTCAACTTCGCGGCCGAAAGTCATGTGGATCGCTCCATTGACGGACCGGAGGAATTTATCGATACCAACATTGGCGGTACCTTTAACCTGCTGGAGTGCGCACGCACCTATTGGGCTGGTTTGGCGCCTGACGAGGCCGAGGCATTTCGCTTCCTGCATGTCTCCACTGACGAGGTATATGGTTCTCTGGGCGATGAAGGGAAATTTACTGAAACCACTTCCTATGCGCCGAACTCTCCCTACTCAGCCTCCAAGGCGGCGTCGGATCATCTGGTGCGTGCTTGGTACCACACCTATGGCATGCCGGTGCTTACGACTAACTGTTCCAACAATTACGGTCCCTATCAATTCCCAGAAAAATTGATCCCGCTTTTTATCCAAAAGGCGCTGGCGGGGGAGGATCTGCCGATCTATGGGGATGGCAGTAATGTGCGGGATTGGCTCTATGTGGAGGATCACTGCAGGGCGATCTGGCGGGTGCTTGAGGCGGGCAAGCCAGGTGAGGTCTATAACGTGGGCGGTAACAACGAGATGAGTAACCTTGAAGTGATTGAGATGCTCTGCGCACTGTTGGATGAACTGGTGCCCGATTCACCCTTCAGGCCCCACACTCAATTGAAAAAATTTGTCAAAGACCGACCGGGACACGACCAACGCTATGCCATCGATGCGACAAAACTGCATCATGAGCTGGGATGGACGCCGGATGAGACCTTTGCAACAGGTCTGAAAAAGACAGTCTCCTAGTATCTCAACAATGAGACTTGGTGTCAAAGGGTAATGGACGGCAGTTACCGCGGCGAGCGCTTGGGGCAGGGATAATGTCGGATAAACAGGTTAAAAAGGGTATTATTCTGGCCGGTGGTTCGGGAACCCGTCTTCATCCACTCACCCTGACTATCTCGAAACAGCTGTTGCCTGTCTATGACAAGCCGATGATCTACTACCCGCTTACGACATTGATGTTGGCGGGAATCAGAGAGATTCTTATCATCACCACGCCACAGGATGCCACCTTGTTCAAGGGGCTGCTGGGTGATGGAAGTCAGTGGGGTATAACCATCCAGTATGCGGTACAACCAGAGCCCGGAGGATTGGCCCAGGCCTTTATCATTGGAAGGGATTTCGTCGCCGGCGAGCCTTGTTGTTTGATTCTTGGCGACAACATTTACTATGGACAAGGCTTGGTGGATTCACTGAAACGTGCTGCTGCAATGACCACTGGGGCAACAGTTTTTGGTTATTGGGTCAAGGATCCGGAACGCTATGGCGTGGTTGAGTTTGGTCAGGATGGCCAGGTAATCGGCATCGAAGAGAAACCGGCTGATCCTAAATCCAATTATGCGGTTACCGGACTCTATTTCTATGATGAGCAGGTCACCGAACTGGCGGCTTCACTGAAACCATCCAAACGAGGTGAACTGGAGATCACAGACCTCAACAAACGCTATCTAGAGCAGGGTTCGCTGCAGTTGGAGAAGATGGGACGTGGTATCGCCTGGCTCGATACCGGGACCCATGAGAGTCTCATTCAAGCCAGTAATTTTATCGAGACCATTGAGTTAAGGCAGGGATTGAAGATAGCCTGTCCGGAAGAGATTGCATTCAGTCAGGATTGGATCGACATCACGGCGCTAAAGCGTATGGGTGATGCGCTGAGTAAGAATGGTTATGGGCAATATCTGCTCAGTTTATGTGAGAGAAAGATGTAGCTATGGATGTGACACCGACAAAGATCCCTGAAGTAGTGCTGCTGAACCCCCAGCGTTTTGGCGATCAACGGGGATGGTTTATGGAGAGCTGGCAGGCTGAACGTTATGAACAACTGGGTGTGCCCAGGGGGTTTGTGCAGGATAATCAGGCCTATTCCCAAAAGGGCGTATTACGCGGCCTGCATATCCAGAATCCCTATGGCCAGGGCAAGCTGGTGCAGGTTATCCGGGGCGAGGTGTTCGATGTGGCTGTGGATGTGCGTCAGGGATCGCCCTGGTTCGGTCAATGGGTCGGCGTACACCTGTCGGAAACAAACCACCATCAGCTCTACGTACCTGTTGGATTTGCTCATGGCTATCTGGTATTGAGTGAGGATGCGATCTTCACCTATAAATGCACTGACTACTATCATCCTGAAACACAGTTTTCCATACGTTGGGATGACCCGCAGATCGGCATCGAGTGGCCAGGGACGTTAAGCCCGGTGCTGGCTGAAAAGGACCGTAGTGCCCCGTTATTGAGTGAGATCCCCGAGGAGCAGCTGCCGCATTATCAACTTGACAGGCAATCAACAGCATGATTGACAACAAACCGAAGGTACTTCTTCTGGGTAGCGATGGTCAGGTAGGCTGGGAGCTGCAGCGCGCGCTGGGTGTGATAAGCGAGGTTGTCAATACAACCCTCTCCGGACAGGGTGGCTTGCAGTTGGATCTGCTGGATGCCAAGGCCGTTAGGGAAACTGTCGGACAGATTGAGCCCGATTACATCATCAATGCAGCGGCCCATACGGCGGTGGACACGGCTGAAACCGAGGTCGATCTCTCCCGCCGGTTGAATGCTGATGCGCCTGAATTGCTTGGCCAACTGGCCGCGGAACTGGGCGCCAAAGTAATCCACTACTCGACCGATTTTGTCTTTTCAGGTACCAGCGACAAGCCATACAGGGAAGAGGATGCGGCAACACCACTCAGTGTCTATGGCCAGACCAAGTTGGAGGGTGAGCAACGACTTCTGGCGACAGGTGCCGATGCCCTGGTGTTGCGCACCAGCTGGGTATACGGCAATTATGGTCATAATTTCATGCTGACCATGATGCGCCTGTTCAGGGAAAAGGGGCAGCTTTCAGTGGTGGATGATCAGATCGGCGCACCAACCTGGAGCCGGATGATTGCTGAAGCCACCGCGCAGATCGTGCATCAACTGCGAATGTCTGCTGAAGGGACAGCCCCGCAACTGGGTCTCTATCACATGACCGCGGCAGGTGAAACCAGTTGGTTTGGCTTTGCACAGAGCATTTTGGAATTGATGGATGTCTCGTGCAACGTGCAGCCGACCTCGACGGAGAACTATCCGACACCCGCGAAACGTCCTGCCTATTCTGTGCTCGACAACAGCAAACTTAATCAGGCGTTTGGTCTGCAGCTGCCCGATTGGCATGATTCGTTACAGCAGTGCATGGCTGATCGATTAACCTGACTGGTCAACGAGCTCAAGGCCAGGCGGGGTAGTCAGGCTTGATTGTGGGGTTGGTGGTAGGCTTATGCATTCTTTCCCCAGGTCATATGTTGAATGGCTGAATACTCATAAAATCAAAGCTTTACTCTGGTTTTTTGGTGCCGGACAAGGCATTGCTCGATCTTATGATGGCATGAGACAATAGGCGGACACCCATTGATGGAAAAATGTAAGCCCAGGGATTATAGAACGGATGTATGAAAAGTTTTATGGATTAACCGAGAAGCCATTCAGCCTGCTCCCGGATCCCGAATTTTTGGTATTAGGTAAAAAGCATGGCGCCGCTTATACCGCATTGGAGTATGGCCTGGTCAGCCAGGCGGGCTTTACCGTGGTTACAGGCGAGGTCGGTAGTGGCAAGACTACCCTGATTCGTCACTTGCTCAATCAGCTTGATGAAGACATTACCGTTGGACTCGTCAGCAGCAGTCATCACGACATGGGGGAGTTGCTGCAATGGTTGCTTTTTGCCTTTAACCTCGATTACAGGGAAACACAAAAAGTCGGCCTGTACGATCTCTTCACCCAGTTTCTTATCGACCAGTACGCCAACAATAAAAGAACCGTGCTGATCATAGACGAGGCGCAGAATCTTCAACCTGATGTGCTGGAGGAGCTGCGACTGCTATCCAATATCAATGCGGACAAGCACCAGGTACTACAGATAATCCTGGTGGGGCAACCGCAGCTTCGGTCGCTGCTCAAACATAGGGATCTGCTCCAGTTTCAGCAGCGTATTTCGGTGGATTACCATCTTCAAGCACTGAATGAAGATGAGACGCGATACTATATCTTTCAGCGTCTCAAGTTTGCCGGGCGTAACAAGCCGTTGTTCACCCGCAATGCGATAAATCTTATCTATAAGACCAGTCATGGCATCCCGCGTATCATCAATACTCTTTGCGATACCTCGCTTGTGTATGGGTTCGCCGATCAGAAACTGCTGTTGGATAGCGCCCTGGTCGCCAAAGTACTGAAGGATAAGCATGCTGCCGTAGAACAGCCTGACGAGACGCCTGCGGCTCAAGGCACGCATCCATTCAATCAACAACCATCCGTTGCATCGGAACATCAACAGTCAGCTGCCGATATCAACGATCACAGAATCACCAGCTTCAATCGTAAGTCTGCAAAACTGCTTTTTAAAAAATACTACAACAAGAAATAGCATCCACTGCAGGCTGTGATATGCTGCAGATTGTCTATATCGGTCTATGGCCTGCACCATATCCCTGAAAATCGCCTAATATTGCTTACTCATGATCTCAATTTTTCAATCAGACTGAGTAATTATCGATAGATATGAATAATAAGAACCTCTCTATCGCCACGCTGATGGAACAATCGGGTGTGAAGTTTGGCACCAGCGGCGCCCGCGGTCTGGTGGATGCAATGACGGATCGGATCTGTTTTGCTTACACCTGCGCCTTTCTCAATTATCTGAATGCCGAGGGCATGATCTCAACGGGTGATTCCGTGGCTTTTGCAGGTGATCTTCGTTCAAGCACACCACGAATCATGGCGGCGGTTTGCAAGGCGGCCATCGAGTGCGGATACAAACCGGTCAATTGCGGTTTTATACCTTCACCGGCGATTGCGTTGTACGGTCTGCATCAGGGCATAGCGACCATCATGGTGACCGGTAGCCATATCCCTGATGACCGTAACGGAATCAAATTCAACAGGCCGGATGGCGAGATTCTGAAACAGGATGAAGCGGGGATTCGGCAACAGCTGATCGTGCTTGATGAATCCCTGTTTGCTGGGGATCGGTTTGTACAATCACCACAGCTACCTGAGGTGGATGATTCGGCCAGTGAGTTCTATGTACAACGGTATCTGAACTGCATCGGGCATGATGCGCTATCAGGCCTGTATGTGGGTGTGTATGAACATTCCGGTGTGGCCCGTTCCCTGTTGGTGCGGATCCTTGAGGGGTTGGGGGCCAGGGTTATCCGTTTAGGGTTTTCCAATACCTTTGTACCGGTCGACACGGAAGCCATCAGATCAGAGGATGTAGCGCTGGCACAACGATGGTCCAAGGAACATGCCCTCGATACTATCGTTTCCACCGATGGTGATGGTGATCGACCCCTGATAAGCGATGAACATGGTCAATGGCTGCGTGGTGACATTGCCGGTATTCTCTGTGCCGACTATCTGAAAGCCAACTGGGTCGTGACCCCTGTCAGCAGTAACAGTGCGCTTGAGTTATCGGATAAATTCGCCGGTGTAAAACGTACCCGAATAGGCTCGCCTTTTGTTATCGAGGCGATGCAGTCCCTGTTGCGGCAAGGCAGGAAAGCGGTGGTTGGCTATGAGGCCAACGGCGGATTTCTCACTGCCGACAGCCTGCTGCTTAATGGTGGTGAACTTGAACCGTTGCCTACCCGCGATGCCATGATTGTTATCCTGACCATACTGCTGCATGCGAAACAACAAGGTTTGAGGGTATCGGGATTAGTCCGGCAACTGCCGCCTCGTTATACCTACAGTGATCGGTTAAAGGCATTTCCCACCGAGCTCAGCCAGCGTATGTTGGCGCGTTTTCGAACAGGTGAGCCCGCCGCCGATAAACAGACTGTTGAGGATGAGTTCAAGAACACATTCGGCGGCGTTTCAACAATAGATCATACCGATGGTGTGCGTATTACCTTTTTCGATGGTGATATCGTGCACATAAGGCCATCAGGGAACGCGCCTGAAATGCGTTGTTATACTGAATCTGTCAGCGAGGCGCGAGCACAAGAAATGAATAAAATCTGCATAAACCTTCTCGAAGGTTGGAGAACACGATGATTATCCCTGTCATTTTATCAGGTGGATCGGGAACCCGGCTGTGGCCCCTCTCAAGAAGCGCCTATCCCAAGCAGTTTATTCCGCTCACCGATGAAAAATCCCTCTTTCAGCAGACGTTGGAGCGTATGTCAGGCATATCTGGTGCAGGGGATGCGCTAATTGTCTGCAATGAGGAGCATCGGTTTATGGTTGCGGAACAGATGCGCCAACTCAATATAACGTCGCTTGGTATTATGTTGGAACCGATCGGTAGAAATACTGCACCTGCCATCGCCTGTGCCGCACATTACGCCTTATCAAAGGACAAGGATGCAGTGTTGGTGGTAACGCCTTCCGACCATGTAATTCGAGATAATAGGCAATTCGTGGCGGCGATGTCGCAAGGCTTAGAGCGTGTGGATGACGGTAGCCTGGTAACATTCGGGATTGTGCCCGATAAACCTGAAACCGGTTACGGCTATATCCGCAAGCAGGATACATCCTTATCTTCCGGGGCCTTCCCGGTTGCAGAGTTTGTTGAGAAACCCGATCTGGAAACGGCGAAAGGCTATCTGGCCTCGGGTGATTTCTATTGGAACAGCGGGATGTTCGTGTTCCGTGCCGATGCCTATCTGCAGGAGCTTGAACAGTTCCATCCTGATATCCTGCAGGCTACCATCCGGGCATGCGAGCTGATAAAAACCGACTTGGACTTTCTACGTCTCGACAAGGAGGCCTTTAACGCCTGTCCCGCGAAATCGATTGATTACGCGGTGATGGAGAAGACGGCGAAATCTGTAGTCGTTCCCATGGATGCCGGTTGGAGCGATGTAGGGTCTTGGTCGGCTTTGGCGGATGTCTCGGTGGAGGAGGGAAACAATGGCAATGTGCTTCAGGGCGATGTGCTGATAAAAGGGGTCAGCAACAGCTATTTGCGCAGCGAGAACCGGATGATCGCCGGTATTGGCCTTGATAATGTGATCGTCGTTGAAACCGCTGATGCGGTCCTGGTAGCGGATAAATCTCATGTCCAGGATGTAAAAGGGATTGTGGAGGAGTTGAAGGCCTCAGGCAGATGCGAGTACATCAGTCATGTCAGGGTTTATCGGCCGTGGGGAAACTACGAGACGGTGGATGAGTGCGATCGATTCAAGGTCAAACGCATTGTCGTCAATCCAGGCGCCAGTCTCTCACTGCAGCAACACCATCATCGGGCAGAGCATTGGGTGGTCGTCAAGGGTACGGCGCAAATCACTAAAGGGGAGAAGGAGATCTTACTGACAGAGGATCAGTCGGTTTATATCCCGTTAGGCACCAAACATCGATTGACCAATCCCGGTTTGATCCCGCTTGAGATCGTCGAGGTACAGACCGGCAG
The DNA here is from genome assembly GCF_001715975.1 of Candidatus Thiodiazotropha endolucinida. Lineage (GTDB taxonomy): Bacteria > Pseudomonadota > Gammaproteobacteria > Chromatiales > Chromatiaceae > Thiodiazotropha > Thiodiazotropha endolucinida. The sequence goes on along the minus strand of NZ_MARB01000004.1, from coordinate 70,860 downwards.
TTATCTGGGCGAGGACGATATTGTCAGATTTTCGGATGAGTATGGCAGGGACAACTGCTGATGCAATCGCCCATGGCATGTGATCATTGCAAATTGAGGATATTACCTTATTATAAGTTACTTATATCCCGATCTGCCCATATGCCATGAAGACCGCTTTTCTGACTAAAAAAGTGGCCATTCACCTGTAAAAGGGAAGAGAAAATCGGTTTGATTAGGACACTGCACGCTAGCCGTTTGCTTTAGTCAGGGTGAGGTGTGCGTTAGTGTGTGAAATTAATCACAAAGTTACTTTTTTGCCCCAATATTGACATTTGATCTTCAGCAAGTCTTAAGATTTGTTTAGTAGTTTCAATCCCGCCTAATGTACGAGAAAAGACTACCTGGAGGCGAATATGAACTACGTGAAACTCTTCGCTATCTCGTCCGATGATCGACGTGACTACTATGAAAAAAAGATCTCTGAGCACACGCCGCCGATTAACGAACACGACAGGGAAATGATTCGTATGTATCAGCGTTTTCTGGATGTGAACAAATTGGAGAATGTACTGATCAGCCATCACTAACTTTTTTCAAACGCATGATGGCATGATTGTCGATCGTCCTATATCGTGCTGATTGCGACGGATTGAATGGTAGGCTAGAGTCTGACCAAGCGGGCAAGTGTGATACTCGGAATTTGTGCGGCAGTTGGCGGAATATCCGATTGATGGGCCACGGGTATTCCAGTCATTCCGCCTCATCGTTGACGAAACTACAATGCGGTTGTTTATACCAACCGTACAAGTAAGGCCGGCATGGATCCCTGGATACCCTGGATTGATAGATTATTGAAGGGTATGTTGAGATCGTCCCACCTGGACCATAGAAGCATGATGCTGGACCATCAACCAGCCACCCTCGAACTTTTGATAGACATTGGTGGCCAATATCAATGCGTATGCCTCATCACCGGTTGAAATCTCCTCGGTCACAAGGTGTACCGCCAGGTCGCCCGAGAGCGCAGTTTTAACCACTTTGTATCTTATATCTGGACGCTGTGCACCACTAAAGATATTCGACCAGCTATGCACTATCTTTTCATGGCCGACAATTGCGCCGGCGCCGGGATGGATGCAGACCACGTCCCCATCGGCCCACAGTGCCGCCATCAATTGCTGATCACAACGCATAAAGGCCTCGTAATAGATGATCTCAGCCTCATCCGGCGTTCTCAGTTCCAGTTTATTGCCTATCATGTTCTTCCTGTTTATGTGCTGTATACATTCGAACAATCAAAGAAGTTGCGTTCGATAGAACTCGTTACTTTCTGCAAACCGCATGGGCAACCCGACAAGTAGCTACTGGATAATTGCAAACAGGCTGCTGACATGCTGAAATCGCTGACGGTTTAATCGAGCCACTGTCGGCGAGTCATCTGTATAGAGAGCTGTATGTGGTGGCATTCAAATTATTATCCGATTTCCCCTTACAGATAATCACACCCATCCTGTGAGCACGAGTGTCTTACCCCAAAAATGCCGCTGACATTTGCTGAGGTGACAATGAAACTACACTGTAATGTGTAAACTATGGGGCAGTTTCAATGGACTGTGTAGCATAAAATATAGAAACAAAAAAACCCGCTTTGTACGGGGGTATGACCATTATCGATTATAGTTAGATGGTGATTTGGTGGAGGCGGGCGGATTTGAACCGCCGTCCGTGAGTCCTCTGCCCAGAGTTCTACATGCTTAGCCCTGTCTATTGTATTTAACCGGTCACTACCCGATGGGCAGGGTATGTGACAAGCGATCCCGGTAAGGTTTTAACATCTCCGCCCCGGACAAGCTTCGATGCGATCCTATGAGATATGACGCCTGAAAAGCTGGACGCATAGGCACGGCTCCAGTCAGACGGCACCCTACTGGGTATTAAGCAGCGAGTGCGTAGTTGTCGTCGTTGGCAACTATAAGTTTGCAGTTGGATTTACGAGGTACTCTGCACCTCGGCATGCACTTTAGGTTTTGCAACCCCCGTCGAAGCCTACGTCGCCCCCATACGGTAAGTGGATAGACATTATAAGTGAGTGGTTAGTTCCTTGTATACCATAGAGACAGAATCCTAACCTTTCTTGAACAGGCGCTCTTTTTCCCGTTTCCAGTCACGATCTTTTTCCGTGGTGCGCTTATCGTGCATTTTCTTGCCCTTGGCAAGACCGATCTCCAGCTTCGCCAAGCCCTTTTTCCAATACATGGCTGTGGGTACCAGGGTGTAGCCTTTTCGCTCAACCAGACCGATAAGCTTGTTCAACTCACTGCGGTGGAGTAGTAGTTTCCTGGTGCGGGTCGGGTCCGGGTGGATGTGGGTGGATGCAGTGCTCAGTGGGACGATATGGGCGCCAAACAGGAAGGCCTCACCCTCTTTGATGGTGATATAGCTCTCCTTGATCTGTACCCGACCCTCGCGCAGGCTTTTCACCTCCCAACCCTGCAAGGCAATACCCGCCTCATAGCGCTCTTCGATGAAAAAGTCATGGTTGGCTTTTTTGTTCAGCGCGATCGTGGCGCCACCGGAATTTTTCTTTTTCGCTTTTTTAGCCATGCGGTCATTTTAATCGTGACGGGAGGTTCTCACCAGAGGCGGCTTGTTAAACGATGGTATTTTACGGAAAATGGTGCACTTTCATGCGTATAGCATGGTGTTGATTGTGCGTTATATGCGATAGGCAAGGCGGGTTTCATGGCTGAAAGACAATCCATCCACGGTCAATGGTCCTCAAGACTGATCTTTATTCTTGCTGCAACCGGTTCGGCCGTTGGGCTGGGTAATGTCTGGAAGTTCCCTTATATAACAGGTGAAAACGGCGGTGGCGCATTTGTCATCATCTACCTGCTCTGTATCGCTGTGGTGGGCATTCCGATAATGATGGCGGAAGTCATGCTGGGTCGACGGGGCAGGCAGAGCCCGATCAACACCATGACCACCCTCAGTGCGGAAGAGGGTGCCAGCAGGGAGTGGTCTCTGGTCGGATGGAGCGGTGTGCTGGCCGGTTTTTTGATCCTTTCATACTACAGCGTGATAGCCGGATGGGCACTCGCTTATGTCGTCAGGGCGGCCACTGGGGGATTCGGCGGGGTTGATGCAAGTGGCGTTCAGAGCCTGTTCAACGATTTGGTGGGGGATCCCGAGCGCCTCATGGCCTGGCACACGCTGTTTATGCTGATGACCATGTTCGTAGTGGCCAAAGGAGTCAAGGCGGGCCTGGAAAAGGCTGTGACCTATCTGATGCCCGCACTCTTTATCTTGCTGGTTGTGTTGGTCGGTTATGCCATGAATACTGGCTTTTTCACCCAGGGACTCGATTTTCTCTTCACTCCCGATTTCTATAAATTGCTGCACAGCTGTCAGGTTGTGGATGGTGTGGAGCAGTGTGAGGTAAGCGGCAGTCCCATATTGGTCGCCATGGGGCATGCCTTTTTCACCCTCAGTCTGGGCATGGGGGCCATCATGGTTTATGGTTCATATATGCCGAAAAAGGCTTCGATTGCCGGTTCGGCCATCTTGATTGGTCTGCTCGACACCCTGGTGGCATTGGTGGCCGGAATGGCCATATTCCCAATCGTATTTGCCAACGGTCTGGAGCCGGGGGCCGGCCCCGGCTTGATCTTCCAGACCCTGCCTATCGCATTCGGCGCCATGCCCGGCGGGCAGTTTTTTGGCACACTCTTCTTTGTGCTGCTTGTGTTTGCGGCCTGGAGTTCGGCTATCTCGCTGATTGAGCCTGCCGTCGCCTGGCTGGTCGAGAACCGCAATATGACCCGGATCAGGGCGGCTGTATGGTTGGGCTTGGTGACATGGGTTCTGGGTCTTGGAACGGTATTCTCATTCAATATCTGGTCAGATGTTAAATTTTTCGATAAGACCTTCTTTGACCTGCTCGACTACCTGACGGCCAACATTATGCTGCCTCTGGGCGGTTTGCTGATAGCGATATTCAGCGGTTGGCTGATGAAAAAGGAATCCAGCCGCGATGAGTTTGCCATGCGGCCCGCCGGGTATAGTATCTGGTGGACGCTTATTCGATACATTTCACCCCTGGCGGTGATCGTGGTCTTTCTCAACGCCATAGGAATACTCTGAAGGTGCCGGTTGTCAGTAAGAGCGCGTTGGTGCTTCACTCCGCACAACAGATGTATGATTTGGTCTGTGACTTCGAGGCATACCCGGATTTCCTTCCCTGGTGCAGCGACAGCCGGTTGATCTCCCGTACGGCGGAAAAGCTGTGTGGTGAGCTCGAGGTCTCGCGGGTTGGGATACGACAGCGTTTTGCCACCTGTAATTATTTGGTGGAAAACGAAAAGATGGATATTGAGTTATTGGAAGGTCCGTTTCGCAAGCTGCATGGCGGTTGGCAGTTTACCGAGCTCCAGCCCGGGGCCTGTAAAGTGGAGCTGTTGCTGGAATTTGAGTTTGCCGGAAAATTGATCGATGCCGCATTCGGCCGTGTTTTCAGTCAGGTTGCCAATTCCCTGGTAGATGCTTTCTGCAAACGTGCCGATGAGGTCTACGGAAACGGTGTGAAATGATATTTGAAGTTGCATACGGCAAGCTTGATGAACAGGCGTTATTATCGATCGAATCGGCAGAGCCGTTAACGGCTGAACAGGCCATTGAAGCCTCAGGAATCCTGCAGATGTTTCCAGAGATCGATCTCAAGGCAAACAAGATTGGGATCTTCGGCAAGGCAGCAAAACTCGATACGGTCTTGAGTGAAGGTGATCGTGTGGAGATCTACCGTCCACTGATCGCCGACCCGAAAGAGGCCCGCAAGAAACGCGCGGCGGAAGGGAAAGTGATGCGCAAAGGTAGTGGGCAGAAAAAGTAGAGCCTCGGCATTGTGACTGGCTGTTAGTGAACACCAATCACCAATGATAACCGTATACTGGCATTCATGTTTTTTCGAGCCCGAGCCCTATCGGATTTGGCGATCGCCAGGGCCGGATCTACTCATCTTTGCCGAAACCCAGCGAGTGCCAGAGTCTTTCCAATATACCCAGATCACCATCGTAATCGGGTACATTGACAAGCAGCTCCTTTTTCTCCAGATTGGAATCGCTGTCACTGGCGGGTTCGATATCTCCACCGAAACGAGACAGCCGGTCACCCTCGAAGTAGAGGCTGTAATGTTTGATCTCCATGGGTTCGTTACGTCGCTTGACGGTGAACAGATAGTCCCAGCGTTGTTGATGAAAGACATCGATCAACATCGGTGTGCCGAGGGCGTATCGCACCTGGCGTTTACTCATTCCGGGTTCCAGTAAGGCAACCATCTCAGGCGTGATGATGTTCCCTTGCTCGATGTCCGGCGAGTGGACCAGAGAGAACTCCTCCCAGGAGCTGCAGCCTGTGAGCATGGGCAGGAGTGAGAAAATGATGATGAGAATCTTTTTCATTACGAGTACAATCCGAAAGCAGCCACAATATTAACGCATTCACAGCGAATCAGCAGCCCTGTTTTTTGGCTGGAGAACTTGGATGGATAACCAGGATATACGTAAAGCCGGTCTCAAAGTCACGCTCCCCAGGGTCAAGATCCTGGAGCTGCTTGAAAACTGCGATCAGCGCCATGTCAGTGCTGAAGATGTCTATAAGCTACTCCTGGACAATGGAGAGGAGATCGGCCTGGCTACTGTCTATAGGGTTTTGACCCAATTCGAGAGCGCAGGCTTGGTCACACGTCACAATTTCGAGGGCGGCCATGCGGTGTTCGAGCTCGAGCGGGGCGGCCATCATGATCACATGGTCTGCGTGGTCTGTGGCAAAGTGGAGGAGTTTATCGACCCCACCATCGAGAAGAGACAGCACGAAATCGCCAAAAAACATGGCTTCGAGATGGTGGATCACTCACTGATCATCTATGGCCACTGCGGCAATCCCAAATGTAATGTGGGTTGAGTGCTGACCGGCTTCAGTTAATTTGGGCCGGATGCCATGTTTATCATCTCCTGGGCATGTGCCAGGGTCTGTTCCGTGATCTGAACACCGCCAAGCATCCGTGCGATCTCCTGAATCCGCTCTTCCTCCCGGAGTTTGGCAATCGCAGTCCAGGTGGTCTTTTTTTGGGTCGTCTTCAGCACCTGGAAATGGTGCATGGCCTGGGCGGCAACCTGTGGCAGATGGGTAACACAGAGGATTTGCCGATTGTCGGCAAGGGTACGTAACATCTGACCGACGATTTCGGCCACTCCACCACCGATACCCACATCCACCTCATCGAACACCAGGGTGGGGGTTGAGCCACAGCGGATGGTGGCAACCTGAATGGCGAGACTGATGCGTGAAAGCTCACCGCCTGATGCGACTTTGCTCAACGGCTGAAGAGGCATGCCCGGATTGGCGGATACCATAAACTCCACCTGTTCGAAGCCGTTGGCGGTGGCCTGGTCTTGCTGCAGTTCACGCAGCAAGACCTTAAACTTACCCCCAGGCATCCCCAGTTTTTGCATCGCCTGTGAGATCTCGCCGCTGAGGCGTTGCGCCACATCTTTGCGTTTTACGCTGAGTTCTCTCCCCAGTTCCAGATAGGCATCGCGTTGTTGTTCCACAATCCGCGTCAGTTCCGCCAATTCAACCTCACTGTTTTCCAGTGATTTCAGGTCCTCCTCGATATGGGACAGTTTATCTGTCAACTGTTGCGGTTTGACACGATATTTTCGCGCCATGTCGTGAATCGCGCTCAATCGTTCCTCCAGCTGCTGCAGGCCTGCGGAATCGAGCTCCAAATCATTCAGATAATTTCGCAGTGACGCCAGGGTCTCATCCACCTGGATCAAGGCACTGTCAAGCAACTGTTGCGGTTCACTGAGGGTCTCGTCGAGCTGCGCCGCTTCGGAGAGACGTTCCACATAGCTGGAGAGTCTGCTGCGCATGGCCTGCTGCTCATCATCCAATCCGTTGATGATTGCCCTGCAGGTATCAGCCAATTGCTCTTGATGGCTCAGTCGTCTGTGCTCGTGTTCCAGGTTGAGCCATTCGTCGAGTGAGAGATTGAGACTGTTCAATTCATTGGCCTGATATCTCAGCAGATCCAGGCGGGAAGCCCGCTCCTCAGCCGCGTCGGTCAGGCTCTCTAACCTGTTCAATTCCGATTGATAGCGCCGATACTGCTGTGCGAGCTGTTGTGCCAGTTCGAGCAGCCCACCATAGGCATCCAGCAATCTGCGCTGATGGCTGTTCTTGAGCAGGGATTGGTGGGCGTGCTGTCCATGTATCTCCACCAAATGGGAACCCAGTTCCTGTAACTGTTGCAGGGGAACATTGCGGCCGTTGATGTAAGCCCTGGAGCGACCCTGCCGATTGAGGCTACGCCGCAAGATACACTCATCCGCCTCGTCAAGCTCCTGATGCTTCAGCCATTCCGAAGCCTCCGGAAGATTTTTCAAGTCGAAGACGGCGGTGACTTCAGTGCGATCGCTGTCGGCCCTGATCAGGCTGTTGTCGGCGCGTTCGCCAAGCGCCAGCCCCAATGCATCGATTAATATGGATTTTCCTGCCCCCGTCTCGCCGGTAAGCGCAGTCAAGCCACCCAGCAGTTCCAGCTCCATACTGGATACTATCGCCAGATTGCGGACCTGTATCTCAATCAGCATCGATTGTTTTTCGGGTTTTCCGACCAGCCCAATTTGGCGCGCAGAATACTGTAATAGTCATAGCCCTGTGGATGAATCAGACGCACCTGGTGCACGGCCTTGCGGATCTTGATCACCTCTCCGGGCATTGCAGGGAAGGTAGCCTGACCGTCACAGGTAATCTGCACATCCTCAGTGTGAGCCGGGTGGAGATGAATTTCAATCGTACTGTCACCATCCACCACAATCGGGCGATTACTCAAGGTGTGGGGACAGATGGGTACCATCACTACGGCATTCAGTGTGGGATAGAGCAGGGGACCGCCACCGGAGAGGGCATAGGCCGTGGATCCGGTCGGGGTGGAAACGATCAGTCCGTCGGAGCGCTGGTCATTGACCAGTTGATCATCCACGTAGGTCTCGAATTCGATCATACGGGCAATATTCCATTTGTGCAGTACCACATCATTGAACGCGAGGATATTTTGATGGGGTGAGGATTCATCGCCCATGCTGACTTCCAGCAGGAAGCGGCACTCCTGCTCATATTGACCGTTAAGAATCTCCTCAAGCTTGGCTGTCATCTGGTCGGGTGACAAATCAACCAAAAAACCGAGCCGGCCCAGATTGATGCCCAGGATAGGAATATTCTGACTGGCGAGCACCCGGGCTGCATGCAGCAGCGTACCGTCACCACCGACTACGATGACCAGATCACTGTGGCTTGCCAGTTCAATTTGAGGGACGCTGGTGAGCGGTTTCCCCTTCAGAAGGCGGCAGGTGGCCTCTTCGAATATAACCTCCTTGTTCTGGGATAGCAGAAACTCATACAGCGTAAGCAGCGTCTCTTTGACCGTGGGGTCGCCATGCTTGCCGATTAATCCAATTTTTTGGAAGCGTGTGTATCTGCTATCTGACATCGAATTAAAATCGTGTAAGGCTTGACCGGTACGGATTAGGCATAGGGATACGCAACGTTAGCATGCCGATAGGGGCAATCCAAGCATCCCATATCCAGCATCGCAATGCTTGACTACCCAGATGTGAGTTGCTAATTTCCTTATCAATTGGCACTCATTTGGATAGAGTGCTAACAACGGTTCCGGAGATTCCCATAGGTGGCAAACAAATCGGTCAGTGATAGCGTTGTCAACGAGCGTGCCCAGCACTTCCTCAAGGCGCTGATCGAGCGCTATATCCGCGATGGCCAGCCTGTGGGTTCCCGTACCCTGGCGAAAGATACCGGCCTTGATCTCAGTCCCGCCACAATCCGCAATGTGATGGCCGATCTGGAAGATTTGGGTCTGGTCTCATCTCCCCACACCTCTGCAGGCAGGGTACCCACAATAACCGGATACCGGATGTTCATCGACTCGTTGTTGACGGTGCAAAATCTTAATAATCAGGAGGTTGAGAGGATACGAAAGGAACTTATGGTAGGGGGGGAGGAGAGTAGTGATGTCTTGAAATCCGCCTCCAAACTCCTCTCCGGTGTCACCCATATGGCGGGCGTGGTGACCCTGATCCGTAAGGACAAGAACAACTTTCGCCAGATTGAGTTTCTTCCTCTCTCCGATCGCCGGGTACTTGCCATTCTTGTCACCGAAGACGGTGAGGTACACAACCGGATTCTGCATACTCACCGTGACTTCACACGCGCAGAACTCGATCAGGCCGCCAATTTCCTTAACAAATCCTTCGCCGGATACGAGATGCAACTGGTGCGTCAGCGGGTATTACAGCAACTTAACGATGCTCGAGACCATTTTGACCAGGTCATGACCCAGGCACTGACCATGGCGGGTGAGATGGTCAATGCCAGCGAAACCAAAGAGGACTGCGTCATCGCCGGCCAGACAAACTTGATGGAGTTTGCCGAACTATCCGGTCTCGAGCAGCTTCGGAAGCTGTTCGATGCCTTTACAGAAAAGAGAGAGATTTTACATCTGCTGGACCAGTTCCTGGATGCCGAAGGAGTGCAGATCTTCATCGGCGAAGAGTCGGGGTATCAACTGCTCAATGGGTGTTCAGTGGTCACCGCTCCCTACCAAGTCAATGAAGAGGTGGTCGGTGTATTGGGTGTCATCGGGCCTACCCGCATGAATTACGAACGTGTCATTCCGGTGGTGGATATCACGGCAAAAATTCTCGGCGCCGTATTGAAAAAACACTGATCATCCCCATTTACAGAGGATTGTACGCCGTAGGGCGTAATCCTGTTCCATCCATATAGAGGTCAAACGAAGTGATTGAAAAGGATCAAGCGCAAAATCAAGCAGAAGCCGTAGATGAGACGGAAGCAGCTGAAGCTGGACCGGAAAGCGAGCATGAGACAACCGAAGAGGTAGATAATTTTCAAGAGGATCAACAAGAGCTGACCAAACTGCTGGAAGATGCGCGGGCCAAGGCGGATGATCACTGGGATCAGCTGATGAGAACCCGTGCGGAACTGGAAAACTTCCGCAAGCGTAACCAACGGGACCTGGAAAATGCGCATAAATTTGCGCTGGAGAAATTCTCCATGGATCTACTTCAGGTGTGGGACAGTCTTGAGTTGGGCCATCAAGCCGCCCAGGATGAGCTGGTCGACGTGGACAAACTTCGTGAAGGCACCGAACTGACCCTGAAACTCCTGGTTGATGTCATGCAAAAGCATGGTATCGAGCAGGTTGATCCCGATGGTGAGCCGTTCAATCCGGAATTTCATCAGGCGATGTCGATACAGGAGCGCGATGATGTTGCACCCAATACCGTCGTGGCCGTCGTACAAAAAGGCTATCTGCTGAACAGCCGTTTGCTGCGTCCGGCGATGGTGATGGTCTCCAAAGCCGGATCCGGGGCGGCGATAGACGAAGAGGCTTGAATCGCGGCTACTTGACCCCACATTAGGGACAGTCAGCAAAGAATTACATATTTTCAATACAAGATTTCGGAGACACAAACATCATGGGTAAGATCATCGGTATCGATCTGGGAACCACCAACTCCTGCGTAGCAGTGATGGAGGGGAGTTCCACGAAAGTGATTGAAAACAGCGAGGGTGACCGCACCACGCCTTCCATTATTGCCTATGCCAATGATGGTGAGATCCTGGTCGGTCAGTCCGCCAAGCGTCAGGCTGTGACTAATCCGCAAAATACCCTGTTTGCCATTAAGCGTCTGATTGGAAGGATGTTTAACGATGATGTGGTGCAGCGCGATGTGGACATGGTGCCCTACAAAATCGTCAAAGCGGACAATGGTGACGCCTGGGTTGAGGTGAATGGCAAGAAGATGGCACCGCCGGAGATCTCCGCCAAGATCCTGCAGAAGATGAAAAAGACCGCTGAAGACTACCTGGGCGAAGAGGTGAAAGAGGCGGTTATCACTGTGCCGGCCTATTTCAACGATTCCCAGCGTCAGGCGACCAAGGACGCCGGTCGTATCGCCGGCCTGGATGTGAAACGCATAATCAATGAACCGACAGCCGCGGCGCTGGCTTACGGCATGGACAAAAAGCGGGGTGATCAGACCCTGGCGGTCTATGACCTGGGCGGCGGCACCTTCGATATCTCTATCATTGAAATCGCAGAAATCGATGGCGAGCATCAATTCGAGGTACTCTCCACCAATGGTGACACTTTCCTCGGTGGTGAAGATTTCGATATGCGTGTCATCGACTACTTGGTGGATGAGTTCAAGAAGGATCAGGGTTTTGATCTGCGGAACGATCCCCTGGCACTGCAGCGCCTGAAAGAGGCGGCTGAGAAGGCCAAGATCGAGCTGTCATCCAGCCAGCAGACCGATATCAACCTGCCCTATATCACGGCAGATGCGAGTGGTCCCAAGCATCTGAACATTAAGCTGAACCGCTCAAAGTTGGAATCCCTGGTGGAAGATCTGGTGACACGCACCATCGAACCCTGCAAGATTGCCCTGAAGGATGCCGGGATTACAGCCTCCAAGATTGATGAGGTGATCCTGGTCGGTGGTCAGACCCGGATGCCTAAGGTACAAGAGGCGGTGAAGGAGTTCTTTGATAAAGAACCTCGCAAGGATGTCAACCCGGATGAGGCTGTCGCCATTGGCGCCGCGATCCAAGGCGGTGTACTGGGCGGTGATGTCAAAGATGTACTGCTTCTCGATGTGACCCCGCTCTCCCTCGGTATCGAAACCCTGGGTGGCGTGATGACCAGGCTGATTGAGAAGAATACCACCATTCCCACCAGCGCCTCGCAGGTATTCTCCACGGCGGACGACAATCAGACGGCGGTAACCGTGCATGTATTGCAGGGTGAACGCGAACAGGCGGGGGCCAATAAATCCCTGGGACGCTTCGATCTGAGCGATATCCCGCCTGCGCCGAGAGGGGTACCGCAGATCGAAGTCAGCTTCGACATCGATGCCAACGGCATTCTTAATGTCTCCGCCAAGGACAAGGCGACCGGCAAGGAACAGTCGATCGTCATCAAGGCCTCTTCCGGACTGAGTGACGATGAAGTCGATCGTATGGTCAAGGATGCTGAAGCCCACGCGGATGAGGACCGAAAGTTCCACGAACTGATCGGCGCCCGCAACCAGGCTGATACCATGATTCACGCCACCAAGAAATCGATGGAAGAGTTGGGCGAGGATAAGCTTGAAGCCGGTGAAAAGGAGGCGATCGAGGGTGCAATCAAGGATCTCGAAGAGGTTATGAAAGGCGACGACAAGGATGCCATCGAAGCAAAGACCAAGGTGCTGGCGGAGGCCTCCGGTAAGATGGCGGAGCGGCTCTACGCGCAGAAGGGTGCAGAGGGAGAGGCCGCTGACGCGGGTGCGTCTGGGGCGGAAGCATCCTCTGATGCTGCCGGGGATGATGTTGTCGACGCTGAGTTCGAAGAGGTTAAGGACAACAAAAACTAATCAAGGATTCCAGTCCTGCAAACCGTGCATCGGCAGCCCTGCCGATGTGCGGTTTTGGCGTTATACGGGCATGAAACTAGCGCCTGTTGAATGAGTGTTGACAGGCTCTATTCAGACAGCTGGACGAATGATGTATCTCAACAAATAACAGTAGTAAAAGATAAAAAACCATGGCTAAACGTGATTATTACGAAGTTTTAGGCGTCAACAAGAATGCCAGTGAGGCCGATATCAAAAAGGCCTATAGACGCCTTGCCATGAAATATCATCCGGACAGGAACACCGGGGATGCCGCTGTCGAAGCAGAAGAGAAATTCAAAGAGGCCAAGGAAGCCTACGAAGTATTGACCGATGCGCAAAAGCGGGCGACCTACGACCAGTTCGGACACGCCGGTGTCGATCCCAGTATGGGTGGTGGCTTTGGTGGCGGCAGTGCCAATTTCTCAGATATCTTCGGTGATGTATTCGGCGATATCTTTGGCGGGGGACGTGGCGGCGGTGGCGGCTCCCGCGCGCATCGTGGCGCCGATCTACGCTACAACCTGCAACTTTCACTGGAAGACGCAGTCGCTGGAACAACGGTCAAGATTAGGGTGCCGACTCTGGTGAAGTGTGATGTGTGCGCCGGCAGCGGTGCCCGGAAAGGGACTACCCCAAAGACCTGCGATACTTGCGGCGGCCATGGTCAGGTACGCATGCAGCAGGGATTCTTCTCTGTTCAACAGACCTGCCCACGCTGTCATGGCAAGGGGACCATGATCGAGGATCCCTGCCCTAACTGCCATGGACAGGGGCGCGTACAGGAGCACAAGACACTGTCGGTCAAGGTGCCGCCTGGTGTCGATTCCGGTGACCGTATTCGCCTGGCCGGTGAAGGTGAGGCTGGGGAGCATGGCGGTCCACCCGGAGATCTCTATGTACAGGTCGCCGTAAAGCCTCACGAAATCTTCAGCCGCGAGGATAATCATCTCTACTGTGAAGTACCGATTAGCTTCGCTGTGGCCGCCCTGGGTGGTGAGCTGGAGGTGCCCACACTGGATGGTAAGGTGATCCTTAAGATTCCCGCGGGGACGCAAACCGGCCGCCTGTTTCGGATGCGCGGCAAGGGTGTCAAGCCGGTACGCGGTGGCCCCATGGGTGATCTGATGTGCCGGGTGCTGGTCGAGACACCGATCAAACTGACTGCCGAACAGGAGGATCTGATCAAGCGACTCGACGAATCCATGAAAAAGGGTGGTGCGAAGCATAGCCCTCATTCCACCAGCTGGGTTGATGGAGTGAAAAAGTTCTTTGAAAATATGGGCTTTTAAAGCAAATCTAGAAGGGGCGCATCGGATGACAAGAATCGCAGTGGTTGGCGCGGCGGGACGCATGGGCAGATCCCTGGTAACAGCGGTGAGCGAAACTGAGGGACTGGTTCTGGGAGCTGCGACGGAGCGCAAGGGGAGCCAGCTGATCGGCCAGGATGCCGGTGAACTGGCGGGTATCGGTCATCTTAATGTCTCCCTGGAAACGGATCTGGAAGCGGTCATTGATGATTTCGACGTACTGATCGACTTTACCACTCCCACCGCTACCATGGCCCATCTGGCGATCTGTCGCGAAGCGGGCAAGCGTATGGTGATCGGCACCACTGGCCTGAATGAGGCAGAAAAGCAGGCATTGCGGGATGGGGCCGATGGTATTGCGATCGTGTTCGCACCCAATATGAGTGTTGGAGTCAACCTCAGCTTCAAGCTGGTCGAAATGGCGGCCAGGGTTTTGGGCGATGAAGCGGATGTGGAGATTATCGAGGCCCACCACCGGCACAAGGTTGATGCACCTTCCGGTACGGCACTGAGACTGGGTGAAGTGATTGCGGATACCCTTGGTCGGGATTTAAGTGAGTGTGCCGTCTATGGTCGGGAGGGAAAGACCGGTCCTCGGGATGGCAAGACTATCGGCTTCGAGACCATCCGTGCAGGGGACGTGGTCGGTGAACACAGCGTCTGGTTCGCCATGGAAGGGGAACGGGTCGAAGTGGTGCATAAGGCATCAAGTCGGATGAATTTCGCCCGCGGCGCTATCCGGGCTGCCGGATGGGTGGTAGACAAGGAGAAGGGACTGTTCGATATGCAGGATGTGTTGAGCCTGAAATAGTTTATGGGAATGAAGAGCATACACATTCTCGGTATCTTACTGGTCCTTGTCAGTTTCCTGTCTGTCGGTTGCAGTGAAACTCCTTTGAGTCCGGAGGAGCAGCTTCGAAATATCATCAGCGAGGCTGAAACCTATCTCGAATCGCGGGATCTCTCCTCAGCGATGGCCTTTGTCGATCCGGCTTATCGGGATGAGAGCGGACGGGATTTCAGAGAGCTGAAGGCAACGCTGCTGGGCTATTTCATGCGTCACAAATCGATTCACATTATCTCAACGATTGATCAGATCGATTTACGCTCCGAGAATGAGGCTGAAGTTGTGCTCTTCGCCGGACTTGCTGGGTCTCAACAGGAGACGGATATGACGCTCTCCCAATGGCGCGGGGAGTTGCTGCGTTAACAATTCCTGTTTACTCGCAGTGATGATGATTGGCGTTTGCGGATGGCGCAGTGGCGCCGTGCCACGCCGCAGGATTTTGCTCTCTAGGGTCATTCTGTTAACGGATCCCGTAAACTTCCAAGACTTAGGCTCCACCGGCGAAGCAATTATTCGTTAGACCAGAATACCCCCCTCTCCTCCGGCTCGAGGGAAAAGGAAGAGCGGTTCAAGAAGGGTGGGCTACCCTGAACCTGGCCCGGAACCTGCATTTATCTTGTCGACTGAAAGCGACAACAACAGGTTTAGCCATGGTACAGATAGCACTCATGCCCCAGATTCAGGGGGATAAGCTCAAATCCGCAATCCCCGCAGAAGGGGGCGATCTAGTCACACAGATCAGTGTAAATGGGGAGATTATAGGGGCTACATTCGACCAGGCCCTACAGGAAATGCTGATGGCTCAGGGTGAACAGGGCGTTCTGTTTATCTCGCTTTCGACGTCAACGGCAGATCCCCTCCAACCACAGACTATAACGCCTCGGGATGGCGGGGTTTTGCCGCTACAACTCCAGTTGGACGGCAAGCCTTTGCCGCTTATGATATCCCAACAGCAGGCTGCATTCGCCGAACCGGCGCTGGATGTTGCAGGACAACTGAAGCCGCTTCAGTCACAACCCCAATTGATGCAACCCGAATTCCTGATCCAGCGACTGATCGAAAATGGTCAGTCTCAGCCACTGAAACTGCAGCTGCGTGAAATGGGTGCGCAGCTGTTGGATTCTGGACGATCTATTGAGAGCGCCGGGCAGTTGTCCACATTTTCACTGCAACTGCCGGTCAACTCATCCACAGGTATGCGGCCATCTATAGTCATGCCCCTGGATATTCCCGTCGGTCAGGCGGGATGGGACAGAGCGGTGGGAGAGCGAATCCAGTGGATGGTCGGTCAGAACATCCAACAGGCGGAAATCAAGTTGAATCCACCCCATCTTGGACCGCTGGAGATAAAGATATCACTGCAGAATGATCAGACCAGCGTCACCTTTGTCGCCTCTCAAGCCCCTACGCGAGAAGCCCTCGAGGCCTCGATTCCGCGACTAAGGGAGCTGTTTGGTGAAATCAATCTCAATCTCGCCAATGTGGATGTGGGACAGCAGCAGGCAGGTGAATCGGCCCATGACAGGAAAGCCGGACCTGACAGTAACGGTTCGATTGGCAGTGATTCGTTAAGCCCTGACCAGAATCGGGAACAAGGCCAAACATGGATAATGGGTGGTGATGGCCTTTTGGATACCTACGCCTAGCATTTACCCTTTGCTCACCTGCCGACGACAAATTCCTCTGTTGTGAGGATATTCATGGTTATGGTCTGATAAAAGCAGGATACGAACCGTGTTCTCTCCAGGATATCTCCTCAATATCGTTATTTGATAGTTTATTGATCAAAACTGCCGCATCTACACCCCTGTTCTTACATTTTAGCTATTTCAAACTGGACTGCAGTAGGCGAGAATGGGTGACTGAGAGGGGGAACTACGGAACGTCTGATGCGATTCATAAAACTCTTTATAGTCATACTGATCATGATGCTGGGTGCAGTCTTCACTGTACTCAACGCCGACTCTGTAGAAATTAATTACTATTTTGGTCGTCGGGACCTCCCTTTGTCGTTGATACTGACCATCGCCTTGGGACTGGGTGTGATTTTGGGTGTGCTGGCCGGAATGGGTAGAGTATTGGGTCTCAAGCGGGAAATACACTCACTTAAAAGGCGCAGTC
Organism: Candidatus Thiodiazotropha endolucinida; assembly: GCF_001715975.1. Lineage (GTDB taxonomy): Bacteria > Pseudomonadota > Gammaproteobacteria > Chromatiales > Chromatiaceae > Thiodiazotropha > Thiodiazotropha endolucinida. The sequence goes on along the minus strand of NZ_MARB01000004.1, from coordinate 54,067 downwards.
AAATGGTGAGTGAAGAGGTCAACAACCTTCGCGCCTTACCCTTGAAGGAGCAGTGAGGGTTGCAATGTACTTTACATGCCATGTCTTAACCCAAGCAGTAACCCATCATCGGCAGTTCGCTGTCGGTGTGGTTGTTGAGGTGTCAGGTGATTGAGCTGCTGCTCTTGTTGCTGCCTGTGGCCGCTGCCTCCGGTTGGTATACGGCACGGCGCGGCATGTCTAGAAAAAAACAGAAGCAGCAACCGCAGATCGCGCCGGTCTATTTTAAAGGTCTCAATTATCTGCTGAACGAACAGCCCGACAAGGCAATCGACCTGTTCATCGAACTGCTGGATGTGGACAGCGATACGGTAGAGACCCATCTTGCCTTGGGTAACCTGTTTCGTCGGCGGGGTGAAGTGGACCGAGCCATCCGTATTCATCAAAACCTGATAGCCAGACCCAGTTTGAATCGCGAACAGCGAGCGCAGGCCCTGCTTGAATTGGGTCAAGACTATATGCGGGCAGGCCTGTTCGATCGTGCCGAAAACCTGTTCCTTGAACTAACCGAACTCAAAATTTACAACGAGCAGGCCTATATCTATCTGTTGGAGATCTATCAACAGGAGAAAGAGTGGCAACGATGCCTTGATGTTGCTGATAAGATCTCTGTATCCCACTTTCCGTCACTACCGAATGCGGTTGCGCACTTCTATTGTGAATTGGCTGAGCAGATGTTGAGCCAGCAGAATATCTCCGCTGCTGAGGGTTATCTCAAGCGTGCTCAACAGGTTCAACGAAACAATGTGCGCGCTTTACTTTTACAGGCCGAGATCGATTATACCCGGGGTGATTGTCGATCGGTGGTAAAGTTGCTGCAGCAGGTCGAGGAGAACGAACCTATCTATCTTTCCGAGGTTCTGCCCAGGCTTGTCGAATGCTATAAGCAACTCGGCAGACAGCATGAATTGTTCGAATACCTACAACAGTTGTATCAACGTCACCATTGCACGGAAGCAATGATGATTCTTTCCGAGATGATTGTCGAAAAAGAGGGTGAGAGTGCGGCTGTGGATGCGATGCTCCGACATCTGGAAGAGGCACCTGATCTAAAGGGCCTGGAACGTTTAGTGAGACTGAATCTGCAGCGAAGCGAGGAGAGTCCCAAGGAGGCCTTGGAAGTGCTGTTGGTATCTGTGATGAAACTATTGGAAAAACAACCGGCCTATCAGTGTGATCACTGTGGCTTCACGGCAAAAAAGCTGCATTGGCAATGTCCCAGCTGCAAGAGATGGGGCGAAATAAAACCCCAACAGGGGTTGACGCGCAGCATTAAGGCCAACGCAGTGACATGACAGTCGATCCGAATCCACGGGTTCCGCATACAGATAGAAGGTGGAATATACATGAACAGCAGTGAATCCAGGGTCATTGTGGCACTCGATTATTCGCGGCAGGATAGGGCTCTGGCTCTTGTCGATCGCTTGGATCCCTCACTTTGCCGACTCAAGGTGGGTAAGGAGATGTTTACACGCCTCGGTCCCTCTTTCATCGAAGTGTTGCGGGGGCGCGGTTATGAGGTCTTTCTCGATCTGAAATTTCATGATATTCCAAACACTGTGGCTGCAGCTTGTGATGCGGCGGCCGATCTTGGTGTGTGGATGATGAATTTACATGCGTCTGGTGGCCGCAGAATGATGGAGGCGGCCAGGGAACGTCTGGAGTCCAGAAGTAATCATCCACGCCTGATTGCGGTTACCATTCTTACCAGTTTGACCGGGGAGGAGATTCAAGAGATCGGTTTTTCCGGCGATCCCGCAGATAATGTCTTACGCCTGGCGAAGCTGACACAACAGTCAGGGTTGGATGGTGTTGTCTGTTCTCCTCGGGAAGCTGAAATGCTGCGTGGGGATCTGGGGCATGATTTTCTCCTCGTCACCCCCGGTGTCCGCCCCAAGCAAGCGACCCAGGACGATCAGCGGCGCGTGATGACTCCCGCGGATGCGATAAATGCCGGGTCGAGTTACCTGGTGGTGGGCAGGCCGATTACCGCCGCTGCCGATCCCATCCAGGCATTGCAGTCGATCAATCTTGAGATCGCAGCCAACCTGTGAAAGTCCGATGGTTGGGGTCTATTGAATAGGGTTAACAGACCCTAGGTTGTCCAGTATTTATATATCTATGGGACCCTTTCAAAGAACCTCTATGTTAGGATGCTTTGTACCATATTGAATAGGGTGGTTCATCTGAGCGCGGGTAATTGAATGGCACGTTTTTATATATATAAGGACCTATAGGAGTGGTAATGAAAAAGATACGCAAGGCAGTTTTTCCTGTTGCTGGGATGGGCACCCGTTTTCTACCCGCGACCAAGGCCAACCCCAAAGAGATGCTGCCGATAGTCGACAAGCCTCTGATTCAATATGCCGCTGAGGAGGCGGAGGAGGCAGGCGTAACATCTCTGGTATTCGTCACAGGCAGGAACAAGCGCTCCATTCCCGATCACTTTGACAAGGCGTATGAGTTGGAGAGTGAACTGAAGGAGGCAGGGAAGACCACGCTGTTACAGAAGGTGCAAAATGTCCTGCCAGCGGATGTGAGCTGCATCTATCTGAGACAGGCGGAGGCCCTTGGGCTTGGGCATGCGGTGCTGTGTGCAGAACCGGTGGTGGCTGATGAACCATTTGCGGTCATCCTTGCGGACGACCTGATCCGTGGCGAAGATGATGTTGGTGCTATCGCACAGATGGCCAAGGTTTATGAACGTTACCAATGTAGTGTGATACTGGTTGAAGAGGTACCACAAGAGGAGACTGGCAAATACGGTATCGTGGAAGTGGAAAATGATGATGGCGAGACTGCAATCATGACCTCTATTGTGGAAAAGCCAAAGCCGGAGGATGCGCCATCCAACCTTGCAGTGGTCGGCCGCTATATCCTCACGCCTCGCATCTTTGAGCTGATCAAGGAGACTGGACGGGGCGCCGGAGGCGAAATTCAGCTGACTGACGCCATTGCTGAGTTGTTGAAATATGAAAAGGTTCGGGTCTATCGGGTGAAAGGCAAGCGCTATGACTGCGGAAGTAAGCTCGGCTATCTTGAGGCGACTGTCGAATATGGCTTGTCACATCAGGAGCTTGGTGATGATTTTCGTCAATATCTCAATGAGTTATCAAAAGAACTGTAAAAAAAAGGCCGCATTGCAGCGGCCATTTCTCTAGCTGGTACTCCCTAGGGGATTCGAACCCCTGTTACCGGCGTGAGAGGCCAGCGTCCTAACCACTAGACGAAGGGAGCAGTTTCTCACGAAAGGCGGTATTATACTGACTTGGTCGCCAGGCTCAATCACCTGGTTAAAAAAATAGTTCAGTGGTCGTACCCTTGAAACAAGCTGCCAAGTGGCTGAAATCAAAGTTCTCCGGATTGATCAGCAATTCCACTCTCCCTGCCGGATCGGATAGAAGAGGCTTAGAGATGCCTACCGTCATTGCGCGGGATGATCACACTATCTCCCGCGCGAATATCAGTCGAAATGCGATAAGAGTCCTCACGAAGTTAAAAAGTGCCGGTTACGAGGCTTACCTGGTGGGTGGGGGTGTGCGTGATCTGCTGCTTGGCCGGGAACCCAAGGATTTCGACGTAGCTACCAGCGCCCTGCCGGAGGAGGTCAAGTCGGTTTTTAAAAACTGTCGATTGATTGGCAGACGTTTTCGTCTTGCCCACGTCTACTTCGGTCGGGAGATTATCGAAGTCGCAACATTTCGCAGCAACCGGCAGCCTTCTCAGGATGGAGAGCGCCAGTTAGAGAACGGTATGATACTGCGTGACAATGTCTACGGTACCCTTGACGAGGATGCCCAGCGACGGGATTTCACCATCAATGCACTCTACTATGATGTGGGTGATTTTACGGTGATAGATTTCGCCGATGGCATGTCGGATCTTCAGCATGGAGTGATACGTCTGCTGGGTGATGTGGAGAGTCGTTTCAGGGAGGATCCGGTACGTCTGCTGCGAGCTGTGCGATTTGCCGCCAAACTGGGATTTATCATCGATCCGTCAACTGAATCCCCAATGCGACGATTGGCGCCACTGCTTAAGGATGTACCCTCAGCCAGGCTCTATGAAGAGGTGTTGAAACTCTTTCTCGGTGGTTCAGCGTTGGAATCCTTTGAGAAGCTACGCCATTACGGACTGTTTGGGCAGCTCTTTCCAGCGACCGAAGAGGCGCTTTCCCACGAAGATCACGATTTTCCCATTACCTTCGTCAATCGCGGATTGAACAATACCGATACGCGCTTACAACAGGATAAATCTGTCACCCCGGCCTTCCTTTTTGCGGTGCTGTTATGGGAACCGGTAAGGCTTGGCTACGAAGCGCTGCTGGCACAGGATGTTCAACCTGTGGAGGCGTTGCAGACAGCGGCCAACGATGTCCTGAGTGACCAGCTCAAGCATGTATCCATACCCAAGCGATTCAGTTATCCGATGCGTGATATCTGGCAATTGCAACCACGCTTTGAGCAACGCCAGGGAAAAAGGCCCTATCGTTTTTTAAGCCATCCCAGATTTCGTGCGGCATACGATTTTCTCCTGCTCCGCGCCGAGGCGGGTGAAGTTGAGCTCGAACTCTCCAATTGGTGGACTGAATTCCAACGTGCCAATAGTCAGCAAAAGCAAAGTATGACCGAGCAGGGTCGGCGTGGCAGAAGACGTCACAGGAAAAGGCGATCCAGTAAAAACAAGAGCAACAATCCGGGCGATGAGTAAGGTCCAATCAGTAATTGCCTATATAGGTTTGGGCAGTAATCTGGACAATCCCACTCAACAGGTTGAGAGTGCACTGCAGGAACTCACAGCATTAACGCACTCGACCTTGCTTGCGCATTCATCATTGTATAAAACACGACCGGTTGGTCCGCAGAACCAGCCATATTACATCAATGCAGTCGCTTCGTTGGCAACCACACTGGATGCCGAAGAACTGCTGGATCAACTGCAAGCGATTGAACAGACCCATCGACGGGTTCGTGGAACTGAGCGCTGGGGACCGCGTACCCTCGACCTCGATCTGCTGATATTCGGCGAGGCGACGATCGATACACCTCGCCTGCGGGTCCCCCATCCTGAGATGGCTGACAGGGCCTTTGTCCTGTTGCCGTTAAGTGAGATAGCCCCGATCGGTATGGACATACCCGGCATGGGTAGGTTGCAGGATATGTTGCGGATACAGTCGGGAGAGGGTGTTGAACGACTGGATTGAAAAGCCTAATTTCATTGTTGTTGAAGGGCCGATCGGAGTAGGAAAAACCAGCCTGGTACATCGACTGGCAAAACATTTTGGCAGTGACATGTTACTTGAAGGGGCGGAAGAGAACCCTTTTCTGCATCGTTTCTACAAAAATCCGCGGGAAGCCGCATTGCCGGCGCAACTCTTTTTTCTGTTTCAGCGCAGTCGTCAATGGAATAATTTGTCGCAGGGCGATTTGTTCCGGCAATATTTGATCGCAGATTTTATGCTTGAAAAGGATCGCCTTTTCGCACAAATCAATCTTGACCACGATGAGCTGCAACTCTATGAGCAGGTATATGAGCGACTGACACTGGAGGCGCCACCGCCTGAACTGGTCATCTATCTACAGGCGCCTGTTGATGTGCTGATGAAGCGTATCAAACAGCGCGCCAGGCTGGTGGAACAAAAAATCGAGCCCGGCTATTTGCGACAACTGTGTGATGCCTATGCCGATTTCTTCCACTATTACGATCGTTCACCGATACTGATCGTAAATGCTGCCGAGATCAATCCGCTGCAAAATGAGAAGCACTTCCAATTGCTGCTGGAGCATATCTGTGGAAGGGGTGCAGATAGGCGCCGCTATTTGAATCTTACCGGCTTTTCCCTCTGAACCAGGGCGGTTGGATCTCAGTTGACAAGCCCTGGTGATACTCACACTGCAAACACTTCACGAATAGTGTCAACAGACATATACTGATTCCGACTGCCTGGTTAACCACAGATCTTAAGCGTTGAGACACTTAACGTTGTAGTGATTGTTGGTGTTTACAGGCCCTGGTACGAGCCAGTTTTGAGTGAGCCTAGCGAGATAATATGAGCAAAAAAAATATAACCGTCAGAAGTTTGCTGGAGATGAAATCTGCCGTTGAGAAAATCTGTGTATTGACCAGCTACGATGCCAGTTTCACCCGTCTTATTGAAGATGCGGGAGTCGAGGTGATTCTCGTCGGTGATTCTCTCGGTATGGTGATCCAGGGGCAAGAGAGTACCCTGCCGGTGACCTTGGATGAGATGATCTACCATACACGCAATGCGGCAAGAGCCAGGGAATACTCCCTGCTGGTGGCAGATATGCCATTCATGAGTTATCGCTCTCCGAGTTTGGCCATGGAATCCGCGGGCAGGCTGATGAAGGAGGGCGGTGCCCATATGGTCAAACTTGAAGGTGGTACGCCTCAGCTGGAGGCGATTCGCCAGCTTGCATCCCAGGGAATCCCTGTTTGCGGACACCTTGGCCTGTTACCGCAATCCGTACATAAGCTTGGTGGATATCGTGTGCAGGGACGGGAACAGCGGGATGCAAGCCTGATCCGTGAAGACGCCAGACTTTTGCAGGATGCCGGTGTCGATATGCTGGTTCTGGAGTGTGTGCCGGATCAGTTGGCTGCGCAGGTCGCTACCGAGTTAAGTATACCTGTGATCGGTATCGGCGCAGGCCCCGATTGTGATGGGCAGGTGTTGGTGCTGTATGACATGCTGGGTATCAATCCGCATCCACCCCGTTTCGTGAAGAACTTTCTACAATCCGGCAGGACCATCCAAGAGGCACTCAAGGCCTATGTGGATGCCGTTAAATCGGGTGATTTCCCAACGGCTGAACACAGTTTTAAGTGAGGCGCGGGATGGAGACGATTACTGACGTTGAAACATTGCGCAAACGTATTGGAAGCTGGCGCAGGGCCGGCGAGAAAATCGGATTTGTGCCGACCATGGGAAATCTGCATGAGGGGCATCTGGCGCTGGTTGAGGTGGCCGGAAACCGCTGTGATCGAAGTGTGGTGAGCATTTTTGTCAATCCAATGCAGTTTGGTGAGGGCGAAGACTATACAAGTTACCCTCGCACCCTGGAACAGGATCAGGGCAAACTTGAACAGGCTGGTGTGGATCTGCTTTTTGCCCCATCGGCGACAACCATCTATCCTCAGGGGAACCAGGCGCAAACCCGGGTGGAGGTGCCCGAAATCTCCGATATCCTTTGTGGTGCCAGCCGTCCAGGCCATTTTGTCGGTGTCTCTACAGTCGTTTGCAAACTCTTCAACTACGTACAACCGGATATAGCGGTGTTCGGGGAGAAGGATTATCAACAATTGATGGTGATCCGGCGTATGGTTGCCGACTTGGCGATACCTGTCGAAATCCTAGGGTTACCGACTGTCCGAGAGGCGGATGGACTGGCCAAGAGCTCCCGCAACAGCTATCTTTCAGCGGATGAGAGGAAGCAGGCGCCACAACTCTTCGAAATCCTGAAGAAAACCGCAGAGTTATTGAGAGGTGGTGAACGAAATTACGGTCTTCTGGAGGAAAATGGTCTCGATCTGCTGCGATCTGCAGGTTTTCGGCCGGATTATTTCACTATTCGCCAGGCACAGGATCTGACGACCCCCGCTCGGGATGAGCAGAACTTGGTGATTCTGGCGGCTGCATATATGGGAACTACACGACTGATAGATAATCTAAATGCTGCATAGCAACATATTTTTATTGATAGGTGGGGCAAGATTGCGGATAATTGGCCGTTCCCTTGTTCAGGCAGCCTCGGGTCGATCTGAATCGGGACAATGGTTAACATAGACATTCATCCAAAATAGGGCACGAAATCCATGCAGCTGACAGTACTTAAGTGCAAGCTACATCGAGCATGTGTGACTCACTCCGAGCTTGATTATGAAGGCTCGTGTGCCATTGATGCCGATCTGATGAAGATGGCGGGTATCCATGAGTACGAACAGATCCAAATCTATAACGTGACCAATGGCGAACGTTTTACAACTTACGCCATACTTGCGGAGGCGGGATCGCGCGTGATTTCCGTCAATGGTGCGGCGGCACACAAGGCCGAACCGGGAGATCGAGTCATCATCTGCGCCTATGCCGGCCTGGACAGCGATGAGATGTCCACATTCAAACCCACCCTGGTCTATCTCGATGAAGAGAACAGGGTAACCGGGACTGGCGACGCTATACCTATTCAGGCTGCTTAGGGCCTCATTCCACTCACCACCATCTATTGCCTCCCCGAATCTGACGTGCGGAGTGGCTGCATAGTACAGCGCCATCCAAACAGACTCCGCTGTATAACGCCGAAAAGCCTGGCTTCCCAACCGGCACTGCCATCAATTTCATCGCACCCCAAAAAACGGCCCGAATATCGCTGCAGTGATGGTTGGATCAAGCACTTAAGGATAATCGTCGGACTTTTTTACAATTGTTTGCATTTTATAGATGGCGTTTGGATGCCCTTTCTAACAACGCATTGATAATCATGACATAAAAACCAAATGGCATAGTAATTGCAAAAATAGATACAGTAGGCAATAGACCTGCATGCATGCACGCATAAATAGTGAGTTTTGAATCCGTCTTAAAAAAGGTTCTTAGGAGGATCTTTAAATGACTGTATTCACTGCACGTAAATTATGCATTGCATATTTTTTGCTGGCCATCTTATCGCTTCCGCAAATGGGCGTGGCTTCCATCCTGGTTGTCGCCCCCCATCCTGACGATGACATTATCACTGCTTCAGGCGTCATAGCCGATGCTGTGGATCGTGGTGAACAGGTCACAGTCGTCTATATCACCAATGGCGATATATCTGGTATCGCTCAAGGATTGGTCAGGCAATCAGAGGCGGTCAATGCCCAGGTCGATTATCTTGGAACAACAGAAAGCGATCTGATTTTTCTTGGCTATCCCGACGGCAGTCTCGACGTGATCTACCGGTTTTATCCGGATGAAACCGATGTCTACACGACCGCCTCCGGTCAATCCACCACCTATGGCAACAGAGGGCTGGGCGGAACAGACTACCATACGTTTCGATTCGGCAGCCCCGCCAACTATAACCGCTTCAATATCATCAGTGATTTAACGAGCATAATCGACACATATCGACCGGATCACATATTCACTACATCGGAATTCGATAATCACACAGATCACTCCACAACCTATGAGTTGATCCTATTGGGACTGCAGAATGTCTTTGCCGCGGATCCTACCTATACACCAAGTCTACACAAGACCGTAGTTTGGTCATCGCAACCGTCTATCTGGCCAGAGCCCTTGGATCCGACCACGTTTCATGTCGAAATTCCTGATTTAAATCAAACTGCATTGGACTGGGCCGACAGAGAGAGCCTCAATGTGCCTCTATCAATGCAGGACACATTGTTGTCAAACAATCTGAAGGTAAATGCCATCGCTAGGCATGTTACACAAGGCGGCATACAAGGCTTTCTGGGTAAATTCGTTCATAAGGATGAGATTTTTTGGATTGAGAACCCTTTAACGGCCAATACTCCTCCGGTGGTTGATGCCGGGCCAAGCATTGCAGTGGCAATGGGTGAGACAGTCCAACTCGATGCCAGCGGCAGCTTCGATATAGGGGGTGCACAGCTCGCCTATCAGTGGTCACAGCTATCCGGACCTGGCGTCATTCTGTCCGATCCGACTTCGGAAACCCCGTTTTTTACTGCGCCGAGCGGATTGCAGGAAGATGCCGTTTTGCGTTTCCGACTCGTGGTGTCTAACGGCAACTTTTCCACTATTCCGGATCATGTTGAAGTGACCGTACAAAGCCTGGATCAAAACATTGCACCGATTGCCAGCAGCGTTACCGCATCGTCGGAAAATGCCGGTGCAACTCAAACTGCACAGAAGGCAATCGATGGTGTAGCGACAGGGTGGCCCATTGACTACACCCGTGAATGGGCATCTTCAGGGGAAGGAACGGGTGCATGGATCGAGTTGACCTGGGATCAGGTCTATGCAGTCAATCGGATCGTGTTATATGACCGACCAAACTCGGCAGATCAAATCAGCTCAGCAACTCTCAGTTTCAGTGATGGTTCAACGCTGACTGTCGGTCCATTGGATAATGGTGGTTTGGCAACGACCTATTCGTTCCCGGCAAAATATATCAATAGCCTGAGGATGACTGTAGACCAGGTGGGCGGATCCACTATCAATGTGGGACTGGCAGAAATAGAGGTGTTTGGTTCACTGGGTACCGGCGTCAACCTGCCGCCATCGGCGGATGCCGGCCAGGATCAGATCGTACTGGAAGGCGTATCTGTCCAATTGGACGGGTCGGGAAGCAGTGATCCCAATAACGATCCGTTGAATTACCTGTGGACACAGGTGTCAGGCAGCAATGTGCTTTTGTCGGATAACACGCTGATCAATCCAACGTTCACCGCACCTACCGGCCTTCTGCAGAATGAACAATTGGTTTTCGAACTGGTTGTTGATGACGGTAGTTTGGTGAGTAGTGCGGATTCTGTAACCATTACGGTATCAAGCAATCAATATAGCAATATTGCTGCTGGTGCGATCGTTTCGGCATCCTCTGAAAATACATCGACCACACAAACCGCCGTAAAGGCGATTGATGGTGTTGCGACTGGTTATCCTGTGGATCACACCCGTGAATGGGCGACTGTGGGTGAAGGCGCTGGCGCATGGCTCGATCTGAATTGGAGTGACGCCTACACCATCGACCGGGTCGTCCTCTACGACAGACCGAACGGGGCGGATCATATCCAGTCCGCACTCTTGAGCTTCAGCGATGGATCTACTATGGCTGTAGGGGCACTCGATAACGCAGGCGGTATGACTGAGGTCGTGTTTGCTCCACGCACTGTGACGAGCATGCGATTGACGGTGGAGCAAACCGCTTCCGCCAGTACTAATATCGGACTGGCAGAGATCGAGGTATACGGCACCCGTGATGATGGCGTTAACCTAAGACCTACTGCAGACGCTGGTCCGGATCAGTCCGTTTTGGAGGGTGATTTAGTTAGTCTTGATGGATCCGCCAGCAGTGACCCGAATGGCGATCCGATCAATTATCAGTGGCTTCAGGTATCCGGTATACCAGTCACCCTTTCCGGCCATATGACTGTGAGCCCCAGTTTTGTCGCACCATCGGGCTTGACCCAGAGCGAAGTACTGGTGTTTGAACTGGTGGTGGATGATGCTATCGATAGCAGTCTGCCTGACACCGTGACTATCACAGTGACTTCCCTGCAAAACATCAATGTTGCACCGACTGCTTCTGTTACGGCATCATCACAGAATACATCAACCAGCCAGACCGCCGATAAAGCAGTTGATACCGTTCCCTCGGGATATCCGAACGATCATACCCGGGAATGGGCGACCACTGGCGAGGGCGCCGGTGCGTGGATAGAGTTGGCATGGAGTAGTGCACAAACCGTGGATCGTATCCTGCTCTATGATCGACCTAACGGAAATGACCAGATAGTATCAGGGACATTGACCTTTAGCGACGGATCGACAGTTGCTGTTGCTACCCTTGATAACAGCGGTGGCGCAACCGAGATTTTTATAACGCCTCGAAGTGTAACCAGCCTGCGATTGACTGTAGACCAGGTCAGCCCTGTAACACTTAATGCAGGGCTCGCAGAGATTGAGGTGTTTGCCACCCCATGAGGTAAATGCGGGAGTTGCCGACACTTGGTTGGATTAGTGTTAACTGGCTCTAGAGGCCAGGCTCATCGATGGCCGTCTGGTAAAGTTCCAGATAGTGTTGAGCGCTGGCCTCCCAACTGAAATCCTGCTGCATCCCCGTTCTGGCAAGAATTTCCCAGTCTGTGGCCGAGCGTCGATAAAAATTGATTGCATGTTCCATGGCCCCCCACAAGCTGCTGCCATCTGCATTGTCAAAGACGAAGCCTGTTGCGCTGCCATTTACAAGGGTTGTTGGATTGACGTCAACCACAGTATCGGCGAGACCGCCAGTGCGGCGAACGATGGGGACAGTACCGTATCTCAAGCTGTACATCTGATTCAATCCGCAGGGTTCGAAGCGGGAGGGCATGATGAATGAATCGCACCCTGCCTCGATACGGTGTGACAGGCCTTCATCATATCCGATAAATACCCCGACGCGGCTATGATAGCGGTTGCTGATTTTCTCCAGTGCGTGCTCAAGATCCTTGTTGCCCGAACCCAGCATGACCATTTGAGCCCCTGCATCCATAATACCGGGCAAAACCTGGAGAATCAGGTCGACACCCTTCTGATCAACCAATCGGCCGATATAACCGAATAGTTGGATATTCTCATCCTCGGGAAGTCCGTATTCCTGTTGCAATGCCAGTTTATTGTTGCGTTTGTCGGCAAAGCTTTCGGCGGAGTAGGGTGTGTCGATATGCCGGTCGTTAAGCGGATCCCACTCGTGGTAATCGATCCCATTGAGAACCCCGCTGAAATGGTCCTTGCGATGGTTTAGCAGTCCCTCAAGTCCATAACCGAACTCGGCTGTCTTAATCTCTGCAGCATAGCTGGGGCTGACTGTGTTTACCCGGTCTGAGAGTGCGATTCCCCCTTTGATAAATGAGAGCTGGTCATGAAACTCCAGATGATGGTATGACCAAAGTTCATCCGGGAGCCCGAGGCGCAGAAAGGTGGCATGATCGAAGAGTCCCTGATAGGCCAGATTGTGGATTGTAAACAGGGTTGCGGGTCGATTTTCCTGTGTGGAGAGCAATGGTGCGATGAGACCGGTCTGCCAGTCATTCGCATGTACAACATCGGGCTGCCAGTCGTGATCTATCCGGTTTAAGGCCAACTCTGTCACCGCATGACAGAAGAGGCTGAAACGTTCCGCATTATCGGGCCAGTTCATACCCTCAGGGGATAGATAGGGATTACCTGCACGGTTGAACCGGTGGGGTGCGTCGATCACATACAGCGGTACCCTGTGAGGACCGCAGCTCCCCTGTAAAAGTCGGACCGGCGAAGTTTCGCCAGCAATTTCCAGTTGTGTCAGGCTTTGTAGATTGTCCGCTTTTTCCAGAACATCTGGATAACCGGGGAGAATCAGGCGACAATCCTGGCCTATGTTATTAAGTGCGGCAGGCAAGCTACCTGCAACATCAGCCAAGCCGCCTGTTTTGATTAACGGTGTGGCTTCACTGCTGGCAAAGAGGATTTTCATGGCCTTTTATTATCCTTATTTTTTTGGGGCTGTTAACAGGCCCTAAGTCGGCAGATTCTGCATCGACAGTCGTTTGTTGCGCTATTTTATCATTTACCTTCACAGCTTTACGATACGTCATATGGTATCTTGCTATACCTACCGCCTTTTGTATAAAAACTGGAACTAATATTCAAATATATAACGCATTTAAATCATGACCGAGATAAATCAGACAGACGAATGGATGGCCCTCGAAAAGCACTGGGCCGAAGTCGAACCACTCCAGATGCGTGACCTGTTTCAACAGGGGCCGGAGAGAGCGGAGCAGATGTCTATTCGGCAATGCGGGATCATGCTCGATTATTCAAAGAACCGGATTAACGCAAGATCGATGAATCTTCTGCTGGAATTGGCGCAGGCTGTCGATGTTGATGGTTGGCGCCGCCGCATGTTTTCCGGTGAACGATTGAATATCACCGAGAATAGAGCGGTGCTGCATGTGGCCTTGCGGAACCGTTCCAACCAACCCATTTGGTTCGACGGTGAGGATGTGATGCCATCTGTCAATGCCGTTCTGCAGAGAATGGAGGCATTTTCCGAATCGGTGCGCTGCGGTGATTGGAAGGGCTATACAGGAAAGCCGATCAGCGATGTGGTCAATATCGGCATCGGCGGCTCCAATCTGGGACCACTGATGGTCTGTGAAGCACTCAAACCTTATCAGAAACCAGATCTGAGGATGCATTTCGTTTCAAACGTGGACGGTACCCATATTGTTGATACCGTTAGTGCGCTGGATCCGGAAACCACGCTGTTTATCATCGCGTCAAAAACCTTTACTACACAAGAGACTTTGACCAATGCAGTAACTGCTCGAAAATGGTTGTTGGATGAACTTAATGATGAAGCGGCCGTGGCTCGCCATTTCGTTGCTGTTTCGACGAATGTTGAGGCGGTTTCTCGATTCGGTATCGATACCGCCAATATGTTTGAATTCTGGGATTGGGTTGGCGGACGCTATTCACTCTGGTCAGCGATTGGCCTGCCCATCGCAATTGCAATCGGCATGCGGAATTTTTTTGAACTGTTGGAAGGTGCCCATGAAATGGACCAACATTTCCTGCATGCCGATCTCTCTGAAAACATGCCGGTCATCATGGCGCTGCTGGGTATCTGGTATATCGATTTTGCCAAAACGCGTACCCATGCGATTCTCCCTTATGACCAGTATCTGAGGTATCTACCAGACTATTTGCAACAAGCGGATATGGAGAGCAACGGTAAGCGCGTCACTCGCTTCGGACGGCCTGTCGATTATCTTACCGGTCCTGTTGTATGGGGTACGGCCGGTACCGACGGGCAACATGCCTACTATCAACTCATCCATCAGGGAACGCAACTCATTCCTTGCGACTTCATTATTCCGGTCAACAGCCATAACGAGACAGGGGATCATCACGAGAAACTGTTTGCCAACTGTCTGGCGCAGACTGAGGCATTGTTGCGTGGTAAGACACGTACCGAAGCACGCGAGGAGATGGAACAGGCAGGCCTGGAACCTGAGCAGATCGTGGATCTTCTGCCTCACCGGATCTTTCCCGGAAATAGACCCTCAAATACCCTGCTTGTGGATAAGATAACCCCGTCACGACTGGGATCCCTAATCGCTTTGTATGAACACAAGATCTTCATCCAGGGCGTCATCTGGCGGATCAACTCCTTCGATCAATGGGGGGTGGAATTGGGGAAACAGCTGGCTGGCGTGATTTTGCCTGAGCTGTCGGACGAACAGCAGCCCTCCCGGCACGACAGCTCCACTCAGGGGTTGATTACATACTTCCATCGACATAGAAAGCGGTAGTCAGTCTACGCCATGCCAATATCGAGGTGTTTTGCTTCAACCTTCTTGCTTGTGTAACAGGATCGCCCCCAGAGGCGGCAGGGTCAATGCTATCGACTGGCTGCGCCCCATCCAGGGATTATCCTCGGAGACCAATCCGCTGCCGTTGCCCATGTTGCTGCCCCCGTAAAATTCAGAATCGGAATTGAAGATCTCCGCATAGTTCCCGGGGTGGTTGACGCCTATCCGATAGTTCTCGCGCGGTACCGGAGTGAAGTTCAGGATGATCAGTATTTCATTACCGTCCCGATCTTTTCTCACATAGCTGAGAATCGACTGTGAGCTGTCATGACAATCGATCCAGTCGAAACCAGGATATTCAAATTCAATCTGGTGCAGTACCGGCTGTTCTCGATAGAGCCTGTTGAGATCGGTCAGAAGTGCGGTTATCCCCTTGTGGGAAGGATGCTCCTGCAGAAACCAGTCCAGGGCCTCACTATCGTTCCATTCGCAGCCCTGGGCGAATTCACTGCCCATGAACAGGAGCTTTTTCCCTGGGTAGGTGAACATATAGGTATAGAGAAGTCGTAAATTGGCAAATTTTTGCCACTCATCCCCGGGCATTTTGTCGATCATCGAACCTTTGCCGTGGACAACCTCATCGTGAGAGAAGGGCAGCACGAAATTCTCGGTGAAGGCATAGAGAAGCCCGAAGGTCAGCAGATCATGATGATAGTGGCGATAGATTGGATCCTGAGAGGTGTAAGAGAGCGTATCGTGCATCCAACCCATGTTCCACTTCATGCTGAAACCCAGTCCCCCCAGCCAGGTCGGACGCGACACCTGAGGCCAGGCAGTGGACTCCTCCGCGATCATCAGTGTTCCCGGGTGGAAGTCATGGGTGACGCTGTTGAGTTCCCGCAGGAAGTCAACCGCCTCAAGATTCTCCCGTCCCCCGTATTGATTGGGCACCCAGTCTCCGGGTTCGCGGGAGTAATCGAGATAGAGCATGGAGGCAACCGCATCGACACGTAAGCCGTCGATGTGAAACTCCTCCAACCAGTAGATGGCGCTGGAGATGAGAAAATTTCGTACCTCGTTGCGGCCGAAATTAAAGATCAGGGTGCCCCAATCCCGGTGCTCACCCTTGCGGGGGTCCTCATGTTCATACAGTGCAGAGCCATCGAATCTGGCCAGGGCATATCGATCACGGGGGAAATGGGCGGGGACCCAGTCGAGGATGATGCCGATGCCGTTCTGATGCAGGTAATCGATGAAATAGCGGAAGTCATCGGGCGTGCCGAAACGACTGGTAGGGGCGAAGTAGCCGGTTGTCTGGTAGCCCCATGAGCCGTCCAGGGGGTGCTCGGTAATGGGCAACAGCTCGATGTGGGTAAAGCCGACCCTGTTGGCATGGTCTGTAAGTTGGTGGGCTAGGTCGCGATAGTTCAGGAATCCTCCCTGGTCGTCTCTCCGCCAGGATCCCAGATGGACCTCATAGATAGACATCGGTTCCTGTTGCCAGTTGGAAGTGGCTCGGTTGTTTATCCACTCCCCGTCACCCCACTCATAGTCACTCTCAGAGACCACGATGGCCGCTGTGTCCGGGCGGCATTGAAAATAATTCCCATAGGGGTCTGTACGCAGTGAGATGTGTCCGTCCTGAGTGCGGATTTCGAATTTGTACAAACTGCCATGCCCCAGTTCGGGAATGAACAGCTCCCAGACACCGGAGCCTCCCCTTGAACGCATCGGGTGAACCCGTCCGTCCCAGTGGTTGAAATTACCCACCACGGAAACTCTGGCGGCGTTCGGCGCCCAGACGGCAAACAGTATCCCGCTTATCCCGACTGTTTCATACGGGTGGGCGCCAAAGAAGCGGTAGGCATGACGGTGCTTGCCTTCGCTGAATAGATGGAGGTCGAACTCCGGCAAAAGGGGCGGAAAACAGTATGGATCGTAGGCTTTATGGATTTGCCCTGATTTGTCCTGCCACTCCAGCCGATAGTGCTCATCGATCTTGTCAGCCGCTGCCTCCAGCTCAAAAAAATCGGTACCTTGAAGACGCCTGAAAGGGTGCTGTCCATCCTCCAAAGTGACTTTTTCCGCTTGTGGCATGAATACCCTGATGCGACAGTCGTCACCATGGACATGTCTGCCCAACACCTCGAATGGATCATGGTGACGGGCATCAATAATCCGTTTCAACGCCACTGGAATTTTACTCATCATCAACTTTAAGAAACCTGCTTTGAACGGTACGCCTTGAAGGGGACATGATGTTAACATACCAACACTTCCGTCTCATCAACAGGTTCATTCTCATTTGAGAGCGGAGCACATAATTAAACTAGGGCCGATTGGATGGACGTTAACAGGCGCTAGCTACTCACGAGTAGAATTTGCAGTAATTTTTGGCCAGCTTTGGCAATGGAGGAGTGATCGATGACTGAACAGAGTCCGCGTTTCGTCAGCCGGCTGACTCGCAATACGCTTGCCCTGATACTGGCGGGTGGACGCGGTTCCCGACTCAAGCACCTGACTAAATGGCGTTCGAAGCCTGCGGTACCCTTTGGAGGGAAGTTCAGGATCGTCGATTTCCCCCTCTCCAACTGTATCAATTCCGGTATTCGCCAGGTGGGTGTGCTGACGCAATACAAAGCCCATTCACTGTTGTTGCATATTCAGCGTGGTTGGGGCTTTCTGCGGGGTGAATTTGGTGAATTCGTGGAGTTGCTCCCGGCCCAGCAGCGCATCGAAAGCAGCTGGTACGAGGGTACGGCTGATGCGGTCTACCAGAATCTGGACATCCTCCGCAGCCACAACCCGGATTATGTATTGGTCCTGGCGGGAGACCATATCTATAAAATGGATTATGGCACCATGATCGCCGAACATGTGGAATCCGGCGCCGATATGACCGTTGGCTGCCTCACGGTCGATCTGGAGAGTGCCAAAGAGTTTGGTGTGATGACGGTGGATAGTGACGGATGGGTGGTCGATTTCCATGAGAAACCCGCCAATCCGAAGCCGATTCCAGGTAAGGAGAATGAGGCTCTGGCCTCGATGGGAATCTATGTGTTTAACCGTAAGTTCTTGTTTGAGCAGTTGATTAAAGATGCGGATACGCCCAACTCATCCCACGATTTCGGCAAGGACATCATACCCAAAGTGATCGAGAAATACCGTGTGATGGCCTATCGTTTCAGAGATGCCACCAGCGGTAAGCAGGCCTACTGGCGGGATGTGGGTACGATTGATGCGTTCTGGACGGCCAATCTGGAGCTGATCGGTGTTACACCCCCCCTCAATCTCTATGACCGGAGTTGGCCGATCTGGACCTATCAGGAGCAGTTGCCGCCCGCAAAGTTTGTCTTTGATGACGACGAGCGTAGGGGCATGGCGGTTGATTCCATGGTTTCTGGCGGATGTGTCATATCGGGCGCCAAAGTAACGAATTCACTGCTTTTTTCCAATGTGCGTGTCAATTCCTACAGTGAAGTGAATGAAACCGTTGTTTTGCCGGATGTTAACATCGGACGCAACTGCCGTATCAGCAAAGCGGTGATCGATCGTGGTTGTGATATACCGGAGGGCACGGTCATCGGTGAGGACCCGGCCCTGGATGCGGAACGCTTTTATGTCAGTGAAAAGGGTGTCGTATTGGTGACGCCGGAAATGTTAGGCCAGGTAATCCACCATGTCAGATGATTTAGATCCGGACAACCGCTTGCAGGTTGTCTTATGCTGGCACATGCATCAGCCCTACTATAAGGGGCCGGATGATAGTGAGTATCTGTTACCCTGGGTCTATCTGCACGGCATCAAAGACTACTCTGATATGGCGGCCCATCTGGAGCACACGCCGGATGCCAAGGCGGTGGTGAATTTTGCCCCTGTTTTGTTGGAACAGATCGATGACTATGCTACCCAGATCAAGGCTTGGCTGAATAAAGGTACCTTGATTCGCGATCCGTTGCTGGCGGCGCTCGCCGGACCGGGACTTCCGGTGGATACAGAATCCCGCAAGGCGATTATTTCCGCCTGTCTCAAGGCCAATGAAAATCGCCTCATCAGCCGTTTCAAACATTTCAGTGAATTGGCGGCGCTGGCCAAGCATGCACTGGAAAACGAGGCCATGATTGCCTATTTCAACGATCAATATCTGGTCGATCTTTTGATCTGGTACCATCTGGCCTGGGTCGGCGAATGCCAGCGGATGAACGATATTCGGTTGCGGTCCTTGCAGGCAAAGGGGCATGGTTTCGACCAGGATGACCGGCGTCGCATGATCGAGATGATCTGGGAGATTTTGAGCGATCTCACCCCACGTTACGCAAAACTGGCGGATAAGGGCCAGGTAGAGCTTTCGGTGACACCCTACGCCCACCCGATCATTCCCCTGCTGGCAGATATAAATGCCGCCAAAGAGGCCTTGCCGACGATTGCCATGCCCAGGCTGGAGGAGTATCCAGGTGGGGAATCACGGGCCCGTTGGCATATGCGTAAAGGCATCGAGGTATTCAAGAACTATTTTGGCTTCAAGCCTAAAGGGTGTTGGCCTTCAGAGGGTGGTGTCAGTGAGGCGACCCTGAAGATGCTGGAGGAAGAGGGCTTTGAATGGGCAGCCACCGGTCAACAGGTATTGAGTAACAGCCTGATGGCCGGAGGCGGCGATTCACCCCTTCCCGACAACTGGGTGCATTCGGCCTACTGTGTCCAGGAGGGTCATCTGAACATGTTCTTTCGGGACGATGGCCTCTCCGATCTGATCGGATTCACCTACGGTGAGTGGCATTCCGACGACGCGGTGGGGGATTTGATAAACCATCTTGTAAATATCGCCGATGCCTGTCAGGACAATCCTGATGCCGTGGTCTCGATAATCATGGACGGGGAGAACGCCTGGGAATACTACCCCTACAATGGAAGCTACTTTCTGCGGGCCATGTACGAACGTCTATCACAACATCCCCGGTTAGCTCTAACTACATTTTCTGAAGTACTGGATCGTCAACGGCAGCCGCCTCCCAGACTCTCGAAACTGGTGGCGGGCAGTTGGGTTTACGGTACCTTCACTACCTGGATCGGCGACAAGGACAAGAATCGTGCCTGGGATCTGCTGGGGGATGCAAAGAAGGTATATGATCAAGTATTGGCACAGAATAATTTCAGCAAGCGAAAGTTGGCGGAGTTGGAAAAACAGTTAGCGATTTGTGAGGGATCTGATTGGTTCTGGTGGTTTGGAGACTATAATCCAGGTGAAACCGTCAGCGATTTCGAACAGCTGTTTCGCAGCCAGCTTTCCTACCTTTTCGACCTGCTGGGAGAACCCAAACCCGACTATCTATCTCAAGTCTTTGCCGTAGGAAGTGGTAATCCATCCCTGGGTGGGGTAATGAAGAAAAATGATTGATGTGATGAGACACGTGAATGAATAATGTCGCCGAAGAAAATTTTCGGCCAGTCCATCAGATTTTGACCCGTCGCCGGGCAGGCATTCTTTTACATATCACATCCCTTCCCGGACCGGGTGTGGTTGGGGATTTGGGCAGAGATGCCTATCATTTCGTCGATTTCC
Organism: Candidatus Thiodiazotropha endolucinida; assembly: GCF_001715975.1. Lineage (GTDB taxonomy): Bacteria > Pseudomonadota > Gammaproteobacteria > Chromatiales > Chromatiaceae > Thiodiazotropha > Thiodiazotropha endolucinida. The sequence goes on along the minus strand of NZ_MARB01000004.1, from coordinate 33,426 downwards.
TGGTCTCCTCAGGGGTGAGCGTCTGGCAGATTCTACCGATCGGGCCCACCATGCATGACAATTCACCCTATCAGAGCAGTTCCGTCTACGCTGGCAATCCCCGCCTGATAAGTCTGGAGCTGCCACTGCAAAAGGGTTGGCTTGAAGCTATACCCGAAAGCGAGGATGTACTCTCCGACGCAGTGAAAAGCTATGCCATAAAGCTGGCTTGGGAAGGGTTTAAGGAGCGCGCCGATAAGGGTGACAGGGACGATTACCAACGCTTTGTAGCAGAGCAGAAGCACTGGCTTGAGGATTATGTCCTGTTCCAGGCATTGCACCAGGAAGAGGGGGGCTGTTGGTGGGAATGGCATACTACCCTGAGGGACAGGGAGCCACAGGCGATTGCAGAGACAAGAGCACGCTTCACAGAGACCATTGACGTTATTCGCTTTGAACAATATCTGTTTTTTACCGAGTGGATGAATCTGAAACATTATGCCAATGAGCGTGGGGTACTGTTATTTGGCGATCTTCCCATCTTCGTGGCTCATGATAGTGCTGAAGTGTGGGCCCATCGTGAGTTCTTTGATCTGCTCGAGGATGGTCATCCCAGAGTGGTTGCCGGTGTGCCTCCCGACTATTTTTCCGAGACCGGGCAGCGCTGGGGTAATCCGCTTTATTGCTGGGAAAGGCTGGAAGCGGATGATGTTTCGTTCTGGATCGAACGCCTCAGGGCTCAGTCAACCCTGTTCGATTTTTTGCGTATCGACCATTTTCGGGGATTTGAAGCCTATTGGGAGATACCGGCAGAGGAAAAGACAGCGGTTAATGGCAGGTGGGTGGAGGCTCCCGGTGAAAGATTGTTCGAACAACTCTATACTGATCTGCCGGATCTGGAGCTGGTGGCAGAGGATCTGGGTGTAATCACACCGGAGGTGGATGCTTTGCGCAAGGCCTATCATCTGCCCGGCATGAAGATCCTGCAGTTTGCTTTTTCCGGGGGGTCGGATAACCCCTACCTCCCGTTCCATCACACCCGCGACTCGGTTGTCTATACCGGAACCCACGACAATGACACTACCCTGGGCTGGTATAGGGGGCTTGATGACGGAACACGCGAGTTTGTCGATAACTATCTGGGCAAGCCGCGTGAGGCCATGCCATGGCCTCTGATTCGTACTGCCCTGGCTTCCAGGGCCAATCTGGCGGTAATCCCCTTCCAGGATGTGCTGGGCCTTGATGGGGCTCACCGGATGAACACTCCGGGCACTACAGAGGGCAATTGGGATTGGAGATTCGATTGGGATCAGATTAAGCACGGCACTACCGAGCGCCTGTTACGTTCCATCAAGATGTACGGCAGATAACGGTCAATGAGTGAATTATCAACACGACAAACATAGTTGATACGTTAATATCATGAGTCGAGAGGGCGATCGCGAAAAAAAACCACTCCGACACTAGGCCGAAGTGGCTATACCAAAGGAGGATGGAGGAGATAAGCCGCCGTCACAATGCAGTTACGGCTGACTTGGCACTATTTCACCATCCACCGACTTTTGTTTCATTGAGAAAAATCAATCCAATCATTTATGTAACAATTTGCATAAGCGATTGGATTCAAAAGCCCTTAATCCTCTTCGCTGGGATCCTCCGCAGATGAGGAGTTGTGGCTGCTGCCGGCGAGAAAGAGTGCGGCGACGCCCAGTGCGAGGAGGATGATCAATGAGATGGCTATCAGGATATTACTCATGGATTACGGTGCTCTCTTAATTGGTGTTTTTCGAGTATCATTGTGCTTTTTCCGACCTGCAGGATAAAGGCCCAATGTTGATTCTCCGTGGCGCGCCAGCCCTCTCTGAATTTCGTCTACAGAAACTCGCCCAACGTCTCTCAGGCTTGCTAAACGGAAAAGCGGGTGTTGTCTCGGAGTATCTCCATTTTGCCGATGTCAACCAATCCCTCGATGAGAGAGAGAGGGCAGTGCTCGACAATCTGTTGAGCTATGGGCCCGCCATGCCTGATATACGGCATGATGGCACTCTTTTATTGGTGGTCCCACGACCCGGTACTCTCTCGCCCTGGTCTACCAAGGCCACCGATATCGCCCACCACTGCGGCTTACAGAAAATACAACGCCTGGAACGCGGCTTGGCATTCTATCTGACCTTGGATGAAAGGGGGCTTGACAGTAAACAGTATGTGATTGCGGCCGAACAGTTGCGTGACCGCATGACCGAAATTGTGCTGTCGGATGCTGAGGATGCGACCTGCCTATTCAATCGGGCCGAGCCTAAGCACTACATCCAAGTGGATATTCTGGGAGGTGGGGAGAGGGCATTACACAATGCCAATACGGAGTTGGGCCTTGCGCTGTCGGATGACGAGATCGAATATCTGGTGGAAAGCTTTCAGTCCCTGCAACGTAATCCCACCGACGTGGAATTGATGATGTTCGCCCAGGCCAATTCAGAACACTGCAGACATAAGATATTCAACGCAGACTGGATTATCGATGGTGAGCATCAGCGGCGATCCCTGTTTGAGATGATTCGCAATACGACCGACAGCTCGCCAGCTGACGTCCTTTCGGCGTACAAAGACAATGCCGCTGTCATCAGCGGTCCGAGCGCAGAGCGTTTCGTGCTTGATCCGGAAACCAATGTCTACAGCTTCGGCCAGGAGGATATCCACATTCTGATGAAGGTGGAGACCCACAACCACCCAACGGCGATCTCTCCCGATCCGGGGGCTGCCACAGGATCCGGGGGTGAGATTCGTGACGAGGGGGCGACTGGAAAGGGCGCCAAGCCGAAGGCGGGCCTGTGCGGTTTTTCAGTCTCCAATCTGCGTATTCCCGATGGTCAAATGCCTTGGGAGGTCGACTACGGCAAACCCGGCCGTATCGTTTCCGCCCTGGATATTATGCTGGAGGGCCCGATCGGCGCCGCTTCATTCAATAATGAATTCGGCCGCCCGAACCTGAATGGATATTTCCGCACTTATGAGGCCCGGGTGCCTGGACCGGTTGGAGAGGAGCTGCGCGGATATCACAAACCGATCATGTTGGCGGGTGGTTTGGGGAATATCCGCGCCGAACATATCGAAAAAGGTGGCTTTCCCAGCGGATCACCCTTGGTTGTCCTCGGGGGTCCGGCCATGCTGATCGGTCTTGGTGGCGGCGCGGCTTCCAGCATGGCTAGTGGTACTTCTGCGGAGGATCTCGACTTTGCATCCGTGCAACGCTCAAACCCGGAGATGCAGCGTCGTTGTCAGGAGGTGATCGATGCCTGTTGGGTGCGGGGGGATGCCAATCCGATTCTGTTTATCCACGATGTGGGTGCCGGTGGCCTCTCCAATGCATTGCCGGAACTGGTTCACGACGCCGCATTAGGCGGACGTTTCGAGCTGCGCACAGTGCCGAATGACGATCCCGGAATGTCACCGATGGAAATCTGGTGCAATGAGTCCCAGGAACGCTATGTCATGGCCATCGATGTGGACAAACTGGATGAGTTCAAGGCGATCTGTGAGCGTGAACGCTGCCCCTATGCTATCGTCGGCGAGGCGATGGATGAGGAGCATCTGGTTTTGGGCGATGCCCATTTCGACAATAATCCCATCGATATACCGATGAGCCTGCTGTTCGGTAAACCGCCGCGGATGCTGCGGGATGTGCGACGCAAGACCTTTCAAAAACAGCAGCTCGATTTTTCCGGCGTCGATCTCAAACAGGCTGCCCTGAGGGTGCTGCAGCTGCCGACTGTGGCCAACAAGACTTTCCTGATCACAATCGGTGATCGTTCGATCACCGGCATGGTGAATCGTGATCAGATGGTGGGGCCCTGGCAGGTCCCGGTTGCTGATCTGGCTGTGACATCTTCCGGGCTGATGGGCTACACCGGTGAGGCCATGGCGATGGGAGAGAGGACCCCGTTGGCACTGCTGGATGCCCCTGCATCAGGACGCATGGCGATCGGCGAAGCGATTACCAATATCGCGGCGGCGAGAATCGAAAAACTGTCCGATATCAAGCTCTCTGCCAATTGGATGGCGCCGGCCGGACATCCCGGAGAAGATGCGAAGCTCTATGAAACGGTGAAGGCGGTGGGTATGGAGTTGTGTCCGGCCTTGGGTATCGCCATCCCGGTGGGCAAGGATTCTATGTCGATGAAGACGGTGTGGCATGAGGGTGACCAGGAGCTTGCCGTGACTGCACCCCTTTCCCTGATCGTCTCCGCCTTTGCCCCGGTGATGGATATCAGGTCCACCCAAACGCCGATGTTGCGTAGCGATGCCGGGGATTCCGATTTGATTTTGATCGATCTGGGAAAGGGGAAGAACCGCCTGGGGGCCACCGCGTTGGCCCAGGTCTATCAACAGATTGGCCACCATGGCGCCGACCTGGAGGATCCGGATGCCTTGCGACGCTTTTTCGCACTGATTCAAGAACTCAACCAGAACGACCTGATATTGGCCTATCATGACCGTTCGGACGGCGGATTGTTCACAACAATCTGTGAAATGGCATTCGCCGGTCGTTGTGGTGTGAGTGTGGAGATCGATGATCTTGGGGACGATGACCTTGCCATACTCTTCAGTGAGGAGTTGGGGGCGGTGATACAAGTGCCTCACCGTGATACCGATGAAGTATTGAAGATGTTGAGCGATAATGGGCTGGGGCGCTGCAGCCATGTGATCGGAACCCTCAACGGTGATGACCGGGTTGAATTCACACGGGCCGGAAAAAAGGTGTTGAGTGCCACCAGGGTAGAATTTCAACAGGCCTGGTCGGAGACCACGCGTCAGATGCAGGCATTGCGCGACAACCCTGACTGTGCTCAGGAGGAGTATGATCGTATCGCTGAAGCGGATCCCGGTATTCAGATAAAACTCAACTTCGATCCCGATGAAGATATCGCCTCACCGATGGTGGCCACCGGCATCAGGCCGCCAATGGCGATATTGCGTGAGCAGGGCGTCAACGGGCAGCTGGAGATGGCGGCTGCCTTCCACCGCGCCGGGTTCGAGTGTGTGGATGTGCATATGTCGGATATCATCGAGGGTCGTGTCGGCCTGAGTGGTTTCAGAGGCCTGGTGGCCTGTGGCGGTTTTTCATATGGGGATGTATTGGGCGCGGGAGAGGGTTGGGCCAAATCCGCCCTGTTCAACAGCCGGGCCAGGGATGAGTTCGAAGCCTTTTTCAACCGCCGGGATAGCTTCGCGCTTGGTGTCTGCAACGGCTGTCAGATGCTCTCCAATCTACATCAACTGATTCCGGGCGCCGATCACTGGCCCCATTTCGTGCGTAACCGATCCGAGCAGTTCGAGGCGCGACTTGTCACTGTAGAGATCTGTGACACACCATCAATCCTGTTGAACGGAATGAGCGGTTCCAGAATACCGATCGTTGTGGCCCATGCCGAGGGGCGTGCCGAGTTCAACGACCCGCAGCATCTACAGGATGCAGGTGAACTCACGGTGATGCGCTATCTCGAAAACAATGGTGAATTGGCTAGCCGCTATCCGGCCAATCCTAACGGTTCTCCCGAAGGGATCGCGGGGCTTTGTAACAAGGATGGCCGGGTGACGATTATGATGCCGCATCCGGAGCGTGTCACCCGTACGGTTCAGTACTCCTGGCACCCGGATGATTGGGACGAGGACGCCCCATGGTTGCGACTGTTTCGCAATGCCCGGGTCTGGGTGGATTGAAGACACTGCAGTGAGCAGAATCCAGGATGTGTTGTTAGCGGTGATTGGCACTCATTTGCGGCCTCTGTTTCGCTACCCGATCAGGGCGTGAACCAAACCGGTTTTCAGAGAGAGTGTTCATCTCCCAATTTCCGTGCTGACTTGTGGGTCAATCCTGGATGATTCTTGAGTGCATAACCGGCGAAGTGGAGATTTAGAATCGCCTCCTGGAGGCTGTTGCGCAGGGAGGAGTTGGGTGAGTCGAGGTGTTGCGCCAGTGCCTTCAACGGTACCTCAAGATGAAGTGGGTGTACCGCTACCGGAAGATTCAAGCGACCGGCGAGATTCAGGAAGGGATCGAGGGGGGCGACATCCGGTTGGTTGTGATGATGTGCCCGGCAAGAATAGACGAGTTCCACATCCTCCGGTATCACATTCAGATATTCCCTGTAGGCCTCAGCAAGGGCTTCACTGATCTCGGTCTCACCGTTTATCACAGATCGGACTATCTGGGTAATGCCTCGGGCGGATTGCAGGTTTGGTTCACAAGCAAGTATCGCAGCCATCAGGTGTCGTTGCGTTTTGCTCAGATTGCCGGCCTGGTAACCGGACATATTGAATTGGCGTTGATCCGCGAGGTTCCTTAGAAAAGCCTGAGTACAGACAAAATATCTTGATGTATAGTGAAACAACTCTTCGGCACAGCCACCCCAGCCGGCATGGAACTCCGGGTAGTACAAACCATCAACACACTTCAAGTTGCCATTCATGGTGTCTGACCTTTCTCGATGCCGTGTTGTCTATTGGGTGATTACTGCCGGTTTGTCTGTCAGATGTGTCAGGCATGAGAGGCCATGGCGCTACATACGCCTGTCATGCCTCTCGTAGCATAATATAGCTTAAATGTGGGTAATAACCCCCCGAATTAGTGTTGTCATCGATGCCTTTTTTTATTTAATCTATTGATTTTAAATAAAAATTCAATAGATTGGTAGGCGGATTCACCTGGCTGCCGGGTAGTGTCTGTCAGGTGAGGGCTTGATACCGGATGCAGATCCAATCAAGCCATCCAAGCGGAGTGTGTTGTACTCTAATCAGGGTATATGTCGGAATTCCCTTCCATCGATGGATTGCGTATCGGGATAATTCCGGCAATGCGGGTTGGAAAGAAGTGAAATCAGCAGCTTGCCACACCGATGAATTGAATGGTATCTAAAGCTGGATTAGCTGTGTTGGACTATATAGACTGAACGGATGGATAAGGATGAAGTTTCCAGGGACGGTGATTCATCAGGGAAAAATAACATAATCAGGCTTGGCTATGGAATCGAGTGGAAGCGCTGTTAACCATTGCATATTCAACTCAGGTAAATGAACGATATTATTTTACAGATAAAGAATTATATTCGGTCGGCATGGCGCTTTAGATGGCCGGCAGTTGCAGTCGCATGGGCAGTTGCTTTGATTGGCTGGGCGGCAATATTCATACTGCCTGATAAATATGAATCCGAAGCAAAGGTGTATGTGGATACCGAGAGTGTGCTGCGGCCGCTTCTCGAGGGTTTGGCGGTGCAAAACGACATGAATCAACGTCTGCACCTGATGACCAGAACCCTGCTGAGTCATGAGAATCTGCAAAAGCTGATACTCCAAACGGACTTGGATCACCTCGCTACAAACCATGAAGAGCGCGAACAACTTATAGGCTGGCTAAGGAAAACCATCGTAATCGATGTCGATCGACGACGTATTCCAGGTACACGTGAAACGGAGAATTTCTATACCATCAGATATGTCTATAGTGACCGTTTCATGGCGCAAAAAGTGGTGCAGGTATTGCTCGACATCTTTGTCGAGAGCGCATTGGGCGATACCCGTATCGAGTCGGATGCCGCGCAAAAGTTTCTGCAACAGCAGATTCGGGAATATGAAACCAGACTTGTCGAGGCCGAAAACAGGCTGACCGAATTCAAACGCAAGAATGTCGATACCTTGCCCCGGGAAGGGGCTGGCATATTCCAGCGACTTGAAGAGGCCAGGACGGGACTTGAGGATATTCAGCTGCAACTCAAAGAGGCCCGGATTCGACGTGACGAGCTTAAGCGGCAATATACGACAACACTTGCGGAAGAGGAGCAGAGGGGAGCCAGTCTTGGTGTATCAGCAAATGCCGATTCGCCGACGGCACAGCGTTTGCTCGCGATGCAGACACGTCTGGATGAACTGCTACTGCGGTATACAGAGGAGCATCCGGATGTTCAGGAGTTGAAGGAAACCATCGAGGATTTGAAGCAGCAGGCGGCTGCGGCACCCCCCGTGGCATCGAGTGCGCTTTCTGCACCGAGTTCCGTATCGACGGCGTTAGAGCAGTTGAAACTCTCCTATCGTGAATCAGAGGTCGAATTGAGGACGATTCGGCTGCGTCATGATGAGTATCAAGCCCGAGTCAATGAACTCAAAAAGAAACTGGATACCCTGCCTAAAGTTGAAGCGGAGTTGACCCGGCTAAACCGTGACTACTCCATCAATAAAGAGAACTACCAGGAATTGGTGCAAAGGCTCGAATCGGCGAGGATGTCGGAACAGGCCGATGAGGCCGGCGACAATCTAAAATTCAGAATTGTCGAGCCGCCCAAGGTCCCCATACTCCCCGTCGGTCCAAAACGACTGCTATTGTCCGCCCTGGTCCTGTTGGGGGCACTGGGTGTTGGCGGGGGCCTGGCATTTCTGCTGTCGACAATAAAGCCCGTCTATTTTGATATGCGCACACTCAGGGCGGAATTGGAGTTTCCTGTTCTGGGACAGGTAACGAGATTAATGACGGATGATGTGAGGATGAAGCGGCGGCTTGAAATCGGCGGTTTCGTATCCGTCGTTATCCTGCTGTTTCTGCTGTTCGTCGGTATCGTACTCATCCATGTCATGGGCATGAGGGAAGACATCATTATGTTGGTCAAACAATCGGGTCTTCTCTCGCTTCTCCGCAATGGTACCTAAATCCCTCCCATTGGGGTGGTTGGATCGATCAGGCCACTCTCAATAGCACAGGACTCAGATCCGATATTTTGATATATTTCCGCCCTTCCACTATGGCCGGAGAGAACGAGATGTTCGAAAAAAGCATGCAGATTCAGGGTTATGACGACGAACTTTGGGCAGCCATAGAGGCAGAGGAGCGGCGTCAGGAAGAGCATATTGAACTCATAGCGTCAGAAAACTACACCAGCCCAAGGGTCATGCAGGCCCAGGGTGGAGTGATGACCAACAAATATGCGGAGGGATATCCGCGGAAGCGCTATTATGGCGGTTGTGAAAATGTCGATGTTGCCGAGCAGCTGGCCATCGATCGTGCCAAGGCGCTGTTCAGTGCGGACTATGCCAATGTGCAGCCCCATTCCGGTTCCCAGGCCAATGCAGCGGTCTATATGGCATTGTGTGAGCCTGGGGATACCATACTCGGTATGAGTCTGGCGCATGGTGGTCATCTGACCCATGGCGCCAAGCCCAACTTCTCCGGAAAAATATATAATGCAATCCAATATGGATTGAATCCCGATAGCGGTGAAATCGACTACGACGAAGTTGAGCGCCTGGCCAGAGAGCATAAACCGAAAATGATCGTGGCCGGTTTTTCCGCCTATTCAAGGGTAGTCGATTGGCAACGATTTCGTGATATTGCCGATGAAGTGGGTGCCTTTCTGTTTGTCGATATGGCCCACGTTGCCGGCCTGATAGCCGCCGGACACTACCCCAATCCTGTACAGATTGCGGATGTCACCACGACCACCACACATAAGACCCTGCGTGGACCACGTGGCGGGTTGATCCTGGCCAAGGCCAATCCGGAAATCGAAAAGAAGCTGAATTCTCTGGTCTTTCCAGGCACACAGGGTGGCCCGTTAATGCATGTAATCGCGGCCAAGGCTGTGGCCTTCAAAGAGGCGATGGAACCTGAATTCAAGGCCTATCAACGGGATGTCATCGAGAATGCACGCGCCATGGCCAAGGTCTTCACGGAACGGGGATATGATGTGGTCTCCAAGGGAACGGATGATCATCTCTTTCTCGTCAGTTTCATCGAGGCAGGCCTGACCGGTAAAGATGTTGATGCCTGGCTGGGTGCGGCGAATATAACTGTGAACAAGAATGCGGTGCCCAATGATCCTCAGTCGCCATTTGTGACGTCGGGGATAAGGGTCGGTACACCTGCGGTTACAACCCGTGGTTTCAGCGAAAAGGATTGCGTGGAGTTGACGGGTTGGATGTGTGATGTGATCGACAGTCGGGGTGATCAGGCGGTTATCGATGAAGTCAGGGCAAAGGTTCTTGCAATCTGTGCCAAATATCCTGTTTATAAGGATTAATGATGAATTTTGAGTGCTGAATGCAATTTGCATGCTTCACACGGTTACTTAGCGATAGAGGTACGTGCAGAGTGAGCAGTAAAATTCAAAACTCAAAAATCAGAATTCAAAATTTATAAAGATGCGTTGTCCATTCTGTGGAGCCCAGGATACAAAAGTTATCGACTCCCGACTTGCCGGAGAGGGTGATCAGATTCGCAGGCGTCGCGAGTGCACGGTCTGCAAGGAGCGCTTCACTACCTACGAGACGGCAGAACTCAATCTTCCCTGGGTGGTGAAACAGGATGGCAGCCGGGTCCATTTCGACGGTCGCAAGCTTCGAGCGGGGATGGCTCGCGCACTGGAAAAGAGGCCAGTGAGCGCTGAGCACCTGGATACGGCAATCAACCACATTACCCGAAAATTGATGGCGGGTGGTGAGCGGGAGGTCGCTTCGCTGGCGATTGGCGAACTGGTGATGGATGAGTTGAAGCGGTTGGATCAGGTTGCCTATGTCAGGTTCGCTTCCGTATATCGTAAATTCGAAGACGTGAATGCCTTTCGCGAAGAGATCGAAAAGCTGGAGCAACAACCGAGTCCTGAAGAGCATCGGCGACAGCTTGAACTGTTGCGCGACGAGGAAAAGAAGCGTTGAACAGCGCCCTCGACCAACGCTTTATGGCGCGGGCCATTCAACTTGCCAGGCTGGGTTGGTACAGCACCCACCCAAATCCCCGTGTCGGCTGTCTGATCGTCAAAGAGGGTGAGGTCATTGCCGAAGGTTACCACCGGCGTGCCGGGGAACCCCATGCCGAGCGCAATGCCCTGGCAAAGGCGGGTGTGGCCGCCAGTGGGGCGACAGCCTATGTAACCCTGGAGCCATGCTGCCATCATGGCAGGACACCCCCGTGCACTGAGGCCCTTATTGAGTCGGGTGTAAAACGTGTCGTGGTGGGGATGCCTGATCCGAATCCCTTGGTGGCGGGACAAGGCCTGGAACTGTTGCGTCAAGCCGGCATCCAGGTCACTGAGGGAGTGATGCGGCCACAGGTGGAGGCACTTAACCCGGGGTTTATTAAGCGCATGATCCATGGGCTGCCCTATATACGGTGCAAAATGGCTATGAGTCTGGATGGCCGCACAGCCATGGCTGATGGTGAGAGCCAATGGATAACATCACCCGCAGCCCGGGTGGATGTGCAAAAGTTGCGCGCCCAGAGCGCAGCCATACTCACGGGCGTAGGGACCCTGCTGGCCGATGATCCCTCTATGAATGTTCGCTTGTCCGCGATGGAGCTGGGTCTTGAGGAAGGTGTTCCGATTCCGCACCCGGTTCGGGTAGTGCTGGATCCTGAACTTGCTACACCGGGGGACGCTAAAATGCTCGGTTTGCCGGGACCCACGCTGATTATCTGCAGTGACGAGCAACCGGTCCATGGCGCTGCACTGGAGGCTGCCGGTGCGCAAATTGTGAGGCTGCCGGGAGACAAACAGCGACTCGATCTACACCAGGTAATACGCTTTCTGGGAGAACAGGAGATCAATGAGGTTCTGTTGGAGTCGGGGGCGACCCTGGCTGGCGCAATGCTGGAACAGGGTCTGGTGGATGAGCTGATAATCTATCAGGCACCGCATCTGATGGGAAACAAGGGACGGGGCCTCTTCCTTCTCCCCGGTATTGCGCGAATGGCTGATCGTATCGCATTGCAGGTGACTGATTTACGTCAGGTTGGAACCGATATTCGTATTACCGCAAGACTTAGTGAAACTGGGGGCTGAGCATGTTTACCGGTATCATCCAGGCAGTCGGCACGATCGCCGGCATTGAGACCAGACAGGGTGATCTGCGCTTGACAGTCAACGGCGGTCAGCTCGATATGAGCGATGTGACATTGGGTGACAGCATTGCCACCAACGGTATCTGCCTGACCGTGATCGATTTGTCGCGAGAGGGCTTCAGCGCCGATGTTTCACGGGAGACACTATCACTCACCACGCTTGAGAAACTGCAACCCGGGAGTCCGGTGAACCTGGAAAAGGCGTTGACCCTGAGTACCCCCCTGGGGGGACATCTGGTGAGTGGTCATGTGGATGGTGTGGGGCGTGTGGTGGAACGGCGGGATGACGCCCGCTCGATACGTTTCAGAATAGAAGCGCCGGCAGGGTTGGCGCGCTATATTGCCCATAAAGGATCGATCTGCGTCGATGGCGCAAGCCTGACAGTGAACGGCGTGGAGGGCTCCGGTTTCGATTTGAACATCGTTCCCCATACGCTGAAACAGACCATTATGGAAAACTACCGGGTTGGTAGCGAAGTCAATCTTGAAGTCGATCTGGTTGCCCGCTACCTGGAACGCCTGGTGTTGGGTGGAGAGGAGACAAAACACAGTGTCTCGGGGGTGACCGAGACACTGCTTAAGAAGCACGGATTTATTCGAAGTTAGGCTGTCGCTTCAGTCGTCCTCATTGATACGCAGCACCAAACGGGCTACGGGGCCCTGCCAGGTATGCACCCTGGCATCGAGGTCGCTTATGCCGCCCGATGGATCGTCATCACCGATCACGCCCCGATGCAGATGGACTGTCTGATTGTGGTCCGGTCCCACTGAGGCAACGCCCCCACTCCCTGCATTACCACCGGGATCGGCCGGAATACCCGGTGTGCCGGGAGCGCCACCACCGTTAATGATTTCGTCATTCGCTTCGGTACCGGCATCATAGCCGTGCAGATAGTAGGTGTAAGTCCCTTTTTTCTTGGGGATTCTCAACCCATCAAGGCCGACGAAGCCGTCATTGGTGGGTAGAAGCATACCCACGATCGAGAGGTATCGGTTTCTCTTCCTTGGCCTGTCGATGACCGCCTCGGCACTGGCGCCCGGCGCCAACAGGCCGGAAGCCGGATTGGCGACATACTCGCCGCCGGCTGCTTCCACATCGCCTATCAGACCATCGATGTTGCCACCCTCAGCCATCGCCTGCAGATTGGCGGAGGCAGGTGTACTGATTTCAAACAGGTGGGTATTGCGTTTGTGGGCGGCTACCAGCAGTGGCGTGAAGTAGACGGCGTTTGTCAGATTCGTGACTTCAATACTGATTTCTCTTCCATCTGCAAAGGTGTTTGCAGAGATAAGCAAGCCGACAGATGCGGCTATGGCGGTCAGGTTTTTATTCATGATCTTCTCCTCTTTGAGATCGGGGTGGTATTTTTGCTGTGTATGAGAGTCTGTACCTCTAACTTCCATTTCCGGTCACGAAATCATCACAAATAGATCACATGGGAGGAGTCGACCGGCAACTGACCCTGCCACCTGGAATGAATGCACAGGAACCTGGTGGATGAAATTCAGATGCCCTGATCAGATTGCTCTGTTACAATAAGCGGTTAACTTTGAACATAATTTCATGGGTAGTACATGGCGCTTAACACCACAGAAGAGATCATTGACGACCTAAGGCAGGGGAAGATGGTCATCATCATGGACGATGAGGATCGAGAAAACGAGGGCGATCTGGTGATGGCGGCTGAGTGCGTGACAGCGGACGCAATCAATTTCATGGCCCGTTATGGGCGTGGTTTGATCTGTCTGACTCTCACCAAGGAGCGGTGCAGCCAGCTGCGGCTGCCACTGATGGTCACTACCGATGATGAGCTTTCCGCCACTAACTTCACGGTGTCCATTGAGGCGGCGGACGGGGTCACAACAGGGATTTCCGCAGCGGACCGCTCCACGACCATCCGAGCAGCCGTGGCCCAAGATGCAAAGCCGCAGGATCTCGTCCAGCCGGGACATATCTTTCCCCTGATGGCGCAACCCGGTGGCGTGCTGGTGCGTGCCGGTCACACCGAGGCAGGCTGTGATTTATCGCGTCTCGCGGGTCATTCACCGGCTTCGGTTATCGTTGAGATCCTCAATGAGGATGGAACCATGGCCCGCCGTCCCGATCTGGAGAAATTCGCTGCAGACTTCGGCCTGAAGATTGGGACCATTGCCGATCTGATTCACTACAGAATACGAAACGAGACCACTATCGAACGGGTGAGTGAGTGTAATTTTCCCACGCAATTCGGCAATTTTCGGCTGGTTGCCTACCAGGATATGGTGGACAACGAACTCCATCTGGCGCTGGTCAGGGGGCATCCCGCCGCCGACCGGCCGACGCTGGTCAGGGTCCACATGCAGAACAGTCTTTGTGATCTCTTCGAAGCTAAAATCAGTGAATGCGGGTGGCCGTTGCGAAATGCCATGAGTATGATCGGCAAGGAGGACGAGGGTGTCATCGTGGTGCTGAGGAATCACGATTCGGCCAGAGAGATCGTGCAGAGAATGATCGACATGCAGGCTCTCGACAATTCGCAGAAAAAGTTTATCAAGCGAGACAACAGCAAGGAGTTGCGAACCTATGGTGTCGGGGCACAGATACTGTTCGATCTCGGGGTAAGAAAAATGCGGGTGCTCAGTGCGCCGAAAAGCATTCATGCCCTCTCAGGATTCGATATGGAAGTTACCGAGTACGTGGTGGGTGAAAAGTAGATCGCCTATTGCGAATGCGATCGGCGGCTGCGGCCAATCGGTACAATATATCGAGAAAGAGGGTGGTGAGACGTCAGGATCGTAAAATTATGCGTCGAAATGAATGGACTCTGACTATAGTTTAGATGCGAACGGTAAACATCAGTTTCAACTTCAGGGTAGTGATAGATGAGTATAAAGACAATCGAAGGGGCAATGAGTGTCGAGAAGGCACGCTTCTGTCTGGTGGTGGCGCGTTTCAACAGCTTCATTGTAGAAAGTCTGCTGGATGGGGCCGTGGATACCCTGAAGCGACATGGTGCCAGTGAGGACGACATTACCCTGGTACGTGTACCGGGTGCGTTCGAGATGCCGTTGGCATTGGAGAAATTGGCGGCGAAGGGCGAGTATGACGCCATCATCGCATTGGGTGCTGTGATACGCGGGGGCACGCCGCATTTCGACTACGTCGCCGGTGAGTGTGTGAAAGGCATGGCGCAGGTTATGCTGAAACATGGAGTTCCAATCGCTTTCGGTGTATTGACCGTGGACACGATTGAGCAAGCCATCGAGCGCGCCGGCACCAAGGCGGGGAACAAGGGAGCAGAGGCAACCCTGTCTGCCATTGAAATGGTTAACCTCTTGCGTCAGATCGGTTGATGAGTGAAAAACGCAACCAGGCGCGCAAGCATGCGGTACAGGCTATCTATCAGTGGCAGATAGCCGGTCAGGATATCCCAGATATCATCAATCAGTTTCTCGAGGAACAGGATCTCAACAGTTTTGAGATTCCCTACTTCCAGGATTTGATGAAAGGCGTGCCAGGCCACCTGGTGGAATTGGATGAATTACTCAAGCCAACCCTGGACCGGGCCATCGAGAGTGTGGATCCGGTCGAGCGTGCGATTCTGCGGTTGGGTGCCTATGAATTGAGCCACAAGCCGGAAATTCCCTATCGTGTGGTAATCAATGAGGCAGTGGAACTGGCCAAGGTGTTTGGCGCGGAGCAGGGCCATAAGTTCGTCAATGGCGTGCTCGATCAGGTGGCTAGAAAGGTACGTGCCGTAGAGGTCAATGTGGGGCGAAGCTAGGATTACCCGATAGCAGCACCATCGTCATTCTTCATCCTTGTATCCATACCGCATATATGTTTTGGACAGCTCCAGCGGTATCACTCGTTTTCCTCTTTCAGCATGGTATTGGTATAGCGCAGGATCAGGATGGCGAGGGTCAACATCAATATCGCGCCGGTAACGGTCAGTATCGTCTTGTCTGGCATCCCCTTGATATCGATGGTCAGCATACGTGTGAGAGCGGTAATCGCTATGTAGATGAGAAATTGAACCGGGAGTCTGCGTGTCTTGAAGTAGATGCCAACCATCGCACCCAATTCCAGGTAGATGAACAGCAGCAGGATATCCTTAAGAGATGCATGGCCGTGATTGATCATCTCCATATAAGCGACGACACCGGACCATACCACGGTTGCGCCGATAACGAATAGCCCAACCACGTGAAACACCTCTACCATGGCGTCACCAATCTTGTCTACGTGATGATAGTTGTATGGTTTTCTCAATCGTTCAGCCTCTTTGTTGTTCTCTCCCGAGGAGAATGATGCTCTTTTTCTTCAACACCTTGAAAGTTACACTGACAATTTACCGGAGACAATAGCCAGCCACCCAATGAGTAAGCGCAGCGACATCTCTGAATTCGATCTTATCAACGACTATTTCGCCGACATGACGTCACAACGCGAGGACGTGGCATTGGGCATTGGTGATGATGCCGCACTGCTGCGGGTGCCGCAGGGAATGGAGCTGGCCGTGAGCGTCGATACCCTGGTTGCCGGTGTGCACTTTTTTCCCGACATTTCGCCGTCGGATCTTGGTCACAAGGTGTTGGCGGTCAATCTGAGTGACCTGGCGGCGATGGGGGCCGAGCCGGCGTGGGCGACCCTGGCGTTGACGCTGCCCGGGGTCGATGGCGTGTGGATCGGCGAATTCTGTCGAGGATTCAGCGAACTGGCGGCACACTATGATCTCCAGCTTGTGGGGGGGGATACCACATCAGGGCCATTGAGTATCACTGTACAGGTTCAGGGTCTGTTGCCCATGGGTATGGGGTTGACCCGCAGCGGTGCCCAAGTGGGGGATGATATCTATGTCACAGGTACCCTTGGCGATGCCGCATTGGCACTGGTCTGTAAGCGTGATGGGGAGGACCGGGAAGACATGCCGCAGCTTCTGGGGCGTCTTGACCGGCCCATCCCCAGGGTTGAGGCCGGTATCGCCCTGCGTGGTTTCGCCAGCAGTGCAATCGATATCTCAGACGGACTGGCGGCGGACCTCGGCCATATTTTGCAATCGAGCGGGGTTGGTGCCAGCGTGGACCTCGATAGGATACCCTTGTCGCCCTCGGTCGCCGCCTCTCTCCAGGAGTCAAATGATTGGTCACTCATCATCGCGGGTGGTGACGACTATGAGCTCTGTTTTACTCTGCCACCTGTACACCGGGATCAGGTGGCGTCGATCTCCCGACGAATCGGTGTAACCATGACGCGTATCGGTTTGATTGATGCGCAGTCGGATTTGCGTTGTCTCTTGCCGGATGGGTCTTTATGGTCCCCTGAGCATACCGGTTACGAGCATTTTTCGAGATCAGATGGAGATAATTGAGTATGGGTCCAGTTCCACTACCGGGGATGGTGCCGATCGATGAATGAAGTGAAAGCGCCCCCTGACATGAGCAAGCCGGTGCATTTGCTTGCGTTCGGCTTCGGCAGTGGACTTCTGCCCAAGGCGCCCGGCACATATGGTACCCTGGTTGGGGTACCGCTCTACCTGCTGTTGCAGCCGTTGTCATTGACCCTCTACATACTCATCGTGTTGGTGGCATTCCTTGCCGGTTTGTGGATCTGTCAACGCACTTCTGAAGACCTGGGGGTGCATGATCATAGTGGTATTGTATGGGATGAAATCGTTGGCTACCTGGTTGGGATGACATTCGCCCCATCCGGTTGGCTATGGATTGTGATCGGTTTTTTGCTTTTTCGCCTGTTTGATATCCTCAAACCCTGGCCTATCATCTGGATTGACCATAGGGTGCAGGGCGGATTGGGTATCATGCTTGACGATCTGTTGGCCGGACTCTATACCGCAGGCGCTGTTTTTCTGCTTAATCTGACAGGATGGTTCTCATGAGAAAAGGCTGTTTCATGTTGCTGTTTCTGGCTGCAATCTACCATGGCCAGGCCTTTGCGGTTGACCGGGTAGTCGTGGAAGCGCTGTTCACAGATAAGGCGATGGTGACGATTGACGGCGTCAGAAGGCTGCTGAAACTCGACAAGCCCTCTCCCGAGGGTGTAAGGCTCATCTCAGCAAGCAGCAAGGAGGCGGTACTGGAGGTGGATGGAGAACGTCGAACATACCCCCTTGGCGGGCATATCACCACCCGCTTTTCCAAACCCGAAGTGATGACGGCCAAGGTATGGCGGAATCAAGCCGGCGCCTATACCACAGTGGGTACGATCAATGGCAGGACGGTCAATTTTCTCGTCGATACCGGTGCTACGGCCGTCGCCATGCATGCCAACCAAGCCAAGCGCCTGGGCATAGCCTACAAACTGAAAGGAACGCGTATTTTGGTCAATACGGCCAGTGGCAGCGTAGCGGCGTACGATGTCACGCTCGATAGGGTTCAGGTCGGTGATATCACCCTCAATAATGTCAGAGGGTTTATCATCGATAATAATGGTCCCGCACGGGTGCTATTGGGTATGAGTTTTCTCAACCGGGTGAAAATGGAGGACCAGGGGACAGTATTGCTATTGGAAAAGCGTTTCTGACATACATGCATGGGTGAGCGGCTGATCGGGATTATACCGGATCGGATGTCTTATCCCGCTCAATCAAGGCGTAGGCGGAGTGGTTATGGATGGATTCAAAATTCTCCGACTCAACAGTGTAGGCGCTGATACGCTGTTCACGATTCAATTGCACCGCGATATCCCGCACCATATCTTCGACGAACTTCGGATTGTCGTAGGCGTGTTCGGTGACATATTTCTCATCAGGTCTTTTCAGCAGACCAAAGAGTTCACAGGAGGCCTGTTCCTCCACCATGTCGATAATCTCTTCGATCCAGATAAAACCGACAGTCCTTGCCTGCACGGTGACATGAGAGCGTTGGTTGTGGGCGCCACGGTCGGAAATCTTCTTCGAACAGGGACAGAGGCTGGTAACCGGAACCACAACCTTGATATCAATAACCGGTTTACCCCCATGGATTTCACCGATCAGCGTTACATCGTAGTCGAGCAGGCTTTTTACACCAGAGACCGGTGCCGTTTTATTGATGAAGAAGGGAAAATTCATCTCAATATGACCTGATTCCGCTTCAAGTCTTTCGGTCATCTCGGCCAGCATATCCTTGAATGATTCGACGGTAACCTCTGTTTCATGGCTGTTCAGGATCTCCACGAACCTGGACATATGGGTGCCCTTGAAGTTGTGCGGAAGGTTAACGTACATATTGAAGTTGGCAATCGTATGTTGTTCGCCCTCACTGCGGTCCCTGATTCTCATAGGATGGCGAATGTCTTTGATACCTACCTTGTTGATGGCAATCTGGCGCGTATCGGCCGAATTCTGCACATCGGCTATTTGAGAACCGCTAAGCGGTGTCTTGTCGAGCATGTTCATTATTCCTGCCTCACCACGAGGTGAAGGCGTATGATAAGTGTTGATTCAAGGGTATCGTCACCACAGGTCGGGGACAACAGATAGAACATCAGGTATTTGCAACCGAATCATCGGATTCAGGGCCGGATTGTGATCATTCCCCTGGAATCAACCGGGTCGAACGCACAATTATCTCTAAAACCCGTGCCTAGAGTCAAACCGGCGGTGTTTACAGGGATGTCTTGATGGCTCTTATTAACCATTTATAAAACAATTGGTTAGCAATCCCAATTGACAGCGCACTCAATTGCCGTCAAATACCCTTATGTTGTCGAAGTGAGGCTGGGTTCCAGCTCGCTGGAGTTGGCCGCGCTTCGGAGAAGAGGTCCCACACCAAGCTAATCGTTTTAAAATCAGTGTTTTCTGGCTGTAATATAGTGCCCTAGCCAACGTAGCGGATCTGCCTCATTATCGAAGGCATCCAGACTCTGTAATGCCTCCTGTATGAGTTCTTGCGCCTTCTCTTTGGCGCCGGCGAGTCCGAGTAGCGAGGGGTAGGTCGGTTTTTCCTGGACCAGATCTTTTCCCTGGGTCTTTCCCAGAGTTTCAGTGTCGCCTTCGATATCGAGGATATCGTCCTGAATCTGAAACGCCAGCCCAATACACTTGGCGTAGTGATCGAGATGATGGGTGAGGGCCTTATCGGCGTCAGGATCGAGCAAGGCACCCAAGCGTACCGCAGCACGGATCAGTGCGCCGGTTTTATGTATGTGCAGATTCTCCAACTCTGCCAGGTTGAGTTCCCTCCCCACCGCCTCCAGGTCGATGGCCTGTCCTCCTGCCATGCCGCGAGAACCGCTGGCCCGCGCAAGGGTTTCCACCATTGAGAGCCTGATCCGGGCGTCTGCCTGCATGCACGGATCGCAACAGAGGGATTTGAAGGCCAGGGATTGCAAGGCATCCCCCACCAGGATTGCCGTCGCCTCATCGTAGGCGCGGTGACAGGTTGGTTGATTCCGTCTCAAATCATCATCGTCCATTGCAGGCAGATCGTCATGAACGAGGGAATAGGCGTGAATCAGCTCGACAGCGCTGGCAGGGGTATCGAGTCTTTCCCAGGAGACATTGAGAGCCTGACCGGCTGCATACACCAGCAGGGGCCGGATTCGCTTGCCGCCGTTCAGGGTGGCGTATCGCATGGCCTCATGCAGGCGTGTTGGCAGGGTGGTGGAGGGGGGTAGAATTCGGTCAAGGGCCTGCTCCACACGCTGTTGGCATTTGAGGGTGAAGGCCTTCAGGCCGTCATTCATTATCATCGGTGAAGGATTCCAGCTCGGATGTTTGAGTCTCGCCGTTGAGGATGCGTATTTTCTGTTCAGCCTCTTGCAGTGATGCTTGGCAGATTCGGGTCAGGGCTACCCCGCGTTCAAATGATTGCAGTGACGCCTCGAGAGACAAATCCCCCTGCTCAAGAGCTTCTATCAGGCTTTCCAACTCTTTCATCGCCTCTTCGAAGGTGGGTGTTTTCGGTTTTCTTGGCACTTTCTTTTATCGCTTTAATAGAAGGCTTCCCGGGAAGCCAGGGCATCAGAGGTAACCTACCCTACCCCTTATACGCCGGTCAATGATAGAGACACACTGGATCTGCTACGGAACGAGGGGGTGATCCAGATGAGACTCGCCAGCACTCTTCCAGATGTGTAAACTCCCGCCGTTGATAACCATTTGCATAGGATCGACAGAGAAAGATGAGTGGTAGTTACGACGCTTCTGATATCGAAGTCCTCAGCGGTCTGGAACCGGTTCGAAAGCGACCAGGGATGTACACCGATACCACCCGGCCCAATCATCTTGCCCAGGAGGTTATAGACAACAGTGTTGACGAGGCGGTTGCCGGTTATGCCAAATCGATCGACGTCACGCTGCATAAGGACGGTTCACTGGAGGTTGTGGATGACGGTCGCGGCATGCCTGTGGATATCCACCCCCAGCAGGGCGTACCGGGGGTCGAGGTGATCCTGACCAAACTGCATGCCGGCGGCAAGTTTTCCAACAAAAGTTACCGTTTCTCCGGCGGTTTGCATGGTGTTGGCGTGTCTGTCGTCAATGCGCTCTCGAAGCATCTGGAGGTATGGGTCCGACGGGGCGGCAAGGAGTACAATATGGCCTTCGCCGATGGTCATAAGGTCTCCGACCTGGAGATAGTCGGAAAAGTGGGCCGTAACAATACCGGCACCCGCGTGCGTTTCTGGCCGGATCCGGGCTATTTTGACTCCTCTCGCTTCTCTACCCGTCAATTGCGCCATGTTCTCAGGGCGAAAGCGGTCCTCTGTCCTGGTCTGAAAGTCTCATTTTTCGATGAGAAGAGCGGTGAAAAGGAGGCATGGATCTACCAGGACGGGTTGAGAGACTACTTGCTGGATGCCTTGCAGGGCGTGGCAAAAATCCCGCAACAGGCGTTTGTGGGCGAGATGTCCGGGAATACCGAAACCGCCGCTTGGGCAGTGCTCTGGTTGCCGGAGGGCGGTGAACTGGTGACCGAGAGCTATGTCAATCTGATTCCCACCTCCCAGGGTGGAACCCATGTGAACGGTCTGCGCACTGGTCTTACGGACGCGGTCAGAGAGTTCTGCGAATTCAGGAATCTACTTCCCCGCGGGGTCAAGCTGACGCCGGAAGATGTATGGAATCGGGTCTGCTATGTGCTCTCCGTCAAATTACAGGACCCTCAGTTTTCCGGACAAACCAAAGAGCGTCTATCTTCTAGGGAGTGTGCCACCTTCGTCTCCGGGGTGGTCAAGGACTCATTCAGTCTTTGGCTGAATCAACATACGGATATGGGCGAGCAGATTGCCGAGATGGCGATCTCATCCGCGCAGAGCCGAATGCGTGCCGGACGCAAGGTGGCCAGAAAGAAGGTGACTCAGGGACCGGCGTTGCCCGGGAAGTTGGCGGATTGCAGTTCGGTGGATCCGCTAAGGAGCGAACTGTTTCTGGTAGAGGGTGATTCAGCCGGCGGATCGGCAAAACAGGCGAGAGATCGGGAGTTTCAGGCAATCATGCCGTTACGGGGCAAGATCCTCAACACCTGGGAGGTTGAGCATGGTGATGTACTGGCCTCGCAGGAGGTACATGACATTTCCGTCGCCATCGGTGTTGAACCCGGCAGCAGCGACCTGTCAAACCTGAGATTCGGTAAAATCTGTATTCTTGCCGATGCGGATTCAGATGGACTGCATATTGCAACTCTTTTGTGTGCCCTGTTCCTGCGTCATTTCAAGCAACTTGTGGAGCAGGGGCATGTCTACATAGCCATGCCACCGCTTTATAGAATCGATGTGGGAAAACAGGTCTTCTATGCGTTGGATGACTCGGAAAAACAGGGAGTGCTGGATCGCATTGAAGCGGAGAAATTACGTGGCAAAATCAATGTGCAACGATTTAAAGGTCTGGGTGAAATGAATCCTCTACAGCTACGGGAAACGACTATTCATCCGGATACCCGGCGCCTGATACAGTTGACGATAGAACATGGTGACAACACAAACCGTATCATGGATATGATGCTTGCCAAGAAAAGGGCGTCAGATCGTAAAAAGTGGCTGGAAAAGAAAGGGGATTTGGCTGAGATATGACTATCGAGATCTAAGAATGAGGTGGAATTGCAAACGTTTTTTTAAGGCTCAGTTTGTAGCGAGTGGCTTTTTTTTGGTCTTCGGTCTGGTTTTGGCCAGTGGCTGGTCGAAACCCGTGTGCGCGGCTGATTTCGAACCTCTCGATGAAATTGCCCTCATGAGTATGATTGAGCACTTGAAGGTCATGCAGCAGCTGGCGCCGCAATTACGCATACAATTGAGAAGCGTACGCATGAATATGAAGTTCGATGTCAGGGAGATTCACAACATCGAACGCAGTATTGGAAAAGCGCAAACCGATATCGAGCGTTTGATCGCGATGCATGAAACTAATCGTGTCAACGCCATCCGGGCCCACTTCCTGGTGGATGACCTTCGACGCAAGGCCTCTGCCCTGGATCAGGGCCTGTCGCATGTAACGCAACGGATCATAAAGAAATATGGTGTGTCGGAGGAAAATGAGCTTCAGAACATCGAAATCAATGAGGAAGACAGTCAACTGCTCTCTCTGCTTCAAGATTACAGTCAATTGTTGGATCAGAGTTTACAACTGGTGTCCGGGGCATCGCGGGAAGAATCCCCGCAAGCAACGGAGTAGCCATCCTTTGGTCGACGTATCTGCGGCAAATCCAGTGATTTGCCATATATCAATGCTTGACCTGCAAACACCATGCATCATTGCCACCGATATTCACTGACCCGGTAACCAAGTCGATCTATTCGGCTGCCGGATTGATGGTCAGTGGCAATACATCAACTGCCAGGGCCTGTTGACAGGCTTTTGATCACCGTGACAAACAGGTTGCAGTTTGACCACAGTATTTAGGTGATAGAGTTTTAGAAATGCAAAGAACAGCACTTTATACGGCCATCGCGTTGGCGGGTGGTGTACTCATATGGCTGCTTTTGTTCTGGAGTCCTGTCGCTCAGGAAGAGCATGTTATTATCGATCCAAAGATTTCCCCGGAACCAACAGGCGGTGATTTTTCCTTAACCTCATATCGCGGTCCAGTGAGTCTGAGCGACTACCGTGGCAAAGTTGTACTGCTCTATTTCGGCTATACCTGGTGTCCGGATATATGCCCGACAAATCTTGCCCTGATGAGTACAACCCTGTCGGCAATGAATGATGTTGATCGAGATCGGATACAACCGCTGTTTGTGAGTGTCGATCCGGAACGCGATACCCCGCAACGCCTGAGGGAGTATGTCGAGTATTTCCATCCTTCAATACTCGGTCTGACAGGCAGCAGGCATATGATTGACGACATCGTCGAACGTTATGGCGGCGCATACCGTATCGTGGACAAAAAGGGTGACGAACCCTATGTTGTCGATCACACGGCAGACACCTATATCATCGATAGTCAGGGCAAGCTGGTACGCAGGATGGCCCATGGATCCAGCGTCGAGGAGCTGCTCGGCGCAATACAACCCCTGCTTCAGGAAAACCTGAGCAGATAACCCGACGATTTCAGATAGTCCGCCTCCTGTTCCAGTTCCTTATGAGTCAATGGATGGTGTGCAATCCACTCTTCGGGAAATACCAGGGATATCTTGTGATCTTCCACCTCCAGTCGCGGCACGGGTTTTGCCACCGTGGATCTTGCACGATGGGTCAGTACCGAAAGTCGTAACAGAATGCAGAGCTGTTTGGTGCAACTCACGACATCCCTGGGTAGTGCCTCGAATATGGTTGTTGGAAATTTCCGTCGATGTCCTCTGACGAGGGCAGCAAGAACCTTCTGTTCCTGCAGGGAGAAGCCGGAAAGGTCCGATTTTTCCAGCAAATAGGCGCCGTGTTTCTGAAATTGACTGTGGGATACGGTCAATCCCATCTCATGCACCTTGGCTGACCATGAGAGCATTGCTGTATGACGCGGCTCCTGCAGATTCCAGGCCCTTTTGGCCTGTTCCAGGAGCGCCAGGGCGGTAGTCTCCACCCGATCTACCTGTTCCTGATCCACGTCGTATCGACGCATCAGGGTCTTCAGGGTTCGCTCACGGGCATCCTCCTGTTGATTACGCCCGACCATGTCGTATATCAAGCCTTCGCGCAAGGCCTCGGAGGAGACTTCCATATGTTCGATGCCGATCTGATCGAATATCGCCGATAGCACAGCCAGACCTCCGGCAAATACCGGTTTTCTCTCTTCAGACAGACCCTTCAGGTCGAGCTTGTGGATGCTGCCGGCTTCAATCAATGTTCGTTTAAGACGCTCCAGCGATTCACGATAGATCCCGGTTTCACTCCATCCCTGTTGCAGGACGACATTACCGATCGATTTGATACTGCCCGAACTGCCGATTGCCCGCGTCCAATCTCCATCTCTGAATTCATACCTCACCGGACGAATTTCCAAGCTGCAGGCAAGCTCCGCATCACGCATGGCTTGTGCTGTTATCTTACCGTCGGTAAAGAACCTGCGGCTTATACTGACACACCCCATATGCAGGCTTTCCCGCTCATGAGATTGATAACCTTGACCGGTGATCAACTCAGTACTGCCGCCGCCGATATCGACCACCAGCCGCATTTCATCGCCTGCGGCAAGTCCATGCGCCACACCAAGATAGATCAAGCGTGCTTCTTCACGTCCGGCGATAATCTCAATAGGATGCAGCAATGCCTTTTCGGCCAGACCGTGAAAGTTGTCATCAGGATGGATCTGGCGCATGGTATTGGTGCCGACGACACGGATATTTTCAGCCGGCAAAGGACGTAGACGCTGCGCATATCTTCGTAAACACTCAAGGGCACGCTCTGCAACGTGGGGCATGAGATGCTTGTCTGCAGTCAGTCCTTCACCGAGCCTGACCATCTCTTTCATTCTGTCGATGATCTGCAGATGACCGTCGATAACCCGTGCAACAATCAGGTGAAAGCTGTTTGAACCGAGGTCAATGGCTGCGATCGCTTCATTGAGATTGGCCTCTGGGGTCTGTTCGGGCATTCTCTGTCTTGACTCCTGCATTATGTGATTCTGAGCGCTCGTTATACTCTGATGAGGATCTTTAGTCTTGTTTAAAAGGTCTGACATCATATCAGGAATCGCTGGCAGGAACCTGTTAACGGCCCAAGAACGATAGTACTCTGGACGCAACTTTCAACAATCGGTGACAATAGTGATTGAGAGCCTGCTAACACATATCCAATTGGCTCAGTTGCCTTTGGAAAGGCGCCAATCAAGGTGTGCCCCAAGGGCACTTGTTTCGGGGCGCACCCCAAGGGCACTTCCTTCGGGGCGCACCCCAAGGGCACTTCCTTCGGGGCGCGAGGAGAGAGGTTTGGTGATACCAACTGAACGACGAACAACGCCGAGTGGCGCTATCGTTCGCATATGCAGAATGACTACCCATCGCTTATGCTGCCTTGCCGGACAAAAAAGTCCCGGCAGAGGCGATTGGATGATTGTTTACAGGCCCTAGGATCTTAAGTATGAAGTATTGCAGCCACTGCGGCGCAGAGGTCGAAGTCAGGGTTCCCGAAGGTGATAACAGGCCAAGACATGTATGTATTATCTGTAGTACCGTACATTATCAAAACCCCAAGATCGTCGTAGGATGCATCCCCGTTTGGGAACAACAAATCCTCTTATGTCGCCGCGCCATAGAGCCCCGCTATGGTTTGTGGACCGTTCCGGCGGGATTCATGGAAAATGGTGAGACGAGTCAACAAGGCGCCGCCCGGGAAACCTTGGAAGAGGCATGTGCGCGGGTGGAAGTGGAGGGGCTCTATACACTATTCAATCTTCCACATATAAATCAGGTGTATTTGTTGTTTCGCAGCCGGTTGCTCGATCTCGATTTTGCGGCAGGGGAGGAGAGCCTGGAGGTCAAGTTATTCGATGAACAGGAGATACCTTGGGAAAAGCTGGCATTTCCGGTGATTAAAGAGTCGTTAAGGCTATATTATGCCGATCGCGAAACCGGGAAATATCCTTTACGCAGCGGCACTATAATTCGCGCTGCGGGTTCAGCCAGAAGCTACCGTATTATCCTCGATCCGAGTTGAAGGTTAAACGCACGGCAGTTGCCTGGTACATCCCTGTACATAACTAAAGGTGTTGGAAAATTGTAGCCGGAAGAGTGTTAACAGGCCCTAGAGTCCCGTGCCGCCATAGCTTGGTACCAGGCGTACATTATTGGCCACGTAGCCGTCATCCTTATCACTCTTTTGGATATAGAATTCGAGTATGGAGTCCCGATTTGACATTACTTCATCTGTGACTTCGTCGGCCAGTTCATTGGCGTGGCAAAAGACACTCTCGTAAGGAGAGCCCTCCTGGCGGGGATCGATAATCCACATATTAGGATCGATACGTTTGAGAAAACGTAAAAAGCCATAACCCTTTTCCGGAAACCACTTCGCACAGACCCCGCGGACACAGGAACCCGGTTCTCCCCAATCATTACGCGATTCATACGAGATAGGCAGCAAATCTGGGATCAGAAAACCCGAATAGTAATCGTCTACAAGTCTGCGCAATTCCTGCGAAACATTGCGGAAGCCAAGCAATTCCACCCGACAGCCGCGATCCTGCAGGGCGGTCACGACCTGTAGAAAATCGCCGTCACCTGTGACAAGAAGCAGCAGGTCGAGTTTTTCCGATTGCAACATGGCATCAACGGCCATATCCAGATCCGCATTGGCTTTGGTGGTGACGTTACCCTCTTCATCCGTATAGCGGCGGACATTCTTCACGATGACCTTCCAGCCGTACTCTCTGACCATTTGCTGATAAGTCATGGCGCGACGACGATACTCGGGATCCTCCTTGGCGCGTTCCTGGTCGAAAGCTATGTAAGTATTGAGCCTGAGAAGGGATCCGCCGTATCGCGCTGCGAACATCCTCAGGATGTCGTAGCGCAGCTGGTATCCGCCGTTGTATCTGACATTTTCTGCGTCGACAAATACGCCAATTTTAATATCTTGATGCAATGTGTTGTACCTGAACTATAAAAATACAAAAAAGTGCTTAGGCATTGTGAGATGAAGCGACATCCCCACGATTGAGGGTCGTTGACGGTGCGTGTATCCCTGCAAGTCCGATGGCGTTGGTCACGCCGATTGTACGCCCAATGGGTCGAATAGCTCGATCAATAGCCTGATTTATTAAAGATGGGAAACCAACCAAAAAATAATATAGATAGTTAAGTGATAAAAATCGTTTCATTCATCTTTATTCGCGAAAGTATATTAATTATACAACGGTTTTGGGAATATTTTTAATGGCGAGCTAAACTAAAACTCATAAAAAATGCGGGATATTTCGCGATTTCCCCGGGTTTCCAATGTCGTGTCGCACGTCAAAACCGCTACGACTGGATACCTGATTTTCGTGCATAGCAGCAGTATTGGAAGATGAAACGCCTCCCCGCACTATGAGATATTGCCGAGGCATCGGGAGAGAGAAATCCATTATTAACGCAAGCCTTGCACTTAAACATGCTATAAGATAGAGCAAAACAATAACAGAAACCCAAAGGCGGGTAACATGACGTCAACCGATATTCCGGTACATCAACGTTTTAACGCGCATGAGCTGTTTCTGCAGGCAGATCGATTGGAGCCATGTGTATTGGTGATTTTTGGTGCTGCTGGTGATTTGACACGACGTAAACTCATACCTGCACTCTATAATTTGGTGCACGAACAGGCACTGGATGAACATTTTGCCGTTATCGGCTACAGTCGCAGACCTCAAAGTGATGAGCAATATCGTGCAATCCTTTTTAATGGCCTGAAGAACTACTCGCGATCTCAACCCATTGATGACGGTGTCTGGCAGGCATTCAGCAAGCGTATCAGCTATGTGGAAGGTAATTTTGAAGACCCGGAGGGTTATGTTGCCCTGCGCGGGGCATTGGAAGCCGTCGAGCAATTGATCGGCAGCGAAGGAAATCGTCTTTTCTATTTCGCCACACCCCCCTCAGCAGCGCCGGTGTTACTGCATCGTCTGAGTGAAGCCGGTTTACTGCAACCTGGAGGTGCGGAAACACCCTGGACGAGGGTTATCATGGAAAAACCCTATGGCCGGGATCTCGAATCGGCAAGCGAACTGAACCGGATCGTCGCTGAGGTGTTGCAGGAGGATCAGGTCTACCGGATCGACCACTATTTGGGTAAGGAGACGGTCCAGAATATCCTGGTGGCCCGATTGGGAAACACCATATTCGAACCCCTGTGGAACCGTAAGTATATCGATCACATCCAGATCACTGCAGCCGAGTCCATCGGGGTGGAGGGCCGGGGCAGATTCTATGACAAAACTGGCGTGATAAGGGATATGGTACAGAGTCACCTGCTGCAGGTCCTCTCCCTCTGCGCCATGGAACCACCGGTCTCTTTCGCCGCAGACGATATTCGGGACAAGCGGGTCGAGGTATTGCGTTCACTGCGTCAATTCTCATCCCAGGAGGTTTTGGAGCATCTGGTTTTTGGTCAGTATCGCGGTTACCGAGATGAGGAGAATGTGGACCCGCAGTCGCGGACGCCAACCTATGCCGCTATTAAATGCTATGTCGATAACTGGCGATGGCAGGGGGTTCCGTTCTTTCTTCGGGTCGGCAAGCATCTGGTGCAGCGAATGACGGAAATCTCTGTGGTGTTCCGCCCTGTACCACTGTGCCTGTTCGGACGCGATGATGTCTGTCAGGATCTTGAACCGAACGTATTGACCATCCGTATCCAACCGGATGAGGGCATGGCACTTAAAATATCCAGTAAGCGGCCGGGTGGTGAGATGGAGGTGGGTTCGGTGGAGATGGACTTCAGCTATTCCGAGACCTACACCCATCCCATCAAAGATGCCTACGAAAGATTGCTGCTGGATGCGGTGAAAGGGGATGCCACACTTTTTGCCAGACGGGATGAGGTGGAGTTCGCCTGGCGTTTCGTGACCCCCATTCTGGACCATTGGGAAAGCGCGGCCAAACGTCAACCCGTATTCTATGCCGAGGGCAGCGAAGGTCCCGGGGAAGCGGATAAACTGATGGATCGCTACAACCGGCAATGGCGGGAGATTAATTGATGGATAGATTCATTGTCGATCCAGTTGAGTTTGCCGCTCAGGCTGAGCGGTGGATAGGTGACAGAATCCACCTGGTACTGGAGTCTTCTCGGCGATGCTACCTGATGCTGGCCGGTGGGTCGACCCCTCTGCCTATCTACCAACGTCTGGCGATGCGCAAGGATATACCCTGGTCACGCATCGATCTCTTTTTTGGCGATGAGCGTTGCGTGCCGGTGAACACATCGGAGAATAATTACACCATGGTTATGCGTAGCTTGTTTCCGGATGGTGACAGGCCTGATGGTATGAATGTCTATCGCATGTGCGGTGAAGAGAATCCGGACAAGGCGGCGGAAGTGTACGAACTGGTTTTACCGGAGAGGATCGACATCCTTCTCCTGGGAGTCGGTGATGACGGTCATACGGCTTCGATCTTCCCCGGGTCTGCCGCGTTGGATGAAGAGAAGCGGCGTGTAATGCCCGCGATTGCCGCAAAGCCACCGCTACAAAGGTTGACGATTACCCCACCCGTTATTCAAAGCGCCAGATATCTGTTGGTTATGGTCCAGGGTGAGGGGAAGGCGGATGCCGTTCGCAGGGCGTTGGTCGATCGCAGCGTGCCGGCAGCCATAGCATTGGACGGAGATTGGATGATGGACACCCAGGCGGCCCGCGCATTGCCGGAAGATCAAAGACTGGGTTTCTAGAGGCTGGAGATAACAGGCCTTAACTGACAGGAACAGACTATGCCTGAAATCAAACAATTTCATATCGGCCTGATCGGGCTTGGTGTCATGGGACGCAATCTGGCGCTTAATATGGAAGAGAAGGGATTTCCGGTTGCGGTGTGGAATCGCCGTAGCGCCGCAATCACTGAGTTTTTAGATGAGCATCGTGGTAAGGGGTTTGGCGGGGATCCCGAGATGGCCCGGTTTATAGACCTGCTGGAGCGGCCAAGAAGGATCCTGCTGATGATCAGGGCGGGGGAGCCCGTGGATCAGGTGATCGAACAGTTGATCCCGTTGCTGGAGCCCGGTGATATCGTCATGGATGGCGGCAACTCATGGTTTGAGGATACCCGGCGCCGGGAAAGCTATTTGCGCGACAAGGGGCTTCACTTCGTCGGTGTCGGCATATCCGGCGGTGAGGAGGGGGCACGCCACGGTCCCTCGATGATGCCGGGCGGCTCCAGCGACTCCTATGCGGAGGTCCGTGCGGTGTTTGAGGCGATCACCGCCCAGACCGAGGCGGGTGCCTGTGTCACTCATGTGGGGCCGGACGGTGCCGGCCATTTCGTCAAGATGGTCCATAATGGGATCGAATACGCGGATATGCAGCTGCTTGCTGAGGTCTATGATCTGATGCATCGTGGTCTGGGCCTGAGTGAAAAAGAGATGGCCGAGCAGTTCGACCGTTGGAATCAAGGCCCGATGGAGTCTTTCCTTGTGGAATTGACCGCCCAGGTGATGAAGGTTGTGGATCGGGACACCGGCTCACCCCTGGTGAGTCTGGTGATGGATAAAGCAGGACAGAAGGGGACCGGCCGTTGGACGGTACAGGCGGCACTCGAGCAGGGCGTGGCGGTGCCCGGTATCGCTGCCGCAGTGGATGCCAGGCTGCTCTCTGCAATGAAAGCCCAACGCGTGGCGGCATCCCCACTGCTACATGGGCCTGAAGTCAGCGATACACCTGAAAAGGAAACCTTGCTGGCGGATCTCCACGGCGCCATATACGCTTCTCGGATCACCGCCTATGCCCAGGGACTGGATCTGATTCAACGCGCTTCGGAGCGCTATCAGTGGTCGATCGATCTGGCGGAAACTGCGCGTATCTGGAAAGGAGGATGTATTATCAGGGCACGACTGCTCGATCCCATCCGCAACGCCTTTTCCAATCACCCGAAACCGATAAATCTAATGGTCGATCCTGCATTGGGAGCTCAGTTAGAAGGCTTGCAGATCGCCTGGCGAAAAGTGGTCTGTTTTGCATCCGCTGCCGGGATCCCGGTTCCGGTGATGAGCGCCTGTCTCAACTATTTCGACAGTTACCGGACCGACCGGTTGCCGCAAAACCTGATCCAGGCCCAGCGGGACGCCTTCGGTGCCCATACCTACGAGCGCGTGGACCACCCGGAATGGGGTTTCATCCACTCGGACTGGCAGTAAAAATATCCTGATTGCCCACAATAGTCAGCCACAGAATCGGTGGCTTGGTGATAGCGAGTTGTATAAGTAAGCCGCGAATAGTCGCGAATGTCTTTTATGTCCGCAAATGAACGCGAATAAACGTAAATAAATTAATTTTTACACTACAACAGAGTGCGGCACGGACCCTAACTTGCCGTCTCCATACAGGATTGTCAAAAACGCTGAATTTGCCTTCATTGGCGGACTTATTAGATTTGCGTTCATTTGCGGCTTGTTTTTACAACTTCCACCGTGAGGGAGAGGTAGGCTGAGAGCGGATAGCTGACAATTGTGGGTATCAGGAAAAAATATTAATGCTATTTGCGTTTATTCGCATTCATTATGCGGACTTATTTTAAATAAAGTGACTGCCGCACAAGAAGATTGCCTAGCACTACAGGTCCTGCCAGTCGGTCAATAGAAGCCCAGATCCGATACCGGCCAGGCCGGCGCCTATAAGGCCCCCGACAACAGCACCCGGCAGATTCCCGTGGATAACCTCCAATGCGGTGGAGAGCGGCCCAGCTACACTGTCGTCAATAGAACCGATCATGACGAAAAAACAGAGTGCGATAAACCCCGATACTCCCACGCCCACCATCAAACCATCCCCCACCGGTGGCAGCAGATTGTCATAGAGCTTGATAAATCCGGGGACCAGGGCGACATAAAGGATACCGGTAAGAGGGCAGAGGAGGGCCACCAGGGTACTGATCGAAAGCGGAGCAGTGAGGTTGACAACCAGCAGATAGGTAAGTGAGGCCAACCAGCCGGCGCTAAATCCGGCCAGGGTTTTCGCATCTGCGCGATTAACCCGTGAACCCATGGAGAAGACGCCATACAGCGCACCCACAATCGCCCCCACAACAGAGACCAATATCACTAACATCAAGAGATCGACCGGGTGATCCGTAAGGATGAAATAGAAAATGGAGATAGGTGAAATAATGGTAGTCATCAAAACCGCAAGACGCATACTGCTGTATATCAGCGCACCAAGGGTTCCGGCGAGTACGCCTGCGAACAGGTAGGGATCGATCGGTAGTTGCCAATAGTCGGCGAAAGCGGCCGAGAAAACGAACAGCATGGCGTAAAGCAGTCCGATAAATGCCCAGATAGCGCCCCGAATCAGGGCTTCCTTAATTCGCTGTTGTGACATCGCTGATGGATGCTGACTCTGCATGATACCTTATGTTGTAGGATTGCTTATACCGTACATCTCACGTCCCTCGGAGAGTCTCAGCCAGCCCTTGATGATGCGATAGATCAACCACACCATATTAACCAAAAGCACCAGGTAGAGCAGATCCCCCGATAAAGTGGATACTTTCTGATAACTTCAGGAGGTAAATGTGCCGAGATACAATCAACCAAGGA
>NZ_MARB01000003.1 GCF_001715975.1 Candidatus Thiodiazotropha endolucinida | reverse complement strand
AGGATATAGGTCGCCTGTTGAATTCGAGGCTATGCAGGCTTGAAAAATGTGGTATCCATTATTTCGGGGGAAGTCCACCGAATACTCCGCGGCTTCTTGCGCATGCCTTCGGCATTGTTGCGCAAACTCTACTCCGTATTCAGAGCAGCTGAACAAAGGCGTTAGTGGAATAATAAATAATATCTTTAGGGAAGGCTAGTGAGATTAAGACTAAGACTATTACTACTGTTGCTTTCCTCTCTTTGGAAAAAGCCGATAAGACTCCTGGACGAGTCGGTTCTGAATTTAAGAGTACTGCCCAATGATATTGATGTAAAAAAAATATCAAATGATCGCTTTCTGGCGCTCATGGACCTGGGAAGAATGGATATTGCCTTTCGTGCGGGGTTATTGAAATCAATGATTAAAAACAAATAGGTGCCACTTGCAACCTTTGACATAATTCGATTTCGATATCCACTAAAAGCATTTCAAAAATACCAATTAAGAACAAGAATTATTTGGTGGGATGATAGAACTGGTTACTTTAAACAAGTGTTTGAACGAAAAGGCAGAGTTGTTGCCACCGGTTATGTTTGCGCAACTTTCCTTGGCGCTAATGGGCCAATAGCCCCGGATGATATACTTGCGGAAATTGGTCAATCTTCAATACGGCCAAGTGAACCTAAGATTGTTGCGAAGCTAAGAGAGCTAGAAGCTCTCGTCCATGAAACTCAAAGCGAGAGTTTTGCGAAGTGAATTTTATATGTTACTTAGCATGAACGGGTTTTACGCGGAATTTACGGACACATCAAAAAAGGCTGCGGACTTACTTCAGTTCGCTGGGACGCTCACCACCACTCGGCGCCCCGAAGCTAAAAGTTAGTCATAATAATAAACGCATGAAAAATGAATAAATACACAGAACCTCGCATCAATAACTCTGCTCTGATCACAATTGATACGCAGAATGACTTTACCCTGGATAATGCTCCCGCACAGATTGCTGGCACCAAGGATGTCATTCCAAACATGGCTCGGCTTCTCGATTCCTATCGAAAGAAAGGATTGCTAATTATTCATGTGATTCGCTTATACCTTCCTGACGGATCGAATGTGGATCTATGCAGAAGAGAGATTATTGAAAAAGGAAAAGGAGTCGTTATCCCGGAATCAGAAGGTGCTGAGTTGGTTGAAGATTTAAAGCCGGATTCATCACTAAAATTAAATGCTAATGTGCTACTGGCGGGAGAGTTGCAAAAGATTGGCAGCAATGAATTCGTCATGTATAAACCAAGATGGGGAGCATTTTACGGAACACGCCTTGAAGATTTCTTGAAAAAACATAAATTGGATACATTGGTATTTTCAGGTTGTAATTATCCAAACTGCCCAAGAATAAGCATTTACGAAGCAAGTGAGCGCGATTTTCGTGTGGTGCTGGTGAAAGACGCTATGTCACAGTTGTATCCCAGGGGTGAAGAAGAGATGGAAAATATTGGCGTAAGCTTGATGGGAACACACGAAATTGAAGGCATCTTGGCTTAACAATGCCATAAACTCAAATCCAAAAGACTACGTGAACTTGCGTCACTTCATCAACTACTTACTCATGGTTTTTGAAACCTTCGTAACATGGATCCGTGCAGTACCCTGGTTGTTCCGGTAATAGGCAAATACACCCTTTAGACACACATCGCACAGGACGTCATTAACATAGAAAAACAAAGGCCCATTGTGTTTCGCTGTGAACTCTGCATTTCGACCGACAGCCACCTGTTGTCGGCCACCGATATTGGCTATTAACCTGAACCAGTCTTGGTTATGGGTATTTCCACCACTATTGTGACGTTTGAATAAAGAAATGAGTTTATGTCGTAGGCCCGGTTCGTCCACGAAACCATTCGCATTCGCAGGAATATGCCAGTCGCTCCAGTTATCGTCTCCTGTGACTTGCACCTTGTAGGTCGCGCCCTTTTCCACGCTGATTCCGGTTGCATACCAGGGA
The DNA here is from genome assembly GCF_001715975.1 of Candidatus Thiodiazotropha endolucinida. Taxonomy (GTDB): domain Bacteria; phylum Pseudomonadota; class Gammaproteobacteria; order Chromatiales; family Chromatiaceae; genus Thiodiazotropha; species Thiodiazotropha endolucinida. The sequence continues at coordinate 258,447 of NZ_MARB01000003.1, read as the reverse complement.
TTGCAGGTGTGGAAGTCGTGAAAGGTTGAGCCATCCGCTGGAAGCTGGCTGAATTTTATCTTTTCACTCACGCACGCATCCCTGTTGGGCGGCAGAATATGCATGTTGAACAGCCACAATAAAGCCAGCAGCACAACAAGGCCAAATGCTGTCACGGGAAAGACTTTTTCACGCATAAAAGCGCGTATCTTCTGGGGTGCGTAGATCGCCTTGACCATATCCACCATGGATTCAAGTACCGTAGCCGCCGGAGGGTGTACTGCTGTACCATTGGTCAGATTCCACCCTGTTCGCCCAAGGTGCCGAGTGCGCTTGCGCAGATAGCTGCGGAACATGAGCAGTGCGCAGAAGAGGACTACCAGTGTGGCGAGGAACCACCAGCGGCCACTGAAGGCATAAAGCCATTTTTCCGGAAATCCGCCGATGTATTCGGAGAGGGAGGCCGGTAGACTTTCGAAGATGCCTTTCCAGTTGTCGGACAAGGGCATGGGCACGGCCCCGTACCTTCGGACGGCAAGGAATGTACCGAGGGTGGAGACGAGTAGCAGGAAATAGGTGACTCTGCGCCACCAGACGATTTTTTCAGCCAGACTCTGCGCCTTTAGCCGCTCATCAGGTAGGGCGTCCATTGTATGTGGTTTGCCCGTTGGCGGTACCGAGTAGTGCTTGCCGAAAACCGTTGGGGCGTAGTTTTCGGTCACCTGTTGAATGCGCTGGAATACCGAATCGTGCAACAGCACTGGGGCGTTTGCCTGGTCGCAGATCTGATCCACTTCCCGGGGTTTGTAACGGTAATAGGAAGCCAGGCCTGCTCGTGAATCATATATCTTGCCGTTGACTCTGGCCTGTTCCGACGCTTCAGTGCGGGAGGATTTCAATAACTTCAGTCCACAGCCTTCAGCCTTCTCCATCATCCAGTCCAGTGACACGTAAGCCATTTCATCCTTGGCATAGCCGCCGCCGACGTTGGAATGAACGCCGGAAAACCAGACCTGTTCGATCTTTTGTCCCTTAACCTGCAAGGACTCGTCCCACATCAGTGGGTGAAAGGTGTGCCTTTCGTCGTCCAGGGAGAGGGCGTGATAGTTGTGCCCGGCAATGGGAAACCGATCATAGCTGTAGAATCTGAAATGAAACCACCAGTCGAGAAATTCGGTCAGTTCGTCGATGGGAAGACCGACTGCATCGACCGTATCCCATACCCCGATGAAACGGATTATCGGTCGGTACACCAAATCGTCGTCGCCACTCTCCTTCTCCGGCCATTTTTTTTCCTGCTCTTCCAATACTTCGGTGAGTGGTTTGTGGCCGAGTTCTCGATACGCCCGGACCAGCTGTTCGAGTGGCACTTGTCCAAATCTCTTCCCAGTAGAAGGCGAAAGCGCAGTTATTCTGAATTTCCGGATCTCCTTCCGCCAATCGAGATATCTCTTCATGGCATGGTCAATGCGCCTTTCCGTCTCTTGCGGGTCCCCATCCGCCTTGGCGACGCCGCATACAGTCACCATATAAGCCAGGGCTCTGACGGTGAAGGCGCCGCGGCTGAAACCGAGCAGATAAATATCATCACCAGGCTGATAGTTGTGGACCAAAAAGTGGTACATTTCTCGGATATTGGCTTTCAGACCATAACCAAATGCCCCGCCAAGCAGTCGAAAAAGTTTAAAAGCCTGGGTGCCGACACCGTCCTGATAGAAAGTCAGTTGGCCGAGATTGGGATGGGTATCGACCGCTTTATAAAAGCGCCAGACATTGGTGCCCCGAGCTTTTCCGCCACTGTTGCCTGTGCCGTCCGAGCATAAAATAAGTTTCCTGGTCATGGGCAGACTCCTTTTTCCATGCAGGCACTGATAAAGTGGTCTTAGCTTATCAGCACACAGATGCCGCTTGTTCTATTTAGATTTCAATCGCTGGGAGCGATCGGAAATGGCGGCGCATATGATCTATAGAGATGTCAGGTAATAGCAAATCCTTCCGGGAGTAGGATGGTTCTTGTGCCGCGGGTACCTCTGAAATGATTAAATTTTTCTTATAGCATTCAGTGCATTTAATAGTCTGAGCATAGACTAAGCGCAAAGAATAGTCGTAGTAAAGGGCCAGACAGGGCGCGCCATTGGAATGCCGCACAGGAAGGAGTGAAAGGAATGTATGAATTACTGTGTGTGTTGTCTCGGCATTAGCGTGTGGTTATAAAAAAACTGCTACGAATGTGCATAATGAGTTATTTAAGCTGATTGGGTGAGATAGTAGTGAAACGGTCTATCCGAAAACAGCTAGCCGCATATCCACTGATAGCCCACCCGGTTAGTTGATGACATGTTCCTAATGGAGATCCGCCACAGAGTCATATTGGAACACTGCCAACAGGCCCTGGAGTCATGACTGAGATACGAGGCATATTACTGGCGGCCGGCGCCGGTCAACGTTTCGGCGGCCACAAGCTGCTGCATCCGCTCCCCAGCGGTGAGTTGGTGGGCGTGGCGGCGGCGCATAATCTCGTTACCGCGTTGCCCAACACCCTGGCAATTGTACGCCCTGATGATGTTCGGCTGGCCGAGCGGTTCGAAGCACTGGGTTTGAGTGTGCTGGAAAACGCACTGGTGGAGCAGGGCATGGGGAGGAGCCTGGCCATCGGGATAGGGGCCAGTGCCGATGCGGCGGGCTGGGTGGTGGCATTGGCGGATATGCCCTGGATTGCGCCAGAGACTATTCGCTCAGTGGTCCAGGCGTTGGTTCAAGGAGCCGCTATCGCCGCACCCGCTTTTCAAGGACGCCGTGGCCATCCAGTTGGTTTCGGGCGGCAATGGGGGGACCGGTTACAGGCCTTGCAGGGTGACCACGGCGCACGCCATCTGCTGCAGGCTCATGCCAATGAGCTGATCTTGTTACCCACGGAAGATCCTGGTGTTCTGCTCGATATCGATCAGCAGGGTGACTTGAAAGGCGGAGGGGCAACGGCAGACTAGTGTTAACAGGCCCTAGGCATCAGGCCACCTGTAATGAACCGGAAAACGGCCGTCGGCTTCGGGGACGAGTCCCTCTTCCGCGAGTCTTCGGTACTGTCTTTCGTTACCCGGGTAGTCGGCAATCCGCCGCTGCCCGGTGATCAATCGATACCAGGGAAGATCGCTCTCCCTGGGCAGGGTGCGCAGCCAGGCCAGCACTTGCCGGACATGAACGCCGCAGAGCTTGGCGATATCGCCGTAGCTGCAGTATCGACCCGGCGGAATCGATGCCAGTGTGGTGTAGAAGATCCTGCGCATCTCTTCTGTGGCCATGGCCAGCCTCCCGTTTCACTGTATCGATTGATGAAATGAATCGCTATTTCTATTCTTGACGTATTGTTAGAGGACGCACCCTATCGCAACAATAACATCAAGGTATCTGCCATGAAAAAAACAGCAATCCTCTCTTGGTCCGATCTACAACCGCTTACCCCTACCTACGCCCTGGCTGCGGGTGTCGACCTGGTCGTTATCAGATGGCAGGAGGAGGAGCGGGTTTCGGTGCTCTACGGGCGCTGTGCCCACCGGGGCGCCCTGATGGCAGACGGCCGCATCGAGGGCGAAGATCTCATCTGTGGGTTGCACGACTGGGACTATCGCTACAAGACAGGGATCAGCGCCTACAATCCGTCTGAGCGTCTGCACCCATTCCAGGCCTGGGTCGAGGAGGGCCGGGTCTGGGTGGACGAGGATGAGATCAGGGCCTGGGCGGAGGATAACCCCCAGCCCTATGACCGGGAAAAGTATCAGGGTCTGTATAAGGATATGCATGGCGGCAGTGAGGAGCCGCACTACAAATATATTCAGCATTTGGCGGAATACGGCCTGTCAAAGGTGGGTCATCATGGCCGGGTCAGCGCCATGGGGGTGACCCGGGACGAATTACCGAAATGGGAACAGATCCAACTGCTGACGGCTCAACTGCATCGGGTGCCGCTGCTGGATGATCACCCGGTAGGCACCGAAGTGGTGATCGGTCCCAATGCGGACAAACCGTTGCGGCTGGAGCTGCCCCTGCTGGTCTCCGACATGAGTTTCGGCGCCCTGTCTGAAGAGGCTAAAGTGGCGCTGGCCAAGGGGGCGGAACTGGCGGGTACCGGCATATGCTCCGGCGAGGGCGGCATGCTGCCGGACGAGCAGGCCGCCAACGGCCGCTATCTCTACGAGCTGGCATCGGCCCGTTTCGGTTACTCGATGGACAAGGTGCAACGCTGCCAGGCCTTTCACTTCAAATGCGGCCAGGGAGCCAAGACAGGCACTGGCGGCCACCTGCCGGGAAACAAGGTCATGGGCCGCATCGCCGAGGTGCGCGGATTGGATGAGGGTGAAGCTGCCATCTCGCCGGCCCGCTTTCCCGACTGGGAGAGCGTGGACGATTACCGCCGATTCGCCGACGAGGTACGTGAAGCCACCGGTGGCATACCCATCGGGGTCAAGCTCTCCGCGCAACATATCGAAAGGGATATCGAGGCCGCGTTGAGGATCGGTGTCGACTACATCATATTGGACGGCCGGGGCGGCGGCACTGGAGCAGCTCCGAGGATCTTCCGTGACAACATATCGGTACCCACCATTCCTGCCCTGGCCCGGGCCCGACGCTATCTGGACAGACGGGGACGGAGTGGCGTCTCCCTGGTCATCACCGGTGGTCTCAGGCTCCCGGCCGATTTTATCAAGTCGCTGGCCCTGGGTGCGGATGCTATCGCAGTCTCGAATTCGGCGCTGCAGGCCATCGGCTGTCTAGGCATGCGCGCCTGCCATACCAACAACTGCCCGGTGGGCATCGCCACCCAGCGAGCGGACTTGCGACGGCGTCTGAAGATCGAGAAGGGGGCCGAACAGCTGAACAGTTTCTTCCGTGCCTCGACCGAGTTGATGCAGGTGATGGCGAGGGCCTGTGGTCACGATCATCTCGGTGGTTTTTGTGCCGATGACCTCACAACATTCGATCGCGAGATGGCTCATTTGACCGGAATCGCCTATGCGGGAGTCTCGTTGGAATGAAATCGTACCGATCCAGGTATGGCTCATTGAAGTTACAGCGGAGAGATGCCATGCAAGATGTTTCCGGATCGGGAATGTAGAAATATCTCAATATAAGTAGTGTAACCTTTGATGTGAGACAACCATGACCAAACAAGTAACCGAGGTACCGGTACAACTTCCCGCACTCTCTCTGTCTAGTTGGCGCCCAACCAGGGACACCCTGCAGCAAGTTGCCCGTATCGTCGGTAAGGTGCGCAGCCAATTCGCGCCGAAGTCGAAACATTGGTGGCACATTACCCTGAGTGTCTACACTCATGGATTGACCACCACGCCCTTTCCCGTCGGTACACAGAATTGTGAACTCAACCTCGACCTGGCCGGTCATCGTCTGATTCTTTCCGGCAGTGACGGCAGGCTGTCGACCCTACCCCTGGCGGGACAGAGCTCGGCGAGTCTGTACCGCTGGATCCTGTCGAGTCTCCCGTCAACAGGCATCGATTTGGAGCGGCATCTGCCAGACGGGTACGGGGATGAATCGATCTTACCCTACGATTACCAGGCGGCTGAAAGTTATCGTCGCACGATCAATTGGGTAGATAGCGTGTTCAAGGCTTTCAAGGGCGGGTTGAGGGAGGAGACCAGTCCTGTGCAACTCTTTCCGCACCATTTCGATCTTGCCCTGAATTGGTTCTCCGGCCGGTTGGTACCCGGTGCCGATCCTGCCGATGAGGAACATGCGGATGAGCAGATGAATTTCGGTTTTGTCACAGGTGATGATTCGATTCCGGATGCCTATTTTTATGTCACCGCCTATCCTGAACCCGCTGATTGGATGGAACTTGAGTTGAAGCAGGGTGCCTATTGGCATACGGAGGGTTGGATTGGCGCGGTACTGCCTTATGCGGAATTGTTGAAGCACGATCAACCCTATAGTTTGTTGCTTGTATATCTTCAGCAATTGCGTTTACATGGTGCGGGCTTGATGGTTTGATCAACCAATGGCGTGCGTGGGATCTCAATAAGTAAAAAAGCAGAATGAGATATTGATATGGAAAGCACTATCACCATAAACAGCGGCCGTGATCGGTTAATGACAGAGTTCCAGCGTGTCCGGCAATTTTCCGAGTCCCTCTGCTTACCGTTACGGGCCGATGATTTTCAAATCCAATCCATCGTTCAGACCAGCCCGCCGAAGTGGCATATCGCCCATGTGAGCTGGTTTTTCGAGGCCTTCGTACTGCCTCACTTCAATCCAGGTTACCGGCCCTTTCATCCCCGGTTCGATTACATCTTCAACAGCTACTACTACACCCACGGCATGATGCATCCCAGACCCAGGCGGGGTCTGTTGTCACGTCCGACAGTGGACGAAGTCTACCGTTACCGCGCCCATGTGGATGAACAGATGATGCAGTTGATGGAGACCATCGATGAGAAGGTTTGGAGCGAACTCGCATTCCGGGTCATCCTCGGGCTCAACCATGAGGAGCAACATCAGGAACTGTTGTTGATGGATGTGAAGCACAACTTTTGGTCGAATCCGTTGAAGCCGGCCTATCGGGATGATCTGCAGACCGCCTCCGGCAACACCCGGGCGATACGCTGGGTGGAACAGGCGGGGGGCGTTCACCGAATCGGTCATGGAGATGTTGAGGATTTCGCCTATGACAACGAAACGCCACGGCACGATCTATTGTTGTCCGATTTTCGGCTTGCCGATCGCCTGGTGACCAACGGCGAATACCGGGCATTCATGGAAGACGGCGGCTATGAGGATCCGGCGCTATGGCTCTCCGGCGGTTGGGCGCTGCTGCAGCGTGAGGCTTGGCGGCATCCACTCTATTGGGAGCAGGAAGAGGGCGAGTGGCTGCAGTTCACCCTGGGTGGGCTGAGTCCACTGAATCCTCACGAACCCGTCTGCCATCTCAGTTACTACGAGGCGGACGCCTACGCCCGCTGGTCGGGCAAGCGTCTGCCGCTGGAGGGTGAACTGGAAGTTGTGCTGTCCCAACAGCCGTTGAGCGGCAACTTCGTCGATCGTGATCAGCTTCATCCCGCTCCGGCGGGGGAGATGGGGCAGTGGTTTGGCGACCTCTGGACCTGGTCGGCCTCGCCCTATGCCGCCTATCCCGGATTCAAGCCCCTTGGCGGGTCAATGGGTGAGTACAACGGTAAATTCATGTCCAACCAGATGGTGCTGAAAGGCGGTTGTTGCGCGACGCCCGCAGGCCATACCCGTGCCAGTTACCGTAACTTCTTTTATCCGGATGAACGCTGGGCCTTTACCGGCCTGCGACTCGCGGAGGACGCATGATAGAGAATGTTACCTTTCACGATCATAAACCCCAGGCGCTAAGCCTTTATGACGCGGTGGTTGCAGGTCTCTCCAAATCGGACAAATCGATCCCGCCGAAATTCTTTTATGATCAGCGCGGATCGGAACTGTTCGACAGGATATGCGAACAACCGGAATACTACTTGCCTACCGTTGAACGGCGTATGCTGTCGAGCCTTGCGGAGGAGATCGCAAACCTGACCGGAACCGGGCGAGTGCTGATCGAACCGGGCGCCGGCAACGCCGCAAAAGTACGCTTGCTGCTCGATGCGTTACGGCCGAGCGCCTTCGTACCGATGGATATCTCCTTCGACTATCTGAAATCGAGTGCAAGGGCCTTGGCGGTGGAGTATCCCTGGTTGCCCATTCACGCCGCCTGTGTCGATTTCACACACTCATTGCCGATTCCTCGCGAAGTACCCAACGGACCTCGCTTACTCTTTTTTCCCGGTTCCAGCCTGGGAAATTTCAGCCCCAGCGAGGCAGGCGGATTTTTACGCCTGGTACACGATACAGTGGGTAGCGGTGGTATGATGCTGATCGGTGTCGATACCAAAAAGAGCGAACGGGTGTTGAACGCCGCCTATAACGACGCAGCGGGTTTGACTGCGGATTTCAATCTGAATCTGTTACAGCGCATGCAGCAGGAGCTGGACACCGATATCGATCCCGAAGTCTTCGAGCATCTCGCCTTCTATAACGATGAAGAGGGGTGTATCGAAATGCACCTGGTGAGCACTGAAGAACAAACGCTTCGCCTCAACGGTCACCGCTTTGAATTCAAAAAGGGCGAAACACTGCACACCGAAAACTCCTACAAATACTCACAGACGGAGTTTATCAACCTGGTCACCGAAAACGGATTCAACGAGGTTCGCCATTGGGTCGATGACGATGGGTTGTTTGCCGTCTACCTGGTGGCAGTTGCCTGAACCGAATATAAGTTTATAACAGGCCCTAAGAGCATGGACTTTTAGTGGGTAGGGTCAATGTAAAATCTTGCATCGTAGGAATCATTATGAGCATACGTACCATTGTAATACTTATAGCAACACACTGCATAGTTGGTGTATTAGGATTCGGTGTCGGCATCTACGTGTTGCCTATTCTTACCGCACCTCCTGCTCCTAGCGAATCTGAGATAAAGGCAATGTCTTCGCAAGCCATGTACACCGCATCATTTCGTAGAGAGCTGAAAGGTAGCGATACTTTCCATTGGGGAGAAGGTACAGTCACAATTGGTAAAGAATTTATAACGTTTATGGGTAAACTTGCACCTGGCCCAGACTACAAGCTTTATCTTTCTCCTGAATATGTCGAGACCGAAGATGATTTCAATCGTTTGAAAGCTACTATGGTTCGTGTAGGTGATGTAAAAACATTCGAGAACTTCGCAGTAAATGTTCCGGCAGGTATAGATCCGTCTAGTTATAATAGTGTTATTGTTTGGTGTGAGTCTTTTGGCGAATTCATCACATCCGCCATGTATCGTGAATGAAAACAACTATAGCTAATAAGCGCTACGAGGCTGACAAATGAAAGCTCAAGCGAACGTTTGTACGTAAAATGGCGCTATGAAGATCAGGGAGTCTAAAGAGGCTGATAAACTCGGAATTGAAACCGTACATATCCAGGCATTTGGAAAAAATGAAGGCCCGGAAATCGCAGGATTGGTTAATGATTTGCTTAAGGATGAAACAGCATTTCCATTGTTGTCTCTCGTGGCTATTGAAAACGATAAAATTGTCGGTCATGTGCTCTATACAAATGCAGTTGTCACACAATCCACCGAATCTGTTTCGGCACAGCTACTTGCGCCGCTAGGGGTCATACCTGAAGCACAAAACCAGGGGGTTGGTTCGCAACTGATTTATGAGGGAACAAAGCGATTAACAAAATCAGGAGTAGATCTGATCTTTGTTCTTGGACATCCAACTTACTATCCACATTATGGTTTTGGAACGGCTGGCATTATTGGGTTTGAAGCACCCTATCCGATAGCTAAGGAAAATGCAGATGCCTGGATGGTATTGGAACTAAAAAAAGGCATTATCGGGAGGGTCAGGGGAAGGATTCAATGCGCAAAAGCATTAAATCAACCACAATACTGGCGTGAATGAAAATTGCTGGCAGTCACATCCAACCGACCGAAAAATCGCAATAGCACATCATAAGGATTAGATCGATTTAAGAAAAAGTGGTGTACACTACACGTATTTAAAAGTGCAGAAACCATACATACCTTCTCCACGCATTATCGTACTCAATATTATCACATGATAAACCTAACCCGCTGGGCTGCATTGGTACTTGCCTATCTCTTTCTGGCGCTCGCAGTTATTGGTGTGATTCTTCCTGGGTTGCCAACGGTACCGTTCTTGTTGTTGGCTGCCTGGTTTGCCGCAAAGGGATCAGAGCGACTGCATCGTTGGCTCTATGCTCATCCGCATTTTGGAAAGCTCCTGGTTGATTGGGAGCAGCAAGGGGCCATTTCACGCTCCAGTAAGGTTGCGGCTGTGATACTGCTCATCGTAGCATGGGTAGTCATGTACCTGAGAATCAGCAGTCCATGGGTGATGGCGGGACTGACGGCACTGTTTGTATCCATTATGGTTTTTCTTCTTACAAGACCTGAACCGCGTTAAAGCATGGACATAGATTATCGACTCCAAAAGATAGGTACCGTACTATGGGTTTTTCCGCGCGAGAGTGGATAACGCGGCTCACGTTTCCATATAACCACATCCATCGGATTGACTGCCAGAGACAAATCCTTATGATCCACATAATCAATAAGTGACCGTGCCAGTCTGCGAGCCTGTTTACGCCTGGTATCCGATGCAGGCACGCCGGCGCAAGGCGCGATGATGACATTATTGTATTTGAGGAAGGGTTGCACCCAATCCGGCAGTTTTTTCTCCCTCAGTTGTTCTTTGGGCAGAGTTATGGCCGCCCCTCTTACCCGGTCCTCTGACAACGCCTGGAGTAATGCGGAATAATCGATGTTACCGCTACGTGATGTGTTTACGATAAACGGGCGGTTTCTGGCAAAGTAGAGTTCCTTGCCCTTGAATACCTTCTCATCACCCGCGGTATGTATACTGATCACATCGGAATGTTCCAGCACCTCGCTCAGTTGATTATATTCAATCACCGGTTTCTCAAGCGGTGAACGCTGGTGGAAGTTTTCATAGACAGTGCGGAGATGTGAATCATAGCCGATCACTCGTTGACAGTGAGGGCGTATTTCTGTGGCTACAATCTGGGCAACGTTTCCACATCCGATAAGGCCGATCACGAGATTGGCCAACTCGAAGCCGGTCAATCCATCATTCTCCAAGTCTGATAAGGTCTGCACTATCAAAGCTTTCTTGGAATCTCGCGTACGGAATGATCTGCTGATCAGTTTTACCATCAAGCGTGCAGCAAGGTTTGCCACTTCATAGCTGTTACCATATTCAGTGACCTTGACCAAAATTCCATTGCGCGAAGCATCCGCGATGTCGATCTTGGTGATGTCATCGCCGAATACGCCGATCACCCTGAGATGTTTGCCGGCGGATTCAAGCATTTCGAAATTGATCTAAACCTTACTGCGAACCAGAATGGCGGAATAGTCTCCAAGCTCCAGCAGCGGCCTCAGGATGCGTTTCTTCGGCGATATGATATCAGCCTCGAATTTCGCCTCCTGGAAGAGGTCAAGTACCAAAGGAGAGAGTTCACTGTCTAGGAGAACGCGTCGGTTTTTCATCCAGCCACCTTGATGTAAATTATGGGTGTAAAAATAGTTCCAAAATATGAGGTTACTACAAAAATTATTGTGCGTAGCAGCAGTTGATCTGTATTGGATACGTGAATCTCTGTTTTTATTTTTTAAGTCAAGGTGCTAGAGAAGTCATAACCATCCGAATAAGTGTTATTTCAGGACCGGTTGAAATGATATATTAATGCAACGAGGGTATTGGTTATTCTGTCTACGGTTCGTCAATTATGACGAATAATCATCTATTCACTCCATATGATTGATAGTGAGGTTTAACCTATCACACTTCATCAATAGCATTGATGATAACTGCAGATTAAGACTGTCCGGCGCCTGGTTTGCCTTCGCTGTCGCAATGCAAAATAGAGAAAAAAGGAGATTCCGGGGAATGTCTAGTAGGTTGAAAACAGCTTATTGAGTTTTGTGCCGATACGCTCAAGTTCCCTTATTGTGTAGTCATAATCAACCTTATCCTGATTAAACGTGGGCTGGCCGCTTTCGTTTGTCGAGCGGTAATCCTCTTCGTTATTATTGAGATGACCACAGATTGAACGTAGCTGGCTGATTGCCCTGTTTAATGTTTGTGTATAGTCAATCAATGTTTGTTGAAGCTTGGCCGCATTTCTTAAAGGCAGATCATCTTCATCGACACGATTGATCTGCTCAACCAATCCTGTAAGCTCATCCTGTAGTGTGTTGAGTCTTAGCTCATAATCACTGTACAGCGAGCTTGTTTTACCCTTCAGGGCGTACAGGATCATACGGTATGAAGTAAGACCGAAAAGAGCGCCATGTATTTCGGCATACCGGCGATGGACATCCGAGACACTACATCCCAAATTGATGATTTTAGACATCTGCAGCAATCAGCCTCATTGATGTTATGCCTTGTTCTCAGGCTCTTTGCGAAGATGTTGCTGGTAGCGTGACTTCAGCCATACACCTAACACCATCATGCCGAGTGCGATGGATGTCAGGATGAAATCAAGTTGTTTGTTCACCACGTACATGGCTGCGGCGATCAGCGCGGTCACCCAGAATGCCACCACGACGATGACCCATCGATTCTTGAGGCTGTCACGCTGTTTCTCCCAGGCAAGCCAATCGCTTCCCGGTTTCTGTTTGTGTTCTCCCATAAACTTACGACCTTGGTGAAATGTTTTCAGTATTCAACAGGATTGTACACGATCCAGGCACAATTTCTCCTGAAGGGTAAACCATAATTTCCTTAAGGATGCACTGATTTGAATAGTGGCAACCCATCCTTTTAAACGATATAGAGCCATTTACAGATCGGAAAGGAATTAGACGCGGGTCATCCGAGATCGGTAACTGTTGCTTTCATGCTCCACATCAGGAGAAAAAAAGTCCATAATCGAAGTTCAGTGGATGGGTTTGTTTCAGGTGTCGATACTTTGCCAGACAAATTTCGCAAACAGATGCCAGGAGTGAACTTCACCTTACGCCCCAAATCCCATTGCCATTGGGTTAAGGACGCATAATCGGTATAGCATATGTTCGTCACAGAGTTTCTGATAACTTCTCTGATTGTGGTGATGATACCGGGTACCGGTGTGCTCTATACCGTCTCCACGGGCCTGACCAAGGGGTGGCGCGCGAGTATTTTCGCCGCACTCGGTTGTACCCTAGGGATCGTGCCCCACTTGTTGGCCAGCGTGTTCGGGTTGGCGGCCATATTGTACGCCAGTGCCTTGGCGTTTCAGGTGTTTAAGTTTCTGGGAGTATGCTATCTGATTTATCTGGCCTGGACTATGTGGAAAGAATCCGGTGCCATACAGTTCAAGAGCAAGCCTGATACCGATGGATATGGAAAAATTGCCTTGCAGGCTATATTGATTAATATCCTGAATCCTAAACTCTCAATCTTCTTCCTTGCCTTTCTACCGCAATTCGTTCCAAGCGGTGCATCTTCACCTATATCGCACATGCTCGTATTAAGCACCATATTTATGGTTATGACCCTGGTCGTCTTTGTTGGTTACGGAGTTTTGGCGAACCGGGTACGTCAATATATATCGCGGTCACCCGGCATGGTTCAGGGAATACAGAAGGTATTTTCCGGATTGTTCCTTGCGATGGGCATCAAACTGGCCGCTATGGAACGTTGAAGACGATTGCGACAACAATGGAATTTGTGAAAATCGAACGGTCTCTTCTGGGGGGGATGATGCAAGATTTGGAAGCCAATAAACATAATGCGATAGCGTTTTACCGGACAGCATACTTGGGCAACCCCAAGAAAGCTGTCGAGTTGTATGTGGGGACAGAATATATTCAACACAATCCACTGGTAGGGAATGGTAAGGCGGCATTCATCGACTACTTCGAGGAGATGGCCAAATCATATCCCGAAAAAGAGATCGAATTTGTTCGCGTTGTAGCCGAGGGTGATCTGGTGGCCCTCCATACACATCAAACATGGCCGGGGAACGATGAGTATGTGACCATGGATTTCTTTCGCTTCGATGAAGCAGGCAGGATAGTCGAGCACTGGGATTCAATACAACAGATACCGAGTGTGACCAAGAATGGCAATACCATGTATTGAACCCGGTCCGTTCGGATTGGAGTTGACAGGATTCATAACTGAACTGGTCAGCATAACATGAGACTCTGGTCACTCCATCCACAGTATCTGGATTCAAAGGGTTTGGTGGCATTGTGGAGAGAAGCGCTGTTGGCACAAAAAGTTTTGCAGGGTAATACCGTCGGTTATGTCAACCATCCTCAACTTACCAGGTTTAAGGAGTCAAGGAATCCGCTTGGGGCCGTTGCGACCTATCTACGGCAAATTGCCGGTGAGGCCGAAAAACGTGGTTACAAATTCGATAAAAGTAAAATACTCAATAAAAGCATGCGTACTCAGTTGTATGTCACAGAGGGTCAAATAAACTATGAATTCAAGCATTTATTGAAAAAGCTAAAAGAGCGGGACCCTGTTGCCTACGCGGCTGTTAGAAAAACATCAACCATAAAGCCACACCCATTATTCGAACTCCGCAAAGGAGATGTCGAGGAGTGGGAAGTGACACAATGAATTTATAATCGTAGGTCGACTTCAGTAACTCTCATCAATTGTATTCGTGCGCTATTGTCTATCTCTGATTTTTCAATTCTGTATGAATAAATAGGTAATTATCCCACTTGCGATAACACCGTCATGGACTATAGATGTCAATAATATTGTCATCTTATTGTAGCAATGGGGTAACACAATCATGCGGCAATGGATCGTTGGGGTACTTTTTTTGCTGTTTTCGGGGGCCCCGTTATCAGCCGATGAACATGTCGCCTGCAAGCAACCGGGTGCATATGAGGGCTATCGCGTTGAGGCACTTCTTTCAATCGCCAAAAGCTGCAAAGTGGCTGCGGTAGCCGACCTTTTCTATAATCGCGCATACCATATCCGGCAAGTGGAAAAATATCACCAGTTTGAGAAGCTGCTGAATAAACAGGGCGGCAGTGAAAACATAGCCTATATCGACGCCTACCGTATCCATATTGGTTTGGCGGAGGCACTGCTGAGCAGATCGCTCACCCCTCACGCAATCGGTGCATTAAGACGTCTCAATTATATCTATGAACAGAGTGGAGAGATCGCGGAAATGCGATTCAGGGGTTACGATCTGCTTGCGAACAGGCTTCAGCAGCGGCTCAGGGATAAGTCCAATATCTAGGCACGACTGCCGGTCCGCATACTCGATTGCCGTTCCCTGTGGATTCAGCGAAACAGCAGAGAGACCTCTTTGAACTTCGGGTTGTTGGCGTCCCCCATCCATTCAAAAGCTACCGATTCACTGTTGGTGATCTGAACGCCATTTAAACGCATCCGTTGAAGTGCGTTTTTACGGTGATGGGGATTGCGTGAAGAGATGGCGTCTTCAACCACGAACACCTGATAACCCCATTGTTGCAGCCCGGATGCAGTCTGCAGGACACAGATATGGGCCTCGAGACCGACAATTACAACCTGTTTGCGATTGCCGTTTTCCGTCAGTTCCTCTTCGAATCCCGGGGCGGTACAACAGGAGAAGGTCAGTTTGTCTTTTGCCTTTGTGTGCGGCGGCAGGTGTTTGGCGATTTGCGGTAGGGTGTTTCCCAGACCCTTGCCGTAGTGTTCGGATAGAATGATGGGTACCTCCAGCACACTAGCCGCCTGGCTGAGTTTGACGATATTGGTAACCATTTGGTCCAGGTCGAGCTTTGGCATTGCCTTCGTCAGCCTCTCCTGAGTATTGATGATCAACAGCTGACTGGTTTTGGCATGGGTCAACGGTAATTCACACTTGCTTTTAGACATGATCTCCCTCACTTTTATAGTTATTCGCTGTGCTGCGAAATTTAACCGGGGAGCAGCAACAGGCTGGTAGGTTAGAACTCAAACACCACGGGTGCCGGTGCATTGATCAACGGTGCCAGCTCCGTTTCCAAAATGCTCTCTTCCTGAAAGATCTTATCGGCATGCCGGGTGATCAGCATGCACTCCATTACCGGTGCCGTGCCGATGACGACAAACAGTCGCCCGCCAACATTCAGCTGTTGACGGAAGATTTCAGCCTGTTGACTGGTGGGCAGGGAGCCGGTGACGGCTATCGCGTCAAAAGGCCCCTCTTCCAGCGGGTCGGCAAGGGCATCTCCGTTGATCAGGGTGAAATTTCGAATACCTTGCTGTCCGAGTTTCTCTTTGGCCTGCTCGGTAAATTCGTTGTGGAAGTCGATGGAGACGACCTCTTGAGCCAGGTTTGCCAGACAGGCTGTGAGGTAACCGCTGCCGGTACCCACTTCCAGTACCTTGTCTGTCGGTTGGATGGCCAGGGCCTGCATCAATTTGGCTTCGATTCGGGGGAACATCATTTTCTGCCCCTGTCCGATGGGGACCTCGATATCGGCATAGGCCAGATCCCGGTAGGATTGGGGAACATAATGTTCCCGTGGAAGAGATTCCATCAACGAGAGTACGCGCGGATCGAGTACCTCCCAGGGGCGGATCTGCTGTTCCACCATGTTGAATCGTGCTTTCTCGAAGCTGTTCGCCATCATGAAAATATCCTGGTTTTTAATATGGTTTAATGCGGCAGAGGATTAAGACTACGTATTTTATTACCTCCGGGCAAGATTCTCCTGAGTGATTTTATCCGATCACGCGGGCCGGACTCCGTCATTCTGTGGGGTATTTCGATACAGATATCTGACCTCAGGATTGAATGGCCGGCTTTATTTGTCGAGCTAACTTGCTGTTTATAAAACTTATCTTTTATTGCGCCTGGCTGGCTTGGGATGATTGCCGCCATCACTGCGCGTGTTCTGTCGAACCGTCATCCGATTAATCTTGGTTCACCGCTGTGGAATCGGGTTATACTGCCCTGATTGGCAGGCTGGGGGTGTCCGTGGCGGGTGGCCGTCTTGGGCTGAGAAAGACCCTTACTACCTGATCCGGTTAATACCGGCGGAGGGAAGCTGAAACCTTACTGGGCTCATCTTCGTCTCTGCCACAGCGAGGTTTCGAGCATGAGTGTAATCCCTGAAGATTTCATCAAAAAGACCACCACGCTTTCCGAAGCGGTGACCGGCTCCTTCTACAATTCTCGCAAAATCCATGTCGATGGCTCCCGCCCGGATATCCGTGTGCCGATGCGTGAAATCAGCCAGGAGGCGACAGCCGCCAGCTTCGGGGCGGAGGAGAATCCGCCGATCCCTGTCTACGATACTTCAGGCCCCTTCACCGATCCGGCGCAGAAGATAGATCTGCTCAAAGGGATGCCCGACCTCCGCTCCGGCTGGATTCAGGAGCGTGGTGACAGCGAGCAGCTTGACGGCCCCAGTTCGGAATACGGCCGGGTCCGGCAGAACGACCCGGCCCTTGCCCATCTTCGTTTCGAACATATTCATGCCCCGCGGCGGGCGAAACCCGGGAAAAATGTCACCCAAATGCACTATGCCCGCCAGGGAATCATTACCCCCGAAATGGAGTTCGTGGCTATCCGGGAAAATTGCCGCCTGCAGGAGCTGCGTGATGATCCGCGCTATGCCAAACTGCTGCGTCAGCATCAGGGTGAACCCTTCGGCGCCCGTATCCCCGATGAGATCACCCCGGAATTCGTGCGCGATGAAGTGGCGGGCGGACGGGCAATCATTCCCGCCAATATCAACCATCCCGAGTTGGAACCGATGATCATCGGCCGCAACTTCCGGGTCAAGATCAATACCAATATCGGCAACAGTGCCATTACCTCATCCATACAGGAGGAGGTGGAGAAGATGGCCTGGTCGGCCCGCTGGGGCGGCGATACCCTGATGGACCTCTCCACCGGCGAAAACATCCACGAAACCCGGGAGTGGATATTGCGCAACGCCCCCATGCCGATCGGCACCGTGCCCATCTACCAGGCGCTGGAGAAGGTCAACGGTAAAGCGGAAGAGCTGAGCTGGGAGATCATGCGCGATACCCTCATCGAGCAGGCGGAGCAGGGGGTCGACTATTTCACCATTCATGCCGGCGTATTGCTGCGTTATGTCCCTCTGACTGCCGAGCGGGTCACCGGCATCGTCTCCCGCGGCGGCTCGATCCTGGCCAAATGGTGCCTGGCCCACCATCAGGAGAATTTTCTCTACACCCACTTCGAGGAGATCTGCGAGATCATGAAGGCCTACGACGTGGCCTTCTCCCTGGGTGACGGTCTGCGTCCCGGCTGCCTGGCCGACGCCAACGATGCTGCCCAGTTCGGCGAACTGGAGACCCTGGGTGAGCTGACCAGGATCGCCTGGGAACACGACGTGCAGGTAATGATCGAGGGGCCGGGTCATGTGCCGATGCAGATGATCAAGGAGAACATGGACAAGGAGCTGCGGGACTGTTTCGAGGCGCCTTTCTATACCCTAGGCCCCCTGGTCACCGACATCTCCCCCGGCTACGACCATTTCAGTTCCGGAATCGGCGCTGCGCAGATCGGCTGGTACGGTACCGCCATGCTCTGCTATGTGACACCCAAGGAGCACCTGGGGCTACCCAACAAAGAGGATGTGCGCGAAGGGATCATTACCTACAAGGTTGCCGCTCATGCCGCGGATCTGGCGAAAGGCTTTCCCGGTGCCCAGTTGCAGGACAACGCCATGTCCAAGGCGCGATTCGAGTTTCGCTGGAGCGATCAGTTCGCCCTCAGCCTCGATCCCGAGAAGGCAATGGCATTTCACGATGAGACACTCCCCCACCAGGCCCATAAAGTGGCCCATTTCTGTTCCATGTGCGGGCCTCACTTCTGCTCCATGAAGATCACCCAGGATGTGAGGGAATACGCCCGCTCCCAAGGGGTTGGCGAGGACCAGGCGCTGCAACAGGGAATGCAGGAGAAGGCGGTGGAGTTCAAACAGCAGGGTGGTGAGATCTATAAGGAGCTATGAGACTTGATCGATATCTCTGCCAAACCACCGATCTGACCCGGTCCCAGGCGCGCAGCATCATCCGGGGGGGCAGGGTCAGTGTGGGGGGCGCTCCGGTCACACAACCCGCCAGCCAGGTGGATGTGCAGGCCGAGGTGACCCTCGACGACAGCTTGCTGTCCCCGCCTTTGCCACGCTATTTCATGCTCAACAAACCCCTGGGCGTGGTTTGCGCCACCCGCGATCCCAGTCAAAGGACGGTTCTGGATCTATTCGACGTCCCCAAGCGGAATGCGCTGCATATCGCAGGGCGGCTCGATATCGATAGCACGGGATTGGTGTTGGTTACCGACGACGGCCAATGGTCGCATCGAATCACCGCTCCCTCGAATCACTGCCCCAAAACATACCGTGTCACACTCGCTGAGCCGCTGACGGCGGAACAGGTCTCCGGCCTGGGGGCGGGTCTGTTGCTGAAGGGCGAAAGCAAACCCACAAAACCGGCAACCATCGAGAAGGTGTCGGAGCTTGTATTGCTCCTGACGATCACCGAAGGCAGATACCACCAGGTGAAGCGTATGTTTGCGGCACTGGGAAATCGTGTCGTGGCGCTGCACCGGCTGTCGATTGGAGGGCTGTCATTGGATCAGTCTCTCGTGCCGGGAGGGTATCGTTCATTGAAGCGACAAGAGATCGAACTGCTTTAACCATATGCCGCTCACTTCATCTAACCCCTGATTCACCATCGTGGATTAAAGTTCCAGTAAGGGTCGGCCGATCCTATATCAAGTCAACCTGCTTACGGGCAGGTCTTCGAATGCGGAATAATAAGGACAATGACCTGATGTTTCCTATCATTGTTAACCGCCTGATACGGCGGATAGATTCAGGAACTGAAGACCAGGCGCTGAAAGACTCGGCCGCTGCATATCTCATTGAGTATTTATGACTACGATATAAAGTTTTTTCGAGAGGTAAGGCCGTGCAGGGGAAGGGGTCAACAGAGGCACTGCAGACAGGGGTCTTTAGTCGGAGTGATCTGGTGCAGTTGCAGGAAGTGATCGACGCTTGCGATGTTGGGCTCTGCCTCATAAATAACGATCGCCGGGTGGTTGCCTGGAATCGACATCTATCTGACATTACCGGAAAGACGGATCAAGAGGCGCTCAGCGAACCGCTGGAAGCGCTTATCCCACAGCTGGCCGGACCCCGTTTCTTTAAAATGGTGCTCACTGCAGCGCAGTTGCCTCAATCCGATAGATCACTGCAGACCTATTTCTCCCTCTCCGGTTCCCGCCACTTATTCAGAATCGATGAGAATTGTTTTATTCGGGTCAGTGTCAAGCCGCTGATGATGCACCCGGGCTACTGTCTGGTGCAGATCAGTGAAATCGACTCAACGCTGGTCCAACGGGATAAGCTGACTACGAACACCATGGCGGAACAGCGGACTCGTGCGATGCTCTCATCTGTGGAAGATGCTGTCATTCTGCTCGATGCGTCTGGCGGGGTCGAATTTGCCAATCTGGCTGCGGAAGGGATGACAGGCTATTCCAACCGACAGATGACGGGACGTCGATTGACAGAGGTGTATCGGGTTTTCGACGAATCGGATATGGAGAAAAAACCGCTTCCATTTGAAAAGATCGTCGACAACGAAGGATGTCAGCTGGTGTTGATGCACAGAGAGGGCTTGAGTCTGCCGGTACAGCAATCGATTACCAGTCTCAAGGATGAAGCGGGGAATCTGGAGAGTATCGTGCTGGTTTTCAAAGACACCAGTCAATCAAGAAAACTGGCGGCGCAGTTGAGCTGGCAATCGAGTCATGATCCGGTAACCCGGCTCTACAACAGAACCGAATTTGATCGTCAATTGACCGCTTTATTGGAGCAGTCCGGGATAGAGGACTGTGTGCATTGCCTGCTCTATCTCGATATTGACCGCTTCAAAATCGTCAATGATAACTGTGGCCATGCCGCAGGCGATGAATTGCTGCGTCAACTGGCCAGTCTGATCAAACGTTCCATCCGTAACAGCGATCTGCTGGCCAGATTGGGCGGAGATGAGTTCGGCATACTGTTGTCACAGTGTTCCATTGATGCGGCTGAGCGGATCGCGGACAGCATTCGTCTTTCAATCCAGGGTTTTCGCTTTGTCTATGGAGATAAGAGCTTTTCGCAAAGTGTCAGTATCGGCATGGTACCGATCGACAATCAGAGCAATAATCTGGAACAGATTTTGAGTTTGGCGGATTCGGCCTGCTTCTCCGCCAAGGAAGAGGGCAGGAACCAAATCCATATCTACGACCCTCTCGGGAGTTCTGCCGCCAGGCGGCACGGTGAGGCGAAATGGGTAACCCATATACGTAGCGCGCTGGATGAAGACCGTTTCACGCTCTATGTACAGCCCATTAAGTCGATCAACAACAAAGCAGCAGAGCATGTGGAAGTATTGATTCGCATGTTGGACGAGTCGGGTGAATTGATCCTTCCCGGGGCCTTTATTCCAGCGGCGGAGAGGTTCGGTCTGATGCCGAATGTGGACCGCTGGGTGATCGATCGACTTATACGCTATATGGTTGATAATCGGGAGGTGTGTCTCGCGGCGGGACGGCGTTTTTTTATCAATTTGTCGGGCCACTCTTTATGTGATGAAAATGTCCTACAGATGATCCTTGACAGAATTAAAAGTTATGACATTCCAAAGGGGATGCTCTGTTTCGAAGTCACCGAAACAGCGGCCATATCCAATCTGACCTCAGCCGAGCACTTCATGCGGACGCTGCAGCGTTTCGGCTGTGAATTCGCTCTGGACGACTTCGGCAGCGGCCTCTCATCTTTCAGCTATCTCAAGCATCTGCCGGTGGAGTATCTGAAGATTGACGGGGCGTTCGTCAAAGAGATGCTCGATAACCTAATCGATGATTCGATGGTGGATGCTATCAACCGGATCGGGCATATCATGGGATTGGAGACTATCGCGGAGTTTGTGGAAAACGACAGCGTTTTGCATCGCCTGAAAGATATCGGAATCGATTACGCCCAGGGCTATGGCATCTGCCGGCCATACCCCATCGAGAAACTCTTCGAGTAGGTGAGTTCAGCACACAACTATTGCTTCTCTTATAGTCTTTCCCGGCTGCCCACTTTGTTCAGTTAACTGGTCACTCACGATACTCAGCCGCCGGTCAGGTGATCGTGATCTTTGCAAACAAGCCGCAAATACTCGCCAAATAGTTCTAAGTCCGCAAATGAACGCAAATCTATCTATTAACTCTCCAACAAAGTTGATTGGATGGACCCAATCTTACAGTTTATGCAACACCCTTTTCCGATTGAGTGTGTCACGAGACCTGTGATGACTGTCTCACCTAAGCTTTTTGATTAAACCGCTAAGATTGTGTCTATTCGCGTATATTTGCGGATTATTAATATTATGCGTCAATTTGCGGCCTGCATACACAGCACCCTCAGTGACGGAGAAGTAGGCTAAAGCAGATAGTTGAGCATGATGGGTAATCGGGTTGCTTTTTACGTAAACAGTTTCGGGTCACAACGTGACAATCAGGCGCACTGCATCCAGACGCACCCTGGCGGCCTGCAGATGCTTATGTAGCGCAAGGCCCTGATCCTGCATCAGGCGGATCTCCTCCTCGCGTATTCCCGGGTTGTGTTTCCTGAGTGCCATCATCCGTTGTATCTCTTCCGTGTAGTGCTCCATCATCCCGTTAACGGCACTGTTTTTTAGTGGCTCCATGCTGTGATGGGCTGCGGTTTCAGTTTGCTCGACCATTGCTCTTATTTGTTGACGGTAACTATTGATGACCGGTAGCAGGGTCTGTGTCTCCAGGGGCTGGGCATTCTCCAGCAGATCGTCGCAACCGATCAGTTGATCCCATCGCTTGCCGTTGGCATCGAGCAGGATGCGGATCAGTGTCGGTGGCAGGAATCGGGCGACATGCAGTTTGCGCGGAGCCAGACACTTGACCACGAACAGGGACTCCAACAGAAGCTGTCCCGCTTTCAGTTTGGCATGCTTGCTGGCGAGAGCAGTGCTGTTACCGGTCTGCTGACCGATGACATGTTCCATAGCCC
Organism: Candidatus Thiodiazotropha endolucinida; assembly: GCF_001715975.1. Lineage (GTDB taxonomy): Bacteria > Pseudomonadota > Gammaproteobacteria > Chromatiales > Chromatiaceae > Thiodiazotropha > Thiodiazotropha endolucinida. The sequence goes on along the minus strand of NZ_MARB01000003.1, from coordinate 235,865 downwards.
CGCTGACCAGGGGATGTTCCCAGGTCAACAGTTGACGCTCCTCATGGGCAAGGGCATCGCTGCGACTGTAGGTAGCCGTCATCCCCTCACTTGGCAGGCCTGGCAGCTGACCGGCGATAACCTGTTCCCCAGGACGCAGAATAAAGCCTGATCCCAGCTCCTCTGTGTCGATATTGTAACTGTTGAACAGTTGCTCGAGATAGTTGCGCAGATGATGGGATCGGTCTTGCGCCCGCAGCTCCTTGACCAGCCAGCTGGCAGTGGGCTCACGGCAGGCGCCCAACTCCAGCAGATGGTCGCGACCCTGCTGCAGGCGGAGTTGGGTCGCCTCCCTGAGTTGTCGCGTCTCTTCCAGGAGCCGTTCCAGATTGCCCTCCCCAGCGATACCCTCGAGTGATTCCCATAGTACCGGACTGAGCTGTTTGTACAGTTCATGGGCGCCAGGCACCGGGTGGCTGAAGGCATCCAGTCCATCCCTGTACCAATGCAGCAGAACCGATTGCGGACCCGGTTCCAGATAGGGGAGATGAATTCGTACGGTCTCTTTCTGGCCGATCCGGTCGAGTCTGCCAATACGTTGCTCCAAAAGATCCGGATCGAGCGGGAGATCGAAGAGGATCAGGTGGTGGGCGAATTGAAAGTTGCGCCCCTCGCTCCCGATCTCGGAGCAGATCATCAACCTGGCCCCCTCCGGGTCGGCGAACCAGGCTGCAGAACGATCACGCTCGATGATGCTCATCCCCTCGTGAAACAGGGCGGCGCCGATCCCGGTCTGCACCCTGATGGCCTCCTGCAGCTCGATAGCGGTCTCGGCATGGGCGCAGATCAGCAGGTATTTCCTGGAAACATGTTGTTTCAGCTGCTCGATCACCCATGCAACCCGGGGATCGACAAGCCACCAGGCGGGGTGTCCCCGGTCGGCATGTAAACGTTCAGGGGTAAGGCTCAGCTCCGCGGGAACATCGCTTTCTATCCCTGCCCCCTCATATTCCACAGGCAAGGGTAGTGGGTAGCTGTGCAACTCCCGTTTAGGGAAGCCGCTGACACCGGCGCGGGTGTTTCGAAACAGCACACGACCGGTACCGTGTCGATCAAGTAACATTGAAATCAGGGTTTCCCTGGCCGTATCCCGCTGTGCTTCATCGGTATCGTTCTCTTCGAGCAGGGTCAGGAGGGGTTGTTGTTCACTCTCGTCCAGGATATCCCACAGTTGACTTGCAGCCGCCTTCGTTATCCTGTTGTGCCGGAGCAGTTGCTCGACAGCCTCTGCAACAGGCTGGTAGTGGTGCTCCTCCTCCTGAAACGCCTGCAAATCGTAGTAGCGATCCGGATCGAGCAGTCGCAGACGGGCGAAGTGTCCTGCCCGCCCCAACTGTTCCGGCGTGGCGGTCAGAAGCAGCACTCCCGGTGTTTTAAGCGCCAGGGCCTCAACCAGTAGATACTCGGCACTGGGATCGTCTGCGGACCAGGTCAGATGGTGCGCCTCGTCCACAATCAGCATATCCCAGCCACCATCCAGGGCCTGGCTGAGGCGTTGAGTATTGTGATGAAAAAGATCAAGGCTGCAGAGCACCAGCTGCTCAGCGTGGAAGGGGTTATCGGCCTGTCCCGAATCCTGGATAGCCTGGCAGGTCTCCTCATCGAATATGCGAAACTTGAGATTGAAACGCCGTAACAGTTCCACCAGCCATTGGTGTACCAGGGGGTCGGGTACCAGGATCAGGGCTCGGCTTGTGCGCCCTGTCATGAGTTGATGGTGCAGTATCAGGCAGGCCTCGATGGTCTTGCCAAGTCCCACCTCGTCGGCCAGCAATACCCGAGGATTTGGCCGGTTGGCCACTTCGTGGGCGATATATAGCTGATGAGGGATCAGATCGATCCTGGGTCCGCCCAGGCCGAGTATGGGGGACTGCAGGTGTCGTCCGAACCGGCGCAGTGTGTGATAGCGCAGATTGAACCAGTGGGGTGGGTCGATCTGGCCTGCGGAGAGGCGCTGCTGGGGCTGGTCGATACGCAGTGAGTCGTTCAGGTCCGCTTCTGCCAGTGAGGCCTGGCTGCCGGTCTGATCTTCTCCCAGATAGTTGAGGCAGCCGTTCTTCTCGATCACGCGGGAGACCAGCAGCGTGTCACCATCACGGCTTTCAACCCTGTCTCCGACCGAAAAGGCGACCCGTGTCAGGGGAGCCCCTTGTCGGGCGTAAACCCGGGTTTCTCCCACTGCGGGAAAATGGATGGAGACGGTGCGTCCTTGGCACTCAACGACACTGCCCAAACCCAGCTCCGATTCGCTATCACTGATCCAGCGCTGGCCGGGTAAGAAAACTGGCATTTGGGTATGATCCTGGCAAAAAAGAGGCAGATGATATCATTTCACTGTTTTTGATCCAGTGCGACGTTGTCTGTTCGTGCGGCCTGCGGATGGTTTTGGGGCGGGAAAAGACTTGAGTCTGGACGGCAGCTGGGAATAATAGTCCGACGACAAACTGAGTGTGGTGAATTGTGGAAAAGAAGTTTGAAAAGATTCTCTGGAGCAGCCGGCTTGTAGTCCTGGCTGCCGTTGTGGCAAGCATGGCTGCGGCCATCGCAATGTTCTATATGGCCTCGGTGGACGCTGTCTACATGATCTCTCACCTCGGAGATTACGCCTCCCCTTCGCTGAGCGCAGAGCAAAGGATCGATTTACGATCCTCCACTGTTACCCATGTGGTGGAGATCGTGGACGGTTATCTGCTGGCTACGGTACTACTGATTTTCTCCCTCGGCCTATATGAACTGTTCATCAGTAAAATCGAATACGCTGAGAACTCTGAGAGTGCCTCGAATGTTCTGATGATCACCAGTCTGGATGATCTCAAGAGCCGGTTGGCGAAGGTCGTGATGATGATTCTGGTGGTGCGCTATTTTGAGTTTGCGCTGAGCATGGAATTCTCCACGCCCATGGATCTCCTGCAATTTGCGGGTGGTATCGCCCTGCTTGGATTGGCGCTTTATCTGGCCCATTTAGCAGACAAGGATGGTGCTCATTGATTTGCCTGATCTTTGTAACAAGTTGATTGCTAAATGGAATTTCATGACTGTGAGTGTGTCATTAAGTTGTTGTCAATGGGGTAAAGTGTGTTGTGATTTAATGTAAACTAACCCGATTGATAATTGTCTTTGATAGCCAATGGTGGTCCATTTACTTTATAATCCGCCGGGTTTAAGGGAAGGGTGATACTGTTCCCTTCAGGTGTGTGAGTGATAACTGTTTGAATTTAGAGGATAATACCTGATGAATAAGATGAATAAGATGAAGATGATGCTACTGGCAACCAGCGCGACAGTTCTGTCTCTGGGCGCCGTGGCAACTGCTAGCGCTGATCCTGTGGCACTCGCGACTCAACGTGGCTGCATGGCCTGCCACCAGCTTGAAACCAAGGTAGTCGGACCTGCTTACAAAGAGGTCGCTGCCAAATATAAGGGCCAGGAAGGTGCCGCCGAGATGCTGGCCGCAAAGGTTAAGGCGGGTGGATCCGGTGTATGGGGTCCTGTACCTATGCCGCCTAATGCGCATGTCAGTGATGAAGACATCAAGGTCATCGTTGACTGGCTGTTGACGCTCTGATCCAGAACGTCCTTCCAAATTGGATGTCGGAAAAGCGCCTGCTCCAGTGTCAGGCGCTTTTTTTTGTTCAAATAAACAGAAATTGCGATCTATCGGATAGGTCAAATGACACGTCTTGTGTCAAATGGCCTATAAATGTCATGAATTGACATAATTTACTTCGATTTGGATTGCCTTGGAGTAGGCATTGATGTCATTCTCGTCAGCTTTTGAGTCAGCCATATACGGCTACTTCCGTCGAAGATTGATTGAAGATAGTGATACGCACGAGGAGTTCAGCAAGATGTCCTGTTTCAAACGTTTTTCTCTAGTCGGATTGTTTCTCATCTGTGCCGGTCAGGCAGCTGTCGCGGGGAATGTCGCTGACGGTATTATGGTGGACGATCCCTATGTCAGGGCTGTTCCGCCGGGTCAGCCGAACTCTGCATCTTTCATGGGTTTGCACAATATGGGCAAAGAGGGGAGTGCCTTGACGGCTGCCAGCAGTCCTGCCGCAGAAGTGGTGGAGTTGCATACCCATACCATGGAAGAGGGGATGATGCGTATGCGCAAGGTGGAGAAGATTGATCTGCCTGTTGGCGAGATGGTCAAGTTGCAGCCCGGTGGGCTGCATTTGATGCTGATCGGTCTGAAGCAGAAACTGGTCCAGGATGAGAAGGTGTCGTTGACGCTGACCTTCGAGGATGGATCGAGCCTGCAAGTGGATGCCCCGGTGCGTAAATTGCAGATGCGCATGAAACAGGATGGCCACCAGCGCCATATGCATTGATAGTTGACTACTGCGCCTCCCTTTAACTCCCTTGAGGTACTGAAACAGGCGTTTACTTCCGGGTTGCAGCGGTTGCTGAGCAATCCCGGTCTCGGCAGCTACATCCTGGTGCATGCCAACGCCTGTTTTGATACTGATATCTATCAGATACTCAAGCGGGATTTGGCTCACCGTTTCGATAACCTGTCCGCATACTGCCGGGAAGCCTTGAGCGGAGGCCGTGAACTGGCTGGCGCCGAGGATGATCAACTGGTCTTCCTGAAACTGATGGCGATCGGATTCGAGGGTATACAAGCCACCGAATTTCGCGAATCGGGGGAGTGGGAGCTGCAGTTCAATCACGTTCGGGCATTTCGGCCCTCTCGCATGAGCCGTCAGCCGGTGCAGGGAATCAGTCGTCCCTTCGACCCAAACGGTTTCAACTTCAATAAGCCCTATCTTCGTAAAGAGGTCCTCTGGGCGGGGGAGTTGCGGGGGAATGAGGTCGAACTGCTCTATAATAAATTCCCCTTCGCACCGCTGCATGGGTTGCTGGTACCGGACAGGCGTGCCCGACATCCACAACTGTTGAGTGCCGGATACCATGACTATGTCTGGTCCCTGGCAGAGGAATTGGGGTCAGGATTGCCGGGGCTGGGTATCGCCTACAACAGCTATGGTGCCTACGCTTCCGTTAATCACCTTCATTTTCAATTCTATGTGCGCTCATCTCCTTTGCCTATTGAAAGGGCGTGTTGGCACCATAATGGTGGTAGATTGCATTACCCCCTGTCGTGCGAGGTGTTCAGCTCTGCAGCTGCGGCCTGGGCGCATATACGGACACTGCATGAACGGAAGACCAGTTATAATCTGATCTTTCGGCCAGGCCGACTCTACTGCCTCTCACGCAAACGGCAAGGTCATTATCAGCATGCGCCCTGGACGAATGGTTTTGCCTGGTATGAACTCGCCGGCGGTATTACCACATTCAGTCGATCAGATTTCGAAACCCTGGATGGCATGGCGATCGAGCAGGAGATGGGTAAGCTCAGGGTGTGAGCGGGATTCGTGGGGGATGGGGCAGTGACTATAACCATCTCAACAGGTAATAGAGGCGAAATCCTTCGGACGAGCGTGAAGGCCCCATCACCTCCGCTGCGTGACGGTCTTTCTGCTCAGAGGCGGCTGCCAGGGCATCTTCAGCGCTGGCGAACGGTTGTACGCAGTTTTCCGGGAAGCGCTTGCGGCGTTGGCTGGGGGTGTAGATAACCGCGTAACAGCGCTTCACGATGGTTTGGTCGGGGTCTTTCTGCATAGATAGAACCTATGGCGAATCGGAGTGTCTGATTTTGACCTTTATTAGAAAATTCTGCTATAGTTTCGCAGCTTTTTTGGTGGCTTTCGAGGTTTCCTCCGATGGGAGTGTGGGACAGCAAAGCTCGGAATTTCAACATATCCAGCAGAATTTAGAGCAGGATTGATCATGAATAAATGGTTCATAACCGCAATTATCGCCCTTAGCATCGGTTTCAACCTGGCCCATGCCGCCGGGAATGCAGATGAGGGAAAAAACAAGGCTGCAATCTGTGCAGGATGCCATGGCGCTGATGGGAATAGCCCTATCAATCCCCTGTGGCCGAAAATTGCGGGACAGTCTCCAAGATACATCGAGAAGCAGATCAAGGACTTTAAATCGGGCGCCCGTGTCGATCAAACCATGTCACCGATGGCAATGCCGCTCTCCGATCAGGATATTGCAGACCTGGCTGCCTACTACTCCAGTCAGAAACGGCAGATCGGTGAGGCTGCAGCGGACAAGGTCAGAACCGGCGAAGCGATCTATAGGGCCGGGAATTTAGAGACCGGCGTGGCTGCCTGCATGGCCTGCCACGGCCCTGCTGGATCAGGTAACCCGCAAGCCAACTTTCCTGGTATAGCCGGTCAGCATGCTCCCTATGTGGAAAAGGCGCTGAAAGATTTTCGTGACGGCAAGCGCACCAACGATGCGAGCAAGATGATGCAGGGAGTTGCGTCCCGTATGAGTGACGAAGAGATGGCGGCGGTTGCCCAGTATGTACAGGGTTTGAGCAGGTAATCACCATTTTCGTACCGATAACCGATACAATAAGGCGGCTTATGGCCGCCTTTTTACGTTTGCATGCTATTGTATTAGCAACTTGTGCGATGACACTCAAGTTTTAAGCCTGTGTTGCCGTAAAGACTAGTGCAGTCGAGGTAATAATCAAAACACGCGCCAGTATAACGATGCACAATCAAATCATTCAGAACCAGTCCATGCTGGACGGTGCAGACAGACTGCGCCTGCTCAGCTACAACATACAGGCCGGCGCCGATACCAGGCGCTACCATGAGTATGTCACCCGTGGCTGGAAACAGATGCTGCCGCATAAGCAGCAGCTGGGGAACCTGAATCGGATTGCGCATCTGTTGAAGGATTTCGATGTGGTGGGGCTGCAGGAAGTCGATTCAGGCAGTCTGCGCAGCGGTTTTATCGACCAGACCGCCTATCTGGCCGAGCATGCGGGCTTTCCCTACTGGTACCGGCAGGTGAATCGAAAGTTGGGCAAGCTGGCTCAACATAGCAACGGTGTGCTCAGCCGGGTTGAGCCGAGCATCATTTCAGAGTACCGACTGCCCGGATTACCTGGCCGTGGTGCCGTGTTGATGGAGTTTGAGACCAACGAGAAGCCGTTGGGTATCTGCATGATGCACCTGGCATTGGGCCGTCGGGCACGTCTGCGTCAGCTCTCCTATGTCAGTGATCTGGTATCTCACTACTCACATCTGGTATTAATGGGGGATTTCAACTGTGGCTGCAGTTCTCAGGAATTTCGCTACCTGATCGAACGGACCAACCTGCAAGGCAGTCCCTGCGACATGATGACCTTCCCCAGTTGGCGCCCGAGTCGCAAGCTGGACCATATCCTGGCCTCGCCCACCCTGAAAGTGGCCAAGTCGGAAGTGCTCAACTATGCACACTCGGACCACTTGCCGGTCAGTCTGGAGATCGAATTGCCGAAAGATGTTGTGCTGCCCATGGCCGCATGAGGGATTTCCTCGACAATACCTGGATTTGGTTGCTGACAGCATTACGGTTACGCTTTACATACTCTCGCGAGAATGGCGATAAGCGATGAATGAGAAAGACTGGAAAGAGCGATACGAAGATCTACTGCGCCAACATGAAAGCGAGGATGAAGCCAACCGCGAGCTGAAGGAGTTACTGACTCGCACCATCATACGCTTGACCCTTGCAGCCAACGGTCTCGATTCCCGCCTGGACCCCCACCTGAAGGGGGTCCGTGACGCTGTCCGCGGTGGTGTCAACGATAAACTGAAGAGTAAACTGAATGCTCTGTCGGACGGATTGCTCCACTTCTCGGAAGATGCCGGTGAAGAGGATGTCGATACGACAGGCGACTACATCAAGCTGCTCAATTCCCTCCAATTAAACAAAAAAGAGGCACAGGAAGCGGCTGGGCTTATGCATCAGCTGGCCGATGATCCGTCACAGATGGAAATTGGTCAGTTCTCCCGATTGGTTCAGCTCTTGAGCAGAGAACAGCCCGTAAAAGTGAAAAAGACAGGGTTGTTCGAACGTCTGCTGGGTGGACCTCAAGGTGAACATGAGCAGGGGCCGAAACCTAATGATATTCTGCTCAATCTACTGGAGCAGGCCTCGTGGCCGGGGCATTGGGGAGATGAAATCAATCAATTGAAACGGCGTCTCGACGGAAAGGCATCAACCGATGCCTGGTCGGAAGTCCTGCGTGATCTGCTCGAACTCTCGGCAAAATCCTATGGCCAGGTTCAGATGGAGATCAAAGAGGCAGAGGATTTTCTGGAAGAATTGACCCAGCGCCTGCAGGATCTGGGTGTGCATCTGCAAAGTGCCCACGATGGACGAAATCAGATTATCGAGCACGGTCGGAGTTTGAGCGAGAAGGTGACCGGCCATGTCGGTGATCTGGGTGAAAGTGTCCAGGCGGCGACCGATCTGCAACAGTTGAAGACGGCCGTGCGTGACCGCTTGAGCCTTATCCAGAGTAATATCGATGACTACCTTCAGGAAGAGAAACAGTGGCACCGAAAAACCGAAGCGAGTGAGCAGGAGTTGAAACATCGGTTGGCGAAACTGGAGAAGGAGTCCAGCGAATTGCGCTCACGCATGGTCGAGGCCCATCATATGGCGCTGATTGATGCCGTGACAGGATTGCCCAACCGCCTGGCCTACGAAGAGCGGGTGGAGCAAGAGTATGCCCGCTGGAAGCGATTCAACGACCCTCTCTGTATGCTGGTCTGGGACATCGATGATTTTAAATCGATCAATGATCGCTTTGGTCATCAGGCCGGAGATAAGGCCCTGCGGGTCATCGCAAAGAGTCTTCAGTCACGCCTCAGAGTAACTGACTTCATTGCCCGCTATGGTGGTGAGGAGTTCGTCTGCCTGCTTTGCGGTACCAAAGGTGGCGAGGCATTGAAGGTGGCTGATGAGATGCGCAGGTCGGTGGAGACCAATGGCTTTCATTCAGCCGGAAAACCGGTTCCGGTGACCATTTCGTGCGGTATCGCGCCCTTTACCGGGAGTGATTCAATCGATAGCGTGTTTTTACGGGCGGACAAGGCCCTCTATGAGGCGAAGAAGGCCGGTAAAAACCGTTGTCAGTTGGGTTAAGCGTCGGCAACAAATCAGAGCCCAGGGGACAAAGCCCGGGATGTTCAACCCGGAGATCATATCTGCTGATAGAAATAGCGCCACGGATGCCCAATGCAAGCCAGTTCCAAAGCCGTGAGCAGTGTGGGTGATGGGATCGCTTCCTGGGGGAAGATGTTTTCCACAAATAGAAACAGGCGTCCGCAACCTGCGCTCTGCCTGAAGTCGTAGGTAAACGGATCCTGGCGGTGACCGCAATGGGGACAGCCGACCTTGCAGCTGTCATTACCCGTCAGGCAGGATTCGAAGCTGTCACGCCACTCACTCAATCGTTTGCGGCAGGCCTCGCAACGAGGGGGCTGAGTGTTTGTGCCGCAAAGCAATTTGGGGCGGGGGTAAGGGCCGTCTTGTAATAGGTGGCAGAAAGGTTCGCCAGACGCATCCGCTTGCAAGCGGATATAGGGAGAGCACCCCATGAAGGTCACCAGCTGCATGAAATGTTCCCCCAGCAGATATCCCGGGCCACTCTCCAGGGCACCTTCTATCAAACCTATCTCATGTAGTTTGGTGAGGATAGCTTCAGGATCATCAGGCAGCAGATAGGGATCTTCCGGTGTCAGCACCAGGCGACCGGTATGCAGCGGTTGGTTCATTGGCTGTTCGGGCCGGGTACCGGGAGTGGTGCCGGTCGATAGAGTGGAACCGCTGTGATGCTGTTTTTCGGCGAGCCATCCACCAGTTTATCGCTGTAAGTCATATAGACCAGGGTATTGCGTTTTTCATCATAGAACCTGACAACCTGCATCGTTTTGAACAAAATGGATGTGCGTTGTTTAAAGACCTCTTCACCATCCCGTGACTTGTTCAGAATGTCTGCGGCCAGCTTCACCGGACCCGTCTGTCGGCAGGCGATCGAGGCGTCTGAGGTGTCCTCTGCAATACCGATGGCGCCACCGACGCCTCCTGTTTTAGCCCTGCTCAGATAGCAGGTGACACCGGGAACAGCCGGATCATCGAAGGCCTCGATGATAATTTTATCGTTGGGACCGACAACCCGGAATTTGGTACTCACCTGCCCCAGCTCTTCCCCTTGCAGCAGAGAGGAAAAGAGCATAAACAGCAGCGCGGCCGGAATGGTGTAACGCCTCGGACGGTCTGGATTGTGTGTGGGCTGTAGTGCGACTTGCGGCTTGAGAGTCATGGTTCAAGGTTTTTTGTCCCGATTGTTCAGGGCCAGCTGGGATGAATCCAATCAGTTCTGCCGGGGCCGTTTTTCATCCAGCAAAGTGGAATGAGCGAATGATAACACCGCCGGGCGTGAAAATGGTCCCAGTGCTTTGGGTTGCGCCCCGAAGGAAGTGCCCTTGGGGTGTGTCTGAAAGAGGCGTCACCCTGTGTGGTCCGTTGTTCAGTTGGATATTTCCAAACTATACCACGCCATCACAGGTGTTTTATCAGGCACGACAGAGCCGGATGAATCAGTGTTAACAGTGCCTAGGAAAGAGTACACGAATCCCTGAGCAAGGCGCCCCTGTGATACTACTGCTCATGTTGCCGGGTAACGCCAGACTGTGAAGGTCTGTCGACTACAGGCAGCTGCGTCCGACAGGCCTTGTCAGGCCAGCAAAACGGCATGCCATCTTTGCGCCACCGGGAAAAAGGGTCTCAATATAGCGTTTGGTCCAGCGGCAATCGTTTTGGTCCTTGCACAGATTGCGGGCCAGGATCGGTATCTCCGGTGCGATCTCATACTCTTTGTAAAAACGATGCAGAAAATCGATCAACAACCAATGTTCTTCGGTCAGTTTTACACCAGCGGCTTCTGCTAGGGCTTCAGTCACTGCAGGACTCCAGTCATCGAAGTCGATTAGATACCCTTCATCATCAATGGCGATCATCCGACCGTCTACTTCGATGGTCCTGTTAGCCTTTACCGCCTCAAGCGGATCGGCTATATCGGGGTGTTCAAGCCTCATGTTGGTCTCCTTGGTGTGCATTTTGCCGTGTTTTTTGTTGTTGTTGTCTTTTAAAAATAGCAGGATAAACCGGTGATTTTCTAACCCGATGTTGATGTAAATCAACTCTTTTATACTTAAGAGATATTGAATATAGTAGGTTTCTATAACCAATTGTTCATAAAAAGATTTTTTGGGTCAGTAGGCTATTAATCCGCAGCATTATTTCTCCACGGAAATTGTGCCGACCCGGCATCAGGCATTGGCCGGAAGTTAATGGGAGTGCGTCATAGATCAATTCGATGATCCTGTGCCTGGTTATTTACGGAGACGTATTTCCGCTCCAACTCTTCAATGGGAGGGCTGGTGAGTCGATGAGGATTGTGAAATCGAAACCTTGAACGAGGGTGCCATGCTAGGGCCTGTTAACACTAATCCAATCGGCCCTGCTGGGACTATTTTTTTGTCCAGCAAGGCAGAATGGGCGAGGTGTAGTTACGCTACATGAGCGAATGATAACGCCGCTGGGCGGAAAAATAGCCCCAGCCCTTCGGGTTGCGCCCCGAAGGAAGTGCCCTTGGGGTGCGCCTGAAAAAGCGCCACTCGGCGTTGCTTGTCGTTCATTTGGAGTGACCAAACCTCTCTCCTCGCGCCTTGATTGGCGTTTTTTCAGGCACAACAGGGCCGATTGGATTAGTGTTAACAGGCCCTAGGGTCTCATGCCTGTTGCAACAGATGGTGAATCGCCTGATTCCAACCAGCAGGGCCGGGTAGCTCAGTGACTATGGCATCAGGTCGTTGTTCAAGTGTGATATGAGTGCCGTCAGGTTTGCGTACTATGATCGGAATATCGACTGCCAGCAGCATCTCCCGATCAATGTTGCTGTCACCCAGGCCTAGGGTTTTGGTGACAGCATATCCGTTCCGCTTCAGATGTCTGGTCACATATCCGATAGCCTTGCCTTTGTCCGTATCACCCAACAGGTGGTGGAATCGGTCACCTTGTAAAAGTCGCAAACCAGCATGGGTGACATCCAGCCGGAACTGACTTAGTCCGGCATCGCTGCCTTGCCAGAAAAACGCCTCTGAACCGAGTCTGTGCATGGCGAGCTGCGCCATCTCCTTTTCCAGTCCGGTATATGCCATGACCTCATCCACGGTCATGTCTCCGAATCCCAGGGTGTCGTAGCTGGGATTTGTCCGGCTATCGACGAGAAAATCACGGATCTGCAGATAACCTGGAGGAGCAATCTGTGGGGCCTCACCGGGATAGATGATAACGGCGCCATTCTCACCGATCATGGGCCCTTCGAGTCTAAGTCTTTGCATTAAAACAGCAAGTTCAGCATAGGTCTTGCTTGACGTGGGGATGACCGGAATATGCTGTTCTCTGAGCCGCTGCAGCGCGGGTAGCGCCTCATGATGATCGTGACTATTGGGATCCAATAGTGTGCCGTCAAGATCTGTGAATACAAGCCATCCCATTGTCATTGCTCGAAATTCTATACCTTCTGAGGGATCAAATCAGGTGTGCTGTATAAAGCCCACAGTCATACAGTGCGCATTAGCATACCTTGAGAATGGTATATCTGAATGATCTGGCGCAATTGACTGACTATTCGTCACACCGCAGGATCGGGTGAATATTAACCGAGCACCTGAATTGCGATAATCATGCACTGAAAAAAAAAAGGAGGGTGGATGAAATCCATGCCCGGCCTTTGGGATGAGATCTGATACCAATGCGGCTGTCACGAAACGCCATATACCCTGATATTGCTAAATTACATGTTTAAGCTACTCCATCGGCAGCTATCATTATATCCTTGTCGGGCTTAGGGCCTGTTAACACTCATCCAATACGCCCTGCTGGGGCTGTTATTGTGCCAAGCGGGGCAGAATGAGCGAGATGTAGTCATCCTACATGAGCCAATGATAACGCGGCTGGTGGCGAAAACAGCCCCAGCCCTTCAGGCACAACAGAGCGCATTGGGTTAGTGTTAACAGGTCCTGAAAGCGTTTGGAGGATTCTGACCCGCATTGTGCCGCCATGGAACTCGACCGGCAGGTATGCTCTCAAAATGCTATCAAACCCATTATCAATAAAACCTCTCCCGCTGAGGGATATAGTGAATAGACTTTCAATAGCCACTGCACTGTTAAATTTCAAAGGGGTGCTGACTGAGACAATCAGTTGGGATTCTGCCGCCAATTTTCTTCCGGTAAGAAACAATGTGGATGTGACGCTTGTGACTCCCATGACTGGAAAATATTCCGCCAATGGCTTGTTGGTCTGGCCATACCTGTTGTTTTTAATACTGATCTCCACGTCCGGCTGGGGTGCGGAAAAGCCGGCCCCCCTGGTAATCGTTGCGGAAGTCATCGAGGATGATTTCATCGAGCGGATTGAGGCATTGGGTACACTCAGAGCGAATGAATCGGTCGAATTGACAGTGAATGTGACGGAGACAGTCAGCGCGATTCATTTCGATGACGGTGAGCGGGTTGAGACCGGACAGGTGTTGGTGGAGATGACAAACAGTGAGGAGCATGCCCTGTTGCAGGAGGCCAGGGCCACTCTCAATGAGGCCAAGCGCCAATATAACCGGGTCAGTCGGCTCGAATCTCAGGGAATCGAGGCGCAGTCACTGCTCGATCAGAGACGGCGCGAAGTGGATACCGCTCGCGCTCGCCTGGCGGCCATAGAATCCCGTCTTGCGGATCGGCTGATCACAGCGCCCTTTTCTGGTGTCATCGGTCTGCGCAACATCAGTGTCGGCGCATTGGTGGAAACCGGCGATACCATCACCACCCTGGACGATGACACCACCATGAAGCTGGAATTTGCTGTGTCATCCGTCTATCTCGCGGATCTGCAACCCGGCTTGATGATTCGTGCCCGCAGTCGAGCCTTCCTGGATCGTATCTTCGAGGGTGAAGTGAAGGTCGTGGATAGTCGGGTCGATCCGGTCAATCGCTCGGTCCTGGTGCGAGCCATGATTGCTAATCCGGAGAGATTGTTGAAACCGGGCATGCTGATGACAGTCGAGCTGTTGCACAATCCCCGTCGTACCCTGCTGATACCCGAGTCTGCGCTCATGCCAAAGGGTAGCGATCAGTTTGTTTTCGTTGTTGAGGGTGAAGAGAATCGGGTGGAGAAAAGGAAAATCTCCATCGGATCACGTCGCCCCGGTGAGGTTGAGGTGGTCAGCGGATTGATGATCGGTGAGCGTGTCATCACCCATGGCACGGATAAGGCCAAGGCCGATGGGAAGGTACGTATCAAGGGCGTGCAGAAAGGCGAGGTTGCCATCGATGCCTTACTCAAGCCATTGGTCAAGGCCACCAAGGGCAAGCCATGATCCTTTCTGACATCTCAGTCAAAAGACCGGTCTTCGCTTCTGTCCTCTCGCTGTTATTGATTGCCTTCGGTTTGGTTGCCTTCGATCAGCTGCCGTTGCGCGAGTACCCCAATATCGATTCACCGATCGTTTCAGTGGAGACGATCTATCCCGGTGCGGCCGCCAATGTGGTGGAGACGCGTATCACCCAATTGATCGAGGATAGAATCGCCGGTGTCGAAGGGATACGATTTATCTCATCGGTGAGTGAAGATGGACGTTCCGCAGTGACCATCGAGTTTAACGTGCAGCGGGACATAGACGGTGCTGCCAATGATGTGCGTGACCGGGTATCGGCCATTCTGGATAACTTGCCGTCGGAAGCCGAGCCGCCGGAGATCCAGAAGGTCGACAGTAATGAAGATGTCATCATGTGGCTCAACCTGGTCAGTGACCGGATGACCGTACCCGAGCTGTCCGATTATGCGCGGCGCTACCTGGTTGATCGCTTCTCGGTGCTCGATGGCGTGGCCCGGGTGCGGGTGGGCGGCGGCCAGACTTTTGCCATGCGCATCTGGATCGACCGACAGGCCCTTGCGGCACGCGGCTTGACGGTAACCGATGTGGAGCAGGCCTTGCGCGCCGGGAATCTGGAGTTACCCGCCGGGAGCATCGATTCCGTCGACAGGGCATTCACGGTACGGGTGGACCGGACATTTCACTCCGCTGACGATTTCGCCAGGCTGGTGCTCGCCCGGGGAGATGATGGTTATCTGGTGCGGCTGGGTGAAGTGGCCCGGGTTGAAAAAGGTGCCGCAGAGACGCGTACCTTCTTCCGCGGCAATGGTGTGCCGATGGTCGGTATCGGTATCATCAAACAGTCCACCGCCAACACCCTGACTGTGGCCGAGGCGGCCAAGGCAGAGATGGAGCGGGTCAATACCAACCTGCCCGAAGGTATGGAGATCAAGCAGAGCTTCGATAGCTCTGTATTCATTGAGAGGGCTATCAGCGAGGTCTACAAGACCCTGTTTATCGCCATTCTTTTGGTGGTTACCGTGATCTTTCTCTTCCTCGGCAGCGTGCGTGCAATGATAGTACCGGCGGTGGCGGTGCCGGTTTCACTGATCGCCACGTTTCTGGTGCTGCTGATACTCGGTTTCACCATCAATATACTGACCCTGCTGGCCCTTGTGTTGGCGATCGGCCTGGTGGTGGATGATGCCATCGTGATGTTGGAGAATATCCATCGTCGTATGGAGGAGTATGGCGAGTCTAGGCTTGTGGCGGCTTTTCGCGGCGCCAAGCAGGTTGCCTTTGCGGTGATCTCAACCACCGTAGTGTTGGTCTCCGTGTTCACCCCCATCGCTTTCCTCGGGGGTGATCTCGGACGGCTCTTTTCAGAGTTTGCCCTGACCATGGCAGCAGCGGTCGGCTTCTCCAGTCTGGTCGCCCTGACGCTGTCACCCATGCTGGCATCTCAGATCCTGCCTGCCGGCAATGTCGGCAGGGTAAGCCTCAGCCGATGGGTGGACGGATTGTTTGGGCGTATCCGGGATATCTATATCAAGACACTTCATGTGGCAATGCGTCATGTATGGCTGATGCTGTTGTTGTTCGCCGGTATCGTGGCGATGGCTTACTGGTTGTTGCAGCAGATACCGGATGAGTATGCCCCCAAGGAGGACAGGGGTGCCTTCTATTTGATCGTCAACGGTCCGGAGGGCGCCTCTTATGAATATATGAAGGAATATATGGATGAGATCGAACTGCGCATGATGCCCTATGTGGAGTCCGGCGAAATCACACGCCTGCTGGTAAGGGCGCCTAGGCGATTCAGTAACTTCGCGATCTTCAACGGCGGTATCGTCATCAATGTGTTGAATGAGTGGAACTCGCGCCGCAGTGCCTGGACGATCATGAATGAACTGCGAAAAAACCTCTCCGATCTTCCCGGTGTGAAGGTCTTCCCGGTGATGCGCCAGGGCTTTGGCCGACGCATACAGAAACCGATCCAGTTTGTGATTGGAGGGGGTACCTATGACGAGTTGGCGGAATGGCGGGATAGGCTGCTGCAACAGATCGAGCAAGACAATCCGGGTCTACTGGGTCTCAACTGGGACTATAAGGAGACCAAACCGCAGTTGAAGGTGGATATCGACTACGATCGGGCGGCGGAACTGGGTGTTACCGTCGAGACCATCGGCCGTACACTGGAAACCATGTTCGGTTCACGCAGGGTAACGACCTATATTGAGCAAGGGGAGGAGTACGATGTTATTCTTGAAGGCGAGCGCGACGATCAGCGTACCCCTACAGATCTGAATCATCTCTATGTCCGCTCCACAGCCAGTGGTCAGCTGGTGCAGCTCTCCAATCTGGTAACGCTGCGGGAGGTCGCCGACTCGATCAGCCTGAATCGCTATAATCGCGTGCGCGCCCTGACTATCGAGGCCAATCTGAAACAGGGGTTGGCCTTGGGTGCGGCGTTGGAATACCTTGAGGGGTTGGTGCGTGAGCATCTGCCCGCCCATGCCATCATCGACTATAAGGGGCAGTCCAGGGACTACAACACCGCAGGCAGCTCCGTCGTATTCGTGCTGATACTCGGCGTGGTGGTGGTCTATCTGGTACTTGCCGCACAATTTGAAAGTTGGTTGCACCCATTGATTATCATGTTGACCGTGCCCTTAGCCATGGCGGGGGCGCTGCTGGGTCTCTATCTGACAGACCAGACGCTGAATATCTACAGCCAGATAGGTTTGATCATGCTGGTGGGACTGGCGGCAAAAAACGGTATCCTGATCGTTGAATTCGCCAATCAGCTCAGAGATGCGGGCAAGGCATTTTCAGATGCCCTGATAGAGGCGGCCCATGTGCGATTTCGCCCGATCGTGATGACCGGTATAACCACGGCTGCCGGCTCGCTGCCTTTGCTGTTATCAGCCGGTGCGGGTTCTGAGACACGCACTGTGATAGGCACTGTCATCCTCTCGGGTGTCATTGCCGCGACCCTGTTTACCCTCTATATCGTACCTGTCGCGTACCATCTCCTGGCCAGGCACAGCGGATCACCTAAGCAGCTCAGCCAGCAACTGGAGAAGGAACTGACGGAACAGCAGAGCCAGCTGGATTAGCGTGAATAATCATAAAACCAATCATGTAAGCAGCATTATTTCGCCGCTACAATACGCAAATCACCACATAACAACGCTAGTGGAATAGTAAATGGCTTCAGCGGCAGCCATGCACATCGTCATACCATTAGCGCTTGTTATGTGGTGATTGGCGTTTATTTGCGGCTTGTTCCTTGTCTGGTTAGTAGCTTCCTGATTAAGGGGAGAATCCTTAATACATATGTTGACCTCCATTCACAGAAAGCGTCGATCCGGTGATGAAGCTTGCATCGTCAGCAATCAGGAACAAAACGGAACGGGCAATATCTTCCGGTTCTCCAAGACGCCCAACCGGTATTGTCTTGATGATTTTCGCCAAAATATCCTCCGGTACGGCACGCACCATGTCGGTTGCTACATAGCCCGGCGCCACAGCGTTGACGGTAATGCCTTTGGTGGCGCCCTCCAAGGCCAAGGCTTTTGTGAAACCATGGATACCTGATTTCGCCGCCGCATAATTGACCTGTCCATACTGTCCGGCCTGGCCGTTCACAGAACCGATATTGACAATGCGGCCGAAACCCCGCTCACGCATACCACTGATGACAGCGTGACAGGCATTGAAGCATGAGGCCAGATTGGTCTGGATGATCTTGTCCCATTTTTCAAAGTTCATTTTATGCATGGTGCCGTCTCGGGTAATGCCGGCATTGTTGACCAGGACCTCAATTGGTCCGATCTCTTCTTCAATCTTTGCGATTCCAGCCTGTACCGCATCAAAATCGCCGACATCGAACTTATAGGCGGGGATGCCGGTACGCTCAGTAAATGCCTTGGCCGCCTCTTCATTACCGCCGAAGTTTGCGGCAACCGTGTAACCCGCATCTTTCAATGCTACAGAGATTGCCTCACCAATTCCGCGTGTTCCTCCAGTCACTAATGCTACACGTCCCATAGATCATCTCCTCTGCTAGATTGTTGATTTATTGTTTATTCAGATACGCTCGAAGGCTGCTGCGATACCCTGACCGCCACCGATGCACATGGTGACCAGCGCATTGCGTCCACCGGTACGCTGTAGTTCATGGATTGCCTTGGTTGTGACGATTGAACCGGTCGCTCCGATGGGGTGGCCCAGGGAGATGCCGCTGCCGTTGGGATTGGTTTTATCCATTGGAAGATCGAGGTCTCGAATCACAGCCAGGGCCTGGGCCGCAAAGGCCTCATTGACCTCCAATACATCAAAGTCGGCGATTGACATGCCCGTATCCTCCAGAAGCCGCTTGACCGCGGGTACGGGACCTATGCCCATGTATTTGGGGTCACAACCGGCAAAAGCGTAGCCAATCAGCCGTGCCATCGGTTTGAGCCCCATGGCTTGCGCCGTCTCTGCCGCCGCCAATACTACGGCTGATGCGGCATCATTGATGCCGGAGGCGTTTGCAGCCGTGACTGTACCGTCTTTCTTGAAAATAGGGCGTAGCTTGGCCATGTTGTCCATATCGGCATCGGTACGAAAATGTTCGTCTTTTTCGAACAGTATCGTGCCTTTGCGGGACTTAATCTCGATTGGCACAATCTGTTCTTTAAAACGACCCTCTTCCCAGGCGGTTGAAGCGCGTTTATGGCTTTCGACGGCCAGCTGATCCTGTTCCTCACGGGTTATTCCCCACTTCTCGGCAATATTCTCCGCAGTGATTCCCATATGGACATTCTCGAAGGGGTCCGTGAGTGCGCCTACCATCATGTCGACAATCTTGCTGTCCCCCATGCGCGCGCCCCAGCGTTGGTTGACTGAAGTGTACCCGGCGCGGCTCATACACTCGGCGCCACCACCAATAGCGACATCGCAATGGCCGGTTTCAATTTGCTGGGTGGCCGAGACAATCGCCTGCAGACCACTACCGCACAGGCGGTTCAAGGTAAATGCAGGGGTATCGACCGGCAGGCCTGCGTTTACCGACGCAACGCGGGACAGATACATATCTCTCGGTTCTGTGTGAATAACGTTTCCCAATACGGTATGTCCAACAGTATCGGGATTAACCCCGGCACGTGCGACCGCCTCTTTTATGACGGTTGCCGCCAATTCGCACGGAGCAATATCTTTAAGGGTGCCGCCATATCCGCCAACGGCTGTACGTACTGCGCTCAATACGACTATGTCGCGGGTTGTTCCCATCTCCTCCTCCGTATCATTAGTGAATTCTATCTCAGCATAAATATATTAGCATGGAAAAATCATCCGATTGTAAATTGCTTCTCCCGGTAGTGGCACAAAGTGAAAATGGCTGTTACGGCGCTGGGAGAAAAAGCAGCACCAATAAAGCAGTATCGAGAATAACGCCCCTGTGATCTTGGCCGATAAATCAGCACACATATTTCTTTAACGCTTATCCACAAAATAAGAGGGGTAACCTTATGTCAAATATTGAGTGTAAAGATGCCGGGAATCGGCGCTCACACTGATATTTATGATGCCATTGAACGCATCGGCCTACGAGCTGAACAAGTGGATAAACAGCGCTTTGCAAGTCATCCGCTGGTTACTGTTCATGATGAAAAGTCGGGGATGACCGTTAACATCAATCCAATAGGTTCTGTTACACCTGAAAATGAGCTAATCGAGGTGCTGGAATCTTATTCCTAAATACGAAGACAAGCACATGGAGCGCAAGACATGCGCAGAAGCATGTGCCAAGGCTGCTGATAAACCCCTTGCCTGATCATTATACGATTACCGGATGATTCAACCTCGCTGGCTCCCCAACACTTTGAGGGTGTTGGGGAGTTGAATCGCTCTATGACTTTTATTCAAGAAATAATGCCTTCGTCCAGGCGGCTTGATTCAATCAGGAAATCGTAGCAGCGATCACGATTCTTCTTGTCCCCGCGCAGCTTCATGGCGGCGCGCGGGTGTTGATTGAGGTGTCCGCTGATACCATAGATGTCATTGAATCCCCATTCGATCTCTTTGCGCAGAGGGACGAACTCCTCCTGGATCGCTTTGTATATGGGTTCGACGTCAAACTTGGGGTTCTTCAAGAAATTGAGCAGCAGTTCAAGGTTACAGTTACCCGCGCCGCGACCGATGCCATTGATGGTTGCATCGAGAAGGTTCACCCCGTCGATAATCGCCTGCTGGGTATTGGAGAAGGCGAGCTGTTGATTGTTGTGCGCATGAAATCCCAGCTCCTTGCTTGGCGCATATTTCTTGTAGAGATTCAGGTAATCGGTCACCTGTTCGGAATAGAATGCGCCGTAGCTGTCGACGAGATAAAGGTAATCAAGTTCGGCAGTCTCCTCAACCTGGTTGAGGGCTTCGATCAACTCGGTACGAATGGCGGCAGAGCAGGCCATGATATTGATGGTTGTGTCGTACCCCATGTCCTTTGAGCGTTTGACCAGGTCCAATCCTTTGTCGATGTCGGGGACATAACAGGCCACGCGCGCCATGTCGAACGGACTTTGATCTCTGGGTTTCAGGCTATTGAAATCCACCCGTCCGATATCGAACATCACCGCGATCAAAGGTGGGTTTTCACATTCATGGGAGTCGATAATCATCTTCAGATCATCATCGTCACAGAAGTTCCATTTGCCGAATTTATCCCGACTGTACTCCTCACTGACGGCAAGCTTCTTGCCCAGTTCGATAATATCCACAGCGGAGTCGCAGGCAGCGCGATAGACCGCCTTTACGAAATCATCGGTAAAATGGTAATTGTTGATCAGACCGCCGTCGCGAATGGTACAGTCAAGGACTTTGAGCTCTTTGCGAAACACGTTGGAATTCCTCGTGACATCAGGTGGGATTGAATCTGCTGATTCTAGCCGATCGCATGCGCACGTACTATAGGTGAGTTTCTGGACGGATCGATATCATCATGAAATGAATTACAGGTTAAATCGATAATCTGTGCGCTGACAGTCAGAGCAATGCCATTGGGGTTAGCGATGACTGGCCCTAGGAGGCCTTACTGAGTGGTGCGAGTGTTTCCAATAGCTTATCGACCTCGGATTCGACGGTTTCCAATATTTCGAGGCAGATCTCAGATGAGACATTGGCGCTATCCAATGCCGATGGATGAGGTTGCAGCGTCCCCTGGCCAAAGGGTTGGTTTTCATTCCAGGACCTGGATAGAAGTACGGCGATGTGTACGATAGAGGTCTCCAAAGAGAATTTTCTGGAGCGCAGGGGTTCCGGATGGAATTCGGTTGTTTCGATCAGGGAGTCCGGCAGTTGCCACTGTCGCATCAGGACAGCGCCAACCCGGGCATAATCCAGACCCAGCAATTCGCGTTCGACCTCCACTGGTGGCAGTTGTTGTTCTCGAGCCAGGCTATCGGCCCTTATGATCTCCTGGGGAACGCTTTGATAGAGGATCAGGTGGCCGATGTCACTCAGCAGGCCGGCGACAAACAGTCGCTCACTATCCAGCACCCCCCGTCGCTTGGCGAGCTGTTGGGCGGCAAGTCCGCTGAACGCGCTGCTTCTCCAAAAACTACGCATATCCAGGTGGGCGGGATCGATTCCGCTGAAGGCGTGGGCGACGCAGGTTGTCAGCGCCAGATCGTGGATTTGCTGGGCGCCGAGCATACTGACGGCTCTTATCACGGTCTCTATTCGGCCGGCAAGGCCGAAATAGGGACTGTTAACCAGTTTGAGCACTCGGGTCGTCAATGCCGGATCTGTACTGACCGCATCGGCTATTTCGGTAATCTCGTAGTCGGGTCGCTCGACCACCGATTTCAGTCTTAAGTAGGCTTCAGGCAGGCTGATGAGTTTGGCTTCGCGGGTCACCTTTTCCCAGAGGGTTGGCATTTTATTACCTCAAATCGCTGCGTACCCAATCACTTGGCGCCACGGTACTATTGCTTGCCTCCGGTTTCAATGCGCAGCATGAAAAAAATATCAGTCGGTGGCATATAAAGTGATTATATCAGCCCTGCGCCATAATCGAAGTGCGGATTAAAGGCGGGAACGTATGGCCGTGGTGTCTGACTCGCCAAAGGATGGTGTGATTCCGTCGTATCGAATTGGCAATGGCCCCGGATAGGTGCCGGTGAGCTGTCTGTTTGGTGCCCGGCTTACTGCTTTTATTGTGCCACCGGGCCTCCAGCCAACCGAATGTCTGTCAACCGTTATAGGTTTGAAGTAGATCAGTGGCTTGTTCCATCGTGACAGGATCGCTGTAGAAGGATCCCTGTATCTCATCGCATTCAAGCTGTGAAAGCATATGCTTTTGAGTCTCAGTTTCCACACCGATGGCTGCAACTTTTAAGCCGAGGCTTTTGGCCATGGAGATGATTGCTTTAACAATAATCAGGTTTTGGCTGTCGGGGAGAGTGCTGTCGATGAATTCCCGGTCAATCTTGATATTCCTTATGGGCAGATTATGCAGGTAGCTGAGGGACGAAAATCCCTTCCCAAAATCATCCAGAGTAAACTGAATTCCGGCTTTACTCATAGTATGCATTGCTGCTTGAGTCTGTTCGAAGTTTTCAATAAGTGTGCTCTCAGTGATTTCAAGTTCGACTTTGTTGGGCGGTATCTTGCGCTTGTTGCATATTCGAAGAAACCTTTCACTGAGTGTTGACTCCTCTCTTAATTGGACAGGTGAAAGATTGACTGCGATACGTAGGTCGCAGAAGCCCATTTTGTGCCAGCGACGCAGATCCAAACAGGCTTTTTTAAAGACCCAGTTTCCCAGCTTGTTAATCAGACCGGTATGTTCGGCAACAGGAATAAAGTCGTCTGGCGGTATGGGTCCGACCTTGGGATGTGTCCAGCGGGTGAGTGCTTCCATGGATGTAATAAGGCCGGTTTTGGCATCGATCTTCGGCTGGTATACGACCTCAAACTGTTGCTGAATTATGGCTTTATAAAATTGCATCTCCAGCCAAATGTCGTGGAATGCATTTCGGTTGAGGTCTCTGGAAAAGAATTTAATGTTATTGCTTCCAGGATTGCTTTTGGCAGCGTGTCTGGCGCTATAGGCCATTTGCAGAAGGTCGAAAGTGGTGTCGCCGTCGTGTGGATAGAATGCGGCGCCAACACTGAAAGAGACAAACAGCTCCTGGTTATCGACTTCCATGGTTTTCTTTAGTCTGCCAAGAATACGGCGTATTACCCATGTTACGGATTTAATATCTTTGATATCGCTGAGAACCAGGGCGAATTCGTCGTTGTTCAAGCGGGTTATGGCGGGAATTTCATCGTCCTCCTCTTTATCCAGCACTGCGACGGTGTCGGATCTACGGAGTGAATCGATCAGTCGTTCAGCGACGATTTTCAGGATCTGATCGCCTATTCCTTGCCCAAATGCCTTGTTGATGCGTGAAAAGTTATCGATGTCCAAGGAGACCACGGCAACCGCGTGTTTGTTACGCTCTGCCCTGATAATGTCTCTCGAAACGCGGTCATCGAATAAAAGTTTGACGGGTAAACCTGTTAATTCATCACTTTTACCCAGTTTGCCTATCTCATCTCGGGTGTACTCAAGCTCGGATTCAAGCCGCTTGACAATCGTTTGAAGATTATCTACTTCAGCCTGCAAGAGACCCGCAGTTGCTGAGTCGATCGCATTTTCAGGTGCCGGAATGATCTCTTCTGCTTTGTCGTTATCCCGTTCTATATTTTTCTTCAATCCGGGTTTCCAAACGATGACCTGATTTTTGCCTTGCTGTTTAGCTGCATAAAGCGCATCGTCTGCGTTGTTGACCAGTAATATCGAATCTTCCATCTGCTGTTGTAAGGCAGCAAGGCCGAAGCACAGCGTAACCTGCTGACGATTGGTGAACAATGTGCGGCATTTATTCTGTATGTCCAGGCGCAGTCGATCTGCGATGGTCGTCGCCTGTTTGATATCTGCATTCGGCAATGCCAGTGTAAACTCGTCACCACCATATCTGCCGACTACATCCTCGGGCCTTGAATTATTGTTCAGGATCTCCGCTACAAGCTTGATGATTTTGTCACCGTTTGCATGGCCATACAGGTCGTTTATCCACTTGAAATTGTCGATATCGACCATCATGAAAACCAGGTCGTGTCCTTTCGATCTGGACTGCTCAAATAACATATCAAGCTTATCGAAGAAGGCGCGGCGATTGAGGCATCCGGTGAGTGGATCTCTTGTCGCGAGATACTCCAACTCAACGGTTTTGTCCCGCAGCGCCTTTTCGGAACTCCTCAGTTTTCTGAGTGTGGAGCTGAGTTTTCTATGCTGCTTTTCCAGATCGGTAAGATCATCGAATGTGGCGAGTACGCCACGGATGGTTCCTAGCGAATCAAAAATGGGTGCTGTATTGACTGAGAAGGTCTTTGTCTTATTGCTATATTCCAGACGTACCGGTACCCCGGTTTTGCGTTCGCAATTGTACAAGCTGAAATGCCAGGGCAGGATATCACCATCCATGCCGCCCTCTCTCTGCTTCCACTGCATATGGCCGATTTTTTTACCAATAACCTCTTCTCTATTTTTTTGTCCCGTTTTTGCTATAAACGAGTCATTGGCCAGGACTATCCGCTCTTTTTCATTGACGATGACAAGTCCTTCGGAGAGCGCATTAAACGCGTTTCTGACTTTTTCGGGGATAATTGAAATCGTGTCGAAATGTTGAGTGAATTTCTTATTGAAAAATAGATAAGTGATCAGGATGAGTAATAGGGTGATGAGTGCGAATACAGCCAGTTCGATCAGCGAATATTGCATCACATCCGATGGGTGGCCAAAGGCCAATTCAAGCGTTCCCAGCACCCGGTCATTTTTCTCTATGGGGACCTTTATCTCCTTGTAGATGGGGCGATCCGTGACAAGTTCCCCGGAATGCGAATGGTGTCCTCCGACTTCCAAGTGTATTCCGTCATTGAGATAGACGGTCGCGGAGATAATTGCAGCATGTTCTTCTACGACCTCATTCAGCAGGGACTCAACGGATGGATGGTGGTCAAGCGATGCCAGCGATGACAGGCGTGAAGCTGTGCCAGTGGCCGTCTTCATCTGGTTTGATTCTTGACGCCGGTCCCCCTCTGGGGCGCTGTTCGACAGCTGGAGCAGGGTGAGTACTCCAAGTGTGATGATGATAGCGACGATGCCTAGTTTGTATGAGAGGATGAGTGGACGCATCTGAATGGTAGAGGCTTTGCCGGTTCGACAGGTGTTTGGTTGTTTGTCACGGTATTAAATTCAGCAATTTGTTAAATATATGTCACAGTTTTTGTATCGACGGATTCCTCATTTTATTTAGTACGCATATCAATACGAGCATCATTGAGAAGAGAGATACGCAGGTGACGTGAATGGACATGGAAGTATCTGCTAGAGTAATGTAACCTATTGAATAAACAATAAAAATGTGTCATTTTGTTTTCTCTCTGCGCCCGGACCGAAACAGCGGCATGCCCCGTTTGTGGTGTGCAGACAACCAAACGGATCATATTTGACAGGTGTAGGGACCACGTCTGGTCAAGCGTGAAATCCCAACAGGTGATTTGCTGCGGATCTCAATTGAGACTTTTTATAATTTACACAAGTCGGCAGAGCAACCGGGAATGGGTATTGCCATGACAGACAGCCGGGTTGAGTTGAATGCCCGTGCCTTAATTGCCATATAGCGATTCCATCTTGCTGGTGATACGGCTTTGATTCTTTACTTCATTCAACGGGTATTTCACGATGACGCCATATCGTTTCAGTTCTCCGATCCTGATTTTCGCATGGGGAACTTTTTTGCCCAATTCTGCCGCGACTTTCACATTATGTCGTTCGAGACAGTCGCGCTTATTGGTCAGGCCGCAGTAATTCGCCGGCTGACTGATAACATCGATCAATAGTTCAAGGTGGTCGTTGGGACAGGGAAAACTGCTGTTTCCCCGACGATAGACCCGTTGACCAAAAATTCATGTTATTCAAGGTGCTGGAGGTGAATGATATGCGGATATGATGTTTTATGGTCACCGGTCATCCGCTTCTTGACTACACTTGGTTAACTGTAACAGAACTGTCATAAAGGATTGCTATGGTCATTGGAAACACGGGTGGAGATCGTGAGTATTTTAGGCGCCAAGGGGCAAGATATGGGTAAATTTGCAAGCAAGTTACGCATTGGGGAGAAGATAGGATTCGGCTTTGGTCTGGTGGGTCTGCTGTTTCTTGGTGTAATTTGGCAGTATCACTCGACACTGCAGCAGTCGCTGGCTGACTACCAGCGTCTCCAGGATGTCTATGGTGCAAAAAAGAGCTACGCGCTGGAGATCGAAAACAGCATGCTCGAGGCG
The DNA here is from genome assembly GCF_001715975.1 of Candidatus Thiodiazotropha endolucinida. GTDB lineage: Bacteria > Pseudomonadota > Gammaproteobacteria > Chromatiales > Chromatiaceae > Thiodiazotropha > Thiodiazotropha endolucinida. Next base: position 209,143 of record NZ_MARB01000003.1, on the reverse strand, counting down.
CGCCGGGTAGAAAAGCTGTTTCTTATCGATCGTAGCGAAGCGCGTGTGGAGGAGGTAGGCGGGCATGTGCAGGATGTACTCCGGTATGCAGAAGAACTGGGAAATATCGATCAGTCCGCCGCCAAAACATCGAGTCGAATCAAAGAGCTCAGCCTTGCCTACAATCAGCAATTCTTGATGATTGCTGACGCCTGGCGAACAAAAGGACTGGATCATAATTCGGGTCTGCAGGGGGCATTCCGTGATACCGTGCATGAGCTGGAAGCAATGGCAGGCCGTTTTAAAGTGGGAAACCTCTATTTGCAACTGCTGCAAATACGACGAGGAGAGAAGGATCTCGGGCTACGACGTGAAGCGCAATACCGCGACAGGGTTTTTCAGCTTATCGAAGAGTATAAACAGAAGTTAGCCGACTCGGAGCTGGAGCAGCCGGTACAGGAGAAGTTTTTGCAGGAGATCAATACCTACCGCGATACTTTTACGGCCTATGCGCGTGATGTACTTGCGAATCAGAACGTCGCAGGCGGTAAGGGACCGTTTTGGCAAGCAGCCCACCGGCTCGAAGCGCTCATCAACGGTCATTACATACCCGACCTGGAACAACATATCCTGCAACTTAGGCGGCGGGAAAAGGACTACCTGCTCAGGGGTGACAAGGTCTATGTGGACATGGCGCTCCACGAACTCGAGCTTATCAATGCCCAGGTCAAGGGGTCTGACATCTCCATGACGGATAAAGCCATGTTTGGTGGGTTATTGGCAAAATATAAAAATGACTTCCTGGCACTGGTAGAGCAAAACAGAAGAATTGAACAGGTCACTGAGGAGATGAAAAAGGCGGTATCCGAAATTGCCGGCCTTGTGGACGACAATGTGGTCAGCGCCAACCAAACGATGAATCAGATGGCGTCGGATATCAATCTCTCGTCCAGAGAGAACGAGAAACTGATGTTGTGGATTGTAGCCGGTGCTGTTTTATTGGGAATATTCTTTGCCATTACCATCACACTGCGCATTGTACATCCGCTGCGGAAAATGGCGGGTATCCTGGATCAACTGGCGTATGAAGAACCGGCGGAACGAATGCCGTTTGTTCCCGAAGGACGGGATGAGGTTAATTCCATGGCCGAGTCGGTCAACACGATGGCCGACCACAAGGCGCGTTTTATCGCCTGGTGGAAGATGTCGATGGAAGAGGCCGATGTCTGTGAGCAGCTTAAGAAGGTCATCACGGCGGGTGACGGGCAAAAGAATCAATCGCTTGGAGAGGCTGAAAAGGAACTGTTGAGCGCAATTGCGGCAAGGAGAGAGTTACTCGCGGAACAATATCGTGAGATATCGCGACTCAACAGGGGTATATCCGAGCGGGCGGAAAGGTTGCTGAAGGAGCACCACAAGGGTGAGTCGGGTACCTCGATCAATACGATTTACCATTTGACGCAATCGATACGCAATATTCTTGAGATGACGGCGACACCGCACAATTCCAAAGCGATGACAGGCCCTAGTGATGGATTCGGGGGAGTGAACGGCGTAGCAGACGAAAGGCCTTACATTCGTCTATCTGCGGGGTATATCGCTTATCGGTTCCATAGGCATGCAAGTCATACAGGAGGAATGGGTATTACCATGACAGGCACTTTGGTGTGGCGGATGACGCGACGTGCGGTGTCTCCCATCAGGCCGCCTTGCAGAATGCCTTGGCCGCGCTTGCCGATGACCACCAGGTCGTAGCCGCCGGAGTGGGCCTTTTCCACGATTCTGTCACCCGGTTCGCCAATGTCGACGGCCACATCGTAGGTTACATAGGGTGAATCGTCACTGCTGTCCATGCATTCTTCGCAGAACTGTTCGATACCCTCTTTAATCGAGGTGTCGCTGCGTTTCCGATTCACCAGGATCTCCCTGGCCTCTTCCACGTTGCGGTTTCTGATCTCGTTCCAAAGCTCTTCATTGAAGTACCCTTCGAGAAACTTCTCGAACTCACGGGATTCCACCACGTGGAAGACGGTCAGTGCGGCATCGTAGGTATGTGCCAGACTGGCGGCATGAGGAAAGGCCAGGCGGCCCTCTTCGGAGAGATCGGTGACATAGAGGATCTTTTTATAGCCGATACGGGGTAGTTTTCTATTAGGCATATCCGATCTCGCTTATCAGGTCTTTACCGGTGATTTCTTGAACCAATCCAGCCAGATGCCGCTGAGCAACCAAGCGTAACCGTAGGTGCCGATGAGGATCAGTATGAAGGTGACGGCGATATCCTTCACTGTGCCATCCAGTGAAAAGCCGGGTACATAGCCGAACAGGAAGGGACCGAGGTAGAGGAACTTGGCGAATTTGAATGATGTGAAAGCGGTCTTCCACATATTCGCCTTGGCGATTGTGGCGCCGGCGAAAGCGGCGATACAGACCGGTGGCGTGATGTTGGAGTCCTGCGACAGCCAATAGACAATCATATGGGCGGCAATCGGGTTGACGCCCAGTTCGGTGAGTGCGGGTACCGCAACAACCGCTGTAATCAGATAGGCTGCCGTGACCGGAACACCCATACCGAGAATCAGTGAGGCCAAAGCGATTAACAGAATGGTCAGCCAAAGTTTGCCATCCGCAAGCTCGATGACGATATCGGCGAAGGTAAGCACCAGCCCGCTGTAGGTGAGTACGCCGATGATAATACCGATCACGCCCACCGTGGCGCCGATCTTCAAGCTCGATTCAGCGCCGGCGCGGGACGCTTCCAGGAAGCCTTTCAGATCGATGCGTGTACCCTTGCGGAACCAGCTGACGACAATACAGGCCACAATGCCGAGGATAGCTGAGTAGCCGGGCGAGTAACCGAGCAACATGAAGATGGTGATAATGACCAGCGGCAGGACGTAGAACCACTCCTTTTTAAGTATCTCCTTGGCGCTCTCTTTCGATTTCTCGCCCACAATGTTGAACCGCTTGGCCTCATAGTGGACCATGACGAATACACTGAAGAAGTACATCAGGGCCGGAAATATGGCCACCAGCATGATCGTGGAGTAGGGTACGCCGGTCAATTCCGCCATGATAAAGCCACCGGCTCCCATGATAGGCGGCATGAACATACCGCCGATGGAGGCAGCCGGTTCGATGCCGCCCGCCACGTGCGGTCTGAATCCGGCCTTCTTCATCATCGGTATGGTAAATGCGCCGGTGGAGACGGTGTTGGCGATGGCGCTGCCGGAGATGGAGCCGAACAGTCCTGACGCGATGACAGATACCTTGGCTGGACCACCGATCTTGTGACCGACAGCGGCAAGGGGGAAATCGATGAAAAAGCGTTGAGCGCCGCTCCTCTCCAGGAAAGCGCCAAAAATCACGAACAGGATGATATAGGTCGCCAATACATTGGCCATGATGCCGAACACGCCATCGCTCTTGTAAAAGATGCTGGTGCACAGGTCAGGGAAGGTGTCCCCCGCATGCGATATCATCTCCGGGGCGTACTCGCCATACACGCCATAGAGCAGCATGACCGCACCGATAATGACAAACACGCTGCCGACTACCCGCCTGGCAAGTTCGACGCCTATCAGCACGCCGACCATGGCGATCCACTTATCGAGTTCGGTCTCTGCACCGGCACGATAGTTGATGGCCTCGAAATTGACAATCCAGTAGCCGATCGACCCGATGGATGCCGCGATCAATATATAGTCCCACACCCGACCCCAGACAGTGGGTGTGCGGTAGAGCATGAAGACGAGCATATAGGTGATGATGATATAGATGCCGCGGTGGTACTGGGTGGCGGCGGGTTCCAAAACTGCGGAGTAGGAGTAGAAGAGCACCAGTCCCAGTGCCAAGGCGTCGAACATGATCTGTTCGATTTTATGGAGTTTTTCATAAAGCATCGTATGATCCGCTAGCTAGGGCCTGTTCAACGCTGAAAGAGATCGCCATATGAGAGGTTATTCTTCCGGCTATTTGAATATTATTACTCTTAATCCTTATCTCTACCCAGTATCGCTCTGCGTCTGGATGTGGCGGTGTGACGATCCCGTTGACACCGGTGCGATAAGAACAACCGGATTATGAAGCCGATTGTTAACACGCTATATACTGTAGTGATAATGCGCCGTTCTCGTTGTTATCTTGGCATTTAAACATGATGCGGTCGAACTGAGTTCTTACGCCTTTTGATCCATACAACATAGACGAAAAAGATGATCTATGCCAGCAGGTGGCCAAACAATCAGCCAATTCATGGCCCGTGAAGCGGATCATGACGTTGGCTTCATGTTGCATGGCTTAAGCGGATGACTCGCGCAGTAGACCTGCGGCCCGCTGCATGGCTTCAAGCGCCGGTACCACTTCCTGCCAGCGTCTGGTCTTGAGGCCGCAGTCGGGATTGATCCACAGTCGATCTGCCGGGATCCGCTGCATTGCCTGCCGCATAAGCGTCATCATCTCATCGAGGGATGGGATGTTTGGGGTGTGAATGTCATAAACACCCGGTCCGATTGCGTTAGGGTAGTCGAATGCCTCAAACACTTCCAGCAGCTCCATGTCCGAACGGGATGTTTCGATGGTGATCACATCCGCGTCCATGGCGGCGATTGCCCCGATTATGTCGTTGAACTCCGAATAGCACATATGTGTATGAATCTGGGTCGAATCCTGCACGCCGTTGGCGCATACTCCGAATGCATGAGTGGCCCATTTGAGGTAACCCTGCCATTCACTGCGCCTTAGAGGCAGTCCTTCCCGCAATGCCGCCTCGTCAATCTGGATGATCGCAATTCCGGCCTGTTCCAGGTCGAGCACCTCGTCTCTCAAGGCGAGCGCCAGCTGAAGGCAGGTGGTCGCACGGGGCTGATCATCGCGCACGAATGACCAATTGAGCATGGTGACCGGGCCGGTGAGCATCCCTTTCAAGGGTTTTGTCGTCAGGGATTGGGCATAGTCTGTCCACTCGCCGGTCATGCAGTGATGACGTTCGATATCACCATAAATAATCGGCGGCTTTACGCAGCGTGAACCATAGGATTGCACCCAAGCGTGCTCCGTAATGGCAAAGCCATCCAGCTGTTCGCCGAAATATTCCACCATGTCGTTGCGTTCCGCTTCACCATGTACCAGCACATCCAAGCCGATCTCCTCCTGCTGCCGGATGCAGTAGGCGATCTCCTGTTTCATGGCCTTTTTATAACTATTCCAGGTCAACTTGCCGTTACGATAATCCCTGCGGCATTGACGTATCGAACCGGTTTGGGGGAAGGAGCCGATCGTGGTGGTGGGGAGGGGTGGCAGATTTAATCTCTGCGCCTGTACCTGGCTGCGGACCTCATAGGGACTTCGACGTTGTGCCATCGACGGAGTGATTTCCGCCATGCGCTGATGAACGGACGGCACGATCACCCGCTGAGATCGTTTGCGTGTGAGCAGAGCGTTGGCGTTGTTCTCCAGTTCGGCGCTCACGCTGTCTCGCCCCCGATTGAGCGCAGTGGCGATGAGTTCAAGCTCAATCAGTTTCTGTTTGCCAAAGCTGCACCACGATTTGATCTCCGGATCGAGTTTTTGCTCGCGTTCCAGGTCGAGTGGAACGTGCAGGAGTGAACATGAGGGAGCGATCCATAGCCGTTGCCGGAGGCGGCTATGGATCGGCTCCAGCCACGCCAGAATAGCGTTGAGGTCACTCTTCCAGATATTTCGACCATCGATAATACCCAGGGACAGGATCTTATGCATGGGTAACCAATCGATAATCCGGCTGACCTCCTCCTGTTGTCGGCTCGCGTCGATATGCAGCCCGGCAACGGGCAGTTCGCATGCCAGTTGCAGGTTTTCCCGCAACTGACCGAAATAGGTGGTCAGCAGCAGTTTGACCGGGCTGTTTTGCAGTTGGTAATAACTATTGCGCAAGGCATGTTGCCAGGTTGCGCTGAGTTCGGTCACCAGTATCGGTTCGTCGATCTGCACCCACTCTACGCCAGCCGCTGCAAGTTGAGTCAAAAGATCGGCATAGATGGGCAGCAAACGCTGCAGTAGATCGAGTTTATCGCTGCCGTCCTTGCTTTTACCCAACCAAAGATAGGTGACCGGGCCAATGATAACCGGTTTAATCCGCCTGGGGTCAGTGCCGGTTTCGGTGATTCGCGTGAGCAGTGTATCGATCGCCAACCGAAATTCCGTGGTGTGCTGAAACTCCGGTACGATGTAGTGGTAGTTGGTGTCGAACCATTTGGTCATTTCAGCAGCCGCCACCGGCGGCGTGTCCTGATTGGAAGCGCCCCGGGCAACCTGAAAATAGTCATCAAGGGTGGTGATCCCCGCTTCCTGCCGGAAACGGGGCGGGATATTGCCGAATAGAAAACTGCTATCCAACACCTGGTCGTAGAGCGAAAAATCTCCCACTGTCAGCATGTCCAGTCGAGACTGCAACAGCAGATTGTCCCGGCGAATTTTAAAGGCCGTCTGTTCCAGCTCCCGTTGGTCAAGCTCCCCCCGCCAATAGGCCTCGAGGGCAAATTTCAATTCTCGCTTGGTACCGATGCGGGGCAGTCCGAGGTGATGTGTTGTGACCATAATCCTTGCTCTGATATGTGGTTATTACCAGAGCGCTATTGTAAGTAGGCAAATTATGAAAATATAATGATCATATTGCTATAAAATATGAAAATATCTCATATATGATAGAGCTGACCCACCTCAAGATCATCGCTGCCCTGAAGCGTCATGGAACGCTCACTGCCGCAGCCAATGCACTCTTTCTCAGCCAGTCTGCACTTTCACACCAAATACGATCTTTAGAGGAAAAGCTGGGTGTTGAACTTTGGCAGAGGCAGGGGCGCCGGTTGAGGTTGACCCGTGCCGGCATACAGTTATTGAAGACAGCGCATGAAATTCTGCCCATCCTGGAGCAGACTGAACAGACCTTAAAAGCCTTGGCTGAAGGGAAGCAGGGGACATTGCGTATCGGAGTAGAGTGCTATCCCTGTTATGAATGGTTGAAGGACGTTATTACTGACTACTTGAGTCGTGAACCGGATGTGGAGGTTGATATTTTTCACCGTTATCAATTTGCCGGACTGGAAGGGCTATTGAATCGCCATATCGATCTACTCATCACTCCGGATAGGGTGGAACAGCCCGGGCTTGGTTTCGATACGCTTTTCAATTATGAGTTGATGCTTTTGGTATCCGATTCCCACCCGTTGGCTGATGCATCATGGATTGAGCCGGAGCGGTTGGCGCAGGAGAACCTTATCACTTTTCCGGTGGCGCCGGAGCGTCTGGATATCCTTACCCTGTTCCTATGGCCGGCGGCGGTGAGAACGATAAAACAGAAGCAGATTGAATCATTCGAGATTATGCTGCAGATGGTGGCCTATAATCGTGGCATCTGTACTTTACCGGACTGGCTGGCCGTCAAAGTATGTGCGGAGTTGCCGCTGAAAGCGCTGCATTTAGGGAGTCAAGGCATCAATAGGAAGTTGTATGCTGCCTATCGTCATGAAGATGGAGGGATCGGCTATCTGCAGCGATTTCTGAAAAGGGCAAAAAGATTTAAACCCTAAGGTAGGCGTTTTCAGGATAAAATAAGATCCTCGCACCATGGAAACAAAACAGCTGAGCAGACGTATGTATCCTCCATCTCATCATGGATACACCGATCTATGAAGATCAGGTACCAGGTTGCAAGTGGAATCTTTGATTAATACGGGGCGGTGCAATAGATCGGTGGCGGACCAATGAAGAGATTTCTTACTTGGCGGGATGACTGGTATCTGGGGATCGATGAAATCGATCAGCAACATCTGCATTTAGTGGAGCTGATCAATCAGGTGGCAGACTCGGTAATGACGCAAAATTCAGAATCGAGTAATGACGGAGGTGCGATGCGGCTGGTGTTGCAACTTCAAGAGGAGACCCGGCAGCATTTCAGGGATGAGGAGGCCTTTATGCGTAATCATGAATATCCCCAGGTCAGCAGTCATCATCGGGAACACGCACTGCTGCAGGCTGAGTTGAGTGATTTGATAAGGGAGATAGAAGAGGGGAAACGCAGGCTCGATATAGAAACCCTGACTTCACTCAAGTATTGGCTTATCGATCATGTCATAGAGAGCGATATGGATATAGCCCGTTACATGAACAGTCGATAAAGACCATGCAGGGACAGAGGCTGTTGGCCTGTACGTTACAACTTCAAAAGCCTACCATGATAATACAGCAGTATATGCGGTGATACTGTCCACAGCTCAGGCTGGCTGTGTACGCGGTCAATCACAGAGCCAAACAATCAGCATGGACTGAGTGATGTATAAAACGGTCGATGATATAGAAAAATGCATTGAAGCAGTCGGGAGTTGGCTGGCATGGCAGTGAGTGTTTTCGATCTCTTCAAAATCGGTATAGGCCCTTCCAGTTCCCACACCGTCGGGCCGATGCTGGCGGCCAAACGATTTGTGGAAAAACTGTCGGATGAGCGCCTTCTAAAGGTTACACACAGAATTCAGATAGAGCTGTTCGGGTCATTGGGAGCCACCGGCAAGGGGCATGGGACGGATAAGGCCCTATTACTCGGACTCATGGGAGAGTCGCCGTCAACGGTGGATGTCCAGGCCATACCGCAGCGGATCGATGCTATCCGCGAGCAGAAATCAGTGGTGCTGGGCAGTGGGCTGCAGCTCTGCTTCGATATGGAGGGTGATCTTCAGTTTCATCGGAAAAAACAGCTCAAACTGCATGCCAACGGGATGCGGTTCACGGCCTTCGACGATAAGGGGAAGGAGATTTCACAAAACCATTTTTATTCCGTTGGAGGTGGTTTTGTGATTGAGGAAAATGCGCAAGGCGAAGTTGTTATCAGCGAGGATAAAACCCTACTCAAGTATCCTTTTCATAGTGGCGAAGAGTTGTTGCGGGTCTGTGACGAGCAGGGGCTCTCCATCAGCCGGCTGATGTTGGAGAATGAAAAGTCATGGCGTAGTGAACAGACGATACGCGACAGTTTGCTGCAGATATGGCATGTCATGCAACAATGTGTGGAACGGGGTTGCACCACTGAAGGGGTGCTGCCGGGTGGGTTAAAGGTTAAACGACGCGCTCCACGACTCTATAGGCAGCTCAGTAACGATGCGGAACTCAACCAAGTGCCGCTTGGCACCATGGACTGGGTCAATCTGTTTGCCCTGGCGGTCAACGAGGAGAATGCCGCCGGAGGCCGGGTGGTGACCGCTCCAACCAATGGGGCTGCCGGAATTGTTCCCGCGGTACTCCACTACTATTGGCGTTTTTCACCGGGAGCAACGGAGGATGGTGTGATCCGATTCCTACTCTGTGCCGGTGCGATCGGTATCCTGTACAAAGAGAATGCCTCGATTTCCGGTGCCGAGGTGGGTTGTCAGGGTGAGGTCGGTGCCGCCTGTTCCATGGCCGCGGGTGCATTGGCCGAGGTATTGGGCGGCACGCCGCGCCAGGTTGAAAATGCCGCGGAGATAGGAATGGAGCACAATCTGGGCTTGACCTGCGATCCCGTAGGTGGTCTGGTGCAGGTGCCGTGTATCGAGCGTAATGCCATGGGTGCGGTAAAGGCCATAAATGCCGCACGCATGGCCTTACGGGGAGACGGGTCACACTTTGTTTCACTGGATAAAGTCATAAAAACCATGCGAGAGACCGGCGCGGATATGAAGACAAAATATAAAGAGACATCGAGGGGGGGGCTGGCAGTCAATCTTGTCGAGTGTTGAATTTGATCTAAAAAAGAGGAAGGATTCGCTGAATCTGACCGATAAAGGATGAAGAAACCAATATGAATGAACAAGGCGTTTTTTACAGCTGGGAACAGGCCTGTGACTACGTCGGTGACAGTCGTTTTCTGCATGAACTTGAAGAGTTCTATTTTCACTTCAACGGGTTCGCTTCTGTCGAGGTGGAGAGCGGAACCTTCGACAGGGTCTATGTGGATGGTTATCTCAAGCTCTACGCCACTGATGTCAACGAGCTGAAAAAGAATCTGCCGGTCACCTACAGCAGTGCCATCATCGATCACAACATCACAATCAATGGTGTTGTTCGTGATGACCTGTTTCAGAAATTTCTGGTATTTGACGAAGAGCTGCTCATTGGCGATGGGAAAGGCGGAATGGATAATGAGTTCAACTATCCCGCCGACATGCACTTCAACCACGACGATTTGAATCGAGTCTGTGACACTTACGGTATACAGCGTCCGCATTCAGAGCCTCAATCCAAGCCTATTGTCGTCAAGGATGAGGTTACCCTGCAGGTGATCGGAGCTCTCGCCTGTATGCTGGCCATGAACAACGATCTCGAGGCCTCGCTGCACAACCAACGGCACATATCGGAAATCATTATCGACGATCTTTTTATTATGCTCAGCGGTATGGGGATAGAGGTCGACGGTAAACAGAAATTCCTCTATGAAAAACTTATTTCAGAAGGTGTGAAAAGCATCATCGAAGGTTGATCTGTCTTTCGGGAAACCCTTGTGCCGCTGGGGTATGGTGTCCCGACAAATAAGTAATGAATGTTGTTACTTATTGTATTTACTAGTTATTTTCAGCCCACCCGATTTCACATAAGCGATTACCTTAGTATTTCTCTAGGGTATAGCCCTTGCAAAATATAATTCCTGACTATATTACTGTGTTATTAGGTTTCAGCAGTCGGCCGGCATTGGCCAGGGGCAGTAAGAAATGAATCTATTTCCGCAATCTGTTTACCCGATTCCATTTGCTGTAACAGCCGCAATTGCATACCGCTGGAGAGATGAGATATGGGTATGACAGACAGTAGTGTAGAGAGTCTCATAAGCACCGGATATGCCGAGGGATTCGTCACCCGGATCGAATCGGATACGCTGCCGCCAGGTTTGGACGAGTCGGTAATCCGTGTCATATCGTCACGCAAAGACGAGCCGGAATGGATGCTTGAAAAGCGCCTCCAGGCGTATCGCCATTGGCTGAGTATGCAGCAACCGGACTGGGCTGCCATACGTTATCCCGCTATCGATTTCCAGGCAATCTCCTACTACTCCTCACCGAAGAAAAAACCGCAACTTGCCAGCCTTGACGATGTGGACCCGGAGTTGCTGGCCACCTACGAAAAGTTGGGGATTCCCCTGGACGAGCAGAAGGCGCTGGCCGGCGTGGCGGTGGATGCGGTTTTTGACAGTGTTTCGGTAGCGACCACATTCCGGGAGACATTGGCTGAAGCGGGTGTGATCTTCTGCTCCATGTCGGAGGCGATACGCGAATATCCGGAACTGGTGCAGCGCTACATGGGATCGGTGGTCCCCTATAAGGATAACTATTTTGCCGCTTTGAACAGCGCGGTTTTCAGTGACGGAACCTTTGTCTATATACCCAGGGGTGTGAATTGTCCGATGGAGTTGTCCACCTATTTTCGTATCAATGAGGCGCAGACAGGGCAGTTTGAGCGTACCCTGATTGTCGCCGAAGAGGGTAGTCAGGTCAGTTATCTGGAAGGCTGTACCGCACCGATGCGGGATGAAAATCAACTCCATGCGGCAGTCGTGGAGTTGGTGGCCATGACAGATGCAAAGATTAAGTATTCGACGGTGCAAAACTGGTATCCGGGCGACAGTGAGGGCCGAGGCGGTATCTACAACTTCGTGACCAAACGGGGGGATTGCCGGGGTGACCGTTCACACATCTCGTGGACCCAGGTTGAGACAGGGTCTGCGGTTACCTGGAAGTATCCCAGTTGTATCCTGCGTGGCGATGACAGTGTGGGTGAGTTCTATTCCGTGGCGGTGACCAAGGGCAGGCAACAGGCGGATACCGGCACCAAGATGATCCATATGGGCAAGAACAGCCGCAGCACCATCGTATCCAAGGGTATATCGGCGATGCAGGGCAGCAACACCTATCGGGGTCTGGTACGTATTGCAGCGAAGGCGGAAAACGCGAGAAATCACACCCAGTGCGACTCCCTCCTGATCGGTGATCGTTGTGGCGCCCATACCTTTCCCTATATCGAAGTGAAGAATCCCACTGCTCAGGTGGAGCATGAAGCCACAACCTCGAAGGTGAGTGAGGATCAGCTGTTCTACTGCCGTCAGCGTGGCCTCTCGGATGAGGATGCGGTGTCGATGATCATTAACGGCTTCTGCAAAGAGGTCTTCAACGAGCTGCCGATGGAGTTTGCCGTTGAGGCTCAGAAGTTGCTTGCTGTAAGTCTGGAAGGGGCGGTTGGTTGAGATGGAAGAGAGGTTTTCGATGTTGACGATAAACAATTTACGGGCCAGCGTGGAAGACAAATCGATCCTGAAAGGGATCGACCTGCAGATCAATGCAGGTGAAGTGCATGCCATCATGGGGCCTAACGGATCGGGAAAGAGCACTTTGGCACATGTCCTTTCAGGAAGGGATGGTTTTCATGTGAGTGACGGTAGTGTGAGTTATATGGGTGAGAATCTGCTCGACCTTGAGGTTGAAGAACGGGCGCATAGAGGTCTTTTTCTTGCGATGCAATATCCGGTTGAGCTACCCGGGGTGAACAACATGACCTTCTTGCGGGAATCAATGAATGCGATACGCAAGGCCAATGGTGAAGAGGAGATCGATGCAGTCAGTTTCATGAAGCTTGTTCGCGCCAAGGCAAAACAGGTGAAGTTGGATGAAAAACTGCTCAAGCGTTCGGTGAATACGGGTTTCTCGGGGGGTGAAAAAAAGCGCAACGAGATTCTTCAGATGGCCATGCTGGAACCTCGACTGGCTATTTTGGATGAGACAGATTCCGGTCTCGACATTGATGCCCTGCGAACAGTCGCGGATGGCGTGAATATGCTGCGTTCAGAAGAGAGATCCTTGTTGGTGGTAACCCATTATCAGCGTTTACTTGATTATATTCAGCCGGATTTCGTCCATGTGCTGGTGGCGGGCCGCATTATTCGTTCCGGAGGCAAGGAGTTGGCATTGGAGTTGGAAGAGAAGGGGTATGGCTGGCTGCTTGATGAGGACGCGGCATGAACATGCACGGCTACCAGGAGACGGCGCAACGTACCATCGACAGCCTGGCTCATGACAATGGAGATTGGCTCATCGAAAAGCGACGTGCTGCGATGGAGCGTATGTCTGAACTCGGCTTTCCTCATGCCCGCCAGGAGGCCTGGCGTTATACGGGTGTGGAGAGTTTGTTGCAAAAGGGGTTTATATCGACCCCTTCAGTATTGGATTCATCACGGGAAATCGCCATCGATCGTATGCTCGAGGGTCCTGTTGCGGGGCGTCTGGTGTTCGTGGACGGTATCTACCACCCCGGGCTGTCGATAGGCATTGAGCAGACAGGATTCAGGATCGGAAATCTGCGCGCAGCTATGGCCACGGGTGATCAGTCGGTGCTCAGCTCGGTGGGTAATCTGTCCGGGGTGGGAGATCATGCCTTCACCGCCATGAATATGGCGACCCAACAGGATGGTGCTGTCATTCAGCTGTCGAAAGGTGTCGTGATCGAGCTACCCATTGAGTTGTTGCATATAACAACCGGTAAGCGAAGCGGGCATGCACAACAGATACGTCATTTGGTCGAGTTGGATGCGGATGCTTCGGTTAGCCTGGTAGAGCGTTATCTGTCGGCGGATGGTGACAACGACTACTTCAATAATATCGTTTGCGAGATCAATCTGGCGGAGGGAGCAACCCTGACACACCAACGTGTGCAGCAGGAGAGCAATCATGCCTATCATTTGTGCGGCCTCTATGTCAATTTGGGCCGGGATGCCCGCTATCTGGGTGTGAATGCGGCACTGGGCGGTGCATGGTCACGTACTGAGTTCCATCATCGGTTCTCCGGGGAAGGTGCGGAATGTGAAATCGACGGCCTCTACGTGGCGGGTGACGGTCAATTGACGGACTTCCATCTCGATGTGGATCACGGCGTGCCCCGTTGCAGAAGTCAGGAAAATTTCAAAGGTATTCTGCATGGGGTGGGAAGGGCGGTATTTGACGGTTTGATCCGGGTCGGGATTGATTCGCAGAAGAGCGAGGCGCATCTGCACAACGCCAATCTGATGCTCTCAACCAAGGCCGAAATCGACACTAAACCCCAGTTGGTTATCCTCGCGGATGATGTGCAGTGCAGCCATGGTACGAGTGTGGGCCGATTGGATGAACAGGCACTCTTCTATCTTCGCTCGCGGGGAATAGATGCGCATCAGGCACGGCGTCTGTTGTGTCTCGGTTTTGCCGGCGAAATTATCGACAAGTTTGCCACAGATTCCCTGCGTGAAGAGATCAGGAATGATCTGGAACAGCGGATGCGGTTTTGATGTCCATAGACTTTTTCGCACAGAAACGATGAATGACGGTATTGGCAGATGAGTGGACTGCAAATCAACGAAGCCGGCAGCAGAACGCGACCCACACGGGATGCGTTGATAGAGGCCCTGTGCACTGTTTACGATCCTGAGATACCGGTCAATATCTACGATCTGGGATTGATCTATCGACTGGAAGTGGATGCCGAGGGCAAGGTCGAAGTCGATATGACCCTCACGGCACCCGCCTGTCCGGTAGCGGGCACTCTGCCACACGAGGTCGGCAGAGTGATCGATGCAGTGCCGGGCGTGACCGATGCCACCATAAGGTTGGTGTGGCAGCCTCCCTGGAACCAGGAGAGGATGAGTGATGAAGCTAAATTTCAGCTGGGACTACTTTAAGAATCCTTACTGATTATGCGGCAGGGTAGTTATTGGTAAGAGATGGTTTGGCTCGTAAAAGCCGGTGATAAGTTTTGAGTTTTTTGGTGTTCAGTTTTGAGTTGATAGAGCTGCGCTTGTTTTTTACATAAATTCAAAACTCAAAATTGTAGAAAGTCGCTTGTCAAATGGCTGAGTAGAGTGGGCAACCAGGGTCCGTTTCAACACTTTGTTTGCCTTAATTAGAGGTGTGTTATGGCAATTCAACTGACTGAGAGCGCCGCCGGGCATGTCAAATCGATGCTGTCTCGTAGAGATGGCGCAATTGGATTGCGTCTGGGTACCAGAAAGAGCGGCTGTACCGGTTTCGCTTATGTGGTCGACTATGCGGTACAGGTGGGAGAGGATGATCGATTGTTCGAATCCCATGGCGTAAAAATCGTTGTCGATAGTGAGAGCCTGCCGATGCTCGACGGTATGACAGTTGATTATGTCAAAGCGAATATGCTCAATGAGGGTTTCGATTTTATCAATCCGAATATCAAGGATGAGTGTGGTTGTGGTGAGTCTTTCAGTGTGTAATCAGCTGCCTCAAGGTCTGGAGAGCGGGATGAGTGAAATCGATGAGATCGTGGAAAATTTTGAATTTTTCGACGATTGGGACGGGCGTTATCAATATCTTATAGAACTGGGAGAGGCGTTGCCCGCCATGCCGGATGTTTTGAAGGTGGAAGAGAACTGGGTAAAGCCCTGTATGAGCACCGTTCACGTCTCAGCGCATCGGGATGAAGACAATCCGGCGCTGATCTATTTCATCGGCGACTGTGATACCGCGATCATCAAAGGTGTGCTGGCGCTTTTGATAGACCTGCTGTCCCATCGTACCTTGAGTGAAATTCATGAGTTGGACGTGGACGCTCTCTTCACGCGACTTAAGCTGCAGGAGCATCTGAGTCCGAGCAGGCATGTCGGCATCTATGCCATTGTGGAAAAAATGATCGAGAGGGCCGAGGCCCTCTCGAAAGTCGAGACATCAAAGCTCGAGCCAACCATTTTGTCGTGATCTGTAACGGTCTTCTCAGGCGTCTGCCATAGCCGTCTCTTTCATTGTGCATCATCCGCGCACAGGATATGCGCATTGGACTCGCCAGACTGTGCCAGTCCCTCAAGGTTCGATATGACCTGCATACTGGCCTCTTCCATCATGCTGATGTTGTTGATGCTGGCCTGCTTATCCCCGCTTTCAAGATGGATCAGGGCCTGTTTGCCGTATTTGTGAACATCCTGATGAGGCGCTTCGATTTCACGATAACCGGGAAGGTTGGAGAAACAAGAGACCCCTTCGCCGTTATAATACCACTGGCCCAGGCGGCAACTCCTGTGATCGGAGAGGGCATCGGAGGGGAGCTCGGCCAGACCGAGAAAGGCCTTGTAGATGCTGAACTTGAAAACCAGATGATCGAACTTCGCCAGCTCCACGAAGGTCCGCAGTGAGGTTGAGGAGATGGTCTCCTCCATCGATTTTGAAAGGTCGAATTGCTGTTTGATGGTTGAGATGGAATCAGAGACCTGAGTCTTAAAACTGTGGGTTACATCCATCATCGATGACATGGTGTCCATCGATTTCTTCGTCTCTAGCGTGATGGTGTCAACCAATGCGGCGATTTCCGTTGTAGCCTCCCGTGTACGCCCTGCCAGGCTGCGAACTTCATCGGCAACCACGGCAAATCCCCTTCCCATCTCACCAGCACGCGCAGCCTCGATTGCCGCATTCAATGCCAGCAGGTTGGTCTGTTCCGATATGCCCTGAATGATACTGACGAAATTACTGATGTTATCGGCAATCGTACCCAGTTTATCAACGCTTTCCGAACTCTCTTGGGAGATCTGGGTGACACTGTCGATTTCACTGTGCATGACCTCGACACTGGCGATTGCCTGGGTTGAAATCTCAGAACCGCGGATGGCATTCACCTTTTCATCTTTCATGTTCGTGGCTGTATGCATCAAAGAGTGCTGAAGCTCACTGAAAGAATCACTCAAGGTGGAAAAATTTCCCATTAACTGTTGTTGTAGATGCAGCTCTTTTGATTCCTCTTCAATCCGTTGACGCAATTGTGCATTCTCTTCCTGGAGTGTGGAGATTTGTGCGGCCTGCAATTCGACCTGATTGATCTTCTCTTCCAGTTGCTGTTGTAACTGGGAGATCTTTTTCTTGTTGGATATGCCAAACATAAGAATTCTCGGATAAGAAAGTTAACGACTACGGGTTTTACTGAATTCGATATGCCTATAGCGGCCGATAGTCGTAAAAATAAAGGTTAAAAAGGTTACGTAAATGTAAAATAGTGTGAGAAAACATAGGCATCTTTGCAGAAGGTCTTACGGTCGGCGCTGTCCCGACCATAGGTCGTATAACCTGGGGTCGTGCTTGGTTATAAGGCTTAGGATTAAATCCGCAGTGATCTATGTTACCGGTCTAACTGCAACTCAATGGTGCCGGTGGCCTCGATGCGCAGTGTCTGACTTCCCGCAGCGAGTGTAGGGGCAGCAGATGCTCCCTCCAGGGCCATCATGTTGGCGCGCATTCGCAAGGGCTGAACCGGCCGGTCCGATGCCTGTATCGATATTTCCACCAGGCGATATGCGTTTCGTCCAAACTGTTTCGTCACCAGGTCAGCACGTTTGCGGAAGGCTTCGATCGCCTGCAGCGTCAGCGACTCCTCCACCTTTTCCCTTTGCGCCGGCGAGATTGCATAGCTGATTGAGTCCAGAGCCAGGGTTGACTGCAGCTGGTTCAGCAGTTTACTCAGCCTGTCACTGTGGGTACTCTGCAGGCGGATCGATTGGCGTACACGCCAGCCAGTCAGACTCTGCTGCCGGTAGATTGGCGAAGTCTGATAGCCGAGGGTCTGCACCTTGATGCCTTCTCTGCCCTTTGCTTCACTGACGGCCTGAGAGAACAGGCGGTTGACGCTATCAGTCAGCGATCCAGGGTCACTCCCTTCCTTCTGTGCATAGAGGACCGCGATCAGGGTGTCGTTCTCAACTTCAGCCGAAGCACTGCTGTGTAATTTCACATGATCGTAGTGGTGGGTCTGTCCCTCAGCCTGTAGTGGGGATTGCGGCGCCATCAGGCTGAGACAGACGAGGAGAGATGCGGGTAGTTTCTGTATGGTCGATTTGGACATGCAACCTCCTGTCATCGTTTTGGTTATGCCCATCTGCAATGGGTCGGCTGGTATCAGTCGCTGCCACCCGCTCACACACTGTCCGGGTACAGACCTGTCGGCACAATCCTATAGTAATTGTCTGATAATTATGTACAACTGCCAATTTGTATCCATTAATGGGTAGGCGGTGCGGATTCATAGGCTTCCAGGGAAGATCGGATTCACATCCTCCCGGCGAACTTAAAGTTATTGTCCAGTCAGGCGATATAGATTACTGCAGCTTGCAGGAAATAGTTGAAATTCCGCGGGTTGAAATGGAAAGCAATATTCCGCCCTCAGGTAATGAAGTGGTTCTGGAAAACAATAACATTATCGTATCAACATCGGGTACTAAAGGGAGAATCAGGTAGGTAAAACGGGATTTCATGCGTAGCAGCGGTCTCTGTAAAAGTGAACTGCTGGGTAGGCAGCACAATATCATCCGCCACCCGGATATGCCGCGTGGTGTTGTCAATGAGCTTTGGGAGACCATTGCGATTGGCGTAGTGTGTTTCGCGAACCACGTTAATGTGTCAAGTCATTAGTGTGGAAGGGTTTAAGAGTTATGAAACGTCTGTACTTAGCCACCAGGCTG
This sequence comes from Candidatus Thiodiazotropha endolucinida, assembly GCF_001715975.1. Taxonomy (GTDB): domain Bacteria; phylum Pseudomonadota; class Gammaproteobacteria; order Chromatiales; family Chromatiaceae; genus Thiodiazotropha; species Thiodiazotropha endolucinida. Next base: position 190,677 of record NZ_MARB01000003.1, on the reverse strand, counting down.
AAGGTCCTTGTAGCGGTTTTCGTTATCCTGAACCTGCTGACCATTCTATCGGTCCTGTTACTGGGCGGTTATCAACACTGGCTCTGGGTATTTCCTTTGCTTTCCATCGCAACTGCCGTGCTGGTCGGACATCGGATGAAGATGCCGTTCTACGTTATGCAGGAGATCGAAAGGGCATTACAGGAGATGCTTCAGGGACAGTTCACTTCTCGCATTACCAGGGTGCCCTGGATGGGGGAAGCCGGGCATATCGCATGGAACCTGAATGAATCGCTGGATCAGTTGGAGACATTCTTCAGAGAGGTCAAGACCAGTTTTGAGCTGGTTTCCAACGGCCGCTATTATCGCCGCACCTTGCCTACGGGATTGCATGGTGAATTGGAAAAAACTCTGGCGCGTATCAATGAATCACTGGATGCAATGTCGGAAAATGCAAATTATATCAAACGCAATGAAATGGCGGCCGAGTTGCAGGAACTGAATACCAGTCAGATCATGAGCAATCTTTTGTTGAGCCAGAATGATCTTATACGTATTACCGATGAGATGCAGAAAGTCTCTTCCATAGCCACCGACAACATGCAAAAGGCCGAAGAGAATCAAGAGGCGGTGTCCCATGTCGTCGATTCCCAGACCAGAACCCTTGGCCTGATAGAGCAGAGTCACCAGACCATGGGTAAACTCAATGCCATGAGTGATGAGATAACCGGCATCCTAGGCATGATCGGCGAGATTGCCGACAAGACCAATCTGTTGGCCCTGAACGCCTCCATTGAGGCGGCACGCGCCGGTGAGCACGGCCGTGGTTTCGCGGTGGTGGCGGACGAGGTGAAAAAACTGGCCGAGAGCACCAAGACAGCGACAGATGAAATTCGTAGTGTGGTGACCACCTTTCAGGGTGAAACGACCGTGATGCAGTCCAATTCCGATGAAATGCTGGAAATGGCAAACAGTGTGCAGAAGGCTGTGGAGGAGATGAACACCAGTTTCAATCACTTCGCAGACAGGGCACAAAAGACCTATGTCTCTGTCAATTTTGCACATGACATCTGCTATGCCTCACTGATCAAAGTGGACCATATGATCTACAAGCAGAAGGCCTACAAATCGTTTTATGCGGGAACCGATAATCCCGATGCTCAGGCCGTGCTGGTGGATCACCAAAATTGCCGGCTTGGCAAGTGGTATTATGAAGGTCTTGGCAGGGAGAGCTTCGGCCATCTGCCAACCTTCAAGCAACTCGAGACGCCGCACTCGGCAGTACACAGCCACGGCCATGCAGCACTCAACTATCTGTCGGAGGATTGGCAAAAGGATCAGCAACTGCAGAAAAAGATTATAAGCACTTACACGGAGATGGAACACGCAAGTGACCAGGTGATGGATCGTATCGATGCCATGATTTCTGAGAAACACAACTAGCAGGGGTGGGGCCATGAAGCGAGCTATCACGCCGACCGATCGGGAAATCCTTATGGATGAGCACGATTTCATCGTCTCCAAGACAGATTTGAAGGGACGCATAACCTACGCGAACCGTATCTTCATGAAGATTGCCGGTTACAATGAAGGGGAACTGCTTGGTGTGCAGCACAATATTATTCGTCATCCCGACATGCCGAGAGGGGTCTTTCGTCTGTTGTGGAATGTGATCGAGTCGGGGAATGAGTGCTTTGCCTATGTCAAGAATATGGCGAAGAGCGGTGACTTCTATTGGGTTTATGCGAATGTCACGGTCGATTACGACGATAACAACAATCCCATCGGCTATTTTTCGGTTCGCCGCAAACCTAGCAGGGAAGGAATCGAAGCCATGATTCCCGTCTACAAGGAGATGTTGAGGATCGAGCAGCAGGCCGGTGCGCGCGATGCCCCCAATGCATCTTTGCAATGGCTGGTGGATGTGCTGAAGAGCAAGAATACGACCTATGAAGAGTTCATTCATACCTTGGGTCATTGATATTTAGTCGAGCTATTGAAACTGATTAACTATGCACTCGACAGTCCTGGTTGTTCACATTCCTGAATCCGGGTGACTTCTTTGTTCGATTCTGAATGCGGCATTCTGGAGTAACCTGTCGATTCTCCCTGATTAATTTTGAGTCCTGTAACAGCCCGTTTTTAGATATTGGCCGCCTAGATCAGGCTCAGTATCGCAACGATGGAAAATGCCGATGATAAACAGCATTGGTATTAAAAAGAACTGAATGAAGGTTTGACCATTCCGGCATTGTCTCCAGACTGCATTTTTTTACTCCTTTAAAATGGTGTCATTGTATATGGCATGCTATGGCTGACGGGGTGAGTGTAAGTACGCTATGCGTTGAGCATGCTATAGACTTTATTTACAGCATCCAGCTCCTTCTTCAGCTTTTTACGATTTACCGCTGAACTCTCCCTGGTCAGTTTCTTTCGCAGTTTTTGTTTCTCCGCTTTGACTTGGCTAAGATAGCACTTCACTTTTTTCCGTTGTTTATCCCGCTTTTTCTCAACAGTGTCTAAAAGGAAGTTAATTTCTTTAACCAACACTTGATGTTTCATTGATTTCCTTTGCCTCCACATAGGGATTTGAACGCTATATGCATTACTCAGTTGCACGGATAGTGCCAACCAAAATGGATTTGTGATTAACGATTGAAAATCAGATAGATAGGGTGATTTATAGAAGCAGGGAAGCCAAATGATAGGTGTATCAAGATGAATACACTTCCTTGCTGCCATCAGGTCAATTATGCTTCAGGTCTTGTAAATCAGAAGGTTATAAAGCCTTATTCGTCATACTGCACGGCATGTAACAGGTTAAAATGTTACACCCCCCTTGATGACATCATCCCAGTAATCGCCTTTCACCCAACCAGATGGCAAGGCGTTGCAGGGGGTGGCGATTCCCGCCGGGTCGCCAAGTACGGCGTAATCGGTTTTGGTAAGCATCGAACTGGAGACCCCATGGTGCGGCCAGGACCTTCCCTCTACCGAGTAGGATTTTCAATACCTGGGTTGCGGCAAGGCCCGCGCACAATTCGCATCCCATTGGTGTGGAAGGCCCCTTTTTGGCCGCCAGGTCAATCCGTTCGGGTAATACCAGAGAGGTGGCGTGAAGGGCGGCTGGCGCCAGGCCGACGAGAAAGTGCAGATATTGCTGATACTCGCCTTTTCCTTCCAGCTGAAAGTACGCTTCAAAGTTCATTCCACCAGGCAAAAAATTGAGCAATGCCGATCCCATCCCCAGAGGTGCAGCGGTGACTGCAGGGATCTTCATTCGATCGCAGGCGGAAAAAAGAGCCCGTCTCGCTTCTAGGGCAAAGAAATCAAGTCCATCCAGATAGAGATCACAATCACTGAGAAAGTGCTCTGCCCGGGCAGGTTCCACTCCCCGCTGGAACTTATTGATATCGAGCTCGGGATTGATCGACAGGGCCATTTCCAGCAGTACATCGAGCTTGGGTCGGCCAATCGTTGTCAGGTTGGCGCCAGCCTGGCGATTGAAATTCTCGATTGCAAAGGTATCGAAGTCAGCCAGATTGAAGCCCCCCACGCCAAGCCGGGTCAGGGTCAAAAGATGGCTGCCCCCCACCCCTCCCAGTCCGGCAATGGCGACTCGGGAGTTACGCAGTCGCTGCAGCTCCGACTCCGTTACCCAGCCGGTGGTACGTGAAAATGCCTTATGGAAATCAAACTGGATCATTGTACTGCCGATCGTCCATTTGCGATTTTCCCTGCCATGGCTGGCTATCCAATTCACCATGTATTAAATCGTATAGCGATAAGATTTGGGGGTTCATGTGACATGTCAGTTCACTGCGTGGCAACTCATACAGCGCTCGTTCGCCTTTCAGCTCAAAGGTGGAGCTGATCTGCCTGAACATCAATCCATAACGTTTCAGATGGCGTTGCAATCTCGGTTCCATCACCACCAGGGCGAAATCGAGCTTGCAGATATCCACCATGGCGATGGCTGAAAGATAGAGACCGATGGAGATGTTGGGGAAATTGCGCCGTTCTTCCTTGGTAAAGAGTGTAGGATTATGACTGCCGAGAATAAAAGGTTTACCGGTCTCATTGGCCCGCCGGCGAAAACAACTCGGGACCGCCAGGCGTGATATCTCCCCAACTTTGCTCTGGGTAAGGTGACTCAGATTATCGCTCCTTGTGATATCGATGTCGTGGAGCTGAAAGGGCAGGTGGGCCTGCCTGTTACCGGCCGGTGGTACTACCAGGCGTACGCAACCGGCGATATCCCCCGTCCGTTTGTGCTCCAATAGGCAGTGATGTGCGTAGTTGTCACATTCATCACGTTCGAGACGACGCTCATTCAACGGTTCCCAGCCCAGTTCCTCGGCATAGACCTGATAGCGAATGCTATAGCTGAAACGCCTTTGGTGGTGTGTTGCTGCGTAACGGGGATAAAAGTAGATCGAAAAATTCCTTGCCAGGTTATCCATTCCTATCTCCCTGATTTAGTACTAATGCCGGATATAAGGTTATGGCATGATTTCCTGATGGCGCTCAGTCTCAACCGACTATCGAAATAGTGTGATTGATCCGCTGCAGTTGCCATGTGAAACAGGCAGTAGTCTTATAAACATAGTCAGTCACCGGAGAAGAGACAACTGTTTCAGATTGCAACGGAAACTCGAACGGCAGCAGAGAATTGTATTGTCCGGATCCATACCCGCTCCTCAGGCTGTGGGCAGGTTTGAGAATGGTGCAGTGTGCGGTAATTGACCTGGATCACGGTTTACTCAATTGATTGTTAATTATCAGTTACATTGAGCGCTATATTTACGTCCACATTGATGCCGGAAGATATAGGGATGCGGTAGGGATGCAGCAGACATGAAGTACTTAGTAAAGATGTATATATCACTGATCGAGTCATTAGGAATTTACACCACGGATCAGCTCTATGAGTTAATCAGCACCAAACAGCACGGAATGCCCATCTCCCGTCATCGTGCCGCGGTCATGCAGAGTCGCGTTTTTTTCTTCAGTGTGATTTTTGCGGTATTGGTCCCCGCCTGGTCGGTAATCGATATCCTCTATCTGCCCCAGGCGCTGTGGAGCGAGTTGTTGCTGATCCGTTTACTGGCTGCCGCCAGCTTCGCAGTCATCGCCTGGCAAACCCGCAGAGAACCCGATCTCATGCTGGCCCGCATGCTGCTTGCCGCCATGTTGGCGATAACACCACTCTTCTACCTCCTCTCGGATCAGATCATTGCAGACCAACAGCTTGGCGGAACGGCCACGATACTGGCGGAAGTCTATGCCCTGCTACCTTTTGTCATGGTGGCTGGTCTGACACTGTTTCCATTGGCAATATCTGAGTTTCTCAGCTATGCCGTGCCGATCTTCCTGGTGGTGGTTTACTCCGTCTATCCGGAGAACCCGGCTGAGATTGCCGAAGCCGTCTCAACGCTCTGGCTGCTGATACTGTTGCTGGGTGTCGGTCTGTTTGCCTCAATGACTCAGCTTCGCTACATGCTGTCCCAGGTCAGTCATGCCAGTTACGATATCCTGACAGGCATGCTCTCCCGTCGTGCCGGCATCGAGATACTCGAATTGCAGTTTCGTCTGGCGCTGATGAGTGAAAAACCCCTCTCCATCCTCTATTTTGATCTGGATAATTTCAAGGCAATCAACGACACCTACGGCCATGATACGGGTGATACCGTATTGAGAGTCGCCTCCCAGCAGATTCGTGATACGGTGAGAAAAGGGGATAGTGTCATTCGCTGGGGTGGTGAAGAATTCATTGTCGTACTCCCCACTGCCGATCATAAAGAGGCAAACGATGTCATTACACGGATCATGCTGGCCGGTCTCGGTAATCGACCGGATGGCTCGCCCGTCACCGCCAGCATTGGAATAGCTGAAGTTCAGCAGGACAGATTAAAAGACTGGAAATCCCAGGTAGAATTGGCGGATCATCGCATGTATACCGCCAAATCCAACGGCAGGGCACGCTGCATTGGAGTCGGCGGGCAATCGACGGAGTGGGTGACGGCCTTGGAACAGTCCGCTGGTTTTTAAGTGTCTCTCCATGGTTGATTTGTCTGTCTCCTGTTTACACCTCCCCCGTGTCTAATGATGCTGGGTAGTCTGTCTATGAATCGATCTGCTTGTATCAGTGGTCGGGATGAACCCTGGTGCCGTTGACGCGAACGGCCTTTAGTTCCTGGCCTCGATTTCGATTCCCTCCGCAATCTTGTCGCCAGGGTGCACAACCACGCGTTCACCGGTTGAGAGTCCTGAAAGGACCTCCGCCTCCAAGCCGGTACGCCTTCCCAGTGTGACCCGGCGCTGGCTGGCCTTGCCTTCATGCTCCACGAATACCGCCCACTCGTCGCCATTCCTGAACAAGGCGGTTAAGGGCAGTTTGAGCACATCGCCGCCGTGCCACAGGACAATGCGCACATCAACCTGATAGCCATGGGCGATGCGCGACCACGCTTCCTTTGGGGAGGTGAAATCGATGATCACATTCACCCGCTGCTCTTCGATGCCCAGGGCCGAGACCTTGGTGAAACCGAAGGGTTCCACCCGGCGCACTTTGCCCGCCAGATCGGTTTCACCACCCCAGTTTTCTATAATCACCGGTTGTCCGGTTTGAACCTTGACCGCATCTGAAGAGAGCAGGTCTGCCACGATCTCCAGTTCGGTGGGATCGCCTATCTCCACCAGCGGTTCGCCGGCGTTTACCACCCCCTCGCTCTTGTGTAGGATCTTCAGGATTCGGCCATTCACAGGCGCCTTGATCGGTACACATTGGCACGCCTCAGAGTTGTTCCGTGTCTCGACGGGGGAGATCAGTTGTGCCCGTGCCCTTTCCAGTTCCGCCTGGCGTGCCTGGCGGGTGGCGACGGCGGTTTCCAATGCCGCCTGGCGGGTCTGGTGGGTGCGCTCCGCCGCCTCCAGTTCCCGTTCCGAGATCACGGCCTCCTGGCGCAGGCTGCGTGCCCGTTTCAGTTCACTGAGGGCGAACGCGAGTTCAACCCTGGCTTCCTTAACTGTCGCTTCGGCAAGTATCAGGTTCGCTTCGGCCGCACGGATATCAGCCCTGGCCTGGGCTTCGCTACGGGGATCGAGCAGGGTCGGGTCGATGGGCTCGATTTCCGCTATCAGGGTCTCTGCCGCAATGACTTCATCGCCTACTTCCGCATCGATACGCATTGCTCTGCCGCTGATCGGTGCCGACAACACGAACACGTCCTCTACCCGGGTCTCACCCTCTTCATCCACAGTCACCATCAGTTCGCCGGGGCTCAGGGTGAGCAGATCCACCGGGATCGGTTTGGGGATGAAGGCCCATACCAGTGTGCCCATCAGGATCAGGCCTAGCAGGCTCCATAACAATATGCGTTTCCAATATGCGTTCATGTCTCTCACTCACGTGTCTTCAGTACTGCAATCAGATCGAGATGGTCAAGCCTGCGTCTGACCACTGCTGCCGAAATGGCGGTGGCGCCGAGGGTGACCAGGACCGCTGTTGCGTCGGTGGCGGCCTTGATGACCAGGGGTATGCGGTAGAGTTCGGAGTCCATGGCGCTGGTCATCACCCAACCCAGGCCGTGCCCCACGAAACAGCCCAAGGGCAGTCCGACCAGGATCAGCAATGCCGCCTCGCCCAAAAGGATGTAGGAGATCTCGCCGCGATGAAATCCCAGCACTCTCAGCGTAGCCAGTTCACGCCCGCGTTCGGACAGGGCGATGCGGGTGCTGTTATAGACCACACCGAAACCCAACGCGCAGGCAAAAGCGGCGAAGAAGGTGATATAGATCATGATGGTTTCGGCCATGGTGTCGTTGAACTCCTTCACTGCCGCGTCCTTCAGTACCACTGCCGAAACCTTGGGGAGTGATTTCAAGCGTTGGTAGAGGGAAGAGAGCTGATGCTTGTCCACCAGCAGATTGACCGCTTCCAGGCTGGGCCGTTGATCCATCAAACGGTTCAGGGCTTGAATATGCATATAGGCGGGGGTGCCCATGTAGGTTTCAAACAGGTCCACCACTGGGATTTCCCGCTTGGGACGACGATCCTGCAGCACCTCGACCCGCACGGTGTCGCCTATCCCCACGCCCAGTTTCGACGCCAGTCTGGTTGAGAAAATCAGGCCGTCCGGCGGCACTTGGAGTACCTCCCCTCCGGCATCGTAAACTCGCTGCAGATGTGGGTTCGGCAGTACACCCTCTATGGCGCCCCGATGGCTGCGATGACCGACCAGGAAATCGGCGCTGACGGCACGCATCGGCTCGGCAGCCAACACCCCGGGCATGCGCCGGAACTCGTTCAGGACGGTGTCCGACTGGGTCTCCACCAGACCTACTGTCATGCTCTGTCGCTGGGCATCGTGAAAGTAGACCTGGACGATCTTTTCGATGGAATCGATCCACTGCAGGGCCATCACCATCACCGCCACCGACAGGGCGATACCCAAGCTGGTGAGCAAGGCCCGGATCGGTGATCGGAAAATCTGTCTCAGGATGATCCGGGTCGGCTGGTCCAGCCAGTGTCCGGCACGGCTTTTGGAGAGTGCGGTCTTGCGGAACATCGGGGGGGCAGGCGGCAGCATCGCCTCGGCCGGAGGCAGGGTCGCGGCGTGGCGCACCGAACCCAGACTGCCTGCCAGGGCAGCGATCAGGCTGACGATGGCACCGATGGCGAAAACACCTGCATCCGGTCGGAATATGAGCAACGGAAAGCGGAAAAACTCCGCGTAGAGCTCAGTGTTGACCCGTCCCAGCCAGGCGCCGAGGAGCCAACCCAGCAGGATCCCGACACTGGCCATCGCCATCACCAGCTTGGTGTAGTGCCAGCCCACCTGCCAGTTACTGTAACCAAAGGCCTTCATCAAACCGATCTCGCTGCGGTCGGTGGCGATGAGCCGGCTCAATACCATATTGCTGAGGAAGGCGGCCACGGCGAGAAAGATGGTCGGCAGGATCGTCGACATGTTTTTCAACTGTTCGATTTCGTTCATCAGAAACCAGTTTGAGATCTGGTCCTTGCGTGCAATCGCACCCTGGCTGCCGTAGCGTTCGAGCAGGCGGTCGAGTCGTTCGATTACCTGTTCGGGATTGGTGTCGTGAAGCAGACCGAGGCTCAAGTCGTTGAAGGCGCCGTCGAGGTCGTAGGCGGCTGCCATCGCTTCCTGACCGAGCCATATGATGCCGTAGCGCATATCGTCGGGGGTCAGGGCTCCGGGCCCGATGGCGTAGATGAATTCCGGGGAAAGGGCGATACCAACCACCGTGAGGGTGCGTTGATTACCGTTCATCAGCGCCTGGAACTGGTCCCCTGGCTGCAGGTCGTGTGCCTCGGCGAAAGGTTCGCTGAGCACTGCCTCGTCGGGATGACCAGGCGCGACCAGGCGTCCGCTACGCATCACCAGTCGATTCAAGCGGGGCTCGCCCTGTTCAGGGATGGAGACCAGATGACCGATCACCGGCTCTTCAAATCCCTCGATGGAGAGTGTGGCGAACTGCTTGATGCGCGCTTCAACCGAGCGCACACCGGGGATTGTACTGATGCGTTCGACCAGTCTAAGCGGGGCACGTTTCACGTTGCTGAAGACTTCTGCAAAGCGTTGTCGCTCGTAGTAGGCGGCTGCGGTATCCTGCAGGGCCTGCTGGGCGGAGAGAGACATCACCAGTACCGCCACGCCCGAGGCGATCACCACAGCAATCGCCAGTACCTGACCGCGCAGTTTCCACAGGTTACGCAGCAGTTTCAGATTCAATGCGCGCATGATGTCACCAACTCAGCTCCCTTGCCGGCTGGCGGCTGGTATTGCTGACACTGTTGATGACCTGGCCATCACCGAAGTGAAGCACCCGGTCGGCCATGTTGCCGATCACGGTATTGTGGGTAATTACCGCCGTGGTCGTGCCCAGTTCTCTGTTGACCCGCTCAATGGCTTCGAGCACGAGGATTCCGGTATGGCTGTCCAGGGCACCGGTAGGTTCATCACACAACAGGATATCGGGGCGCTTGGCGATGGCCCGGGCGATGGCCACCCGTTGCTGTTCGCCGCCGGAGAGCTGCGCCGGGAAGTGATCGAGCCTTTCACCCAGTCCGACCAGTGAAAGCGCCTCCGCAGGCGCCATGGGGTCGATCGCGATCTCGGTCACCAGGGCCACATTCTCGCGTGCCGTAAGGCTTGGTATGAGATTGTAGAACTGAAACACGAACCCGACGTGATCACGCCGGTAACGGGTAAGCAGTGACTCATCCCCTGAAGTGACATCCAGATCGCGAAAGCTCACCTCTCCGCTGCTCGGGGTATCGAGACCGCCCAGAATATTCAGCAGGGTCGATTTGCCGCTGCCGGAAGGGCCCAGCAATACCACCAGTTCACCCTCATACAGGGATATATCCACCCCACGCAAGGCGTGTACGTCCACCGCGCCGGTGTGGTACGTCTTGGTAAGCGAGCGGCCCCGCAGGGTAATCGTCTGTTGCGTTGCTGGGTTCGGTGGGGACAAGACTTTCATCACTCCTTGAAGCCTGAATAATCAACTCAGAGAGTGCAGGCGCCACGCGTAAATCAAAGCAGCTCACCTCTCCCTTCTGGAAGTATAACCGGCCATGGGGGAGATGAGTTGACTGACAACAAGCCAACCTTAGAAAGCGTGCCTCGCATTCATTTGTCGGATAAGCGGGTAACAGAGGTGAGTGAGCCTGACAGAGCCCTGGGGGCGCTAATGACTTTTTTTCGAAGGCACGACGGTGGTCGGTAACAGGTTGATCTCGCCTTGCTCGTTAAAGGGAAGGGACAGCATGCTGTCCGGTGTGCTCAGGCTGCCGCTTATCTGATAATCGAAGGTCCCGTTCTGGCGATCCTGAAGCGCGCCGAACTGTTTGATCAGGCCGAACACCGTACTGCTCAACTTAACTTCGAGTATGGATTCGCTGAAACCCTGAACGGTGGCTACCTGATTACTGACGCCCGAGGCGAACCGTTTGCCGTTCAGATCCAGGTCGAAACTCATGCCGTCGATATTCAGCTCCTCTTTGGAGCGGTTTTGCAGGCGGATTTTGACCAGATAGCGCTGCTCCATGAGAGTCGACTCAAGCGGCTTCAAGTCGGCAATGGTTACCCGGATTTTCTCCTCCTGGGTCTGCAGGGAGGCGCAACCGGAAAGGATCTGGAGAAGCAGCAGCAGAGCAGTACAGGTGGTCAGCTTGGCAAATGCATGGGCTTCTGATCCGGAATACCGGCGGCGTGTCTGAATCACTCTGTTTTTTCCTTCGTTCATCATTGCGGACCCTGTTCCGTATGTTCAATCGGTGTTGGTTCTTGCGGCTCGGGTTTTCGCCACGAACCGAACAGTAGTGTCAATAGCCCCAACAGCAGCTCGTCTGCGAAAGGGATCAGGTCGGGTATCAACAGATCGATGACAAACAGCGAAGCGGTCACCAGAAACAGCTGACGGAACTTCAGTCGGTCAGCGTATTTCAACAGGGCAGCGATAATGGGTATTTGGGTCATCTGGTTTCGGATTTCAGCCTGTCATGTGAAAACGGTACTCCAGCAACAAGTTTGCGCAGCAAACCGCATCGATCTCCACTGGCAATGGTCTCCGAAGAGCAGGTGCCAGTCCAGTTCAGAGTGTGAAATATTATGACTTTGTCCGGTCATGCAGGTGATCACCCCAGCAATTTCACAACCACAATGTGGGTAATTACTTACATGAAAAAGTAGGGTAACTACCCATAATAAACATAACAACCATAGGGTAATGTTAGCGCGAAGGGAGTCTTAAGAATTAACATAAGTCGAAAAAAACTAAGAGATTTCGATCTCTAACTGAGGGTGCTACACGAATCATAGCTTTCAGTAAAAGAAAAATTGGAGAATGGATGGGGTGACCGGTAGGCGTGCAGGCTCTTCTGCTATTGAATCGGGTTTTTAAGGGGTTCTTTTTGGGATTTTGGTGTGTTCGCTCTTCAAGCTGGATGGGGCTTGACTCCGATATCTCAAGGGAGACCGGTTCATTGGCAGGTTTGTACGCCACGCTGGATATAACAATAACGCCAATCGTGTAGGCATGGTGCTAAGTACGGCCGGCTTCGTAGGCATTCTGCCGGCCGCACTCTGTCACCACCTTCCGGTTAAGTCAAATAATTGACCACCCTTCACCATGATTACTTGGATGCGGTATTGCGTGAGGTCGCTTTTCACGCGGCATCCAGCGAAATGGGGTCGTTGACTGGTTATGGGAAAATCGGTGGCGCTAGCCGCTGTCGTGTTCGGAATGACCGCAAAGCAGTAACAAACGACTGAGTTAAATTTAGCTTTCACATTCTGGAGAAGCGTATGACTAATAGACTCACGATGTTGCATGGCTATGCAATGGGGATGTTGATACTGATAGGGAGCCTGGTGCTTCCGCAACCGGCGGATGCAGTGCCCGCTTTCGCACGCCAGACAAGCATGCCCTGTACGGCCTGCCATTTTCAACACTTTCCAACACTCAACTCGTTCGGCAGATCATTCAGGGCGGGTGGCTACACACTGACCGGTGGTCAGGGCATGATCGAGGGCGATGATATCTCCCTGCCGTTGATGTTGAACGCATCGGTTATAACCAAGCTGCGTTATGTAAAGAGTAACGGCAACACCAATGTCGGCAGTGACTATGGTGTTATCGAGTGGCCGGACGAAGCGGCTCTCCTGGTGGGGGGTAAGCTGGCCAAGGATGCCGGCTTTCTCATGGAGCTGGGATTGACCGATGCCAACTCGTTCCTCTCAACCAAAGTCCATTTCAACGTGGGTAAGGCAGGAGGTACCCAATTCAGTGTCATACCTTTCTCCACCGATGGCCTGGGATCGGCATACGGATTTGAGTTATTGAATACCGGCGCTCAGCGCTCACAGCGGCCGATCGAGGATCGTACAGGCTTCAGTGCCGCCCAGGCGCTGGGTTTGGGCAGTGGCGAGGCGACCGGTATTGCGCTTGTTGCCTCGAGTCATAACTTTTTCATCAACTACACCCCATGGGTGCCGGGTTGGGAAGAGAATAACGTGGAAGTCAAGCCGTCCGGGCTGGCTCACTACCTGCGCGCTGCCTACACTCCGTTTATCGGATCCTGGGATACCGGGTTTGGCTTTCAGCTCTGGTCGGGGGATGCGGAAGTCGCCGATGGCGCAGGTGGCGAGACCCTGATTGCAACCGACGGCTGGGTCGTGGATGGCCAGATACAGGGCAGTGTGGGTAGTATGCCATTGGGCATCTATGCCAGTTTCGGCAGTTGCTCCGCCGATGAGTCCCATTTTCTGGAAGGCTGCACAAACACCGATGATGGCGAGGCGTTCGGTATTCTTGCTCAACTGGGTATCCTGCCCAACAAAGCCAATGTCTTCGCTGCCTATCGCGCTCTCGACGACGGTTCGGATGAGGATTCTGAATTCAATTCCACCACAGTCGGCATAAACTATCTGTTCTCTCAAAATATTCGTTTTGAACTCTTCTATGTGAAAGAGAGTGGTGATGGTGTGGATGCACGCGACAATGATCGTGACAGCAAATGGTTGTTCCAACTCTTTGCCGGCTATTAATGGACAGCATGCACACAAATCGAAAAACGAATCGACTTCTCAGTCGCCTCGGCTGCATGTGGATTGCAGTACAGAACCAAGTGAGGATTAACTCATGAACAGAATTGTTACTAGAATGGCTGGATTCGCAGCGTTGGTTAGCGCATTCGGATTGATTTCACTCCCTGCTTACGCGGGTGATACCTATCAGGGCTATACTCTTTATAATCAGTCTTGTTTTCTCTGTCATGGAACAGATGGCAAGGGCAATGGACCTCTGGCAAAAAAACTCGACGTGGCGCCTGACGACTTGACCGATGGAGATAACGGCGCGGCGGAAAAATCTGACCGAGAGCTGTTTGGCATGATACAGGGCACTATCAAGCACGGTTCCGGTGCCAGCGCCATGCCGCAGTGGGGGTTGGCCATGCCGGGTAATCAGATCAATTCCCTGGTCGCCTACATCCGTTTTCTGCAGAGGTCCAAGCACCCCCTATTGGGTGATCCTATTGTGGGGAAGCGTGTATATGACAATAATTGCGCCGCCTGTCACGGCCGCACGGGTAAAGGGGACGGACCGCTGGCAGCCGTGCTGAATCTGCAACCGAAGGACCATACCGACAGTGCTGAAATGAACAAGCACCCCAACTCCCACATGGTTGAGATCGTGACCAATGGAACACCGGGTAAATCGCTGATGCCCGGCTGGAAGGACATGCTCACAAAGGCGGAAATTGAAGGAGTGGTCAGTTATCTGCGTTTGTTATCAACCTACTAGAAAACAAATAGTGTGAATTGGGTAGGGCCGCTGCCAAAAGGCAGCGGCTTTTTTTTACCGTTTACAATGTGTCGAGAATTTTTTTCCGGGCTTGTTGATACTCCTCTTCCGTAATCAAGCCCTCCCGCCTGAGGTCATCGATGCGAATCAGGCGTTGTTTAACCGTATTATTCGCCGGTTGTTTACCGGTTTCGATTTTTTCAACCTTTGGTGTATGCCGTGGAGTGGGACTCTGTTGAGTAGCGGATTGATGCTTTTGCTCCACCTCCATGTTTTTGGCTGCTGGTGGTCTGTTTTGTTGTGAAATAACTGAAGGTGTTGTTGCCTTGGCAGGTTGGGAGGCCTGATTACCGGCGCTTGACTGGGTTCCGCTGCAGTTGAGTTCGATCGACAACCCGGTGTTGAATTCCTGGTAACGGATGCGTCTTCTAAGATCCTGGCAACCCGACTTTCTGATCAACAGTGTACCGTACATCGGCTCTTTTTTGACGTCGTAACCCACAGGGTAGATTTGCTGTTGCGGGATTGAGATCGGCGTTTCACCGATCGCTTTTCCCATCACATAGACGGTGGCTCCACTGGGTTCAGTATCAACATTAAGCGGCATGTCACCCGAAACTCCGCCTATACCCGTACAAGCCTGGAGCAAAGGTAGGCAGGCTGTGATGCTGATCGCATCTTTTATCCCCGGTAATAGATGATTCCCCATTTTGTGCCCTCTTTAACAGGATTTTGTTCTGGCCTGCAGGCACTATAAATCAAGCCAGGAAAAATGACACGTCGCATCAGTTGGCTCGTTAATTCTTTATGAAGTCCTGATTCATGCCGTCTCCGGCATTTTCAAACTACTGTGACAGAAAACAGCGTACCCGGTGTTGTGTATATGAGATCGCTTGCAACGTGAAAAGGTGGTGGCGCATCCTTGCGGTGCTGAAAACGCATAAGCGTTGCGAGACGTCTTAACGTTTAATTAAGTAATAATCACTGGATCACATTTTTGATGAGTGATCATGGGTGTTTAAGTTTAGATTAATAATGGGGTACTAGTTTCAACTTTAAAGATTTACGACTGCCTCAGGAGATGCGCTTTGTCACTAAATAGCGCTCAGGGGGCAAACTCTGGCAAGAGGTGTGATTGCTGGTACAAATGGACAAGTAAATGCCCGAGCTGTTGAGGGTTTTTTCATTGGTCAGGACGGTTTTCCGGCCCTTTTATGGTTTATTAGGGCTTGAATTTTTACAAGTCGTTTATTGAGTTTTTATAACTCTGGAGGTTTGAGATGAATACAATTGTACGGTATTTTGCGTCTTCCGTTATGGCGCTATCCCTATTATATTTACCTTTAACCGTATCAGCGGATGATGCGGCCACATCAATCAATGGAATGACTGAGATCTCTTCGGAGAGTTTGGATGAAACACTGGTCATTGTGAACAAGATCGTGGGCGTAGATGCCGAGGGTAATGAGCATATCCTCTATAACGAGGATGATGGACGTGTGTATCGCTTGGATAATATCAATCAGGCGATCCATGACATGAATGCCAAGGGCGTCGATACCAAGGGAACCTTCTGGTCTCTGCAAGCGGTGTTGAGCGACACTGTCTATTTAATGGGTAAGAACAATAATCCCTATCCAGCGCAGCGTGTTGAGACCGCTATTCCTGAAAGCCTGCCGTTGGCGGTGGAGAATCTGCGTATAACCAAAGACAGGGTTATCGCTATCTATACCACTAACTGCGACAACAACTCGATTTAACAATCTAATAATCCTCCCTGACAGATTTGCCAACAAGCGAATCTGTCAGCGCAGAGGATTTCTGTGTTTATAGCAATTCGACTAATTTTTTAATTGTTTCTCTGAATGCAAAAGTGGATTGTTGCAAATCTGACAATGGCTGGTGTCAGTTGATTAGTTGCTGATTGATAATGAACAAGATCGTCGATGATATAATCGTTCTGCCTACTACTCCTTGCGACGCCGAACCCCAAACCGTACCGATTTCCTGCCGAACTTATCGCTCACCGCATCCATGGTTTGGTACAGACGCTCCTGTTTGGGGGCGTGGTCAGCCGTTATCTCATCAAACAGGTCAGCCTGCTCCGCAGCCTTGGCGGCATCGCTAGCCCAGCCACTGACACCCAGACCTACCAGTCGCACCGGTCGTCCGACCCATTGTTCGGACTGATAGAGCTCCCATGCCTGTTGGAAGATCTCCTTGTCCGTCGATGTCGGCGTCGTCAGGGTCCGACTTCGGGTATGGGTCTCGAATCCTTGAAAGCGGATTTTGACGGTCACAATACTCCCCCTGCGGCCCTCCTGGCGGGCGATGTAGCCCACCTCCTGTGCCGCCCAGTGCAAGGTATCACGCACTATCTCCGGATCGGTGATGTCTTCGTTGAAGGTGGTCTCTTTGGAGATTGATTTGCGCTCACTGTCGAGGTGAACTCTGTCCGAGGCGATGCCATGAGCCTGCTCGTGTATTTTAGTGCCGGCGAGGTCGCCCAGGTGGCGCCTCAATTCCAGCAGGGATAGACGACGCACATCGGCCACTGTTCGCAGGCCGATACGTTGAAGGACCGGGGCGCTCTTCGCACCCAATCCACGCAGTATGGTCAGGGGTTGGGGATCGAGGAAGGCTTGCACTTGATCCGCCAGTACGATGGTGAGGCCATCGGGTTTCCGGAAGTCGGAGGCAAGCTTGGCGATTAGACGATTGGGTCCGATACCAACCGATGCGGTCAATCCCACACCCTCCAGGATAACCGACTTGGCGCGGCGTCCGATGACCTCAGGGGGGCCGATCAGGCGCTGCATGCCAGAGATATCCAGGAAGGCCTCGTCCACGGAGACCTTCTCCACTGCCGGGGAGATACCCTCCAGGGCCTGCATGATCTGTCGCGAAACCTCGCCATAACGGGTCATGCTGGGACGCAGATAGACCGTCTCCGGCGGCAACCGACGGACAGCCTCGCTGATCGGCATGGCCGAGCGTACGCCATAGCGCCGGGCCTCATAGGAACAGGTGGCGACCACGCCGCGCTTGCCCGGTTTCGCGCCCACGACCAGCGGGCGTCCCTGATACTCAGGGTGGTCTCGCTGCTCGATGGATGCAAAGAATGCATCCAGGTCGATATGCATGATCAGTCGTTGAGACATATATTGCAGTATATAAACACGATCTCCATGTTCAATCCGAATTCGTCCTTTTCTGTCATAGTGGGTAAAGAGACAAGTCTTTCTGCATATGATGCGCTTACCGCGCCAACCAGTGCGTCCAGGATGTCATCATCTGCGAGATCCCTTTTTCTCCAGCCATGACGTGCTTCGTCCACGATCGTTTGGATGTGGGGAAGATGGCGTTTGAGAAGTGAAAACCGTTCCGATTGACCCGCTGGCTTCTTCTTGTTGTGGGCCATTGGCTGGCCGTTATTGAGCGTACAAAAACAGACTTCCGGGTGCATCTCTCTCAATTTTCCGGGATCGGGTAGATCACGTATCAGCCGGTCCGCCTCAGCGATCTTTGCTACGATCCCCCAACTCTGTCGCGATAGCTTTCTACCGGTCACCGAATGGTTGACGGCGCTCCCCGCCTGGTAGCTCTTACAATCGAGCACCTGACGACAGGGGACAGGGAAGACACTCGATGCCCTTGGACCCAGTAACTTTCTTGCTTCACGATCACACTTTCGTTCTTCCTCACCAAACGATTTCAGGCCAACCGGTATATCGATCAAGGTGAGATCGGAAGCAATGATGGTGTTGCGTAGTGCCTGCAAGTGCTCGACCACGCCAAGCCTGAATCGTGCCGAGTCAAAGAGTTGAGCGAAAAACCAGCCTCGGCGACAACCATCGATGCCGACGACGTTCATCGTTCTGTCCCTGGCGGATGGGCGAAGCGGCAATGCATATGATCAGTATAACCTGCCCTGATCCTACACTTTAAAATCGAATCTCTTGTGCAGCCGGTTTAACGCAATCACCGCGGCTATTGACATAGGCCTGGTTGCGCCCGTAGTTCTTGGCCGCGTAAAGGGCCTTGTCGGCATGGCCGAGAAGGGTATTGAGGTCGTCGCCGGGATGGTCGTCCACACAAGCAAGACCGATGCTCACCGTGACCTCGATGCCGACAGGATTGAGCTTCTCCACTGCCATACGCAGATCTTCGGCCCGGGCCGGTATTTCGGGACCATGGGCGATGACGACAAATTCCTCACCGCCAAAACGGACGGGTAAACTGTCATTAAAGCGGCGGTTCAGCAGTTTGCCCAGTGCCATCAGCACCTTGTCGCCCATCAGGTGGCCATTGGTATCGTTGATGCGCTTGAAGTGGTCCAGATCGATAATCATTACCCAGCCGTTTTCGAAACTGGAGAGAAATCGCTGGCCTTCGTCCACCAGATAGCGTCGGTTGCGAGTGCCTGTGAGGGCGTCTGTGGTGGCTATCCTCTCCATGTCCAGCGTTTGACGAAGCAGGGCGTCATACTGATATTTGACTAGCAACAATGAGCGTATCCGAGCCATGACAACCTCTTCCACCAGGGGTTTGATGACGAAGTCGTTGGCACCGGCATTGAAGACCTCCACCTGGGTATGCGTCTCATCGTTGCCGGTTGTTACCAGTACCGGCAGTTCCTGCGGAGAGTAGTGCATGCGTACCCGCAGGAAATAGAGCAGGTCGCCACCGGTCATTTCACCCTTCAGGTGGAAGTCGGTGATTACCAGGTCAAAACCTTTTACACGTTGAGTACGGGCGCTTTCGAGCAGGGATTGGGCCTCTTCCACAGAGGTGACGTGCAGGACTTCCATGCCGTGCTGTTCCATAATCTGTCGGGTAACGGTGGCGGCAGTCTTGCTGTCCTCGATGTACAGGATGCGGCCACAGAGATCGGGGTTCCTTTCCATGAATGATTTGATGAACTGTCCGAAGGCCTTGAAGCCGAGAGCTTTGTCAAAATAATCGGTGACGCCCGCATTAAAGCCTTCGTGCAGCAGACGCTGATCGGCATCAGAGGAGACAACGATGACGGGAGTATAGCGATTACGCTTACTGGAGCGGATGCTGCGACAGAAATCCAAACCGTCCATGTCAGGAAGCAGTAAGGCGGTGGTTATCAATGAATAGCGGTCTTGTTCAATGAGTTCCAGGGCCTTGCTGGCGCTGGCACAGCTGGTGATAATGATCTCAGGCATGGCTGTCTGCAGCCGCCGGGTGAGTACTTCGCGAGCGGCACTGGAGCTATCCACCAGCATGATACTGTTGCCCATACTTTTCTCACAATCCTATGATCGTATAGTTACATCATTTTCAAATACCAACCACGGGCGCATGCAACACTTGTGCAGAATGCGCGGTTGATAGTCGTCGGGGGGCAGCGCATGCCTGCTCTGTCCATGAGTAGAAGCCGTATTATAATATTTTATTCAGTTCGGGTTAAGCCGGCCCCAGATTTGGAGGAGTGGCGTAAGACGCGGGGACAATAAAGCCGCGGCCGGTGATTCAAATTGCCGGTTCCAATCAGGGTCAATCTCTTCATCTATCCTTTGAAGAGTATGGGCCGACCCTGACCCCGGAAAGGGTAGATGCCCTGTTTAGCCAAGTCCAGTGATTGATCTCCGCATGTTCATTAATCCTCTATTTTACACTGTTCTCCTGCTGGTGCGGCTAAAACTCATAATGAAATTAAAGTTAACTTCAAACATTTTTTCTGCGACTACCCTGGATCGAGATATGCTTGGCGGCAGTTCAACGGAGTCCATAGTTGATGGGAATGGTGAACTCCCATTGATCACGTTTAAACTCCTCGGGAAAGGGCAATCTGCCGCTGATCTTCTCAACCGCTCGACGAGCGGCCGTATCCAGCAATTTGCTGCCTGAACTCTCGACGATTCGCAGGGCCCCGATGACACCGTCCCGGCGGACGGTAAAACCCACCAACACCTCACCCTCCTGACGCAGGCGCACGGCCCGGCGGGGATAACCTTTGTTGTTTTCGATCGCCTTGCGCAGTGCGGCCTTGTACTCCTCCTCGAGGCGCCGGATCAGGCCCATATCGACGGCAGGTGCGACCGGTAGCGGTGTCTGCTTTAGCGGTTCAATGGGTTGCTCCACTGGCGGTGGTTTGGGCCTGGGCTTAGGTTCAGGCATGGGCTTGGGTTTCGGTACTGGCTTGGGTTTCGGTACTGGCTTGGGTTTTGGCGGCGGCGGTGGTGGCTCGACCACTTCAGGCTCCGGTTCGGGCTCCGGTTCTAGCTCCACAACGGGCTCTGGTTCCTGGATAGGCTCCGGTTCAGGTTCGGCCTCGGGTTCGGGTGGAGGAGGGGGTGGTTGAAACATCTCCAGGCGCACTGCCAGCCGGGTTTCCGCGGCGCTATCGCTGGGTAGCTGGGCGACACCGGTCAATACCAGGGTCAACAATCCCAGATGGATCAGGGCGGAGATGAGGAATGCCGGTGTATGGGTACTCATCGATCGCCGCGCGCAACGATAGAGAGCGTCTCCAGATTGTTCGCCTTGAGCAGATCGATGACAGTCACGAAGTGCTCGAAGCGTACCGATTTGTCCACATAAAGGATGATCGGGGTATTTTCATAGAGCGTACCTAGCCGCTCCCCGAGCGTTTCCTTGTCTACGGCAGTTTGATTGAAGTAGATCTGTTCCCCGGCGTCGATGGCGATCTCCACGCCCTCTGGATCACTGAGCGTTTCCGCGTGATCAGCCTCGGGCAGGTCGAGGGTGATTTTGCCCTGGTAGATAAAGGTCGCGGTGGTCAACACAATCGCCAGTAACACCAGCATGATGTCGATGAATGGGATGACGTTGACAGTGTCGATGCGTTTCATGATCGTTGTAAACGCTTCCAACGTTCAGTGATGACGTCGACCTTGCGCAGCAGGGCGTTGTAGAAGAGGATCGCCGGAATCGCCACCACCAGCCCCATGGCGGTAGCCTTCAATGCCAGGGCCAGTCCGAGCATGATCGTCGCCGGTTCGATATTGCCGCCCTGACCCAGGTCGTAGAAGGTGATCAATATCCCCAGTACCGTGCCGAGCAGGCCGATGTAGGGTGCATTGGCACCGATGGAGGCAATGGTCGTCAGGTGCGCGGTAAGCGCAATATTGAGGGTGTCAGGGTGGTCATAGTCGGCGAGACTGATTCGGGCGAAGAAGAGGTAGCGTTCGATGACGAACCAGACCATGACGAAGCTCATCAGGCCGAGCAGACCAAAGACAAAAATATCGAGATATTGTTTTAGGAACTCCACGCAGCCTCCGGCTCGAGCCCGGGAAAAAACAAGGGCCGGGATCACGCTCGGATGATGCCTGATGTAGACCCTTAGGTCCACTCACCCAAAACGATCAGCCGGCCCACACCGAGGATAAAAAGTTCTATTCACTAAGCAAAGCGCAGATCCTTCAATAAAACTTGTATCTGACCCCTGCCCAGACCGCCCTTGGCGAACCGGGTGAGAGGAATCGGGGATTTTCATAGTCGTCGCCCAGTACCTCGTCGGCCTCGCCATAGAGGCCGAAGGTTTCGTATTCCTTGTCGAACAGGTTGTCCACCTTGGCGAACAGCTTGAGGTTGTCAGTGGCCTGGTATTCACCCCGCAGGTTGATCAGGGTGTAGCCGTCGATCTCATCATCGAGGTTGGCCTCATCGCCACGTAACACGATATCGGAACTGTATTGGAGATCGGCGCCAAGGGAGAAGTTCGAAGTCACCCGGTAGGTCGCTCCCGCCTTGAGCAGGTTCTCTGGCAGCCCGGGAAGTCGGTCTCCGGAGCTCACTGCGATTTCGCCTTCGACCGCGAAGGGATTGTTGGGACTGGCGATGCTCAGATTCTCCTCGAAGCTGGCCTTGAGACGGGTGTAACTGAGAAACCAGTCGAGGCGATTGTCGGCCAGGCTGCCGTTGAGGGTTAGTTCAAGGCCCTGGCGTCGGGTTTCACCCACGTTGTCGAAGAAGCCCTCGTTGGTCAGGGCGCCGGCGCTGATGAAAAGTATGTCATCATCGTTGGTGGTCTGGAACAGTCCTACGTGCCAACTCAACCCAGGCATAGACCCCCTCAGACCGGCCTCCCATGTCTTTGCCACCACCTGCTCCAGGGGCGGATCGGAGAGGAAGGCGTTGGGTAACCGGCAGGGATCCTCAGGATCGGCGCAGGTCAGTTCCATGGCGGTGGGGGCACGATTCGATTCGCTGTAGCCGGCATAGAAATTGACTCCCTGGTTGATGTCGTAGGCCAGGCCCAGGGCCGGGTTGAAGCGGGTGAAGCTGTGGTCGCCGTTGAGTGCTGTGCCCAACTGGTCACGCAGCTCGATCTCTGTCTTGTTCCAACGACCGGAGAGAGTCAGTGCCAGCTGTTCGCTGACAGACCAGGTGTCGGTGAAATAGAAGGAGAGGTTTTTGGTCTCGGTCTCCACCTCGGTGAAACTCTCCTCGACGAAGATACCGCTACCGATTGCCTGACGGCTCTCATCGAGGCTGGCGAGCTCGGTATCGGAAGAAAAATCCACCTCGCTGCGATCCGCCGCCACGCCAATGATGAGTTGGTTGTCGCGACCGCCGAGGGGTTGCAAAAAGGCTGTCTGCAGACTCAAGCCAAAGGTATCCTGATCGCTCTTCGAGCGGTTCACGGTACCACCCTCCACATCGTCATCCGCAACGATGGGATTGCCGTTCCGGTCTAAAACAACTTCTTCCTCTTCCTCTTCTCCTTCCTCTCCCCCCTCCTCTTCTTCGCAGATAAAGCCTTCGTTCTCCTCCTCTTCGCACTCTTCAAAGTCGGAGTCATCGCCGTTGAGGGTGTCGATCTGGCTGTTGCGGAAATAGATCGCACCCTCCAGGACGATCTCGTCACCCAGCTCACGCTGACCGCCAAGGCGCAGGAGTGTCGCCTCCTGTTCAGTGATGTCTGGGCGGGTGAAGATCGCCTCCCGATCCTCCTCCAGCAGGTCCTCAGGTAAGGCTCCGTTACCGATCAGTTCGCTGTCACTGAGGCTCAGGCTTAGGTCGAGAGAACCTGTTTCACCCTGCCAGGCCAGGCTGCCGAACAGCTGTTTCGACTCCGATGGGGAGTAGTCGCGCCAGCCATCCTCGTCGAAGTAGTTGCCGGTGAAGAAGTAACCCAGGTTATCCCGGTTGCCGCCGATGCTGGCCTGGGCCGTGTAGCGGTCGAAGGAACCGCCCGATACCTCAACCTCGGCGCCTGGGTGGGTGAAGCCGTTCTTGGTCTGCACCGAAAGGGCACCGCCAAGGGTGTTGAGTCCGAACAGGGGGTTGGAGCCCGCCATCAGGTTGACTCCCGCAATGGCGGACTCGGGAATCACCGACCAGTTGACGGTATCACCGAAAGGCTCATTGATCCGCACCCCGTCCATGTAGACCGACATGCCCTGGGGCAGTCCGATCAGGGGAGAGGCGACGAAACCCCGATAAAGCAGGTCCGGCTGCAGGGGATTGTTCTGCGCCTCGTTGAGAAAGACACTACCGAACCGCTGGTTGAGAAACTCCGAGAGATCGAGACTCTGCTGCCGTTCTATCTCTTCATCGGTGGCGATCTCGGTATGCATCGGCAGACGGGTGCGTTCGATCTCGACCCCGTGCAGCGGGGTGGTGCTGATGACATCGATCGATGGTAAGCGTTCATCCGCCCACCCTGTCCCGGAGCCCGTCAGGACGAGGGAGGCGGTGAACAGCAACCTCTTGTGGTTTGCCTGTCGAAGCAGAACGGCGTACATGGTCTTTTCTCACTTTTTGTCGATTGCTTTGAGAGAATTTATATGCCCTTCAGGCCTTGAGTTGAAGAGGAGCTTTTCTCGGGATTTCGGGAAATTTTCCCGTACCAAAAAAGAACAAATTTGAACAGTGTCACACGTGACACCGTTAAACATTGTCAGCAAGTTCACGCATTGGATCTGTATTTGGACAGATGTAGGGTGCGGCTTGCCGCACCAAAACGCTGGCATGGACATGGTGCGAGCGTACTTAGGTTTACGCTGCGGCGAGCCGCACCCTACACGTAAAAAGTAAGATTTGCGTTCATTTGCGGAGCAATCGAAACTATTCGCTGACCGGGTCGATGATCCCATGCCGAATGGCAAGGTGTACCAGTTCTGTGGAGGTCTTTACATTGAGTTTGAGCTTGATCTGGGTGGTGTAGTTGGCCACGGTCTTATAACTCAACGCCAGTTCGCTGGCGGTCTCTGACGGTGTCTTACCGTGGGCCAGGAGGTTGAAAATCTGGAATTCACGGGTGGTCAGGCAATCGAATATCTCCCCGCCTCCGCCAGCCCGGCGCAGGGCCAGATTCTGTGCCAGTTCATGATCGATGAAGGCCTGGCCCGAGGCCACCGCGCGAATTGCATCGACCATGATCTCGGCGGCGCTGTTCTTGGTGATATAACCCCTTGCACCAGCGGCCAGCGCCTTTTCCACAAAGGCTGTGTCGTCGTGCATGCTGAATACCAGTATGGCCGCTTCGCTGTCACGGGCGATGATACGGCGGGTCGCTTCAAGACCGCCGATGCCGGGTAGCGATAGATCCATCACCACGACATTCGGAAGTAGCTCGGCGAAACGCTGACAGGCTTCTTCACCCCGCTCCGCTTCGGCGACGACCTTGATGTCAGGTATGCCGTCGAGCAGGGTGCGGTAGCCTGCCCGTACCACCGCATGGTCGTCGACCAACAGTACCCGGATTGGATTCATCTGCAATTGCCTCTGTCAGTCGGTCTTCTGGGTGAAGGGTAGATGGATATCAATTGATACACCCTGATCAGGCTCACTGGCAAGGGAGATTTTCCCATTCAACGCCTCGACCCGCTCACGCATACCCAGCAATCCCATGCCCTTATGTCTGCTGCTTTGGTCGAAGCCATCACCATCGTCCCGTATAGACAATGCAATCAAACCGTTTGCATCCCGTTCGAGTCGGATCTCGGCCTTTTCCGCGGCGGCATGCTTGGCCACATTGGTCAGTGCCTCCTGCACGATGCGATAGAGTGTGATCGCCGTATCCTCGTCTACCCCATCGAAGTTGCTGTTGATTGTGAGGGCGCAGAAACACTCCTCTTGGCGGTCGTTCCAGCCGTCCACCAACCGCTCGATTGCCGTTACCATCCCCAGCTCCTCCAGGGCTACCGGCCGCAGGCGGTTCATCATGTCCCGTACCACGCCATACATATGGTTACAGACACCGATGATGGCATCGGCACTCTCCGGTTCTCCGTCGGTTTGCAGCTTGAGGGTCACCGCCATCGCCTTGATGGCGCTGATGGATTGTCCCAGTTCGTCGTGCAGTTCCCGGGACAGGTGGCGACGCTCCGACTCCTGTACCGACAGCAGCCGCTTGTTCAGCTGCCGGTTTTCCCTCTGCTGTTCATCCAGCACCTGCGCCATGTGGTTGAATTGCTGAGACAGGCGATTGAGTTCGGGCAGGTTGAAATGGGGCAGACGGGCGGCATAGTCCCCCGACTGAATGATTCCAAGGCCGGTGCTGATCTCGTTTACCGGCTGCAGCGAGCGGCGGATGATGATGGCCATCAGAATGATGCAGAGGAAGGTGAAGGAGACGATGAGCAGCACGATCGAGCGTGCTTCCCGCCATGCATCTTGGATCTCATCGGTGGGATCGGCCAGGATAACGATCTCGCTGGTACCGATCAGCGGGCTGGCGATTCGCTTGCGATACTCCGCCGGCGGCGGTTTCACCAGATCGATGTACCATCCGGGCACACTCAGTTGGCGTGCCTGTTGGCGTTCGCTGAAGGGATAGATGATCGTGCCGTCTCCACGTACCACTGCGATGTTGAGGTGGCGGATATCGTTCAGTCGCTGAAGATGGCTGATCAGGATCTGCTGCTCCGCCGGTTGGTTCTCGGCGGTGCCGCTGATCAGGGCTGCGGTCAGCAGTTGCATGGTCAGGCGGGCACTCGACTTGATCTCGTCTGAGATATTGTCGCGCGTGGCGTCAATCGCATAGTAGGCGCCACTGGCGAGCATGCTCATGACGATTGCGATCACCAGCAGTATCAGTCGATGTGTCAGGGTCATGGGAACCCCCGGCCGGTAGTTGTCGGGAAAATATCCCTTGGCAGCTCTAAGACAACTGGATTATTTATAAGGATATACAAACCGTCCATTCTATCGGAGTCAATCACGATGCCTGATGTTCGTCAAACCCTAGTACCGGCCGTATTGATACTCATTGCCTCCCGATTCAGCGTCGTCATTGCCGATGAAGCCGGCAGGGCGACCGCCCTGGACGACATCTCGGTCACCGCTACGCGGGTCGAAAAATCACTGGAGACTGTGCCGGCAGCTGTCGGCATTGTGCAGCAGGAGGAGATCCAGTTTGCCGAGCCGCAGCTGGGTCTGGACGAGTCTCTTGCCAAGGTGCCGGGTATCTTCATGCAGAACCGCTACAATTTCGCCCAGGATCTGCGTGTCTCCATCCGCGGCTTCGGTGCCCGCTCCGCATTCGGTATCCGCGGCATCAAGGTATTGGTGGACGGTATCCCCGAAACCCTGCCGGACGGTCAGGCCAACGTGGACAGTATCGATAGCGGTTCAATCGGTAACATGCAGGTGATCCGCGGACCCGTCTCCGCCCTCTATGGCAACGCCTCGGGAGGTGCGTTGCTGATCGAGTCCGAGGAGCCGCCCGAAACCCCCTTCATCTCCTTTCGCCCAACCGTTGGCGAAGATGGATTTCAGAAACACCAACTCAAGTTTGGCGGCAAGCATGAACGCTTCGACTATCTGCTCAATATCTCTGATCTGAGTTATGACGGCTATCGGGAACACAGCGCCACCGAGCTCAGCGCCCTCAACAGCAAGTTCGGCTTCGATTTCACCGGCGGTGGCCGCCTCACCACCGTGCTCAACTACACCGACTCACCCCAGGCCGACGATCCCGGCGGCCTGACGGAGGCCCTGGTCGACGAGGATCCGACCCAGGCATGGACCCGCAACCTCAGCCTCGATTCCGGCGAGAAGCTGGAGCAGACCAGACTCGGTTTTGTCTACGACAGGCCGCTGGGTGAGCGTGGTGAGCTGCGCGTGCGCAACTACTACGTCTCCCGCGACCTTGCCAACCGTCTGCCTATCGGGGCGACCGGTCATGGCATTCTGTTGGATCGTTTTGCGTTTGGCGGTGGAGTACAGTATACCCATACCGCTCCCTTCTCGGGACACGCCAATCGGCTCACGCTGGGAATCGATCTGGACCGTCAGGAGGATGAGCGCAAGCGATTTCTGCTCGCAGGCGACAGCCTGGGCACGAAGATTCAGGATCAGGACGAACAGGTCGACAGTATCGGCTTCTACATACAGAACGAATACAGCATCAGCGAACAGATGGAACTCACGTTGGGTGGGCGTTACGACCGTCTTGACTTCGATGTGGATGACAACTTTCTCAGTAATGGCGACGACTCCGGCGATCGCAGCTTCCGTAAGTTCAGCCCGACCCTGGGAGTGCGCTTCACACCCAGGCCCGGACTTAATCTGTACGCCAATATTTCCCGCTCCTTCGAATCGCCCACGGCCGTCGAGCTGCGTGATCCCGACGGTGCCGGCTTCAACCAGGAGCTCGATCCACAGGTTGCCACCAGTTACGAAATCGGCGTCAAGGGCGTGTTGGGGAACAAGGTCCGTTATGACCTGGCTCTGTTCACGATGGATGTCACAGACGAGTTGGTTCCTTTTGAAATTGATGATACCGAATTCTATGAGAATGCAGGTGAATCGAGACGCAACGGATTGGAGGCTCAGTTGGTGTTCGAGCCGGTGGAATATCTGATCGCCACCCTGGCCTATACCTATTCTGACTTTGAGTTTGATGAGTTCATCGATGACAACGGCAACGATTTCAGCGGCAACGTAATCCCCGGTGTCCCCGAAAATCTACTCAGCGCCGATTTCACCTATACCCATCCCAACGGTATATACAGCCAGTTCACCGCCCTCTATGTGGATGAGATCTACGCTAACAATGCAAATACCGTCACCAATGATTCCTATACCGTGGCCGATCTGCGTCTCGGCTATAGCAAATTTATCGGACCCTGGGAAATTTCACCCTTCGTCGGTGTGAATAATATGTTCGATAAGCAATACAACGGCAATGTGCGCATCAACGCTTTTGGCGGTCGCTATTTCGAACCGGCGCCTGACCGGGATGTCTATGCCGGCTTGACTCTGCGTTACGATTTCGAAGGATAAGCCACGTAGGGTGCGGCTTGCCGCACCGAATTGATGAGGTATTGCGGATAATTAGGGCCTGTTAACAGGCATAAGCAGACGACAACCATCTTAGGAGAACAACCATGGCACTGAACGATCCCTGCTGTACCTTGGTCCCGTACTTCAAAATCCACGAAGGAAAGCTCGATGAGTTTCGTGATCTTGGTGAGCAGTTTGTGGAGAAAACCAGGACAGAACCCAGATGCATGCACTACGGTTTCAGTTTCAATGGCATGCAGGCACACTGCCGCGAAGGCTATATCGATGCGGAGGGGATACTTGCGCATCTCGATAACGTGAGCGCACTGCTGGATCAGGCCCTGAAGATCGCTGATATTACTCGGCTGGAGATTCATGCGCCTGCCTCCGAGATCGAAAAACTGCGGGAACCCCTGAGTGCATTGAATCCGGATTTCTTTACAATGGAAACCGGTTTTCGGCGTTAATGCCCCAGGGCCTGATAACCGGCCCTGATTAAAGCTGCATAATTTGGGAGTGATATCTACGCTTTCGGTATGACTCCATATCTAATTGCGAGTCGAACGAGCTCGACAGGGGAGTTAATAGCGAGCTTTTGTTTAATGCTCGTTTGATAATTGGCGACGGTCTTGTGCCCAATATCCAGGTGACTGGCTATGTCCTCAACAGTCTTGCCTTTTGCCAACAGACGGAACACTTCAAACTCCCTTGTTGTCAGTCTTCGCGTGGGATCATCATCACTGGACTCACTATGCAGGGCTACTTTCTGAGCCATATCAGTACTCAAAAAACTTTCCCCAATACTCGCTTGCCGCACGGCATTTATCAGATCGTTTGTAGGCCCTGATTTTGCGACATATCCCATGGCGCCGGCTGCCATCGACTGGATTGCGTAGCTGGTGTTTTCATGCATGCTGTACATGACAATCTTCGCGTCGGGCCAACGTCCTATAATTCGTCTCAAAGCCTCGAGCCCTCCCATGCCGGGCATCGACACATCCATAACCAATACATCAGGCATGGATTCACTGTATAACCGGTAGGCTTGCTCACCATTCTCAGCTTTACCTATCACGATCATGTCGCTGTTTTGTTCCAGTAGTCTGGTCAGCCCGGATCTGACTACGACGTGATCGTCCGCCAGCAGGACGCTGATGCTCTGACTCACATGACTTCTCCCTGCTTAGGGATGCTTACCCGGATGATCACACCCTCTCCAGGTCTGCTAATGATATCGATCTCACCATTCACACTGTTGACCCGTTGCTGCATCCCTGACAGGCCGAAACCTTGTCTCTGCTCCGACATGTCGAAACCCTCTCCGTTATCTGCGACCTCAAGTTCATAAGTTGCCGTGCATTCCTCCAATTCAATCCTGATACCAGCGGCCTTTGAGTGACGACTGATATTTGTCAGGCATTCCTGCAGAATGCGGTACAGGGTCAACTGAACGTTCTCGTCAAGTGCGGAGAACTGCCCCTGTATACGGTATGTGAGATCTGTCTGTGAATGCCGCTCTTGCCAGGATTTAATGAGCTCTTGCAGCGCTTCAATGAAGCTTAAATCATCAAGACCACCGGGTCTCAGGCGCTTTAGCATACTTCTCAGAATCACAATCATTTGGCACGCAACCTCATCGATTGCCTGGGCGCTTTTTATACTGGATGATAGATCCTTGGATCGCTGTATCACAGATGCGTCGACATGTATCGCCGTCAAATGCTGACCTATCTCATCGTGTAGCTCTTGCGCAAGACTTTTTCGCTCTGCCTCTTGCAGGGAAATGATCTGCTGGGTCAGGCGATGGTTATCCCGGATGCTGCTTTGCAATGTCGAGGCCATCGTATTGAACTTGTGGCTGATAGCCGCCATTTCAGGAAGCTTGAAGATGGGGAGACGCGTTCCAAGCTGCCCCGACTCAATGTCGGACAAAGCCTTCGTGATATGTGAAATCGGTCTCAGGGCGTGTGATACAACAATGTAGACCATTATGTTTACAGCCAGGAATACCAGAGAAATCATCGTCAGCAACATTTTGGTTTCTTCCCACGCCTCCGCAATTTCGCTGTTCGGCTCCGGACTGATGACAAGCTCCCCCTGTTTGGTCGTATTGACATAGACGGGCAGTCGTTTCTTGGTTATATCCCGTAACGCTGTCTGCATCAG
This sequence comes from Candidatus Thiodiazotropha endolucinida, assembly GCF_001715975.1. Classification (GTDB taxonomy): domain Bacteria; phylum Pseudomonadota; class Gammaproteobacteria; order Chromatiales; family Chromatiaceae; genus Thiodiazotropha; species Thiodiazotropha endolucinida. The sequence continues at coordinate 159,963 of NZ_MARB01000003.1, read as the reverse complement.
TTGTTTGAACCAGTCAGGAGTGGCGTCGCTGTTTTCCGGGGGTGTTATGTTGTTACTTTCGATCAGGTTGTTCTGAAGGTCGTAAAAAGCGATCTGAAGATGACGAACATTTACCAACCGATCCAACTTGAATGGAGCAGGCTGTTGCTGTCTGGGCTCCTCGGTCTGATAAACATGGCGTAGCTCCGCCGCCAGCATATGCGCGGCAAACACCATCGCTGACGCCAATTCGGCACGGACGTTTTCCCGTGCGTTATTGACCGCCTGTATGGCACTGATAACAAGAATGATCAACAGTACCAGTGTTACGATAAGATTGAGTCTGAATCGAAGGTTCACACATTCTCACCAAAGTAGGGGAACAGTTCTTTTTATTCTAGGGCCTGTTAACACTAATCCAATGCACCCTGTTGTGCCTGAAAAAGCGCCAATCAAGGCGCACCCCAAGGGCACTTCCTTCGGGGCGCGAGGAGAGAGGTTTGGTGATTCCAAATGAGCGACGAGCAACGCCGAGTGGCGCTTTTTCAGGCACAACCCGAAGGGCTGGGGCTGTTTTCGCCCCCAGCGGCGTTATCATTCGCTCATGTAGAATAACTACACTACGCTCATTCTGCCTTGCTGGGCACGAAAACAGCCCCAGCAGGGCGTATTGGATTAGTGTTAACAGGCCCTAATGTTGTATATACCAAGTTTAGATAGGAAAAACCGCTTATCTGCACCAAGTATAAGCATATTGACAACATCGCAATGCAAGAGGATGCAGCGAAGGCTGAATGTATGCGGATCCCGGGCTGTGCAGGTTATGCACGGTGATATCCTAAATAATAATATTGACCTGACGGGTCTCCGTGCAGGTTCAGAATGACGGTGTTATACGACGCGATTGCGGATTTCACCAGCCAGGAAGGCCTGGATATTTGCGGCCACGTCATCGACCAGCCGCTGCCTTGATTCATGGCTGGCCCAAGCGATATGGGGCGTGACAATCAGATTGGGGATCTCAGGGTTGAGCAACGGATTACCGTCTACCGGCGGTTCCGCGACAAGCACGTCTATTCCGGCTCCGCCAAGCTTGCCGTTAACCAATGCTTCCGCCAGTGCTGCTTCATCCAAAATGCCACCGCGGGCGGTATTGATCAACAGGGCATGAGGCTGCATCAAGGCCAGTTCGCGGGCGCCGATTAGGTTGCGGGTGTTCGGTGCCAAGGGGACATGCAGTGTAAGCACATCCACCTGGGGCAAAAGCTCATCCAAGGGTATACGGTCGGGATCCGGTTCGCTGCCAGGTCGTTGAGCCACCACCACGTTCATACCGAAGGCCTTGGCCAGGCGGTCCACACCTCGGCCCAGTTCACCGTAGCCCAGGATACCCATGCATTTACCCGACAACTCCCGGATGGGGTAGTCAAGGAGACAGAAATGGCTTGATCGCTGCCAGTCGCCTCTTGCAACAGCTCTCTGATAGTACTGTTGTTGAGTCGTGAGAGAGAGGATCAGTGAAAATACGTGTTGCACCACCGAGGGCGTGGCATAGCCGGTAACGTTTGTTACAACGATGCCGTGCTCGGCGGCCGCTTCAAGGTCAACATTGTTGCTGCCGGTGGCTGCGATACAGATCAGCTTTAGATTTCGGCAGGCGGCTAAATGGGAGCGATCGAGCACCACCTTGTTACTGATCACCAGCTCTGCATCGATGATCCGTTCCATTGTCTGTTGGGGTGAAGTAGCCCGATGCCAGCCCCAATGGCGGGTCATGGCTTTGAGTGGCGACCAGACGATGTCTCCAGGATCGACCGAGCCCACATCAAGAAATACACCCTTATTAAACAAATCCGCCTCCAATATGGGTACTTTCGGATAATCCTGAACAGGTAACACTGAATGCGGTTTTTGCCCGATTCCGCTGATTTGCCGGCTGTCGGGGGATATCCGTCCCTTGATGGAAATGGCGCGCCCGACAGGATTTGAACCTGTGACCCCCGCCTTCGGAGGGCGGTACTCTATCCAGCTGAGCTACGGGCGCTGAATAGGAAGCGTAGTGTAACGACAGGCGCCGGCGGCGTCCAACCCATAATCGACCTCCCCAAATCAGAAAGATTACAGCTCGGGATAGAGTCGGTTCGAACTTTTTGCCGCCTGTGGGTATAATTGTCGGGTTTTGCGAACAGCCCAGGCCACTGGCCTCAAGAGTAACAACGGAGGAAGAGCCCGTGAAGATTAAAGCCGTATCCCTGTCTGTCCTCATCGCCCTGGCGGGACTAACCAGTCAACTGATGGCCGAGGAGCGGGCGGATGTGCTCGAAAGAATTGCCCCTATCGGTAAGGTGAGCGTGGCGGGCGAGGCCAAACCCGCTGCCGCGCCGGCAACCCAGTCCGCTGCCGCTGAAGCGCCTGCGGCAGAGGCCCCGGCAACCGAGGCCCCCGCCGCTGAAGCCGCAGAAGCCGCGTCCGCCGCAGAAGCCGCGCCCGCCGCAGGTGGCGATGCGCTGGCCCTGGCCACCCAGTCCGGCTGTATGGCCTGTCACCAGGTCGCAACCAAAGTGGTCGGTCCCGCCTACACAGAGGTTGCCGCCAAGTACAAAGGTGATGCTGGTGCCTTGGATATGCTGGTGGATAAGGTGAAAAGCGGTGGTGTGGGAACCTGGGGCCAGGTGCCGATGCCACCCAATGCCCACATCTCCGATGACAATATCCGCACCATCGTCAGCTGGGTGCTCACCCACTAAGGCAGCTATTCTGGTTCCCACGGTCCTCCGTGGGAATCCCTATCTTGTTCTGCCGTTCAATCAGGGGTATGCATTCCCACACAGGAGCCTGGGAACAATGTAATGAGCGTGAATGTTCTTTACATGTAGGGTGCGGCTCGCCGCACCTTCAACCGTCTAAATATGCCTGTGCCATCGTGAGAATTGTGTGATGGTGCGGCAAGCCGCACCCTACGCGGCTGCGTGGCAATATAATATCATTTGCGTTTATTCGCGGGCGCTTATCAAAAAATGGCCTCATACAGTCGGTTATGAGAGCAGGGATTTCAGATTCGCCAGGTGGGCCGATCCCCGTTGCTGCTTCTCCTCCTGGCTGAGCTGGCTGTTGCGACCCTCCCAGCTGAGGTCCTCTTCGGGTAGTTCCTGCAGGAAGCGGCTCGGCTCGCAGGGGACCATCTCGCCGAAACGCTTGCGTTTGGCGGCATAAGTGAGGGTCAGGCTGCGTCGTGCGCGTGTGATGCCCACATAGGCCAGGCGGCGCTCCTCCTCGATGTTATCTTCCTCGATACTGCTGCGATGAGGCAGCAGCTCCTCTTCCATACCGACCAGGAAGACGTGGGGAAACTCAAGTCCCTTGGCGGCATGCAGGGTCATCAGGTGGACCTGGTCCTGCTGCTCCTCCTCATTCTGCCGCTCCAGCAGGTCCATCAGGGTCAGATGATTGACCATCTCCTCCAGGCTTTTCTCCTGCAGATCGCCGTTGTAGAGGGCCTTGATCCACTCCAACAGATCGTGGACGTTTTCCATGCGCCTGTCCGCCACGCTGTCGCTGCTGGCGTTGGCCCTGATCCAATCTTCGTAATCGATCTCCCGCACCAGGCCGCGGACTGCCTCCACCGGGTTGTTCTCGGCCTCCCTCGCGCGGGCCTCTATCAGCCGGTTAAATTGTTGTAAGCGATCATAAGTGCGCTGATTCAACACCCTCTGCAGTCCCAACTCGCGGCAGGCCGGTAGCAGGCCTGTTTCCCTTTGGCGGGCATAGGCGCTGAGTTTTTCAAGAGTGTTGGGACCTATCTCCCGACGTGGCGTGTTGATGATCCGCAGAAAAGCGCTGTCGTCGTCGGGATTTGCCAGCAGTCTGAGGTAGGCCATGACATCCTTCACCTCGGTACGTGCGAAGAACGAGGTGCCGCCGCTGAGAAAATAGGGAAGATTATGACTGCGCAGCGCCTGTTCGAACTGCCTCGCCTGATGATTGCCGCGATAGAGGATCGCGAAATCGTTGTTGGCGGCCTTTGCCGTGAATTTCAGATGGATGATCTCCGAGACTACCTTCTCAGCCTCATGCGCATCGTTGCGGCATTCGAGCACACGTAATTCCGGGCCCGGGCCGAGATCGCTCCAGAGCCGCTTGTCGAACAGATGTGGATTGTTGCTGATCAGGTGGTTTGCCGAACGCAGGATACGTCCGCTGGAGCGGTAGTTCTGCTCAAGTTTTATCAATTTCAATTGCCTGAAATCGGACTGCAGCTTTGCCATGTTTTCAGGGCGGGCGCCACGCCAGGCATAGATAGACTGGTCATCGTCACCGACAACGGTGAACGCGGCACGCACACCGACCAGTAGCCTGACCAGTTCATACTGGGCCTGGTTGGTGTCCTGATACTCGTCGACCAACAGATAACGGATCCGGTTCTGCCAGGTTTCGAGGGCATCCGGATGTTGTCGAAATAGGCTCACGGGCAGCAGGATCAGGTCATCGAAATCGACGGCATTGAAGGCCTTCAGGTTTCGCTGATAGGCGGCATAGAGATGCGCCTTCCCGGCCTGTAAATCGTCCTCTGCGCCGCTCAAGGCCTGTTCCGGGGTTATCAGATCGTTTTTCCAGCTCGATATGGCCCACTGGATTGTATTGAGTTCAGACTCATCTCCCAGGTTCCCTTTACGCAACAGTTCTTTGAGCAGGGTGTCGCTGTCCTGTTGGTCGAAGATGGAGAAGCCGGCCTTGTAATCCAGTCGCTTCAACTCCCGCCGTATGATATTGAGGCCCAGGGTGTGAAAGGTGGAGATGGCCGGGCCGGCGCCGTTTTCGAGGCCTATCATGCCAGCCACGCGCTGCTTCATCTCCCTTGCTGCCTTGTTCGTGAACGTGACCGCCGTGATAGATCTCGGATCGATTGCGCAACGTTTTATCAGATGGGCGATCTTGGCGGTGATCACCCGTGTCTTGCCGCTGCCCGCTCCGGCGAGCACCAACAGTGGGCCATCGATATAGTTGACCGCCGCTTGTTGACGCGGATTGAGATCGGACATGGGTTGCAGTCTTGTAGGTAGTCCAGGTTAGAGGGATTGATATCGGAAGACGGAAGGTTACGCAGTGACGGGGTCCATTTCAACAGGGTGGCTTGCTTGCTATGATGCGCATTTCATGTCGCTGTATAAAACGAGAACGAGTGAACACCTGATGGCGATGACAAGAGACCGGCGCCGCACCCCCAGGGGAGGCAATGAACGTCAGCTGACCCGAGAGTCCTGGCGGGTATTCCAGATTATGGCGGAGTTCGTCGAAGGCTTTGAGCAGCTGGCTCAGATCAGTCCTTCGGTCAGTTTTTTCGGCTCCGCACGCACCCCGCGTGATCATCACCATTATGCCCTGGCGGAAGAGATCGCACGGCTGTTGTCCGACAGTGGATTCTCTGTGGTCAGTGGTGGCGGCCCCGGGATCATGGAAGCGGCGAATAAGGGGGCGTTCGAGGGGAAATCCACCAGCATCGGCCTGAATATCCAACTCCCCATGGAGCAGGCCGGAAACCCCTATCAGGATATTGCTCTCAACTTCCGCCATTTTTTCGCCCGCAAGGTGATGTTTGTGAAACATGCATCGGCCTATGTAGTACTCCCGGGCGGTTTCGGCACACTGGATGAGATGGCGGAGATACTGACGCTGGTTCAGACCGGCAAGACCCGTAAGATTCCGATCATCCTGGTTGACGGGGCGTTCTGGCAGGGATTGCTCGATTGGTTCCGCGATACCCTGTGTACGGCGGGCACCATCAGCCCCGAGGATCTCGATCTGGTGCAGGTCTGCAATCAACCTAAAGAGGTGGTGGATGCGATTTTCGCCCATTACGAGACACGCCGTTTTGAACCCTCGCCCGCGGAGCAGGAGATTCTGCTCGAACTCTAACCTCGGTGGCTGATAGACTCTGCATAGAGGGTCTCCGGTGTTACCGGGAATAGCCGGCTAGAAGTTGATGCACCTCCCAGGAGGGAGAAGATGTCTAATCATAGTTATGCGATCATTCCAGCGATGCTCAGTCTGGTGCTGAGTTCCGCTGGATTAACAGCAGCGGAGGAGCAGGGCGTACCTGAACCTCCAGAGGTGCCCCTGCCGGAACTGGTCGTCGACGGTGAGGTGATCGAACCCGAAGTGACGATTATCAAGCGGGAGGAGGGGACTATCTATGAGTACCGGATCAATGGCCAGCTCTATATGGTAAAGGTCCAGCCTGACGCCGGCCCACCCTACTATATGGTCGATCGGGATGGTGACGGCGAGTTCGATTCCCGTTCCACCGACCCCACCAACATTTCTGTACCGCAATGGATATTGATGCGCTGGTAACGGTTCGAAACACTTCATGAAAGGCGTTATATCGCTACTCGAACGGATTGCCTCGCTCTTCGAACTCATCAATGAATGGCTGGGACGGGCCGTATCCTGGCTGAGCCTGTTCATGGTGTTGGTCACCTTTGCCGTTGTGGTGTTGCGTTACGTCTTCGACCTGGGCTGGATCTGGCTGCAGGAATCGGTCACGTTCATGCATGGGGCGCTGTTTCTGGTAGGTGCCGCCTATACCCTGAAACATGAAGGTCATGTCCGGGTCGATATCTTCTTCCAGCGTTTCTCACCGCAGAGACAGGCATGGGTCGATATGCTCGGCAGCCTCTTGCTATTGATGCCGGTGTGTCTGTTTATCTTTCTGATCAGTTGGGACTATGTGGTTCAGTCCTGGTCGCTACGGGAGGGTTCCAGAGAGGCCGGGGGGCTGGATGGGGTCTATCTATTCAAGAGCCTGATTCTGATGATGGCGGGTTTGTTGCTGATTCAAGGAATCAGTACGGTCATCCGCAGTCTTTCACGCCTGATGGGGCGGGTTGACGAGGTGGAGACGGGAAGCGATGGCTGAGTATCTGCCGTTGATACTGTTTCTGGTGGTCTGTCTGGTGTTGCTGCTGGGCTATCCGGTTGCCTTTTCCCTCGGTGGCACCGCATTGGCATTCGCCTGGTTCGGCAGCCTGAACGGCTATTTCGACGATGCCTTCCTGCAGGCCCTGCCCAATCGCCTGTACGGCATCATGACCAACGAAACATTAATCGCGGTGCCGCTGTTCGTTTTCATGGGGGTCATGCTCGAGCGTTCCCGGGTGGCGGAAAATCTGCTCGATACCATGGCCGCCCTGTTCGGTCCGCTGCGGGGTGGGCTCGGCATATCGGTAACCCTGGTTGGCATGTTGCTGGCGGCAAGTACCGGCATCGTCGGTGCTACGGTGGTTACGATGGGTTTACTGTCGCTGCCGACCATGCTGAGACGCAACTACCATCCGGCGATTTCAAGTGGCGTTATCTGTGCCGCCGGTACCCTCGGCCAGATCATTCCGCCTTCCATTATTTTGGTCTTGCTGGGCGATGTGCTCTCCGCCGCTTACCAGCAGGCACAGCTGAACATGGGGATCTTTTCCCCGGATACGGTCTCGGTTGGCGATCTGTTCGTTGGTGCGATGATCCCGGGCCTGCTGTTGGTGATGCTCTACCTTATCTACCTGGTCATCGTCGCCTTCGTCAAACCGGATTCGGTGCCCGCCATTCCCCGCGCTGAGCGGGAACAGGAGCAGCAACTCCTGATGCGGGTGGTCAAGGTGCTGATGCCGCCCCTGCTACTGATCGTCGCTGTGCTCGGTTCCATACTCGGCGGCCTGGCCACACCCACCGAGGCGGCTTCCGTCGGTGCCATAGGGGCCATATTACTGGCGATCGGCCAGCGCCAGTTTACTCTGAAGACCCTGAAGGATGTGATGAGCGGCACCACCAAGGTCACCAGCATGGTGTTCATGATTTTCATCGGCGCCTCTCTCTTTTCTCTGGTTTTTCGTGGATTCGGCGGTGATGAACTGGTGACTGAACTGCTGACCGATCTGCCGGGCGGTGTTATCGGTGCCATGGTGGTCGTCATGCTGGTGATGTTCCTGCTCGGTTTCATCCTCGACTTCATCGAAATCACCTTCGTTGTGGTACCGATCGTCGGTCCGATCCTCCTCTCCATGGGGCTCGATCCGGTCTGGTTGGGTGTGATGATCGCCTTGAATCTGCAAACCTCATTTCTGACCCCGCCATTCGGCTTCGCACTCTTCTATCTTCGTGGTGTCGCCCCGAGGGAGGTGACCACAGGCGCCATCTACCGCGGCGTGGCGCCGTTCATAGTGATTCAGTTGGTTATGCTGGGTCTGTTGGCCTACTGGCCGCAACTGGCAACCTGGCTGCCGGCTATTGTTTATGGCTAGGGCCGATTGGGATGCGTGTGAACGGGCCCAAAAAAGATTGGGATCAGGGGTGTTGGTCTGAATCGGCGATCCCCGGCAGGCCGGGGATTCAACCAATTAGTTGATACCGCTTGATCGACGCCTTGAATCAATCCAGCGGTATACGGATCTTCTGGCCGGGGTAGATCAGGTTGGGATCTTTGATGACCTCGCGATTTGCTTCGAAGATTTTCGGGTAATCGGACGCCTTGCCAAGAAAGCGTTTGGCGATTGCTGAAAGCGTATCGCCGCTCTCAATCGTATAGTACTCTACCTTGGCCTGTTGTTGTGGTGCGGTGACAGCATCGGCGGTGACTTCACTGACACCCTGAACATTGCCAGCGATCAGGACCGTCTTTTCCAGGGCCTCGGCACTATCAGCGTTGCCTGACAATACCACCTTGCCATCATCAAAACTGACATCCAGGTCCTTGATGCCCGGGTTGTCCGCTTCGATCTGCTGCTTTATCTTTTCAGCAGGATCGTCATCCTTGCCAAACAGTTTTTTCCCCAAATTTGCGGCGAAATCAAACAGCCCCATTGTCTACTCTCCTATCGTATGTTGACTAAATTCATTTCGGTGAATTCCTCCCTGGAATTCCGACCGGATAGCGGGTCAGTCTTTCAATACGAAAGTGACCTTCAATGTGACACGGTACTCAGTGACCTTGCCGTTACTGACGGATACCTGTTGATCCTTGACCCAGGCCCCTTTGATGTTTTTCAGTGTCTTGTTGGCTCGTTTGATGCCTTTGGTAACGGCATCATCAAAACCCTTATTGGATGAAGCGATGATTTCAGTAACTTTTGCGACTGACATGTGATATCTCCTTTATGGGGTTTATTATGTGATCTGTGATTCGGCAACCTGTCGGTACGGTGGTCAATAATCTGATGCAAGCTGGACAGATCGATGTGCCGACAATTCAAGCTTAGGCAACCTCAAGATGCTATATCACGTCCTCTTTGTTGGGTTGTAGCGATCGCAGAATTCTTTATTTTTTCGCACGCTGCGAAATCCTGGTCCGCGTTTTCCCGCAGAGGCGGCAGACCAGCCTGTAGCATAGGATAGTGGGGCACTTCCCAACAGGAAAAGCCAGGAAAAGACACAAAAATTTTCAAACAATCGGCAGCGTATATGCGCCGCAGCGGTTAGCCGCTCAATGCGTGCAGCAGTTTTTTAAGCGCCTGTCCCCGGTGGCTCAGGCTGTTTTTCACTTCCGGTTCGAGTTCTGCAGAACTGCAGTCATGGCTGGGGACATAAAAGATCGGATCATAACCAAATCCGTTTTCTCCCCGCGGTTGGTGCAGTATACGCCCTTCCCATGTGCCCTGGCAGATGATCGGCGTCGGATCCTCGGCGTGTCGCATATAGACCAGCAGGCATTGGAATCTGGCGCTGCGCTGCGCCTCGGGTATCTCTTTGAGATGATCAAGCAGCTTCTGCAGATTTGCCTCGTCTGTCGAGTCGGGGCCGGCGAAACGGGCGGAATAGATGCCGGGGGCGCCATTCAGGGCATCCACTTCGATACCCGAGTCATCGGCTATTGCAGGCAACCCGCTCAGGCTTGCCGCATGACGTGCCTTTTTGATGGCGTTCTCAACAAAGCTGAGTCCATCTTCGATCGCATCCGGAATATTAAACTCCTTTTGTGCGACGACCGTGATCTGCTCACTGGCAAGCAGTTGGTTGATTTCGCGAACCTTGCCTGCATTGTTGCTGGCCAGAACAATTTTTTCGCCTGTGTGTTGTCCACTCATTCCTGTCTACCTGTTCCCATAGTTGGAGTAATATCCTTAAAATACGGCTATCCCTTTTTAAACATTGGTTTCCGTAAGCTTGTATTCTGATCCTGTTCAGTCGTTGAGAACCTGTTTCTGAATCTGGATTATCTGCGCTATGCCTTGCTGGGCCAGGTCCAGCATGGCATTCAACTCATCACGGCTGTAGGCCGCACCCTCAGCTGTGCCTTGGACCTCGATGAAACCACCCTGGTCATTCATCACCACATTCATATCAGTCTCGGCATTCGAGTCCTCGGCATAGTCAAGGTCGAGCACCGGTTCGCCATTGTAGACACCTACTGAAACGGAGGCGACCATGTTCAGCATCGGATCATCATCCAGCAGTCCGAGACTGCGTGTGTGATTGATGGCATCGACCAGCGCGACACAAGCACCGGTAATGGACGCGGTTCGGGTCCCGCCATCGGCCTGGATTACATCACAATCAAGGGTAATGGTTCTTTCGCCCAATCGTTTGAGGTCCACTGCGGCACGCAGCGAGCGGCCGATCAGACGCTGTATCTCCAGGGTGCGTCCCCCCTGCTTTCCGCGGGCCGCCTCTCGTCCCATGCGATCGGTGGTTGAGCGGGGCAGCATGCCGTATTCAGCGGTAATCCAGCCTTGGCCAGCACCCTTGAGAAACCGCGGTATCTGTTCTTCGACGCTGGCGGTGCAGATTACCTGGGTGTCACCGAAGCTGACCAAGACCGATCCCTCGGCATGCTTTGTATATTGACGCGCAATGGTGATCGGTCGCAGTTCGTCAGCTTGGCGTGCGGATGGTCTCATCAGAGAATCGACTCCATTGTTACTATCGTGTTCCGGCCTGACTCGATCAAACCGCAGTGAATATCGGGGGCGACATTATGGGTGAAAGCGGCAGTGTTGTCAGCCTTTCAGAAAAATTGTCACAATTCAGCGTGTGCCACTACCAGCGATGGGTGCGGCTTGCCGCACCATAACCCTGCATCAGCGTGGCACTGGTATATCTGGAGGATTAGTGGTGCGGCAAGCCGCACCCTACATTTTTCGCTAGATCATTAATAGTGATGGTGATGCTCAGCCGCGGCCACCGATGATTGATCCCAGGATGCCACGAACGATCTGTCGTCCCAACTTCGATCCAATGGCGCGCGCCACCGACTTGGCGAAGGCCTCGCCGACGCTCTGCCGCCGGGAACCACCGCTACTTCTGCCGGCCTTTTTCCGAGCCTTCTCTTCGGCTTCTCTCTTCGTCTGCTCTTCCCGTCGCTTGATCAACTCCTGTTCTCGTTTCTTCAACATCTCATAGGCTGATTCCCTGTCGATCTCCGCACTATAGGTGGTGCTGAAGGGCGAACGCTTGATGATCTTTTCACGCTCAGTCTGATCGATCGGTCCGAATTGAGAGCGGGGAGGGGACATCAGTGTCCGTTCCACGACACTGGGTACGCCTTTTTTGTCCAGGGTGGAGATCAGGGCTTCGCCTACCCCCAGATTGCTGATCACTTCCACGGTGTCGAAGGCCGGGTTTTCACGGAAGGTTTCAGCGGCAGCCTTGACGGCCTTTTTGTCCCGTGGGGTAAAGGCCCGCAAGGCGTGCTGTATGCGATTACCCAATTGACCTATCACCTCATCCGGCACGTCGTTGGGGTATTGGGTTATAAAGAATACCCCCACACCTTTGGATCGTATCAGCCTGACAACCTGGGTGATTTTTTCCAGCAGTGCCTTGGGCGCACTGCTGAACAGCAGATGCGCTTCATCGAAAAAGAAGACCAACTTAGGCAGATCGGCGTCACCCCTTTCCGGCAGCTCCTCCATCAGTTCGGAGAGAAGCCATAACAGGAAGGTGGCATAGATGCGCGGTGAGTGGTACAGGGTGGTGGCATCGAGAATGCTGACCACGCCCCTGCCCGAAAAATCAGTCTGCATAAGGTGCTCAATCTGAATCGCGGGTTCGCCGAAAAAGACCTCGCCGCCGGCCTCTTCCAGTACCAGTAACCTGCGCAGAATGGCAGTAACACTCTGCTTGGAGACACGGCCGTATTCCCGTTCAAGTGTCTTGCTGTTGTCCGCAACCCAATTCAGCATCGATCTCAGATCTTTCAGGTCAAGCAGCAACAACCCCTCGTCGTCTGCCAGGCTGAAAGCGATCTGCAACACACCCTCCTGGGTCTCATTCAACTCCAGCAGGTTCGCCAGCAGGGTCGGTCCCATCTCGGAAACCGTGGTGCGCACTGAGTGTCCCTGTTTCCCGTAGACGTCCCAGAAGAGTACCGGGCAGGGCTCGAATTGATGACCCTCGATTTTGATATATTCCAATCTCTCCGTGATTTTGGGGTGTGTTTTGCCGCTACCCGCGAGGCCCGACAGATCACCCTTGACGTCAGCGGTAAATACCGGCACACCCAGGCGTGAAAAGGACTCCGCCAGTACCTGCAGGGTGACTGTCTTGCCGGTGCCGGTGGCTCCCGTGATAAGGCCGTGTCGATTCGCCATACCTGCATTCAGCAGGATCTGCTGAGTGCCATTGCCGCCAAGCAGGATCTTGTTGTCTGTCATCATCATTCTTCCCGGGTCGCGAGTTGACAAATATTTAACATTCTCGACTGTTATGCATCACTTTTTCGGTTAGACTCAGCCAACGATAGGTCATAAGTCCATATCCCGGCCACACTATTTAACATGCCTGTCGGGATTTGGCGAATCGACGAGTCTGTAATGTTCACGGAGAATGTTTTCGTCAGGGATTGTACCGAACTGATCCCTGGGTTGAGGCCTTGGTAGTTTGGGGCTGGCTCTGGGGCGAACGGGTCCTACTCACGATTGGGGAGTTGACAGATGCGTTGGAGAGGTCAGCGAAAAAGCGACAATATCGAGGATCGCAGAGGTATGCGTGCACCATCCCCGATGGGCGGGTTTGGCGGCGGCGGTGGCGGTCTGCTCAATCTGCTGCCCGCGGTGTTCAAGCTGCTCGGATTCAAGGGTGGTATGGTCGCGGTTCTTGCGATTGGCGCTTATGCCTTGATGAGTGGCAATCTTGGATCCATCCTGGGAGGGGGTGGCGGACAGGAGAATCTCTCCACCCATGAGGCTGGTCCGGTCAAACAAAGCGTGGAAGAGAAGAATCTGGTCGATTTCGTCTCGGTGGTATTGGCCGATACCGAGGATACCTGGCATAAGCTGTTCAGACAGTTGGGCAGCAAGTATGAGGAACCGAATCTGGTTCTGTTTCGGGGTGCCACCAAGACAGCCTGCGGCTTCGGTCAGGCGGCAATGGGGCCGTTCTACTGCCCCGGTGATCACAAGGTCTACATCGATCTCTCTTTCTACAGTGATTTGAAAAATCGCTTCAAGGCGCCCGGTGACTTCGCCCAGGCCTATGTGATCGCCCACGAAGTCGGGCATCATGTGCAGACCCTGCTGGGGATTTCGCAAAAGGTACAAAAGGCAAAACGATCACTGAGCGAGGTGGAGGGGAACAAGCTCTCTGTCCGCCAGGAGCTGCAGGCAGACTGTTTTGCGGGTATCTGGGCCTATAACGCTGACCGTTCACGCCAACTACTGGAATCGGGGGATATCGAGGAGGGATTGAATGCGGCGAGCGCTATCGGTGACGATCGCCTGCAGAAACAGTCGCAGGGCTATGTCAGCCCGGACTCTTTCACCCATGGTAGTTCTGCGCAGCGTGTCAAATGGTTCAAGATCGGTTTTCAGGGTGGTGATTTAAAACAGTGTGATACCTTTTCCGCGAAATCACTGTAGTTAAATCTGATGCGGTATCTCATGTGCAACCATTGGGGGGTGTTGTCAGCCAAACAAGGTTATACATGAAGGAACCCACGACGAGAATAAGATGATAGGAGAGAATTAGTTATGGGTATAATTTCCTGGATAGTGCTTGGGCTGATCGCAGGTGCGTTGGCTAAGTGGTTGATGCCCGGTAAGGATGGAGGCGGTCTGATAATAACCACATTGTTGGGGATAGCTGGCGCTATGGTGGGCGGTTATATCGGTTCGTTCATCGGACTGGGCAGTACCGCCGGATTGAGTATCCCCACTATTCTTACCGCCACCGCGGGTGCGTTTCTTATACTTTTCGCTTACCGGCTGGTCAAACAGACCGATAAGGGGAACGACACTGGCGGTGCTCCCGACTAGGGCCTGTTGACACTCATCCAATCGGCCCTATTCAATATCGATATCGTCGACAAATTTGCGCAGGTCTTTGATGGCCTTCGTCACATCGACCTGCTCTGCAGGGGTGCTGAGCAGATCCCTTTTCTTACGTGAAATGGCCATGCTGAAATCGGCGGGTGCCAGCTTGGCTTCCTTCTCCCGCCATTTCAAAGCGACCACTGTGACGTTGTCGCTCTCAGGGTGGCTGGTGGCTGCTGCGTTGTTGGCCAGTTGGGCGATTTTTTTCACCAACGATGCCTGATCTTTATACAGGGTATCGACCATCGGGCGCTCTGCCAGCGGTCCCCAAAAGCCATCGCTGCAGAGCAATACCACGTCACCTTCCTTGAGTTCATGCGGTCCGCTGAGTTCCGCGACCGGTCGGTTGCTGGTGCCGCCCAGGCAGCGGGTTACATAGTTGCGGAATTTATGCGTGTGTACCTGTGCCGCAGAGATGAGCCCCTGTTGGCGCAGATGTTCCACATAAGAGTGATCGTCGGTACGGAGATGGATTACCCCATTGCGCATGATATAGAGACGGCTGTCACCGATATGCGCCCAATAGGCGCAATCCTCCTGAACCAGGCACAATACCCCCGTGGTGCGGGGTTCTATCTGTGGTTCCTGCTTGCTGCCGAATTCGAGGATTTCCCGATGGCTCATCTCCATCAGTCCGGAGAGGAAAAAGCGTGGATTGGCAATGGGTTTGCGGCTGGTGAGGAATGCCTTGCGTGCATTGTCCATTAATATCTGCGCAGCCATCTCTCCCTTAGGGTGGCCACCCATGCCATCCGCCAGGGCCAGCAGGATGGCATCAGGCGCCTCCATGATCAGGTAACGATCCTGATTCATGGTACGGTCTCCCAACAGGGTATATTGCGCCGTTTCGTATTTCACGAAATCGCCCTCTCCTCACCGATCAGGTTCGAAATGGCGCTTTCACTATCGAGCTTATCGACCTGCAGTGCCTGCAGCAGTTCGCCGGCATCCTGGGGCCGCTTCTCATACTCGATCTCCATTGCCCAGTCGATCGCCTCCAACATGCTTGCCGGATAACGGCGACGGTAGATCCTGGCTGCGGGTTTCAATTTCTCCTTGGCATGGCGTTCGATGGCGGATGGCGGTGCTTTGCCGTCGAGGCAGGCGCGCATACTGGCGCCGATGGCATACACGTCGCTCCAGGGTCCGACATTGCCCGACTGGTAATATTGCTCGACCGGAGAGAAACCTGTCGTGACCACGCGTCCTGTCCGACTCCCCTCATTTTGCACCTCATGCACCGCGCCAAAATCGAGTAGCAGCGGATTACCGCCGGTACGAAGGTGGATGTTGCTCGGCTTGATGTCCAGATGCAGCAGGTTGCGCGAGTGGATCAGGTTGAGGGCATCGAGTATCGGCGGGAACACGGTCATCAGGAAGCGCGTGCTGAGACTGCCGCTACGCTTTTTGATGTAGCTGGCAAGGTTCTTGCCGCGCTCATGATCCATCACCAGATAGCCGGTGTTGTTGGCAAGAAAGAAACCTCTTACCTGCACGATATTGGGATGACGCAGCGAGGCCAGGACCTTGGCTTCCTGATAGAAGAGTCGCAGGCTGCGATTGAAATTATCGGCTTGTTTGTCATCCAGGGGGATCACCTTGCCGTTGCCCCCTCTCTTCGCCAGCTTTTTGGGCAAGAACTCCTTGATGATGACCTCATCCTGAGTATCTTCGTCTTCGGCCAGATAGATCAGGCTGAAGCCACCGCTCGCCACCACCTTCATGATCACGTAGCAATCGATTTCAGTACCTTCCGTCAGACTGTCTCGGAGCTTATCCATGCAGTCCCCGTTGAAAATGTTTAGCTGTCAAAGATAGGATGAGCATCACACTGATTATAAGGACATATTTCAGAAATACTTCGGTAGATTGAGAATTTTGATCCAGAGACCGGTAAAAAAGTGATTTTCTTCAAAAAAAACGGTTGATATGACGACACTGAGGATATACTGCCACGCTGACTCGGCCCCTCATACCCAAGCATAGCGGCTTGGATCACGGATTCTGTAGGCGTGGCAATGTCAGCTGCCTCATTGTCAGGTATCATGCCACAGGCCATGAAATAATGTGAGCCATTGGGATGGTGATTGCATACCCTCCCCAAACTCATCAGGAGATCTCAGGCAGGACTATATGATCAGTAGTATGACAGCCTTCGCACGGGAGGAATATCGGGGTGACCTGGGTATCCTCAGCTGGGAAATCCGCTCAGTGAATCATCGCTATCTCGAGATGTTTTTACGCTTACCCGAGGAGTTGAGGGTGCTTGAACCGATGATACGGGAGCACATCAATGCCAGGCTCGGGCGGGGCAAGCTTGATGTCAGCCTGAAATTCAAACCGGGCGGGGTGGCGGAAGCGGGCTTGAGTGTCAACCAACGCATGGTCCATCAGCTCGTGAATGCGGAACGGCAAATAGCCGATTTAACCGATCTGAATGAGAGTCTTCGCAGTGGGGACCTGCTGCGCTGGCCTGGTGTGCTTGAAGAGAATGAACAGGATTTGACCCCGGTTAAACAGCAGGCAATGGCGTTGTTGGAGACCACCATCGACAGCCTGATCGATAATCGCCTGCGGGAAGGGGATCGCCTTGGTGAGATTATCCGGCAGCGCTGCGGTAGCCTGAAGTTGCAGGTTGAGCAAGTGCGCGACCTGATGCCGGAAGTGCTGGATGGTTTTCGAAACCGGATAAGTGAACGCCTTTCAGAGGTATTGGATGAGATGGATGAGACCCGCTTGGAGCAGGAGATGGTGATTCTGGCGCAACGCCTCGATGTGGATGAAGAGATGGATCGCCTTGAAACTCACCTCGATGAAGTGGAACGGGTGTTGGCGGCGGATGAACCCATCGGGCGAAGACTCGACTTTCTGATGCAGGAACTCAACCGTGAGGCCAATACGCTGACATCCAAGTCGACCAGCGTCGATGTGACCCGCGCCGCGGTGGAGATGAAGGTGTTGATCGAACAGATGCGTGAGCAGATCCAGAATATTGAATAAACCCGACATTGAGATACCAATAAAGATCGGATGAAAACCATATGGGAACAGCATCGATGACGGCTCAGGGTACTCTGTATATCCTTTCCGCACCCTCTGGAGCGGGTAAGACTAGCCTACTGAAGGCCTTATACAAAAAGGATAAAGCAATAAGAATTTCCGTTTCTCATACCACGCGCCCGATGCGTCCAGGTGAGGAGGACGGAGTAGATTACTATTTTATTGATCAGGAGAGCTTTCTGGTCAAGGTGAAACGGGGCGATTTCCTCGAGCATGCGGAGGTCTTTGGCAATTACTATGGCACGGATGAGACCTCTGTCCGCAGTCAGCTTGAGGCCGGCGAGGATATCGTCCTGGAGATTGACTGGCAAGGGGCAGAGCAGGTGCGCCGGCGATTTCCCGATGCAGTCTCGATATTCATTCTTCCACCCAGCCCGGGGGTGCTCTACGAGCGATTGAGCAACCGTGGCCAGGATAGCCATGAGGTGATCCAAGGGCGCATGCGTGAGGCAATTAGCGAGATGTCCCACTACGCCGAGTTTGACTACCTAATCTTCAACGACAATTTTGAACTTGCGCTGAGTGAGCTGTGGTCGATTGTGATCGCACATCGATTAAAACTTTCCCGTCAGGCAGCGGTACACGCAGAAACTATATCTCTATTGCTGCTGTAGTGTGGCTGTTGCCGAGGAAAAGAAGGGTTGTTAAATCAAAGTTCCTTGCACCTTAGTTATTTTTTATCTAGATAGGGGCGCTCATATTATTGTCTTATATATGGTAGGACCCTATCTCAAATTCAAGTTATCTACCCACATCTCAGGTAGTAGTCCACCTACCTAACTGTTTTTGATTCTCCACGCAATACTTAAATTCGAGAGAGTTTAACTGTCTTGGCTCTGCAATTTATGGGCTAAGGATCTGCGAACTGATTATGGAGGATTAGCTATGATTGCTCTAAAACATCTGGGTGCAGCATCTGCGGCACTCATACTATATGCTGGCTTGTCGTTTGCGACAAGCATTACAGAGAGCGACTCCACTCAACCGCGGGGATCTGAACCCGGCTTCAATGCCAACGGCCAAGTGTTGGATCCGATTATAGATGATTTCAGAAACCCAGCCCGTTTTCCAGGCATCTTTCACGACGACTGGGCGGGCAGCATCATGGCCCATGCCACCAGAGACCCCTCATTCTATGCTGCGCTCAACGTGGCCAACCGGGACTACATCAATCTGCTGGAAAAATGTTAGCCAGGGGGGCGATACTCCTCCATTGACCGACTTGGGCCTCTCCACCGCCCTGGACCTCTTGGACAAGACTGAAGAGGAGCAGGCCGTTGTGGGTGATTTCTGCCTTCGCTGCCACTCGCCTGTGGGTTGGTTGGAGGGTTTTTCCGAGCCGCCGAATGCCGCGGAGCCCCATCTGCGTGGCGACTTCTGGGGCGCGAGCCTGCAGGAGTTTTCACCCACCAGCGCCGAGGCCCCGGACCCGCTGCACAACAAGGACTCGGAAGGACATATGGATGGCATCACCTGCGATTTCTGTCATCGCGTGATCGACAACCAGAAAGATGCCGGCGGCATCAAGGCGGCAGGTAACGGTGGCGTGTTTGTGACACCGTATGAGTTTTTTACTGCCAATCCGGAGTGGGAGGGTGACATGCAGCCGGGTGGTCCGCGGGTCATGGATCCCTTCCAGAGAGAGAGTGAACTCTGCGGTACCTGCCATGAGGTGACCAATCCCTTTCTGATGACCCTGACCGATCCCGACGGCGATGGTACACCGGTCAATGTTCCCCATCCCATCGAACGCACCTATACCGAGTGGTACAACAGTGCTTTTCCAGATAAGGCAGGGGGTCGTTGCCAGGATTGTCATCGTCCGATGCGCTTCCCCGGCGCCCAGACCTGGATGCTCACTCATCTCGAACGGCTATGGGGTCCCATCGATCAGACCTGGACCGATCTCGGATATGACGTCACTTCCTCGCGGCAGGCCGCGCTGGATGCCCGGGTGTTGGATAACCTCGATTTCGTTGACGGTGCCACTGCCAGGATCAGTGTGGTCAACCAACCTGAGAGTCTTCGCCCTGGTGATACGGGCAGCGTCAAGTTCAGAATCACCAACCTGACCGGACATAAGCTACCCACCGGTTACGGTGAAGGGCGTCAGATGTGGCTGCATGTCAGGATCTGGACCAAGAGTGGCACTATCCTCGAGGATGGTGCTGTCGATCCGGCCAGCGGCGAGGTGCTGGTAGCCGATCACGATGATATCTTTGAGATGCACGCTCTGGCCGAAGGCTATGGAGATCTGCTTGACGAGGATAGCGACGGCCTGGTCACCGAGCACGAAAAGGAGTTCCACTTCGTCCTCCTGAACAAGGTTGTGAAAGACAACCGGATACCACCGGAGGGATACGACAAGGCGGCCTACATGGCGCAGGGCGCGTTCATTATACCGGCGGACGAGTACGCTGACGGTCAGAATTGGGCCGACCGGGAATACACCTTCACCGTGCCGGCCAATGCCAGGGGCAATATCAAGCTGGAGGCGAAGCTGATGTACAAGACCTTCAGTAATCACTATGAGGATTTCCTGGCGGAAAAGGATAGCGAACCGACAGTCAGTCATGGCGGTCACGCCCGGGATCTCCCTGCCGCCGGTTCTATGACCTCCAATCCACAGCACTGGGGAGAGGCCTTGAAGGAGATCTATGAAGTCTCGGGTAATGGACCCGCTGTGCAGTTCGCGAGAAAAAAGACCGAGATTGAACTCAACCGCGAATAAATTCCTCCCCAAGTGCAGTTATCCTCTACGCCCTGGTTAACCAGGGCGTTTTTTTGTAATTTTAAAAAAATATTTAAAGAGGAACAGAATTGGCGAGGGTATCCGATTGCTTTCCCATTGACCTGTGTTGGATGCCTGATCTCTAGTGACTTTGTGGTTTCGGTAGTGCTTTTCCCATGTTGGCGTTGAGCTGAAGGTAGGCGAACAGCTAAAATGGGCGCTTGTCTCCCTGACGCACGAACATAATGACCAGAAAACTCTATATCAAAACCTTTGGCTGCCAGATGAACGAATACGACTCTTCTCGCATGGCGGACGGGCTGCGTGTGGCCGAGGGGCTGGAATTGACAGAGGAGCCTGAGGCAGCTGACGTGTTGCTGCTCAACACCTGCTCGATTCGCGAAAAGGCGCAGGAGAAGGTCTTCTCCCAGCTCGGCCGTTGGCGCCCCTGGAAGGAGAAAAATCCGCAACTGATCATCGGAGTCGGCGGCTGTGTGGCGAGCCAGGAGGGAGAGGCGATCCGCGAGAGGGCGCCCTATGTGGATCTGGTATTCGGGCCCCAGACCCTGCACCGGCTGCCGCAGATGATCCGTCAGGCCCGTGCCCAACAGGCCCCGGTTGTGGACGTCACCTTCCCCGAGATCGAGAAGTTCGACCGGCTTCCGGAGCCCAGCGCCGACGGGCCCACCGCCTATGTTTCGGTGATGGAGGGGTGTTCAAAATATTGCACCTATTGCGTGGTCCCCTTTACCCGCGGCGAAGAGATCAGCCGACCCTTCGACGACGTCATCGCCGAGGTGGCGGGACTGGCGGCCCAGGGAGTACGCGAGATCAATCTGCTGGGGCAGAATGTCAATGCCTACCGGGGCGAAATGACGGACGGCGACGAGGCCGACCTGGCTTTGTTGATCGAATACGCGGCGGCGGTGAAGGGGATTGAACGGATTCGCTTCACCACCTCTCACCCGGTGGATTTCTCGGACTCGCTGATCGAAGTCTACGGCCAGGTACCGGAGCTGGTCAGCTTCCTCCACCTGCCGGTGCAGTCGGGTTCAGATCGTGTGCTGGCGATGATGAAACGGGGCCACATGGCCATCGAATACAAGGCCAAGATACGCCGTTTGCGGGAGGTTCGGCCCGATATCACCATCTCATCCGATTTTATCGTCGGCTTCCCCGGCGAGACCGAGGAGGACTTCGAGGCAACCCTGCGACTGATCGAAGAGGTTGGCTTTGACCACTCCTACAGCTTCATCTTCAGTCGCCGCCCCGGTACCCCGGCAGCCGACCTGCCGGACGATGTTCCGTTGGCGGTCAAACAGCAGCGGCTGGAGCGTTTACAGCAGCTGATCAATAGCCAGGCTCAGCGTATCAGTCGCCGGATGGTCGGCACTGTACAGCGCATTCTGGTGGAACGGCCGGCGAAGAAGAACCCGGCTCAACTGGCGGGACGCACGGAGAACAACCGGGTGGTGAATTTCGATGGCCCCATTGAATTGATCGGTCGATTTGTCGAGGTGCGGATTACCGAAGCGCTACCGAATTCCTTAAGGGGCGAGTGGTTGCAGCCCGCCAACGATAGAGCGGCAAACGCCTAGGACTGACGCTTGGCTGAACATCCCGAATCCCTGGATCTGCTCCTCGAACCCGCCGACAATGAAAGGCTGGCCAACCTGTGCGGTCAGCTTGATGAACATCTGCGCCATATAGAGGGCCGTCTGGGCATCGAGATCAACAATCGGGGAAATCGCTTCCGCCTGATCGGCGAGCGCCCTTCGATTCAGGCGGGCGAACGGGTGATATTGGATCTCTACCGCGCCACGACGAGCGAAATACTCGATTCGCAACGGGTCCACCTCTATCTGCAGGAGGCGGGTGTGGATGAGCTGTTGGAGCAGAAGTCCACCAACGATCTGCCTGAGACTGTCATCAAGACAAGGCGCGGATTGGTTCGGCCGCGCGGGGCGAATCAGAAAGAGTACCTGCACAAGGTACTGACCCATGATATCAATTTCGGTGTCGGACCAGCGGGTACCGGCAAGACCTACCTCGCCGTCGCCAGTGCGGTGGACGCGCTGGAACGTGATCAGGTTCGACGTATCCTGTTGGTCAGGCCCGCCGTGGAGGCGGGAGAGCGACTCGGCTTCCTGCCCGGTGATCTGGCGCAGAAGATAGATCCCTATCTGAGACCACTCTACGATGCCCTCTACGAGATGCTCGGTTTCGAAAAAGTGGCGAAGCTGGTGGAACGCAATGTCATAGAGATCGCCCCCCTCGCCTATATGCGAGGCCGTACCTTGAATGAGTCGTTCGTTATTCTGGACGAGGCGCAGAACACCACGCCGGAACAGATGAAGATGTTTCTTACCCGAATCGGTTTTGGTTCAACCGCGGTGATCACGGGTGATGTGACACAGATCGATCTGCCCCGTGGTCAACAGTCCGGGCTGCGCCAGGTCACGGAAGTGCTGGCCCATGTGGAGGGGATCAGTTTTACCTTTTTCAATGCCAGGGACGTGGTGAGGCATCCGGTGGTACAACGGGTTGTTCGTGCTTACGATGAGTTTGACCGCAAGGGTTGATCCGATGGACAAGCTGATGGTGGAGATACAACAGGTCGCGGCGGCATCCGTTGACCTGCCCACGGAGGATGAGTTCAGGCGGTGGGTGGAGGCGACGTTGCCACAGGATCACGATCCCGTGGAAATGGTGATTCGCCTGGTTGATGAAGAAGAGAGCCGCCGACTCAACCGCGATTTCAGGGGGCAGGATAAATCCACCAATGTACTCTCTTTTCCGTTTGAGGCCCCCGCCGAAGTATCTCTGCCGTTGCTGGGAGATCTGGTGATCTGTGTTCAGGTCGTGGCGCGGGAAGCGGTAGAACAGGGAAAGGATCCACACGCTCACTGGGCTCACATGGTGGTTCACGGGGTATTGCATCTGCTGGGGTATGACCACCAGGACGCTGCTGAAGCTGAGCGGATGGAGCATCTGGAGCGTGACATCCTGCACAGCCTGCACTTCACTGATCCCTACAAAGATGAGGTGTGATGTCAGTGAATCTTGAGTTTGCCACGCCTGTTTCCAAACCGGCATAACATACGGATCTGATTTTGCCGATAAGCTTAAAGCAAACCCTGCCGGTTTTCCTGCGTTATCCAACTCTTCTGGCCCTGGCGGCAGGAGGTATCACGACGCTGGCATATGCACCGTTCAATGTCTGGATTATGGCGCTGGCCGGGCCTGCCGTGCTTTTCGTGCTGTGGCTGGAGCGACCACATCTCTGTGTCAGGACAGGCTTTATGTATGGACTGGGCCTGATGGGCAGTGGTGTATCATGGCTGCACGTCAGTATCGCCCAGTTTGGGGATCTCGGCTGGCTTTTCCCCCTTGTTGTGACCTTTGTATTCGTTGTCCTGATGGCGCTCTATTATGCCTGCCTGGGTTGGCTGGCGGGGCGCTTCCGGACTACCCGGAGCCAATCGCTGATACTGCTCTATCCCGCTCTTTGGGTGTTGCTGGAGTGGCTGCGGGGTTGGTTTCTGACCGGCTTTCCCTGGTTGCAGATTGGCTATTCGCAAATCGATTCCCAGCTGGCGGGATATGGACCGCTGCTGGGTGTGTTGGGGATCAGCTGGATGGTGCTTGTTACAACGGGCCTGTTGCTCTCCCTGACAACCCCCACGCGTTATCGGATCGGTTATTTGAGCGCGGCGGTGTTGATCTGGGTGGCGGGCTGGATGGGGACAAGGATCGACTGGAGTCAGCCGATAGGGGCGCCGATCAGGGTTGCCCTGGTCCAGGGGAATATACCGCAAGCGGAAAAATGGCTGCCTGAACAGTTGCTGCCCAGCTTGGTGTTGTACGCCAAAAAGACCAAGGAGAACCTTGATCGTGATCTTATCGTCTGGCCCGAGACGGCGGTCTCGGCGTTTCAGTTTCAGGTGGATGACGCCTTTATCCGGCCCCTTGAAAACACGGTTAAAAGACACCAGACGCACCTGGTATTCGGAGTCGTGCAGATGGATCAGGAGCGGAAGCATTATTTCAATGCCATGGTGGCCCTGGGTAACGAGGAGCGCGATCACTACTATAAACGCCATCTGGTGCCCTTCACCGAGTATCTGCCATTGAAGGGCATACTCTGGCCGCTGGTCGATCTGTTCACCATTCCGATGTCGGATTTCAGCACGAAGGAGGAAGCCAAGCCGATCATGCGTGTCGGTGATTATCTCGCGGGACTTTCGATCTGTTATGAAGACGCCTTCGGCAGTGAGATGATCGAGGCCCTGCCGGAAGCGGCATTTCTGATCAATGCCAGCAATGATGCCTGGTTCGGCAAGTCACTGGCTCCCTATCAGCATCTGCAGATCGCGAGGATGCGGGCGTTGGAGACTGGACGCTATCTGCTGCGCTCCACCAATACAGGAATCTCAGCCATTATCGGACCGGGCGGTGACATCCTGGTGGCGTCACCGCTGTTGGAGGTCGATGTGTTAAAGGGGGAGATTCTGCCCCTGGAGGGTGTAACACCCTATGCAAAATACGGAAATCTTTCCGTACTTGCTCTGATACTGCTCACGATTATCGCGGGATTTCCCTGCCGATATTCAATGCTCGGGGATCATTGCGGCAGGTCTCGGGAGTGAAAGCGCGTCCAGCTCATCAAGCCGCTGTTGATACTCCAGCTCCTCATAACGTATCAATTCATACAGCTGATGGATCACCATCTCTTCCGTACTCCACTCAGAGGAGGCTACCGGACGTGTCGACGTGGATGTATCGCAGCCGATCAGGCAAAACAGTAGAATAAGATGTACTCCAACAGTATGGTGGATTATCGTTGGATGGCTGTTTCGATTGTGCATGGTTGTGTTTAAGGATGGTTTCAGGACTAAGTATAGGTCCTGACACAGCCCGTTTTTTTAGATAATTTACATGAATAATATGATGAAGAAATGTATCTTGATAACCGGCGCCTCCTCCGGATTTGGTGAGGCTTGTGCACGTCGATTCGCCGCCGCCGGCAGTGACCTGGTGCTATGTGCCAGGCGCCTGCAGCGGCTAGAGACATTGGTGTCGTCACTCCCATCATCATGCCGTGTCCATGTACAGCGGTTGGATGTGACTGACCGAAAAAGCGTGGAGGCATTCGTCGATCAACTCCCGGATGATTTCAGGGAAATCGATGTCTTGGTGAATAATGCCGGACTCGCTCTGGGTCTGGAACCAGCCCATGAATCCAATCTCGATGATTGGGAGACCATGGTCGACACCAATATCAAAGGCTTGATGGGCATGACCCGCCAGATTCTGCCAGGAATGGTGGCGAGGAGACGTGGTCATATTGTGAATATCGGTTCGGTGGCGGGCAGCTGGCCCTATCCGGGAGGTAATGCCTACGGTGCCAGCAAGGCCTTCGTTCAGCAGTTCTCACGGGGGTTGCGTGCCGATCTGCTGGGTACCCCCGTGCGTGTCAGCAACATCGAACCCGGTTTGGCGGAAACTGAATTCTCCCTGGTGCGTATGAAGGGTGATGCGCAGAAGGCCGGGGATGTCTATACCGATACCCATCCTCTTTGTGCCGAGGATATCGCCGAGATCGTCTATTGGGTGACTTCGCTTCCGTCTCACGTGAACGTAAATGCCTTGGAAGTGATGCCGGTGTGTCAGGCATGGAATCCGCTGGCGGTCGACCGCACACTCGGTAACGAGGTTTGAATTTAAATACACACAAACTGTCCGCAATGGGAATAGGATGCTAGCCATGCGCATTGTCATGCCATTCGCGATAGTTTGCGGTGATTGGCGTCCAATTGCGGCCTATGCCGCGTCAGTTCGTTACTCCCTTGATGAGGGACAGCGCCTCGAGAAAAAGAGCGGGGAGTCTGACCGCCAATTGATCAGTGAAGTGAGGTTGCAAGCTTGATGGCCCTGTTGAAAAGTGCGGTCGATCTCTGCCTGTTACGCAGTGCGCCCCAGGATTTACCTGCCTCGAACCATCTACTCTGGTTATTGATACTATTGAACCTGCTGGTCGGTACTGCGATGGTTTTGGATGGGCGGTTGGGGCTGTTTCGTGCCGTTCTGGAGAACCTGTTCGGTCTGGCGCTGATGCTGGGTGTACTCACCGCAGCCCTGAGTATCAGAAGCCGGCTGCCGCGTTTTAATCAGACAGCCAGCGCGACTTTGCTCAGCGGTCTGCTGTTGAGCCTTCTCGCGCTACCCTTGGTAGCATGGAGGCATCGCAGTGAATCGAGCGAGTCGGAACTTTTATTGCTGGTACTGTTCGTCTGGAGCATCGTGGTACTTGGCCACATTCTTCGTCATGCATTCGAGATCAGCCTGAACCTGGGTATCGGCTTTGCACTGCTCTATACCCTCATGGCCTGGAGTATCATGAGTCATCTTTTTCCGGTAGCTGTCTGATGCACATACATATCCTCGGAATCTGCGGTACTTTCATGGGTGGAATCGCACTGCTGGCGCGAGCCCTGGGTCATCGGGTCAGCGGTTCGGATGCCAATGTCTATCCTCCCATGAGTACACAACTTGAACAGGCGGGGATAGATCTGATGGAGGGGTTCGAGGCGGATCACCTGCAACCTGCGCCCGACATGGTCGTGGTGGGGAATGCCATGACCCGCGGCAATCCCGCCGTGGAGGCGATGCTGAATCGGGGATTGCCCTATACCTCCGGACCCCAGTGGCTGGCGGAGCATGTTTTACAGGGGCGTTGGGTGTTGGCGGTGGCAGGAACCCATGGCAAGACCAGTACCGCCAGTCTGCTTGCCTGGATCCTCGAGCAGGCGGGTCTGCAACCGGGTTTTCTGATCGGCGGTGTTCCGGAAAACTTCGGTCTATCCGCCCGCTTGGGTGACTCTCCGTTCTTCGTGGTCGAGGCGGACGAGTACGATACCGCTTTTTTCGACAAGCGGTCCAAATTCGTCCACTATCGGCCACGCACATTGATCATGAATAACCTTGAATTCGATCATGCCGATATATTCGATGATCTGGCGATGATACAGCGCCAGTTTCACCATCTGGTCAGGACCGTTCCCGCCGAAGGATTGATCATCAGTCCGTTGAACGATGGTAATATCAGTGACGTATTGGATATGGGGGTGTGGACGCCCCTGGAGTTTTTCGATCCGGAGATCGAAGCGGGATGGCATGCCGAGCATACCACCGCTGATGGCCACAGTTTCGATGTTGTCTGCGAGGGTGAGATGCAGGGACGTGTCAGTTGGGAACTGATCGGGAATCACAATGTCGCCAACGCCCTGGCAGCGCTTGCCGCTGCCCGCCATACCGGGGTGCGGCCAGGGGCCGCCATCGAGGCCTTCAGTGGCTTTAAGAACGTCAAACGACGCATGGAATTGTGTGGAGAGGTGAACGGGGTACGTGTGTATGACGATTTTGCCCATCATCCAACAGCCATAGAGACCACCCTCGATGGTTTACGCAAACAGGTTGGCGATGCACGAATCATCGCCCTATTGGAACCCAGATCGAATACCATGAAGCGGGGAGTGCATGCTGACCGCCTGGCAGATGCGCTGCGGACCGCCGATCAGGTGATGATGTTCATGCCGGACGATCTGCAGTGGGATGCCGCTGCCGCACTGGCTTCTCTGGGGGATAGGGCCGAACTTTTTAGCGATACCGCATCAATGGTCTCCCTGGCTGTGGAGATGGCTCGACCGGGAGACCATATACTGGTGATGAGCAACGGCGGCTTTGAGGCGATACATCAGCGTCTGCTGGATGCCCTGAAATCCAGTCATTACATACAATAACGCTTGCGTCTCAAGTAGTTTGATTGACTCAACACCAAACCTGTCGAATCAGGACTATTTATTTACCGCAAATGAACGACAATCACCGCAAGTTTTCGCAAAGTGTATAACTATGTGCATAGCTGACAGGCAACCAATTACCCAATCAGCCATCGCGGGAGATAGCCTATGTAGGGTTTTAGATCGCATGGCACCTGGTTTGAAAGTCGGTGTTCGACACTATCCTCAAACAGAACATTTACGTTTATTTGCGGTGATTGGCGTTCATTTGCGGCTAACCTATTCGCAACTTGTCACCCACTGATCAGGGGAATAACCGTATGGAAAAGAGCCAAGACCCCGTCGCTGTGGCGATCACCGGCGCATCCGGCAGCGCCTATGCTTTGCGTCTTATCGAATCGCTGATCGCGGCAGACAGGGATATCTATATGATGATCAGCCAGGCCGGTCAGATCGTGTTGAAAATGGAGAGCGATCTGGAACTGCCCGGGCAGCCTGCAGAGATGGAAAGAGTGTTGATGGAAAGATTTAATGCAAGAGCGGATCAATTGCGGGTATTCGGTAGACAACAGTGGATGGCGCCCGTGGCGAGTGGATCCAATCCGCCCGGCGCCATGGTGGTCTGTCCCTGTACCACCGGCACCTTGTCGGCCATTGCCTGTGGTGCGAGTAACGATCTCATCGAACGTGCGGCTGATGTCGTGCTGAAGGAGCGCCGCAAGCTTATTCTGGTCGTGCGGGAAACGCCCTTCTCAGAGATTCACCTGGAGAACATGCTGAAGCTGAGTCGTATGGGGGCCTTGATCATGCCGGCCAACCCCGGCTTCTATCACAACCCTACAACACTTCAGGAGATCATCGACTTCATGGTCGGCCGGATTCTCGATCAACTGGATATTGATCATCGTTTGATGCCCAGGTGGGGTGCTACAATGTCTTGATATAGGCGGCAACAAGCCCGGCATGCTGGGTATCGATATTCGGAAATGCCGGCATGATGTGGCCGCCATTGCGGATCTTGTGGACGATCTCTTCCGTGTTGCTGCCGCTGCCGGTCAGTTTCAACAAAAAGCCAAATTTTCCGCTACCGTTTACACCATGGCAATGGGAGCAAGCATTGGCATAGATATCCATGCCGTCCATACCTGTAGCAGGTTTGAAATCGTTATTGTCACTACAACCGGTGAGAAGGGATCCAGCCAGGCATATGCCTGCAAGACAGGTCGTTTTCTTCATTTTGTTACCTCATGATTTACTGCGCATATCCGGTTTCATCAATTGCATTGGCCTAACTTCATGTTCCATGCCAGCCAACAGCGCAAACAATTTAGGAACCAGAGTTTGAGGCAGCTCAGGCTGCCGGGAGCAGATACTACTCTATTTGTTGACTGTTCGAATAGCTTTGCAGTTGAATTGCAAACCAGTCGTCACTGATTGTTGGAATAAGCCCTTAAAGAATAGTGCAACGGTTGCGGCCGCTGTTTTTCGAACGGTAGAGTGCCATGTCCACTCGTTTGAGCAGGGATTGAATATTATCGTTGGGCGTAAGTATAGTCGCACCGAAACTGGCTGTTACTGTTCCCACATGCTCGTGATCGATTCCCGCTATAGCCTCTCGAAGAGACTCGATCATCGCAAACATATCATCCTGTTGTATCTGGGGGGCGATGATCATAAATTCCTCACCACCCCAGCGGGCAAGGATGTCTGATTTGCGGATTCGGTTGTGTAACAGTTCTACCGTACGTTTCAATACCTTGTCACCCGTATCGTGACCATGGTTGTCGTTGACATCCTTGAAATGATCAAGGTCGAGCATGATCAGACCGAAATTTTGATTGGCCAGGCTGGCCCAGGCGATTTGATTTTTCAACTCTTCATCGAATTTTGTTCGGTTATAGATCTGAGTCAAGCGATCTGTTTCAGCGATATATTGTAACTGCTTCTCCATCTTCACAGTGTCGGTGATATCACGGTGCGACTCGATAATCTGCACCAGATTCTCACCGGATTCATCAAAGATTGGAGTGGCGCGTACATCCACATGCATCACTCTGCCTTCACTGTCATAATGTTTGTGTACAGCAGATACAGTATGCTTGGTCTTTAATATCTCAGTGATCGGGCAAGGATCATGTTTGCCGCTGCACGGGGTATTGCGTTTATGGGTTAGACGGTAGCATGTGACGCCTTCCTTCAGCTGTTTATCGTTGGTATAAAGGTTGATGGCGGATTGGTTTGCCAATTTTAATTGATGGGTGTTGATATCGATCACAAGAGTTGGATCGGCAATGGCGTCGATTACCCGCTGGATGTAGTTGTGTGATTCCGTGAGTTGTTCTTCCACCTGTTTGAGGTGGGTAATGTCGCTGATATGGATAAAGTAATGGGTCAGTTTACCAAATTCGTCACGGATGAGATGGGTTGTATCCTGAACCCATTTGCGCTTATTTGCGTGGTCGATGATTTTATATGGACTACGTTTGAAATCAGTGGCTCGGTCCCGGTCAGCCTGGATGTTTTCCTGGGAGTATTGCTGCAGGTAGTCGGGATCGATGAGGTTGGAAAATGTCAATTCGCCAGCCGTGAATTTATCAGGTTCATAGCCCAGAAAATCAGTGATGTTGGAAGAAATGAACTCTACCGGCCATCCCAGCTCATTTCGCAGCTTGGCGATGATACTGGGTCCGCTAAGGAACAGATCATGTTCATGAGATATACGTTTGTTTAAATTTTGAAGCTGCCGTTCATTGAGATTGCGCTTTTCGCGATTCCAGATTGCAATCGCCAATACGACAAACAGGATTATGAGTGTTGTGCCGAGCAGGTGTACACTGCTGGTAAGTTGTCTCCATAATCTTGCGTCGATCAGTTCTTTCGGTATTTGCAGGAGTACCCGGAGACAGCTTGCGCAGTAACTATCCAACTTGTTGCCCGAAGGATTGATGGCGTCGAAAGTATAAAGGCCTTGCTGGTTGATTTCCTGACCGCGATTCAATTGTTGGATGGTGCGCCAGGCAGTGGCATGTTGCACATTGATTCCGGTCTGGGGACTATCGGGAAACATGAAACCCCAGTCCTGGGCGCTCTCAGGGCTCAATAATGTATAACCCTGCCAATTAAGTAATATGGCGTTCCCGGCAAAGCCGGCGGAGATTCTGCGAAACTCATTCAGGATATTATCTGCCAGGTAGTTGAGTATGACGACACCGATGGTTTCACTGTTGTTGTCATAGACTGGCGAGGCAAATCGGATTGTCGGTTTCAGCGGCAGCTCGATCTGTTGGTTCTCGATATTCAGGTCCAGCTGGGTACTGTATATGGTGCCGGGCGGTGTATTGATCGACTCGGTAAAGTAGTAACGGTGCTTTTTGGATTGCAGGTGCTCGTCTTCAATTACAATGGGATTTTCGTTGTTGTAGTTGACGCGTATGCGCTCCTGCCCGGTGTGGTCGAGAAAGCGTATCTGATCATAACGTTTTCGTTGCAGAACCAGGGATTTCCATGATTCCTGAATATGGTCGAGTTTGATTGGAGTTGTATTTTCCGGATTCAGATCACGAAGTTCCTGTTGTTCGATTATGTAGAGCAGATCGGAGTGTATTTCGATAAATGCGAGGCTGATCTGTTTTGATAATTGATTGATGAGGATGTTCGATTCGAGTTTCAGCTCGCTCACGATTGTGTTCAGGGTTTGGTGATAGATACCCCAGAACAACAGGCCTCCAAGGGTGGTGATGAATACCAGAAGAAGTAGGTAGATTCGAACCAATCTGCCTGAATTCATGACGTGGCCACAGCAAGTTTGTCAGGGTTCGATAGGGCGTCACGATGAAAAACGATCACTGCTCCGATAACCGTGTTCTCCTCCATGATCGGCGTGCTGATGTAATTGACCCGCAGGGGTTTGCCGTTCTTCCGCCAGATTGTCTCCTGTTCTCCACGATGCATATTGCCATGTTCAAGTACCTTGGTTATCGGACATTCCGATTCAGGAAACTCGCTGCCATCCTCTCTGCTATGGTGCCATGTGGCATGGCTGTTCTTATCGAGTAACTCGTCGATGGTGAATCCCAGCATGTCCGCCGCTGCAGGGTTGACAAAAATGTGATTTGCCTGGCTGTCGATGCCGATAATGCCAGCACCCGCGATATCCAGAATCAGTTCTTTCAACTGTTTGGCATGTAACGACTCCTCCTCAATTTTTTTATACTGATCGATATCATCGATCACCGCAATCAAATGGTCGTCACCGTTGCGATGATTGGCTATGGTGGAAAGTGAAAGCTGGATCCACTTGGTGGTGCCATTGGCGCAAACCAGGCGCACTTGAGCAGAGATTCTGCTCATCTCTTTACTGCGAAGTTTGTCGAAGGCGGCGGTGCATAAAGGTACATCCTCGCTGAACAGCAGTTCCTTGAGGTTTATCTCCATGATTTGTTCAGGTGTCAGTGCGACGATTTCGCTCAGTCTATTATTAAGACGCACTACCTTCCCGTTCAGGCTGATATGGGCTAGCCCTACCGGGGCCTGTTGAAAGGTAATAATTTGCGCATGTTCGCTCTCTTCCAGGGTTTTCTTATGCGCTGTCAGCGATCGATTGAGTCGAATCAGTCGCGTGACAAGCATCATTAGGATTACCAGGACAAGCAGAACCAACAAGTACCTGTACAAGATATCAACAATCGAATCGAGAAATCTGTATTTCAGTTTTTTTTCGTAGGGAGGCATCTCCAACTGCGCCAAAAGATCATGTACTGCCTGATAGTTCTCGGGAATTGTCCATCCGTGTATGTTGGCATCAAGGGCGGCCGGGTGATCGGGGGGAAGATTCAAAAGCGCCAATGCGACGTCTTTTGCTAGGGCTTTAGGTGTGCTGGCTAGTTGCGATAAGGGCCATTCGGGATGAAGCGGCGTACTTATGGCATAAGGATAGTCGTCATAAAACTTGGGTGAAATGATACGAAGGTCAGCCTGATTCAGCTTACCTTCCTGAGCCATCCGTTCCAGGGTGTCGGTTCTGACGATGCCGACCTCCGCTTCCCGATTCAAGACTGCGTTCACAACCGCATCATGGGTGTTGAGGAACAGCAACGAGGCGAAATCCCATTTTTCCAGACCCTCAACTCGCAACTCCCTTCGCGCCATGATCCATCCGCCGAGAGATGTGCTGTGAACTGCAGCAACACGCTGATCTTTCAGGTCAGCCAGATTTCGAATACTCTCCAGCTCATTGAGGGTGAAGACGACACTGCCAAAATTGGATACCTGGCTTTCGTGGGACAGTTTATTGATCAGGGTGAGTACCCGTCTGATCCCATATTTGACCGAAAGGTTCACATAGATTCCCGGATTCACGATGACGAAATCGACCATCTGGTTTTTAACCAGGATCTGAATGTCATCGAAAGCCATGGGTATGATTCTGAACCGATAGGCGGGCAGGGTGGTGTTTAGATAATCTGCCGTCGCGCTCCATCGTTCCAGGCTTTTTTCAGGGCCCCTTTTTGCCAGTACACCAATGCGTACATCTGTCGTATCCGCCAATACCACAGAGATGGGTAACCATAATAGAAGTATGGTGAAAAGATACCTGATTGAATATCGGGTTTGTCGTTTCAATTGCTTAAACACATTGCGGATTCTGCGGCTTCCATTCCTTCGTCGTTTATCATTATTATTGTAGGACAGGGTATAACGTACGATAAGTAATTTCGGTAATTCACACATATACTTCGACCAAAGTATATTTTGCTTTAATCCGTGAGTAGGGTCGGGATTGATAGCCCGGTCATTGGCGTGGTTTCAGTATCAGTCTGGTCGGAGTGCCCGGGTCAAGTTTGACACCATCCTGCAGTTGCACGAGATTTTGTCTTAGCATGTCGATTGGTTGTTCAAATTGTCGGACCGTCCGTGGTATGGTCAACATGCCGATCACGGTTTCGGCGCTTTGTAGTGTTACGTTACCGATGGATATTCTCAAACCGTCAGGGTCGAGTCTGAGTGGTGTCGACCAGAGCCTCAGCAGCAGCCGTCGTTGATCCGAGAGGGGTTTGACCATGACCAATTCCTCATGACGCGCGTCATGCGCCTGCGGCGGTATGGGCAGGGTCTCAAGCTGGGCTTTGGGAGACAACAGACGCAACAGATTGCTCCATCCCAGCATCTCCGCCCGGTGCCAGCCATGCGGTTTTAGCAGGTCGGCGAGTTGTGCATGATCGCCTGCCAACTGTATGTTCAGGGGATGGTCCTTGTTACCAAAGATATCATTGCGGTATAGCGGTAAACCGGCCTGGCCGCTCCACCATGCCTCAAGGGAGATCTGCACAATCTCTGGTGTGCGTTGATAGACGGCGGATCTTTCAGCTGCATTGAACCAGCCATAGCTGCCGCATGATAAAAGCAACAAGAGTGTGGTACCGATCAGGGTGGCTGGATGGGTTTCCGCTTCCACATGGCGATAGTATGCAATACCGAGCAGGGCTATCCAGGCGATTCCCAGGGTGAGGCTACCTAGAATATCAGTAGCCCAGTGGACCCCCAAATAGAGCCTTGAGAGGGCAACTGCACCGATTGCCAGCGCAGCGATACTGTATGGAAACCAGCGCCATTCACGAATCAGCGTCCTGGCAATCATGATCGAGAGAAATCCGTACAGGGTTACACTGCGTAACACATGTGCACTCGGGAAGGACCATGGGCCCAGGGAATCCGGTGAGTTGGGCGGTCGAGGTATGCGCAGGCTGTATTTGAGCAGCAGCGGTGCCAGCATCCCAAATGCGGTTGCTGCAAACAGATAGTAGAAGGCCCGCTGATGACCTTGCAGCAGCAGGAGTATGGCAACCCCCAAGGCAATCCAGAGAATCGGGCCGATATCACCCAGGCTGGTGAACAACACCATCAGCTGGTCACCCCAGGGTGTGTGCAGGCTTTGCAGACCGCTATAGAACAGAAGATCGGTCTTTTTTGTCAATGAGCCATCTAAAACGATGCCGGTGATCAGAACGAACAGCAATGCAGCGAGCAGCAATAGGGTTGCAAGGAATGCCAGTCCACGGGCCTCGGGATGGTTCGGATCAGCCAGGGAGCGGGAGATCGACCTGAAACCTCTATGCAGCTGTCCCCACTCGAAGCCCAGCTGGACCAGGGTAGTGGCATGGGGTTGAATCAACCTGAACAGTGTTCGGACGAGGATGAACAGGGCCCAGGCCAGAAACAACAGTAATATCATGAGGGCGACCAGCCGGAAGGCGACCTCCGATGCGAGTTCCAGGGAGGCGCCAAACACGATACCGGGCAACAGGTAGGCCGGAGCCCAAACCAGCGCCGAGAGAATGTTGGCGGCTAGGAAACGCAACGGGGGCATCCCCAACATGCCTGCCACGAGGGGGATGATGGCGCGCACGGGTCCGAAGAACCGGCCGAGGGCCACACTTTTACCCCCATAACGCTGGAAGAAGGTGATACCCCGTTGCAAGGTGGCGGGATGACGGTTGAATGGCCAGAAGCCTCGCAACCTGTCCTGAAAATGGTGCCCCAGCCAGAAGCTGAGCCCATCCCCCGCCACCGCGCCGGCGACGGCCCACCAGAAGACGGCCCAGAATTCCAGGATACCGGTGGCGATCAGTGCGCCGAAACCGAACATCAATACCACACCGGGTACAATCAGGCCGATAATGGCGACCGATTCGGAAAAGGCTACGACGAAGACCGTCAAACCTGCCCAGAGCGGGTTTTCTCCGATCCATGCCAGCAGGGGGGTGAAAAACTCACTCATCGATAGCGGCTCGCACAAACGATTGAATGACTGTCGGCAGGTGTGGAACCTGCATTCCTACGCCCTAACACTATTCCAATGTTGTGAATGACTCCCCGGCAGCACGGATAGTGTTTTCGATATCCTCGTCACTATGGGCATCAGAGACAAATCCCGCTTCGAAAGCGGATGGCGCCAGATAGATGCCTCGTTCCAGCATTGCATGATAAAAGGCTTTGAAGCGGTCCTGGTGGCATGCGGTTGCACCGGCGTAATCGTTAACCGAGGCGTTGTCGCTGAAGAACAGGCCAAACATACCGCCGACATGATTTTCAGCCAGCGGAACGCCGGCTGCCTCCGCCTGTCGCATGATGCCTTCGACCAGTTTTTCGACTTTAGCCGATAGACGGTCATGGAAGCCGGGCTCGGAAATCAGTTCAAGGGTTTTCAGACCGGCACTCATGGCGACTGGATTGCCGGAGAGCGTGCCTGCCTGATAGACCGGTCCCAGTGGGGCGATCTTTTGCATGATATCGTGTCTGCCGCCAAAGGCGCCAACCGGCATACCGCCACCGATCACCTTGCCCAAGGTGGTCAAATCGGGAGTGATGCCGTAGTGTGCCTGCGCACCGCCCAGAGCGACCCTGAAACCTGTCATCACTTCATCGAATATCAATACTGTTCCATGCTTGTCGCATACCTCGCGCAGGGTTTCCAGAAAGCCGGGAACAGGAGGGATGCAGTTCATATTGCCGGCCACCGGTTCAACTATGATGCAGGCGATTTTGTCGCCAAGCCGATTGAAGGTATCACGTACCTGTTGGCTGTCATTGAAGTTCAATGTGATCGTGTGTTCAGCCAGGGCGGCGGGCACCCCGGGGGAGGAGGGTTCGCCCAATGTCAGCATCCCGGAACCGGCTTTCACCAGCAGTGAGTCCGAATGGCCGTGATAACAGCCTTCGAATTTGATGATCTTGTCGCGTCCGGTAAAACCTCGGGCCAGACGGATCGCCGACATGGTGGCCTCTGTGCCAGAGCTGACCATGCGGACCAGATCCATGCTCGGCACCAGTTCACAAACCTTCTCCGCCATCTGGTTCTCAAGCTCGGTGGGGGCGCCGAAGCTGAGGCCTTTATTGATCACCGAGGCCACGGCCTCGATAACATCGTGATGTGAATGGCCGAGGATCATTGGCCCCCAGGAGCCGACATAGTCGATATATCGATTGCCATCCGGATCATAGATATACGGCCCTGCGGCACAGTCGACAAAAACCGGCTCGCCGCCTACCCCATGGAAGGCCCGGACCGGTGAATTGACACCTCCCGGAATATGTTTCTGTGCCTGGGTAAAAAGGTCATGGGAACGGCTCATCGTGAATCCTCCTCCGGCTCGAATAGTCTTGTCAGTCGACGGCAGGCGGCTTGAATATCCGTCTGTCCGAACACCCCGTGTATGACAGCCAGCATGTCTGCCCCTGCACGGATCAATGGGGCGCCATTCTCCGGCGTTATCCCACCGATGGCAACCAGGGGGAGTTTGAATTTGTTTTTGGCGATCGTTAACAGCTCCGGATGAGCCTGCACT
Source organism: Candidatus Thiodiazotropha endolucinida (assembly GCF_001715975.1). Classification (GTDB taxonomy): domain Bacteria; phylum Pseudomonadota; class Gammaproteobacteria; order Chromatiales; family Chromatiaceae; genus Thiodiazotropha; species Thiodiazotropha endolucinida. Next base: position 122,756 of record NZ_MARB01000003.1, on the reverse strand, counting down.
GCATCGGGTTTTACACGCGAGGGGAAAAAACGTCCGAAAGCAATATAATCGGCCCCGGAAGCGACCGCTCTGTGGGCGAGATCGATTCGGTCGTAGCAGGAGACGCCTATAATTGCATCTTCACCCAATATCCTGCGAGCGTACCCGGGTGCATCATCTTCAGCTCCCAGGTGAACACCGTCCGCTCCAACCCGTTTAGCCAGCTCGATATCATCATTGATGATCAGGCGTGCGGCATGAACGCTGCATAGGCGCTGTAAGGCCGTGGCATCGGTGAGGCGCCGGGAGGCGTTGTCTGTTTTATCCCGATATTGAATGATAGCGGCGCCACCAAGCAGCGCCTGTTCCACGTGTTGCAGAAGGTGACGCTGGGGACTGAGTTGCGCATCGGTTATGGCGTAAAGACCCCGTAAGCCGGATCGCTTATCTCTCGTCATGGTGTCGTAAAATTCTGTAGAGTCGTCCAGGGATGGATTGGCATTTTCCCGTCTTGAATCCATGGGTCAATGCCGACCAGCTGTATTCGAGCCCCTGCGCTACCGCGACCTGCAGTGCTTCACCCGCGGCCATTCTGGCCGCGATGGCGGATGCCAGGGTACAACCGGAGCCGTGAAACACGCCGGCCAGCCGCCTGCAGGATGTGTGGATTGGGGAGGCGCCGGTCTGGTAGAGATAGTGGGTGATCTCCCTTCTCTCGTCCGGTTCGTGGGTACCGGTTATCAATACCGCTTCTGCACCGAGGCCGAGCAGTTGACGGCCCACGGTATCCGGGGCGGACAATCCATTCATATCGGTCAATTTCACGGCCTCGGGTATGTTGGGTGTGATCAGACGGCACAGTGGGATCAGCGTCTGCCGAATATAATCAATCAATCTCATATTGGCGAGTTCACCGCCACCACCCGCCCTCAGGACCGGATCGAACACCACAGGGATGGTTGGATGCCTGTGTAGGATCTCAACAATCGCCTCAGCTGCGGACAGGCTGCCGAGCAGACCGATCTTGATGATGGCTACCTGGCAGTCTGAGAGGGTCGCACTGATTTGATCCGCCAGTGTTGCGGGGGGAATAGGAACCAACTGACTGACGTTACAGCTGTCCTGTACGGTCACGCAGGTGAGGGCGGTAGCGGCATGGCAGCCATTCGCCCCGATGGACTCGATATCGGCCTGGATTCCGGCACCCCCCCCGGGATCATGCCCGCCAATGGCTAAAACCACAGGTAAATGGGGTGATTTAAGATGCATGACTGAATTGTATCCTTTTTTAATATCTGTGTGGTTTTTCTTATGGATAGCCTTATCTGTGGGGTTGTGGTGGCCCAAAAAAACGATATCCTATGCCGCCCCACCATTTGAGAGATATATTTTTTCAATTGAAACGGGTGGATGGATTAAGGGTTTTTCCTAGGATTGAGCGCTATCACTGCTAGACTCAGGGTGTGTGAAGCAATTGAAACAGTAGTATTAAGCAGTCATTCGGTTATCGGCAGGTCGCTGGCTACAGGATACAGCTTGCAGGCACTGGTCGAGTCAGACTGTGAGGGAATGAGAGATGAGTCCACAAATAGAAGAACTTCAAGCACTGGCACGCAACTATTGTGAACTGGTAGAGAGTCTGCAGGAAGGCAACACCCAGTGGTTGCAAGAGGTAGCAGGCCTGCTGCCACGTCTGCATGCGGCTGTAGCGGCACTCAATCTCCCGACCCCGCGAAATTGTCACTACACAGCGGCAGACCTGGATGCCAGATTTGAGCTTTATACCTATCTGCGGCAGTTGTTGGGTGAACGCGACAGTTATTGGATGGAGTATGATGTGGCCGGCGACGGTCAGAGCATGAGCGGCAGCCTGGCGGATGACCTGACGGATATCTACTGTGAGCTTAAAAGCGGACTCAATATGCTTGATGGGCATCCACAGAGGGCTGTAGAGGGCTGGCACTTGGGATTCCACCTGCATTGGGGACAGCATCTGCTTGATGCCGAGCGCCATTTATACGATCTGAATGCCCGAAACCAGTTGGCAACCTGAGCATACTACAGCATCATTTCTGTTATTGGCCGCCAAACATCCATAAAAACCAACTTTTTTTCTATGTTAATTGGCATGGCGATGCCATTTCTTGGTAATATTGCGCCTATACGACCATCTTGAATTTTAGGAGACACGGCATGAATTTAAATGCCCTAAGCGAAAGCGACTTAACCCTGACCAGCACTGCACAGACAAAAATGGGCGAACTGTTTCAGCAGGTCGATGACAATATCGAGGGCGTGCGGGTATTCGCAACCCCTGGTGGTTGCAGCGGTATCAGTTTCGGAATGACCTTCAGTGATGCGATCAATGAAAATGACGGCATACTCCAGTGTGACGGTTTCAAGGTGATCGTCGATGATGGCACTTTGCAATACCTGCGCGGCGTCGAGATCGATTTCATCGATCAGGGCGATGGCAATGCCAGTTTTGTGTTTAACAATCTACAGCCCGTGGGGGGTGGTTGCGGCACCTGTGGTTCCTCTTCAGGCGGTGGCTGCGGCTAGAAATCTCACCGATCATACTGCGGGAGACGTGCGTTTGGGCACACGGATCCCCCGTGAATCGGACAGTGCATGTTGTGATGAAACCGTGTCCAGGGATCCTGGCACGGTTTTTCTTTGATAGGTGATTAGGGTTGTGCGATGAGCAATGGAGTTGTTGACCTATTGGTGGTGGGCGCGGGCATCAGCGGCCTGGGCATGGCGCGGATGGCCAAACGTCAGGGTATCGAACCACTGATTCTCGAGGCGGGCAGCCACATCGGTGGCGCCATCAACAGCCACAGGTTTGAGACTGACGAGGGCAGGTTCTGGGCGGAGCTGGGCGGACATACCTGCTACAACAGCTATGGGAATCTATTGCAACTGCTTGAAGAGAGTGGGCAACTTGGCGACCTGCAGCCGAAACGGAAATTACGCTACTGGCTCCAGACCGGTGACCGGCTGACCTCCATTCCATCCAGATTGAACTACCTGGAGCTTCTCGGGGCCTTGCCGCGCCTGTGGATGAGCAAAAAGGCAGAACGCACCGTTGCAGACTATTTTGGCCATATCATGGGACAGCGTAACTTTAAGCAGGTGCTGGGTCCCGCATTGGATGCGGTTGTCTGCCAGCCAGCCGCCGATTTTCCCGCAGATGCCCTGTTTCGCAAGAAACCTCGCCGTAAAGAGATTGTCCGCAGCTACACCGGACCTGAGGGACTGCAATTTTTTATAGGTGGTATCGCATCCGCGCTTGAGATACGCCCGGATACCCCTGTCATCAGGCTGGAAAAGGGCGATAACCACTACCAGGCAGTAACCCGGAATGGCGCAATTCAGGCTAAGCATATTGCCCTGGCGGTGGCGCCTGATGTGGCGGCAAAAATTTTGCTGGAGTCTATGCCGGATCTGGCTGCGCGTCTGCAGGAGATCGAAATGGCCTCAATCGAAAGCCATGCCGTGCTTGTGAGAGCGGATCGGGTCAGATTGCCGCCGCTGGCCGGCATCATCGGTGTCGATGATGATTTCTACTCTGTGGTTTCGAGAGATCCTGTGCCAGATGAAACCTACCGGGCCTTTACCTTCCACTTCCGGCCAAACGGGCGGGATGAGGCCAGCCGTATGGCCAGGATCAGTGAGGTTTTGGGCGTAGGCATGGAGGCCATCGAGTCACATGTCAGTTGCAGCAATCGTTTACCTGCATTGCGCTTGGGTCACCATGAGCGGATTTCCTGGATCGACAACGCTCTGCAGGGTGGTTCTCTGGCGTTGACCGGAAACTGGTTTTCCGGGGTCTCCATCGAGGATAGCCTGATCCGCTCGAACCAGGAGTGTCAGCGCCTGTTCGGCGCGGCGGACTGATTCGGTCTCGGCCATGTCTTGTGTCTTGACCCCTGTCGATCACGGACGGGGCCGGGGGAGACTCAGTGTGACCGTCTCCGGTGCCAGACAGACCTGGTCGTTACAGGCTTGCAGACGTATCTCCAATGGGAGTATCAAGGGTGCGGTGGGGCTGCTCTCTTCGGTTGAAACCAGGGCCTGCAAGCGTACCTTGCCGCTGAAGACAGAGAGGGGTTGTTGTTGAAAGGCGAGGACCTGGTGCTCCTCTTCAGGATAGGTGACGGGCCCCATCTGCCATCCTTGTACCCTCTCCGACAGCTTCAATCGGGTTGCTATCAGGTCTTTCGCCATCGGCTGGTTGGAGTTGATATGCCAGCCATCGGGGATATCGATATCGACGCTCAAAAGCAGCTGATTCGAGCTCAACGCTACCGCTCCTTCGATTTTGATACCTCCCTGGGCGGCGTAGGCCAGTCCCCCCAACTCCCCATGAAGGTGGCTGGCCGTGGCGGTCAGGAGATAGCCATAGCTGGTTGGATTGCGTTCGATTGAAGGGGCGAAGCGGGCGATCAACGCATCCGTCTGACGGCGATAGTCAAGCTTGCCGGTACGCTGCCAGAGGCGTTGCAGGACGTGGATCGCCACGGAGCTGCCGGAAGGCATGGCATTGTCCGAGCCCTCATCCTTGGGACGACCCATGGCGGTAATACCACTCTGAGCCTCATTCATAAAGAAGCCACCTTCGTCGGCATCAAAAAAACGATCAGTCAATGCCTGGGCCAACTCCTCGGCCCGCTGCAGCCATTTGGCTTCTGCCGTCAGGTCGTAGAGGTAGAGTAGCGCTTCGGCCAGATAGGCGTAATCCTCTTGTGTGGCGGGTATTGAGGACTCGCCATCGAGATGAACCCGCCACAACATGCCCTTGCCTCGTCGGTTGTGTTGCCAGATAAACTCCGCTGCCTTGATGGCCGCCTTGCGGTACTCGGGATTTTCCAGGATTTGCGCGGCCTGGGCGAATGCGGTGATCATCATGCCGTTCCAGGCGGTAACGATCTTATCGTCACGCAAGGGAGGAGAGCGTCGGTTTCGAACTTCCAGCAGTTTTTTGTTTATGCGATCGAGCTGTGTTCTGAGGGATGCGATGGCGAGATTGTGCTCTTCGGCATACTCCTCCAGATCCTGGTTGAGGTGGAGGATGTTCCGCCCTTCAAAATTACCCCGGGACGTCACTCCGTACAGGCTGTTGGCCAGCTCAGCATCCTGTGGCGCCAGGGCTGCCGATATCTGCTCCATGGTCCAGACGAAGAAGAGGCCCTCTTCACCCTCGCTGTCGGCATCGGTGGCTGAGTAGAAACCCCCTTCGGGAAGCGTCATCTCCCGCAATATATAATCCAGGGTCCGGGTGGCCACTCTGCGGAACTGTTCCCGTCCAGTCAGACGCCATGCCGAGAGATAGATACGGCTTAGATGGGCCTGGTTATAGAGCATCTTCTCGAAGTGGGGGACCAACCACTCATAGTCGGTGGAGTAGCGGTGAAAGCCGCCCCCTACCTGGTCATAGATACCGCCACGGGCCATGTGGTCAAGGGTTGTTTCAAGCATCTGCAACGCTTGCCTGTGATCGCTTCTCTCCGCCTGGTCGAGGAGTAGGTAGAGCCAGGGTTCACGCGGAAATTTAGGGGCCTGACCGAATCCACCCTGGATTTCGTCGAATGTGCGGTGCATGCTATCCACCGCACTGCCGATGACAGAGCGGTCCAGCGCCTTGGCCTCTCCCGCGAGGCTGTTGCTTGCCTCAACCGCCGATGCCACCTGTTCGGCTTGTTTTTCCACATCCTTTTGGCGCTCCCGCCAAAGACGCGATATCTGCTGCAGCAGTGAAGTGAACTGTTGCGGGGTATAGTAGGTGCCGCCATAGAAGGGCTTGCCCTGGGGAGTGAGGAAACTCGACATCGGCCAGCCGCCATGACCGGTCAGCAACATCACCGCAGTCATATAGACCTGATCCACATCAGGGTGGCTCTCCCTGTCGACCTTGATCGGGATGAAATGCTCATTCAGGAGGGCGGCAATGGCGGGATCTTCGAAGCTCTCTTTCTCCATCACATGGCACCAGTGGCAGGGGGAGTAGCCGATGGAGAGAAAGACCGGCTTATTCTCCCGTTTTGCTCGTGCAAAGGCCTCTTCCGACCAGGGATACCAATCCACGGGATTGTGGGCGTGCTGTAGCAGATAGGGGGAGTCTTCGAGGATCAGGCGATTGATGTATCGCGGTGAACCGTCCTCGTTGAAGTGCTCTGTGCGCGGACGATATGAGATGCCTTTACTGAGATAGGCTGCTTTGAGTTTCTGCTCCATTTGCGGTGGCCTCTCGACTCGGTAGGTTTGACAGTGGACAGGGGAGCTCAGGCCAAGCACCAGGCCGAACAGGATAATGGTTGTCCTGATAGACATTAAGTCGCTACTCCTTGTCTTGAACGCTATCCGCCGGGCTGCTGCAGGGTATATGCGCTGTGCCATCCCCTGCGGCATTGGCGTGCTTGTGTGGCATCTTCGGCGCTTTGATCGGTCAATAGCTCAATTTGACCTGCTGCTCCATGGGCAGTGACTGATCGGCAGCCCACTCCTGGGTGGAGCCGTCATAGAGTCTGGCTTGACGGTTGCCGAGAATTTCATGTGAGACGAACCAGCCCAGGGCAGCCCGGTTACCGGTATGGCAGTAGTTGATTTGATCTCTGTTCAACGCAACCTGGCTCGAGGCATAGATGCGTTGCAGATTGTCTGCGGTGTGTAGTCTGCCGCTGCCATTCACTGTCAGCCAGTCGTAGTTGAGGTGGAGTGCCTGGGGCAGTCGGCCTGCACGCTCCTTGCCACCACCGCCATAGATGCCGAGATATTCAGCTCGGGTACGGTTATCCACGATCTGGCTACCGTTATTGAGCGCCAATTCGACCTCTTTGGCTGTGGGGTTCATCTGTTTGCGGTATTTGGCGGTGAATTTTGTGGGTCTTCGTTGGTTGTTTCCCTTTTCCAGGGGATAGATGCGTTTCTCCGCATAGCCGACCAATCCACCATCGAGGATCGAGACACGGTCGTGACCGAGCACCTTGAAGGTCCAGTAAACTCTTGCGGCTGTGGCCATGTCCCCGGCACTGGCACCCAGGGAGATCAGGACCACATGGCTGTTGTTGTCTATGCCCAGCGAACCGATCAGCTTTTCAAGTACCGGCACCGGCGGCATGTTCTTCAGTTCACCCTTTTTTTCCACCCGCCACTGGGCATAATTTGTATTGATCGATCCGGGGATGTGAAAACGCAGGTAGTTCTGGTTATCCTGCAGATCGAGCAAAACCAGGTCTGGGTTATCTCTATTGTCATGCAGCCATGACGGGCCGATCAGGGGCGCTACAGCTGCTGTCAGAATCCCCGGAAACAACAGCAGTAACAGAATAAAAAATCGTTGCATATCGGTTTCCTGAATTTACTAAATTAACACTGGGTTGATGAGTGTGCAGCATGATCGCACCTATCAACAATCAGATCGATAACAGAGCGAAAAGTTTAAACTGCGTTACATGTGTGGATTTCATGCCCTGCTGTGTCAGAATAGCCTGATCAAGGAGCAATCAAGCATTATGAAATTTCAATCAGGGCTCATCTTAACCTTACTTTTATTGGTGTTTGGAGATCTGCTGGCGGCCGACTTCGAAGACGCCATGGATGCCATGACCGATGGCGAATACCAGGAGGCCTATAGAAGCTTCAAACGTTTAGCGAAAAGGGATCATATGCAGTCCCAGTATCAACTGGGTATGCTCTATCTCTTAGGTAAAGGGGTGGAACAGAATACGGATCAAGGCATCACATGGTTGAAAGAGGCGGCAAACAACGGCTCTTACAGGGCGGCCAATGAGCTGGGACAGATCTATCTGTCGGGCAAGGGCGTCGACATCGATGAGAAGGAGGCTATCAAATGGCTGGAACTGGCGACAGAGATAGCAGAGCAGAACGAGGGGGAGGCCGAGGATGGCTGTGATTAGCCACCCTGGCATGGCATGAAATTCAGCGACTTCGGTTTCGAGGAAAATCCCTTCGCGATAACCCCTGATCCCCGCTATCTCTATCTCAGTAGGGGTCACGAAGAGAGCCTTGCACATCTTATCTACGGCACCGGTCCGAATGGTGGTTTTGTACTCCTTACCGGCGAGGTGGGGACCGGCAAGACCCTGCTGCTGCGCAGCCTGCTGGCGCAACAGCTGGATAACGTGGACATCGCACTGATCCTCAATCCCCGCCTCTCCCGGCGGGAATTCATCGCCACCATCTGCGATGAACTGGGTATTGAATATGAGGGTCCGCCCTACTCCTTGAAAATACTCATCGATATACTGACCCGGCATCTGTTGCGGACCCATGCCGAGGGGAAACATACGGTTCTGGTTGTGGATGAAGCGCAAAATCTCAGTCCGCGGGTATTGGAGCAGGTGCGTCTGCTGACCAATCTGGAGACTTCCCGGCATAAACTGTTGCGAATCATTCTGGTCGGACAGCCGGAGCTACAGCAGATGCTGGAGCGCAAGGAGATGCGGCAGGTCGATCAGCGTATCACCGCCCGTTACCATCTGTTGCCGTTGAATGCACAGGAGACGGGTCGTTACATCGCCCACCGGCTTGCCGTTGCCGGGGTTCGCGAGGATCTGTTCACGCCGATGGCGCTGAAGCTGATACACCGTTTTTCAGGTGGTATCCCGAGGGTCATCAACGCCATCTGTGAACGTGCCCTGCTGGCGATCTATGCATCCGGCAGGCAACGGGCCGGCGTCAGGCTGGTATGGCGGGCTGCGCGGGAGGTCAAGGGGAAGCGCTTGGGCAATCAACGACGGGTTTGGGGTGGTGCCTTACTGATTATCCTACTGGGTGCAATGGGTTATTGGTATAGCCAGAGAGGTCTCGATCAAGCTGTTGTGCCCCGTGAAGGGGCAGACATACCGGAACCGGCAATCCCGGAACTGCCCACCGTCGTTGAAGAATCGCAGAGCGTGGAAATGCCCGTTCTGCCCGACAGGAAAGCCGATCGGGATGAGAAGGTCTCAATATCCCCGCAGAAGGAGATTGCTGAGCAGAATCTCTCCAGCTCACCTCAGGCGTTACCCTCAACCGACACATCGGAGTCACCAGCGGATGACTTCAGGCTGGGAAAGCTGTTCAGCCAACCGCAGCGTCGTGTGGATATGTATCAGACATTGCTCGGCCTTTGGCATGATGCCAAACAGTTTCAGGGTTCCTTGCCTCCTTGTCAGCAGGTCCGGGCATTTGGTTTGCGCTGTCTGATATCGACCTCGGAATGGTCGGGTCTGCTGGGTATGAACAGACCGCTGCTGCTGCAACTCAAACAGGATAAGCAGAGGCGCTTGTTGTTGCTGAAACATGTGGACGATGAGTGGCTGCTGGTTGACAGCGGTATGCAAGAGGGGGTCATTTCCCGCACTGAGCTGATGCGCTATTGGACCGGTGAGTACATATTGCTGTGGCGGCCCCTGGCCGAGATCGCCTTGATTGGCGAGGGCTCCTCCGGCAACGCGGTTACCTGGTTGCGCAAGCGTCTGCAGCGAGTGGACGGTATCGAACCACCGGCGATCGAGGGTCTGGACCGTTTTGATGCCGAATTGGAGGAGCGCTTGAAGGCGTTTCAGCAGCAGCAGGGATTGGTGGCGGATGGTGTGGCCGGTCAACAGACCATGATCTATCTGAACAATCTGGCAATTCCGGCGGGGACGCCGGTCCTGATCTCAACCCAAGATCTGGCGGGAGGTTGAGATGTCCCTGATTCTTGAAGCGCTGAAAAAGGCTGAACGCCAGCATAAACTGGGGGAAGTGCCTAAAATCAACCCCGATGCGGAGCAACCGACTTCGACTGCATCTCATCGGTTGGGGTGGCTGATGATGGTGATGTTGGCCATGATTCTGCTCGGCACCGGCATCTATCTGGGAAGTAGTAGTTGGTGGTCGCAGCAACCGCAACAGCATGGGCCGTCCGTCTCCAGCACAGAGCCAGTGCCGCAGGGTGGTGTGCAGGAACGTGCACCCGCTGAATTGACGCTACCCGACACTGAGGGGATGGTCGGCGACTCTGATCCGGCTATATCTGTCAATCCACCGCAGGCGGCCATTGAACCGCAGCCGGTCATAGCAACATCACAAGCGAAAGAGATCGAATTGCCACAGGTGGTGGAATCGGAACCTCCGCAACCTCCACCGCCGCCTCAACCGCCAAAACCCTTGTATGAGATGCCGAGCGGCTTTGTCGCCAACCTGCCTTCCATGAATATCGATATACATAGCTACGATCAACGACCGGCAAAGCGATATGTACTGATCAATATGGAGAAGTATCGCGAGGGAGACTATCTCGCAGAGGGACCGAGGGTGTTGGAGATACTGCCACAGGGGGCTGTCATGGAGCATATGGGGGAGCGCTTCATTCTGCCCATTGGCAACTAGCTGTCTGCTGGCGTTAGGATTTAGGTGTTCTTGCAACTGCCCAGACATCGACCCGTTCTGCTCCCGCTCTTATCAGTGTCTTACTGAGTTCGGTGACGGTCGCCCCTGTTGTGATGACATCGTCCACCAGCGCCAGATGGGCCCCCTTGACATCAGCACATATCTGAAATGCATTATGCAGGTTCCTGTGCCTCTCCTGTTCGCTCAGCTCCGACTGTGCCTTGGTCTCCTTGACACGCCGGCAGAGCCGCCAGTCGAATGGAAGCCGGCATTGTCTGGCCACCGCCCGTGTGATTTCGACGGATTGATTGAATCCCCGCGCGCGAAGTCTTAGGGGATGGAGCGGGACGGGAACCAAGATATCGGGCTGCTCATATTTCTCACCCAGGCGTTCCATAAGCAATCCGGCCAGGGGTTCTGCGAGATGGAGTTTTTGCCGGAATTTGAGCATGCCAATGAGTCGATTGACCGGGGCCTCGTATGTGAAGGCGGTGAGGCTGTTCGTAAAGGGCGGTTGTCGTCTGACACAGCGTCCGCACCATTGCGTCGATGGGACATGTGGCGGAAGCGGAAGGGCGCAGCAGGGACAGGCGTGATAATTGAAGGGCAGGGAATTTTGGCAAGGGCGACAGAGGTGGTGTGCAAAATCACCCTCGGCGCCACACAGGATGCAACTCCTGGGATAGAGAAGGGATCGTACATATTTTATACAGTTGTCGACTTTCATAACCATCCTTGGTTGACAGGGGGCGGACAATCCTTACCATAGGCCCTCCGCTACGCGCCGCACAAATCATACACACAGGCTGGATCATCATGACCGAATCAATTTTACGCCACGACTGGAGTCTGGACGAGATAGAGGCGCTGTTCGAGTTGCCGTTCAATGATCTCCTGTTTCAGGCACAGAGTGTACACCGGGCCAACTTCGATCCCAATCAGGTACAGATGAGCAGTCTGCTCAGTATCAAGACAGGCGCCTGTGCCGAGGATTGTGGCTATTGTTCCCAGAGTGCGAAAAACGCCACAGGATTGGAAGCGGAAAAACTGATGCCGCTGGAAGATGTCGTGGCGGCGGCAGAGGTGGCGAAAGCGAAGGGAGCAAGCCGATTCTGCATGGGCGCTGCCTGGCGAAATCCGACCGACAAGAACCTGGAGCGGGTGGTCGATATGGTGGAGGCCGTTCACGACCTGGGCATGGAGACCTGTCTGACCCTGGGTATGCTGACCCAGGCACAGGCAAATCGCCTGCGTGACGCCGGTCTCGATTACTACAATCACAATCTCGACACTTCACCGGAGTTTTACGGCAACGTGATTACCACCCGCACCTTCGATGATCGGCTGCATACCCTGGCCCACATCAGGGATGCAGGCATCAATGTCTGTTCCGGCGGGATTTTGGGAATGGGTGAGTCGCGGCGGGATCGCGCCAGCATGTTGCGCGAGTTGTGCAATTTGCCCCGCCATCCGGAATCGGTTCCGATCAACATGCTGGTAAAGATCGAGGGTACACCCCTCTACAACGCGGAGGAACTCGATCCCTTCGAGTTTGTACGCACCATCGCAGTGGCGCGACTGTTGATGCCGCGCTCCTATGTGCGCCTCTCCGCCGGTCGAACGGAGATGGGTGATGAGATGCAGGCACTCTGTTTCCTCGCCGGGGCGAATTCGATTTTCTATGGCGAGCGCCTTTTGACTACAGACAATCCTGAGGCAGACAGAGACATACGACTGCTCCGGCGGCTGGGAATGAGCACCGAACAGCTGCAGGAGACGGAGGTCAAGGCCGCCAAGGTTTCCTGCAGCTAGGCAAAGGCCGGATAGAATCCCATTGCTTTCATATCCGAGGATTCACGCTGATGAAAGGGCTGGCTGAAGCGTTACAAAAACGCCGTCACGATGGGCTCTATCGGTCCCGCCGGGTGGTATCGACGGCACAACAGCCCGAGCTGGTGGTTGACGGTAAACGGGTGATCGCTTTTTGCAGCAACGATTATCTCGGTTTGGCCAATCACCCCGAAGTGGTAGAGGCGATGCAGCGTGCTGCCGGGAATTATGGTGTGGGGAGCGGTGCGGCACATCTCATTACCGGTCACAGCAATTCCCACCATCGATTGGAAGAGGCACTTGCGGAGTATACCGGCAGGTCCAGGGCGCTGCTTTTTTCAACCGGTTATATGGCCAATATTGGCGTGATCAGCGCTCTCCTGAAGCAGGGTGACAGGCTATTCGAGGATCGTCTCAACCATGCCTCCCTATTGGATGCGGGTCAACTCACCCGGGCCAGGATGCAACGCTACCGGCATGCCGATCCGGAGAGCCTGCGCAGCCAGTTGAAGGGCAGCGAACAGGGACAGGCGTTGATCGCCACGGACGGTGTATTCAGTATGGATGGCGACCTGGCTCCCCTGCCATCCCTGGTCGAGCTCGCGCGTCGTCATCAGGCCTGGTTGATGGTGGATGACGCCCATGGCCTCGGCGTACTGGGTGAAGAAGGCGGCGGCGTTCTCAGCCACTTCGATCTGGACAGTGACGACGTACCCATATTGATGGGGACCCTGGGTAAGGGATTCGGTACCTATGGCGCATTTGTCGCAGGTAGTGAGGAGCTCATCGAGACACTCATTCAGCATGCCCGAAGCTATATCTATACCACCGCACCACCGGCCGCACTGGCGGAAGCAACCCTGGTCAGCCTGCGTCTTGCCCGGCAAGAGACCTGGCGGCGTGAGCGGTTGCAGGATCTGATTGCCCGTTTTCGTCAATCGGTGCGACAGATCGGCCTGCCCCTGCTGGATTCCATGACCCCGATACAGCCGATCCTCGCCGGATCATCCCAGCAGGCCGTGGCCTGGAGCCGGCTGCTTGAAAAGCAGGGTGTACTGGTCAGTGCAATCCGGCCGCCGACGGTACCGGATGGGAGCGCTCGGCTTCGCATCACCCTCAGCGCCAACCATACGGACCGGCAGTTGGATCGACTGCTGGATGCCCTGTCCACACTGCCACTGGTGGTGGAATGAAGCTGGCGGCAGAGAGTCTTGGTGCGGGACCGGACTTGGTGATGCTCCATGGCTGGGGCATGAACTCATCCGTCTGGGCGGATTTTGCCGCCCGGCTGGCGGACGACTACCGCGTCACCCGAATCGACCTGCCGGGCCATGGCAACAGTCCATTCGATGGTCGGCAAGAGCTCACCGCCTGGGCCCGTGCCTGTCTCGATGCAGCCCCTGATCGGGCTGTCTGGATCGGCTGGTCATTCGGTTCCATGCTCTGTTTGCAGTGCGCTCTGCTGGCGCCGTCACGTATCGAGGGGGTTGTTGCGTTGGCCGGTATGCCGCGTTTCATCCAGGCCATGGATTGGCAATATGCCATGTCGCCGACGACCCTCGATCAGTTCATTAAGGCCTTGCATAAAGATCACGTTCAGACCCTGGAGCGTTTTCTTGCCCTGCAGATGTTGCGCAGTGATCACGCGGTACAGATGTTGAAGCGACTCAAGTCCCTATTGCGTGAACGGCCGGATCCGCTGCCGGAGGCGTTGCGGTCTGGATTGGAATTATTGAAATCTGTCGATCTTCGAGAACAACTGACCAAACTCAGCTGCCCCACAACATGGATCTACGGCAACCGGGATACCCTGGCACCGGCAAAGGCATCCGATGATCTGCGTCAGTGGCTGCCCGGAGCGTCCATGCACATCGTGGAGGGAGCCGCGCATACTCCGTTCCTCTCTCACCCGGAAGAGACCCATCAGCTGATACTTCGTAGTCTGGAGTCGATGCATGGATAAAGGGCAAACCGGCGCCATCGACAAACGGCAGGCGCGGGCCGCCTTCTCCCGTGCCGCTTCCCACTATGATGAAGTGGCTGAGCTTCAGCGGGAGATCGGCAGGCGTATGTTGCAGAGACTGACATACATCCGTCACCAGCCCCAGGTCGTGCTGGATGTGGGTGCAGGGACAGGTGAAGCGACACTGGCATTGAAAAAGCACTACAAGAAGGCGCGTACCATCGCCCTCGATTTCGCCATGCCGATGCTGCACCAGGTGCGTAAACGGGGCGGTTGGCTGAGGCGACCCGTCTGCATCTGCGGCGATGCAGAACAGCTGCCACTGGCCGATCAGTCCGTGGATATGATCTTTTCCAATGCGGTGCTGCAATGGTGCAATGACCTGCAGGGTACCTTCAGCGAGTTTCTGCGGGTTTTGCGTCCTAACGGTATGCTGTTGTTCTCCACGTTCGGTCCCGACACCCTGCAGGAGCTGCGCAAGAGCTGGTCACACGTGGATGGCCACAGCCACGTCAGCCCCTTTCCTGATATGCATGATGTAGGTGATGCCATGGTGCGGGCCGGTCTGGAGGAACCGGTGGTGGACGTGGATCGCATGCGGCTTGACTACGATGATGTGTCTTCGTTGATGCGCGATCTGAAGACGCTGGGTGCGCATAATGTGACCCGTAACAGGCCGCGGGGATTGACCGGAAAAGGACGATTGCGGGCGATGTACGAGGCCTATGAGTCTTTTCGCATGGACGGTAGGTTACCGGCCAGTTATGAAGTGGTCTACGGACATGCCTGGGCGCCCCAACAGCGTCAGATCGATGGTGTGACTGCCATTCCCGTGGATCAAATCGGCATCGGAAGGTGGGGTCAGGGATGAGCGGCGGTTTATTTGTCACCGGTACCGATACCGGCTGCGGTAAGACAGAGATTACCCTTGGGATGATGCACAACCTGCAGCAGCAAGGGGAGTCGGTGCTTGGGATGAAGCCTATCGCATCGGGCGCGGAGATGACCCAGGATGGATTACGCAATGAAGATGCGTTGCGGATACAAGCCCAATGCAGCAGGGAGATTCCCTATTCCTCCGTGAACCCCCTGGTCTATCAACCCCCTATTGCCCCGCATCTCGCCGCCATGGCCAAAGGTCAGCCGATCAGGCTGGATGAGATAATGCAGGGTTATAGCCAGCTGCAGGAGCTGGCCGACAGGGTGGTCGTGGAGGGAGTCGGCGGATGGCACGTGCCCTTAGGTGACAGCATCACCCTGGCCGATCTGGTCCGCACCCTTGATCTGCCGGTGATACTGGTGGTAGGTATCAGGCTTGGCTGTCTCAATCACGCCTTGATGACGGCCGAGTGTATGCTCAACAGCGGGGTCCCGTTCAAAGGTTGGGTTGCGAATCTGATCGATCCGCAGATGCAGGCCTTGGAAGAAAATATCATCACGTTGCAGTCCTGGTTGCCGGCGCCATGTCTGGGAGAGGTTCCCCGCCTCAAGTCGCCGACACCGGATCGTGTTGCGGAATACCTCGATGGGCCGTTGTTGGACGCAATCCAGTGACAGCCGGACAGCGCCTCATTGCGTCTATCCCATCAATGCTGTCACTTTCACGCTGCTGTTTCATCGCCTCGAGTAGTGCTGGTATGACATTCAATCCGACTCGCAGACAATGAAACATCACCAGCAGTAAAAACAGCCATGGTGAGAATATGCCGCCGCCACCGCTGCCGGACCCGCTATCGTCAGACAGGGTTGTGGTGACACCGCCCGGGTCCGCAATTCTTCCGTTGGCTCGGCCGTCGGCATCGTTGGGTCCGCCGTCCTCGATCGTCAGCTCGACACACCAGGCCCCCTCGCTCAATCCGGCCTGATAGGCGTTATCTCCGGGGGAGGGGCAGAGTCCGGCCTCACCGGGGGCCGACTTGATCAAATTGTGTTCATCGGCGACAAACTCACCCCAACCCGTCGGTGTCAGCTTGCGATAGACGGATCCCGACTCAATCACCTGCCGTTGCGGTATCACGACTTTCACGCTCGCGCCCACCTGGTTGATGCCGTCGATGCGAAAGTCGAACAGGCCGCCTGCATAGGGATAGCGTTCCGCGTCCGCTTCGCCATCCAGACCGTTGGCGATATATTCGAGAATATCGCTACGGCTGATCAGGGCCCCGTGATGCTGGGCAAAAAAGGCGATATCCCCCAGGGTAAGCAGTAATCCCGATTCGGCCTCCATCAGGTAACCGTTATCACTGCCGGACGTCTGGGGCAGGACATTGCCCGGTAATCCGGCGGGATCCAGATAGTCGGGTATGCCGTCTGCATCACTATCGCCGTTGCCTTCAGCGAAATCGGTTTCGCCGTCGCCATCGCTGTCGACGTCGGTCAGTTCGGATGTCGCGTCCACCACCCTGAGACTCAGCTCGGTGTCGGCGCTCGCAGTGGCGTCACTGACACTCAGTCTCACCCGGTAGAGACCGGGTTCGAGATCCGCGGGGTCGAATGTCAGGCTGCCTACCTCACTGTCGAGATCAGTCAGGCGCCCGTCGCTTTCACTCCAGTCATAGCTGTGGCTGTCACCGCTATTCAAATCCTCGACGGTGGCAGTCAGGGTAACGGCGCCACCGGTTTGGCTCACGATGCGTGAAGGCAGCTCACCCTGGTGAGCGGTCAATGTCACATCGGGGGCAAAATTATCGCTGCTCAACAGGATTCGGCAGGTGTTCTTTTCACCCATTACCGCATTGGTCGGTGGGGCCATCGTCAATTGCAGGCTCGCATAGTCCGATAGTTGCTCAAACAGGCCATCGGGTAGTGCGAGCATGGACTCCGGTTGAGGTTGTGCAATCTGATACGTCGCCGTCTGCAACAGCCGTTCGCTGCCATCCGCCAGCAAGGTTCCGGACAAGGTGTAGGGGACTGTGACCGGGAAACGGGCCGCTTCCCCGTTCAATATCAATGGGCAGCCAAGGTTGCCGTCAACAGGGCCGTTGCGATCCCCACCAAAGTTGACGATCGGATCGATCCTGACGATTTGAATCCCTTCGCCGGTGATTCCGTCGCTATCATCCGCCGCCCATGTCAACAGATGGGTACCCGGTGGAAGATCGAGCTGTCCCTCAGTGGGAGGCGGGGTGACAATTCCGTTACTGACCAGCTGTCTCAAATCCGTGTCGAGTACGCCTTCGTCATCGTCCCGGGCGGTTGCCATGCCTGGATCCACACGCGTCAGGGCACCGGTGGCTGGTAGTGTCAGGTCGATGGGAGGCGTCACAACCGGACGGTCAGTGGGTACCAGGCGGCCGGTAATGTTTGCCTCTGCACGTTCACGGGTGCCGTGAAGATCGGTATATGTCACGACGGCCGTTAGATAAAAGTAGCGATCGTTAATGGTCGGCACATGGGTACTGCTATTCGATCCGATATCCTGAGCCAGTGTAGAGTAGGTCCGATAACGGCGTTTCCAGTGATAGTTGAGTTCGGCGATTCCGTCCGGGTCGTAAAGGCCACTGGTATCGATCGTCAATGTTGATCCTTCTGACACCGAACCGCGTATGTATACTGAGCCCACCGGCTGATCATTGGTGTTGGCGACTTCGCCGGGTGCGCCGACAGGCAGGGATATGACACTTTCAGTGACCCCCAGGCCATCCTCGAAAATTATGGCGCAATGTATGTCATGACCGACATCATCGTCCGTCAGCAGATAGCTCTCATATATCGCCCCGGGGATTGGCTGGCCATTGCGGTACCATTGATAGCGGATCTCACCCATGCCGTTGCTATCGCTGACTGTATGACTGGTTGCGACCACATGATCCTCAGCAGCCTCACCGCTGATGATGACACGGCCTGCGGCAGGCTCATTTTCACTGACCTTGTCGATCACGATATTTTGAGAATCATGTAGCAGAAAGGGTCCTCCATTTTCGGATGTGTAGTAATTAATCGTATAGCTGCCCGAAGCAAAGGGTCCGACTTCTACGCTGTTGTCGTAACATGGCGCCACAAAACCACTCTGATAGACGCTGGCATAGATACTAATCTCGTCTCCCTCCGCGACCGCGCCAAAAAATTTGTCAATGCCATATGAGGGGCATCTCGAGCTAAGGGTAAATGGTTCAAAGTTGTTGGGTGTCTCGGAGGGAAGGTCCAGTATGTCTGATTGGACCTGGGTGTGATGGCAGAACATCATCGCCAGTATGAACCAGTGTGCTCTAGGCATGATACGCCCTGTCTCTCCGTTTCCCTGGGGGGATGAGCAGTCTAACGGGGAACAGGTTGGTGGCGCAATAATCCGGGCTTTGACGCTTTCAATGCGTCGAATGATGAGGGTAAGCAGTGCCATTGATATAACCTCCTCAAGACGGGTGACACTTCCAGTGCATGCTGAAAGATGGTTCTCCCACATCATCCGAGGGGGTCGCGGCGGCATAGGCTCCCAATATTGGCTGTAGACCGGCTGCGCATGCTAGAAAAAGCCTCCATCAAGTGTGATTGGGTCTTCCGCCAATTGCTGTAGCGTTCAATCTATTTCGCTTCTGTTGGCTTAGCGCGGGAGTATGAGACTCTGTCATGGATGCGAACCAAACCGGCTTTACAGATTCTCGCAGTAATGCCCCCATGACCTCGCATGGCGTTATATCCTCCCGCTCCAAGCTGCCTTTCCATTTTGCCGCAGGGATGACAAAGACCGCTGAATTCCAGCATCGCCTCTCCGATCCGAAAGACTTTGTCTTTTAACGCCAGCAGGTTAATGCCGGAAACCGCGATATTCCGCCGCAGCAGGGAGGGGGAGACGGATTCCACGCCAAGACAGGCGGCAATCACTTGCAGGTGTTCATGTTGAATCAAAGTCACCTGCCTGGGGTTCCCGGCACTGCCATTGAAGCGATCCCCATCCAACCCCTTGCCAACCGTCAGCAGGACAGAATCCAGGGTTATCATGGCCTCTCCCCGAGAAGGTCTGATGCCGATCCACTCGACACGTCCAACCTGTGGAAGCGTTTGCAGCAGACTATAAAGGGGCTTTGATTCTGTCAAATTCCGACACCTGTTGCGGCGGAAAAAACCAGCATCTGCATGAATGTGGCTGGGCCTGGTGCCGTATCAATCAACAATCCGGTATTCTCCTTGATATTTTCCTATGATAATGCGCGTAGGTAACTTGCACTGATACGTTTTAGAAGAGCAGAGACAGGTTTTGTTCTCTTATTAAGTTTTGTAGTTATTATTGCCGCTAACTGAATTTCAAACAGCATCAGGAACAGTTCAAGTCCTATGGCATCAATAAAAAGGTGCTAGGGCCTGTTAACACTAATCCAATACGCCCTGCTGGGGCTGTTTTTGTGCCCAGCAAGGCAGAATGAGCGTAGTGTAGTTATTCTACATGAGCGAATGATAACGCCGCTGGGGGCGAAAACAGCCCCAGCCCTTCGGGTTGCGCCTGAAAAAGCGCCACTCGGCGTTGCTCGTCGCTCATTTGGAATCACCAAACCTCTCTCCTCGCGCCCCGAAGGAAGTGCCCTTGGGGTGCGCCTTGATTGGCGCTTTTTCAGGCACAACAGGGTGCATTGGATTAGTGTTAACAGGCCCTAGCTCAATCATTTCGGGATTGAAAATGATAAACACCACAACAATCGCGGTTGCGTATTTCCATGCTTTGCTTTTCATTTTCAAATCAGATTCCTGAATTTCTGGCATGCCGATATATGGGGTGGCTGGCGATACCAGGCATTCCGACAGCTCCCAGAGGCTGTGCTTGAATATAGGGTTAGTCACCAAGCCTGCTGGCGTAATTGTCCATCCACGCCAGGTACCTTTCCATTGCCGCAGGTGTGATTTCCTCTTCCATGGATTGTATCAATTCACCTTCAAATATATATCTTGCTTCACCTTCCACAACAAGATCGGGTGCCCCGGAAAGTTTGTATGTACAGCGCCAGTTCCGAGAGAGTTTATCTCCAACCACTGTTGGTTCCGTTATCGCCTGCAATCTGCGGGAATCAAATTTACGATCGTTGCTTGAAACATCGTTTTTCAGAAATTTGATTATTGAATGCCGGCCTTTGATTTTTGGATCAGATCCACCAACGTTCCAATACGTAGCATTCTCGGCGAAATGTTTTTCAAGTCGATCCCAACGGTCATCGACAATACAGGCCTCGAAATCTGCAGCGAACGAGTTGAAACGATCAATGAGATTCATGTTGTTGTAGCTAATGTCATGTTATAAGCCAATGTATTCCATTGCCTGTTTTGCATTTTTGAAATCCATGATATTTTGATCATGCCTTGTCCTGTTTCCTACCAGCACAAAGTTGTAGCCCAACTCCTCACAGGCCATTTTGTCCCATTCCCCGTCTCCAAAATATGTACAGGGAACTTTAATTTTACCAACGGCTTTTTCTTTGGCGATTTTCATTATTTCGATGCGTGAAAAATGATTGTTTGAGGATGCAATTGGGATACCCGAAATATCAATTGCTGCGGATTCCAATTTCATTAGAGCGGTTTCATACCAGCCGCCGGTGGCGACCGACAAGCTTAAATTCTCCAGTCGGCGCAGTTCGGTAATAAATTTTGCGGCGCCAGGTACCTGCTGTGCCGGATTGTTTTTGAGGCGGCAGGCTATTTTACTCGTGAAAACCTCTTTTACTTCAGCGCGTATACTCTCTCCCTCGGCATCAAGTCCATTTTCAATAATATGCTGTTCAAGAATACCTGCGTCGCTAATGTAAGAGTACTTCGTCCAGTCGGTATCTAGATGATGACCTAAAACCTCATACACTGCCTCGAGATAGCAATTTTCATCAAGCTCGTATGATCTTACCAGCGTTCCGTCTACATCAAACATTACATGGTGCAAGATGGCTCTCTCCTTGGCTTGTAACATTTGAGTCAGACGTCATAGCTCACGGTTTGCCGAGGAGCCATTCAAGCGCTGATTGTTCATCCCTGAATACCTTAACGTAACCCCCTCTGTTCAGCCATGCTGTTTCAACAAACTGGAAGAAATCCTCGGTCTGCTCACCTACCAAATGTGCGGATCGGATGTGCTTCAGAGATGTGTCTACCGGGTCGTAATAGTCCTTGAACCAATTGACAGCATCGACAAGAGACAGGTAGTTGTCTGATTCGCTGAAATCAAACAGCAGCACGTAATTCAACTCCTTAGCCTTGGCGCGAGTTGCGGCTGCCGCCGGCCCGAGTTCATCCCGTAGCAAGGGTCCCGTAGTTTTTACGAAGATGATCCCCCTGCTATCGTCGACGCTCTCTTCATATTTCATTCAAATGCCCCTATTTGAGGAACTATAATTCGATGGCCAGACAGGCATGATGCAACATGCCTGCAAGTCGCTTAATCTCCTGGTTGCTGTCGCAACTCTTTATTTATAATTGGTTATATCCCACCTAGTTATTATATAACCAATGTTACAAATACAAAGAAACTGCCCCAAAGGGAAGAGAACCACACCTGCTCGATCGAGTCAGAGCATCCATTCAAAACCTGTAGTACGATCCTGGTACGGATCAGGCTTATGTAGACTCGATTCGCAGGTTCATCAAGATGTAAAACAAACGCCACATGCTAGAGATGGGTATTACGGAAATCGAGGCTCTTCCGATCCGTCATGCCGTTAGTCGAAATACTGTTGCGCACAAACTAGCGTTGAAAAAGCTGCATTTTCCTTACCGGGAGGCGCATGAGTGTGATCCGCCTTGGCGCCGTGGCGAAACCCGGACGAATAAGTCGAGCCGCTCAGAAGATTTTTCAGAGGTCTGGCTTTATAGTGCACAGGTTCCCTGCCACTCCCTTGGTAGGTGCAAATGACCTGATCGGTATTTAATGGCCCTAGAGAAGTTGTGCCTTGAGCTTTTTCATGGCGTTTTTCTCGATCTGACGAATGCGTTCCGCCGAGACTTGAAAACGCTCCGCCAGTTCATGCAGGGTCGATTTCTTATCGCCCAGCCAGCGGGCTTGCAGTATCTCCCGGCTGCGTTCATCGAGATCCTGCATGGCGTTGATCAGACGCTGTTTCATCTGCGACTCACTGTCCGAGGACTCGAGCAGGGATGCGGGTTCCATGCGCATGTCGCTCAGGTAACCGGCCGGGGTCGCTGTCAACTGGTCATCATCGTCTTGCATGGGGCCGTCGAAGGCGATGTCCTGGCCTGAGAGGCGCGATTCCATCTCCATCACGGTTTCGGGTTTTACACCCAGGTCCTGGGCCACGTCATTGACCTCCTCCTTGGAGAACCAGCCCAGACGCTTCTTGGAACTGCGCAGATTAAAGAACAGCTTGCGTTGGGCCTTGGTGGTGGCCACTTTGACGATGCGCCAGTTTTTCAGGATGTACTCGTGGATCTCCGCCTTGATCCAGTGGACGGCGAAGGAGACCAGGCGCACCCCCATCTCGGGATCGAAGCGTTTGACCGCCTTCATCAGGCCGACGGTGCCTTCCTGGATCAGGTCGGGCAGGGCAAGGCCATAGCCGCTGTAGTTGCGGGCAATGCGAACGACGAATCGGATATGCGAGGTGATCAGTGTCTGTGCAGCCTGGAGATCCTTGTGATCACGCAGCCTGATCGCCAGGGATTTCTCCTCCTCGGCGCTCAGCATGGGCAGTTGGAAAGCGGCGCTGATATAGGCATCCATACTGCCTGATGGCAGTGCTGTCAGTGCGTTTTCATTGCTCATCGAGTATCCCCTCATAACTGCTGGTTGAATATTAGCACTCTCTACAGAGGAGTGCCAATCGATTAGTATGACCGAGAGTCATAGCAAAAGTTCCCACTGGTCGATGGAGGTAAATTACCTTAAAAACAATAAGTTAAATTGCATGTTCTGGTTTCGTCCCAATTAGGCTGGGATTCTTGTTCCCACACCGGAGTGTCGGGTGGATGGGGGGATCAAGCGGGTTCAATGGCGCTGAGGTGTCTGCCCACCGCCAACCAGGCGCCGGCCAGTCCCAGCAGGCTGCTGCCGAGCAGGAGCGAGGCGATGGTCGCGATGTCAAACGACGCAAGATTGAAGCTGCTTTCGTATAGATTGGCCAGATTGGCGATCGGTCCGCTCAGCAGGGTGATGGCAATAGCGATCAGCAGCCAGGCGATGATGCCCCCGAACAGACCGTACCAGAAGCCGGTATAGAGAAAGGGTCTACGAATGAAGGCGTTGGTGGCGCCGATGAGCTTGGTGATCTCTATTTCGGCATGCCGATTCTGGATCTCGAGGCGAATGGTGTTGCCGACAATCAGCAGCACCGCCATGCCGAGCAAAGCGGCCAGTACCACAACCGCCCTTTGGGCGATGACCGTGAGCGCCTGCAATCTTCGCACCCACTGCAGATCGAGTTGCACAATGTCGGCATCGGGCAGGAGCTTCAGCTCACGTACCAGAAGTTGTGCCGTCTCAGCCGTAGTGAATTCCACCTTCGGTTGGACGATCAGCACTGCCGGTAGGGGATTGCTGTCGAGGGCTTCCAGGGCATCGGCATAGCCGCTGAGTTGTTGGAACTCATCCAGCGCGGCCTCCCGGGTGATCAGTTCCACAGTCTCGATGCGTTGATGCCGGCGCAGTTTATCCGCCAGGGATGCCGCCTGTTTATCGGAAACGCTCTGTTTCAGGAAAAGCGATATGCTGGCACCGCTGTCCCAGGCACCGCTGACATGCTGCAGGTTTCCAAGCAGCACGTGCAGGCCAACCGGCATCGCGAGGGCTATGCCGATCACGGCACAGGTCATCAATGATGCAAGATGGTTATTCACTAATCTGCCGAGGCTGGCGAGGGCCACTTGCGCATGCCGCTGGAGCCAGATCTTTGGCGTACTCAATAGCGGCTTTTTAAGAGACATTGCCGCACTCCGTCCGGGTGTCGCCAACCAACTGCCCCTTGCTCAGTGTGAGTACACGTTTCTGCATGCGATTGATCAGGTCGATGTCGTGGGAGGCTATGAGCAGGGTCACGCCGACCTGGTTAAACTGCCCGAACAGCGCCATGATCTCCTCGGAGAGTTCCGGGTCGAGGTTGCCGGTGGGCTCGTCCGCAAGTACCAGGGGAGGCTTACTGACCACTGCGCGGGCAAGGCCTACACGCTGCTGTTCTCCTCCGGAGAGGGTAACCGGTGCATTGCGTTCCTTGTACAGCAGTCCTACCTTGTCGAGGGCGGCCCGGACCCGGCGTCCGATCTCTTTATGGCCGACACCGGCCACCACCAGCGGCAGCGCCACATTGTCGAACACGGTACGGTCATGCAGCAGTCTGTGATCCTGGAAGATCATTCCCACATCGCGGCGGTGATAGGGGATCTGGCGACTCTTTAAACGGGTCAGGTTACGATCGTTGACATGCAGCTGTCCGTTGCTGGGCCGCTCCAGCAGGCCGATCAGTTTCAGCAGGGTACTCTTGCCGGCACCGGAATGGCCGGTGAGAAACACCATCTCTTCAGCCTCAATACGCAGACTGACGTTGCTCAGGCCGGTATGGCCCCCGGGATAGCGTTTGCTGACATTGTCGAAGTGAATCAAGGTGCTGGTGGTTTCGTATTTAGTTTTCAAACAGGGCGTCTACAAATTCGTCAGGGTTGAATTCCCGTAGGTCATCTATGGCTTCACCGACACCGATGAAACGGATCGGCACCTTGACCTTGTCGGCGATGGCAAAAACCACACCGCCCTTTGCCGTGCCGTCCAGCTTGGTGATCACCAGTCCGGTCAAGCCAACGGTCTGGTTGAACTGCATGGCTTGATTGACGGCGTTCTGTCCTGTACCCGCGTCCACCACCAATAGTACTTCATGGGGGGCTTCCGGATCGATTTTCTTCATCACCCGGCTGATCTTCGCCAACTCCTCCATGAGGTTGGATTTGGTATGCAGACGACCCGCAGTGTCGGCGATCAGGACATCGATATTGCGTGAGGTGGCCGCTTGTAGTGAATCGAATACCACTGAAGCCGCATCGGCGCCCGTATGCTGGGCGATGACAGGGATCTGATTGCGCTCGCCCCAGGTTTGCAGCTGTTCCACCGCGGCGGCGCGGAAAGTATCACCGGCGGCGAGCATGACAGATTCGCCATCCAACTGAAACTTGCGTGCCAGCTTTCCAATGGTTGTGGTCTTGCCGGCACCATTGATACCTACCATCATCATCACCAGAGGCTTGTCACCGCTGCGTTGGCTGACTGGCTTTTCGCATGCCTGAAGAATCTCTCTGAGATGCTGTTTCAACAGCTGCATCAGCATTTGCGGATCGCTGAGCTCCTTGCGATCGACCCGTTCCGTCAGATCGTCGATGATACGGCTGGTTGCCTCGACACCCACATCGGCCGTGAGGAGCAGGGTTTCGAGTTCCTCCAACAGCTCATCATCGATGGTCTTCCGTCCAAGGAGCAGATTGGCCAGCCCATCGGTGAGGTTATGGCGGGTACGTGAGAGGCGCTCCTGCAGTCTCGTAAAGAGACTGCGTTTCTCCTCTTCCGGCGGGGGGGCTGCACTACCCTGCAGTTCCTGCTTCTTGCGTTTGCCAAATCCGAACATACGGCGATTTACCAACTCCGGCGTTGGAACTCTGTGAGGATCACAGGTTCATAGTTGTTGTTTGGACAATCCCGATGGCCTCTGAAAGAATGCCCGTGATCATCGAGGACGCTATTCTACAGTGCCATGGGTCCATATATAAAGAGAGGATGTATTTAATGCGAAGATTAATCACAGGCCTGGTATTGTCGGCGCTCTGCGTGAGTTATGCTCAGGCGGGTGTTGTGGAACAACAACTCGATAATGGCATGAAGGTGATTGTAAAGCAGGATCGTCGTGCCCCGATCGCGGTCTCCCAGGTCTGGTACAAGGTGGGATCGAGTTACGAATTCGGTGGTATCACCGGTGTTTCCCATGTTCTTGAGCATATGATGTTCAAGGGCACCAAAAACCATCCGCCCGGTGAATTTTCCCGCATCATCGCAGCCAACGGCGGGGATGAAAACGCCTTCACAGGGAGAGACTATACGGCCTATTTTCAGACCATGGCGAGCGACCGGCTGGAGGTCTCGTTCGAACTCGAGGCGGACCGTATGCGCAATCTGCTGTTGCTTCCCGAAGAGTTTGCAAAGGAGGTCGAGGTGGTTAAAGAGGAGCGACGGATGCGCACCGAAGACAAGCCCCAGTCACTGACCTATGAACGCTTTCTGGCCGGTGCCTATGAGAGTTCCCCCAATCGCAATCCCGTGATCGGCTGGATGGCGGATCTGGATTCCATGCAGGTGGAGGATCTGCAGGTCTGGTACCGCAAGTGGTATGCGCCGAACAACGCCACCCTGGTAGTGGTGGGTGATGTGGAACCCGATAAGGTAATCGCGCTGGCGCAACGCCATTTCGGTCCCCTCAAGCCGGAACAGGTGGCGCGACCCAAACCGCGTATGGAGCCGGCCCAGCGCGGCACTAAACGATTTACGGTCAAGGTGCCTGCAAAGCAGCCCTATATGGTGCTGGGTTATAAAACACCTGTGGTGGGCAAGGCCGATGAGGCCTGGGAACCCTATGCCCTGGAGATGCTTGCCTATGTACTGGACGGCGGCAGCAGTGCCCGTCTCAGCAACAACCTGATCCGCGGCAGCAAGCTGGCGGTTGCGGCAGATGCCAGTTACAGCGCCTTTTCCCGACTCCCGGGGATGCTGGTGATGGATGCGGTGCCGGCTCCGGATACAACCGTCGATGTGGTTGAAAAGGCCCTGCTGAAGGAGGTTGAACGGTTCAAAACGGAGCTGGTCAGCGAGGATGAAATGGAACGGGTACGCAATCAGATTATCGCCGCCAAGGTGTATGAGAAGGATTCGGTTTTCTATCAAGCAATGCTGTTGGGACAGTTGGAGACAGTGGGACTCGATTGGCGTCTGGCGGATGATTATGTGGATCACTTAAAGGCCGTAACCGCGGAGCAGATCAGGCAGGTCGCGCAGAAGTATCTGGTTGAGGACAACCTCAGCGTTGCGGTATTGGAGCCACTGCCACTGGGCGATTCGCTGGTCAAACCCGTAGGTAAGGGGATTGCACATGCTCACTAATGCTTGGATCAGGTACATGGTTTTCTGCAGTGGTCTGCTGCTGGCTGGCTGGGCAACAGCCGCGCCGCAAATCGAGACCTGGCAGACGGCAAACGGGGCAAAGGTGCTATATGTCGAAGCGCCCGAGATAGAGATGGTGGATGTGCGCATCGTCTTCGATGCGGGCAGCGCGAGAGATGGCGGCAAACAGGGCGTCACCTCATTCACCAACAGCCTGTTGAGCGAAGGCGCCGGCGATTGGAACGCCTACCAGATCGCCGAACGTATCGAGGGCGTGGGGGCGCAGCTCGAAACCGGGTCGTTAAGGGATATGGCATGGGTTTCGGTGCGCTCGTTGACTGAATCCAAGGCCCTCTCCACAACCCTTGAGACATTGGCTGCGGTGGTCGCCGAACCCCGTTTTGCCGATGAAGATATCGAGCGGCAACGCCAGTCCATCCTGGCGGGCCTGGTCCAGGATGAGCAGTCCCCAGGCAGTCTGGGTAAAAAACGCCTCTATCAGCTGGTCTTCGGGGATCATCCCTATGCCGGTGATCCGGGGGGGAGTATCGAGTCGGTAAAGGCCATAACCCGCAAGGATATTGTGGCTACTCACAAGCGGCTCTATGTGGCAAAGAATGCCCAGGTGGCGATTGTCGGAGCGGTCAGCAGGCAACAGGCCGAGTCGATTGCAGATCGGGTGACAAGCGGACTCGAGCCGGGGCAAGCGGTGCCGAAACTGCCCCCCGTTAGACCACTGCAGGCGGCTGTCGATGAGCAGATACCCTTCCCCTCAACCCAGTCCCATCTCTACATCGGACAGCCGGGCATGCGCCGTGGCGACCCGGACTATTTCACCCTCTATGTGGGCAATCACATCCTGGGTGGCAGCGGCCTGGTTTCTCTCCTGAGCCATGAGGTTCGGCAGAAGCGCGGCTTGAGCTACAGTGTCTACAGTTTTTTCCTGCCGATGCGCCAGATCGGGCTGTTCCAGATGGGACTGCAGACCAAGAACGATCAGGCCGGCGAGGCACTGCAGGTCGTCAGGGAAACACTAAAGCGCTTTATCAGAGAGGGGCCGACAGAAAAGGAACTGGAAGCGGCGAAGCAGAATATCACCGGTGGATTTCCGCTGCGCATCGCTTCCAACGGTAAAATCGTGGAGTATCTGGCGGTCATCGGCTTTTACGATCTGCCTCTCGACTATCTGGACAGCTTCACCGATAAGGTGACTGCCGTGACCCGTGAACAGGTTCAGGATGCATTCCAGCGTCGGATAGATCCCGACCGGCTGGTCAGGGTGCAGGTAGGACGTATCACACCTCTGGCTCAAGTCTCCAAACAATCAGACGCTGATAGCAGCAAGTGACACGATAAGTACAAGGTATATATAGTGAAGTCACCTCAATCGGCTTTTCAGGTAAGAATCATCGGTGGCATGCATCGTGGTCGGCGGCTGCAATTTGCCGACCTGCCGGGCTTGCGACCGACAGGAGATCGCATACGCGAGACCCTGTTCAACTGGTTGCAGCCCTATATTGAGGGCGCCCGTTGCCTCGATCTGTTCGCCGGCAGCGGTGCGTTGGGTCTGGAGGCCGCCTCCCGTGGCGCATCCGAGGTGGTGATGCTCGATACCGCCATGGCGGTGGTCAGACAGTTGGCTGAGAACAAGCGTCTGCTGGGTTTCGATCAGGTCTCGGTTGTCAGGGCGGATGCATTGCAATGGTTGGAGCAGGATGCGACACCCTTCGATATCGTTTTCCTGGATCCGCCTTTCGTCGGTAACTTGCTGGAACCCTTGTGCCAGCGGCTGAGTATGGGATGGCTGGCGGATGGAGCCCATATCTACTTGGAAGATACCGCTTCCCGCGACATGCCGACTCTGCCCGAAGGTTGGGAGTTGAGGAAACAGAAATCAGCCGGTCAGGTGCACTATGGCCTGGCTTATGCCCCGCTCCCCGGCTGATAATTATCATTCATAGGTTCGGTTTCTGGTAATATCATGCCTTTTACCCAGACCGTGAGCTTATGATAACTGCCGTTTATCCTGGAACCTTCGACCCCATCACCAACGGTCACAGTGACCTGGTGAGGCGGGCATCCGATCTTTTTGATCATGTCATTCTGGCCATCGCTAAGAACAGCGGTAAAAATCCGGCGTTTGATCTGGATCAGCGAAAGAGCCTGGTCGAAAGGGTATTGAATGGCGTACACAATGTTGAGATACGCGTATTTGACAATCTGTTGGTTGATTTCGTGCAGGAGTGCAATGCAAACGTGATTCTGCGAGGATTGCGTGCGGTCTCCGATTTCGAATACGAGTTCCAGTTGGCGGGTATGAATCGTCGCCTGGCGCCTGAAATCGAGACGCTGTTTCTTACCCCGGCTGAGCAATTTGCATTCATTTCATCCGGTTTGGTGAGGGAGATCGCCTCATTGGGCGGGGATGTCACAGAGTTTGTCCATCCAGATGTGCAGGCGGCCCTGAGTAAACGCTTCAGCTGAAACAAATTCCCCGGGTGATACAGGGTTGAATAGACCAACTATCGATGCCACCTCACGGCTAGTGAATAGAATTCTGATCATGTGATTTTGTTAGGAGAGTAAAGATATGGCGTTAATAATCACTGACGAGTGCATCAACTGTGATGTCTGTGAGCCTGAATGCCCAAATGGTGCCATCACCCAGGGTGATGAGATCTACGAGATCGAACCGGATCTCTGTACCGAATGTGTCGGACACTACGACACCTCGCAGTGTGTCGAGGTGTGTCCGGTGGACTGTATTCCCAAGGATCCCGATCATGAGGAGAGCTATGAGCAGTTGTACGGCAAATACCTCAAGATCACCGGCGAATCCGAATAGTCGCAAGGTCAATGCGGTCAAACGTTCTCAAAAAGGCTCCCACGTGGGGCCTTATTCTTCTCTTCTTCATCTGTTTTCAGCTGGCGGCGGCTGAAAGACCCGGATCTGCCGCCATCGCCACGGCCCACCCGCTGGCCACTGCAGCGGGCCATCATCTGTTGCGGGCCGGGGGGAATGCCTTTGACGCGGCGGTGGGCGTGAGTGCGGTATTGGCGGTGGTCGAACCCTACAGTTCGGGTATCGGTGGTGGCGGCTTCTGGTTATTGCATCGAGCCAGTGACGGTTTCGAGACCATGCTGGACGGTCGCGAACGGGCCCCCCTGGCAGCTGATCGCGATCTCTATCTGGATCAAGCGGGAAAGGTTATCCCGAATCTTTCGATCGATGGAGCACTGGCGGCCGGAATACCCGGTGAACCTGCTGCCCTGGCCCATTTGGCTCGGTACTACGGACGCCTGTCGCTTGCCGACTCACTGGGGCCGGCGATCAGATTGGCCAGGGAGGGATTCAAGGTCGACAGCCACTACCGCAGAATGGCAGGCTGGCGTCTGGCTGTCTTGCGTGCCCATCCCGCTTCGGCCGAGCAATTTCTGCAGCAGGGTGAGGTGCCTGTGGAAGGTACCCTGATCAAGCAGCCGGATTTGGCGGAGACCCTGGAAAGGATTGCCCTGCATGGGGCGGATGGTTTCTACAAGGGCGAGACTGCCCAACGCCTGGTAGATGGCGTGAGGGCGGCAGGCGGTATCTGGAGCCTCGATGATCTGGCCAGCTACCGGGTAGTCGAACGGCAACCGATTGTCGGTCGCTACCGGGGATTGAAGATCACCAGCGCGGCGCCTCCCTCATCGGGGGGTATAGCCCTGGTGACCATGTTGAATATCCTGCAGGGTTTTGATCTGCAGTCCCAGGATGAACCGTTGCGCACCCACCTGCTGGTGGAGGCGATGCGACGCGCCTATCGGGATCGCGCCGATTACCTGGGTGATCCCGACTATGTCGACATCCCCGTGGATGCCCTGACGCATCCCTGGTATGCAGCCGGTATGGCACACGATATTCAGCTTCACCGCGCCAGTCCGAGTGTGGGTAACATTCCGCCTGCGCCGGAGGGGCAGGACACCACCCACTTCTCCATACTCGATAAGGAGGGAAATCGGGTGGCGGCCACCCTCAGCATCAACTATCCCTTCGGCTCCGGTTTCGTGGTGCCGGGTACCGGGGTGCTGTTGAATGATGAAATGGATGACTTCTCCGCCAGTCCCGGCGTGCCCAATGTGTATGGTTTGGTCGGCGGTGAGGCGAATGCCATTGCAGGTGGGAAACGTATGTTGTCGAGTATGACGCCGACCTTCGTCGAGGATGATCGGCGGGTAGCTATTCTGGGCACCCCTGGCGGCAGCAGGATCATTACCATGGTGTTGCTGGGTATTCTGGAGATGGCTGACGGAAAGGGGCCGGACAGCTGGGTGGAAAGGCCGCGTTTTCATCACCAATACCTGCCCGACATGATTCAATTCGAACCGGATGCATTCAGCGATTCTCTCAAGCAGCAACTCACGGCAATGGGTCACAATCTAAAGCCTCTCGATCGCCAATACGGGAACATGCACGGGATATTGTGGGACAAGAGAGAGGGTAAGGTTGAAGCGGCATCCGATCCCCGAGGTCTGGGATTGGCCCAGGTAGTGAAGACGAGTTCTCAAAATAGAGAGTAAACAGGCCACGAAGTTGTGGGAAAAATTTGAAAAAAGTTCTTAAATTTGGAAACTTGCCATTGAATTTGTTTGAGTTTTAGCTCAAGCTTTCGTGCCAGATGCTGCTACTCCTTCACCTGGTTCTTGTGGATGCAGCAAGATAGGGAGCCAGCAGCGACCACTGTCATGCCGGTATTGGTAGAAATCTTTACCTTCGGTTTGACACGTAGAGGACTGTTTGTTGAGGGTCCTTGGGGAGGAGTATCCCAAATTGGCCGTGCATGCAGTTTATTCCAGGGCCTATTTGGGAAGCTCTACATCAGCGCGACCAGGTAGAAGGGGTGTGTAGCTTTTGCACACAATGTAATAAGTAATCCGTAGAGAGATCGAGAGTAATTATGAAAACCACCATGATGAAAACCGCCGCAATGATTCTTACTGTTGGCTTGTTTGCAGGTTGTGCTACAAACAACGGTCTGAAAGAGGAAGTCGCCAACGCACAGGCTGCTGCTGATGCTGCCATGAAAGCAGCCAAAGAGGCGCAACTGGATGCAGCCACCGCTCAAGGTACTGCTGATGCTGCTCTGAAGGCGGCCAACACCGCCAAAGACGCCGCTGAAGCTTGTAGCGAGCGTTGTGGCCGTATGTCTGAGAAAGCAATGGCCAAATAAGACCGGCGCCGATCGACGATAGAACCCACGATGGGTGGGTTTTAAGACCCCGGCAAGTAGAACGCCTGCCGGGGTTTTTTAATTGCCGTCCGCGACGGCATTCTCCCGCCACAGGTAAAGTGGCATGGGTATACCGGTCTTCTGTTCAATGAAACTGTGCAGCTGATCCCAGTCCGGCCGACGCTTATCCTCGCCCAACTTCCCGATCACCGCATTCACCAACTCGGTGTAGTTGTTGCCCCGCTGTTCGACATACTCGGACAATGGTGGATGTACTTGGACATAGAGTTCACCCTTCCGCCAGCCGGCTTTAAAGGGTTTGTCGATAATTCTGACCGGGGCGCCAACATCCACTTCCTCAAAAAAGTGTTCGACATTTTCAGGGTAGAGGCGGATACAACCGTGACTGACCCGCATCCCTACACCATAAGGTTTGTTTGTGCCATGTAACAGATAGCCGTTCATGCCCAGGTAGATGGCGCGATTTCCCAATGGGTTATCGGGTCCGGGCGGTACGACGGGCGGTAGTGGATCACCTCCCTCTTCATGCTCTTGAAGGATCGATTCCGGCACAGTCCAACTCGGGTTCTTCTTCTTGCCGATGATGGTGGTCTCGCCGGTAGGGGTGCTCCAACCCTCTCGACCTATGCCGATCGGGTAGGTGATTACCACGGGGCGGTCTTGCGGAAAGTAGTAGAGGCGTAGTTCTGCCAGGTTGATGACCAGTCCCTTACGAGGTCCCGGGGGCAGGAGATACTGCTGGGGTATGACGATTTCCGAGCCTTCTCCAGGCAACCAAGGGTCCACATCGGGATTGGCCGCGACCATCTGCCGATAGCCGATGTCATAGGTGCGTGCGATATCGGAGAATGTCTCTTCATAGCGCGTGGTCAGCATAAAGATCTGTCCCACCACATCATCTCCCTCGGAAGGCAGATCAAAAGTGACGGCCCGGGCAGTTCCCAGGGCGTACATACTCAATAAAAATGTTAATAACAATTTCAAAGGCATAACTACATTCGCGCTAACAGCTACTAGGGTCTGTTAACACTAATCCAATACGCCCTGCTGGGGCTGTTTTTGTGCCCAGCAAGGCAGAATGAGCGTAGTGTAGTTATTCTACATGAGCGAATGATAACGCCGCTGGGGGCGAAAACAGCCCCAGCCCTTCGGGTTGCGCCCCGAAGGAAGTGCCCTTGGGGTGCGCCTTGATTGGCGCTTTTTCAGACACAACAGGGCGCATTGGATTAGTGTTAACAGGCCCTAGTTTACCTGAGGATTGACTGTTTTAGGTGAAAAATATGGGGCAGTTACTGCTTCACAGGGATATGGATTGTGTAAATCGCTATGCAGTTCCTGAAATCGCTGCGTTGGATCGGATTCTAAAGAATTGGGTTCCCGGGTCGATAGCTTGGATGATATTGGTATTTTTCTTTTAAGATCAAGAACCTCTGAAATTTTGGCGCCTGGCAGGCCGATTCGTGGATCAATCCGGGGTGTCGACATAAGGCGGTTAGGTCTCTTACACGGTGATGGCGGCAGAATTCCCCTCAGCGGCGGACAGGACAGGCATGCGACGAATTGCGTTAATCAATCAAAAAGGTGGTGTGGGAAAGACCACGATCACCACCAATTTGGGGCATGCGCTGGCGCTTGTCGGTCACAGGGTCACTGTGATCGATCTGGATCCGCAGGGTCAGCTGGCGTCCAGCTACGGTATCTTTCGCGCGCCTTCGAAGGGGATCGATCAAGTGATGTTGAAGTCTCAGGATCCGGCCTCGGTGAAACAGGGGATCAGGGATATGCTGACATTGATTCCCGCCGGTAATCGTTTACAAGAGATCGAGTATCTGCATGACGGAGGCGCATCAAGGGCCCGGCTACTGAAGCAGGCACTGGACGGTGTATTGGATGATCAGGCATTTGTCCTCTTCGATTGTCCACCTTCGTCGGGGTTGTTGGTGGCGAATGCCATCTTTGCCGCCGATGAAGCGCTGATTCCCGTAAGCGGTGATCACATGTCATTGAACGGATTGGCCAAGATGCTGATCACCATAAAGAAGTTCGAACCCTACCTGGACAAACCCTTGCGCAAGTGGATTGCATTAAATCGCTACTTTCCCCGTAGACGGCTCTCCATGGAGGTTTCTGAGAAGTTGAGGAAGCACTTTCCTGATCAGCTGGTCAATACCCCGATACGGGAGGCGGCAGTGATTGCAGAGTGCCCGGGCATCGGGCGCACAATTTTCGAATACAAGCCAGGCAGTCAATCGGCGAAGGAGTTTCAGACGCTGGCAACGGAGTTGCTTGAGGGCGATCCCGGGTAAAGCTTGGCCGATACATGACGATATTTAAAGCATGCATACAAGTGGCAAGGAGATACAATGTCCATATCCAGCGAGCTTTCCTCCGATGAAAAAAGCGTCACCATAGTGGTATCCGGACGGTTTGATTTTTCCACCCATCAGGCGTTCATGCAGGCGTATAAGGCCTTTCCAAGGGGTGAGAAAAATTATGTTGTAGATCTGACCAATGCCGAGTATCTGGACAGTTCCGCGATGGGCATGCTACTGCAACTTCGTGAGCACAGTGCCAAAGATACCGATGGTGTGATTCTTAAAAACGGTAACGAGGCAGTGCAGGATGTGCTGCGAATAGCCAATTTCGGTAAACTATTCGTCATTCAGTAGTGATTGATCTCGGCACAGCACTGTTTTCTGACAGCGGTTCATAAAGCAGGGCGCCGGTAATGACATCAGAGGGCTGCCCATCGGCCCTCCTTTCCGGTATGCTTGCCCCTTTTTTTCCAGGGGTCGTTCCAGATGGGATTCAAATGCGGTATCGTGGGTCTGCCGAATGTCGGTAAGTCAACCCTGTTCAATGCCTTGACCAAGGCTACAATCGCAGCGGAAAACTACCCCTTTTGCACCATCGATCCCAATGTCGGTGTGGTGCCCCTGCCGGATGCCCGCCTGGATGTGATCGCATCGATAGTCAACCCGCAAGCCGTCATCCCCACCAGTATGCAGTTCGTGGATATCGCGGGTCTGGTCGCCGGCGCGTCAAAAGGGGAAGGATTGGGGAATAAATTTCTCGCCAATATCCGCGAGACAGACGCCATCGCGCAAGTGGTACGCTGTTTTGAAGACAGTGACGTGGTGCATGTGGCCGGTCGGGTCGATCCGGTCAGGGACGTGGAGGTTATTAATACCGAGCTGGGCCTGGCCGACCTGGAGTCGGTTGAGAAGGCGCTTGAGAAAAGCGTCAGACAGGCCAAGACCGGTGACAAGAAGGTATTGGCGCGTAAGGCCTTGCTGGAGAGGGTACGCGACCATTTGAACGAGGCGAAACCGGTTCGCAGTATGGAATTGGACGACGACGAAAGGGAGGAGCTCCGCGATCTGTTTCTGCTCACGATCAAGCCGGTACTCTATATCGCCAATGTGGCGGAAGACGGTTTTACAGGCAATCCTCATCTGGATGCCTTATCCGCCTTGGCGGCTGGTGAAGGCGCGGAGGTGGTCCCGGTTTGCGCCGCCATTGAAGCTGAAATAGTCGAGCTGGATGAAGACGAAAGAGGTGAGTTCCTGGCCGACCTGGGGCTGGAGGAGCCGGGTTTGAACCGGGTGGTCAGGGCAGGTTACAAACTACTGGGCCTTGAAACCTATTTCACCGCCGGTGAGAAAGAGGTGAGGGCCTGGACCATACCTGTCAGCGCCACGGCACCACAGGCGGCCGGTGTCATCCATACAGATTTCGAACGAGGCTTTATTCGTGCCGAGGTCGTGGCCTACGAGGATTTTGTCGCTTGTAAAGGGGAGCAGGGTGCGAGAGAAGCCGGTAAACTACGATCCGAGGGCAAGGAGTATTTAGTCAGGGATGGCGATGTCATCCACTTCCGATTTAACGTCTGATATTGACAGGGGGGTATGGCAACAGTATATTCCACGCCCTTCACAACAACTTCTGGCAAGGTAGCTCAGCTGGTTAGAGCACAGCACTCATAATGCTGGGGTCGGCAGTTCGAATCTGCCCCTTGCTACCATATGCAAAAAGGCCTGACGAGCATCAGGCCTTTTTCATTTCTATAGCTTTCAGGTCGTCTGGTCAGTTTTGATTCAGGGTTCTGCGTATTGCTCCAGGCCAGTTGGACCTGAGTACTAGGCCTGATCTCGGTCAGTCTATCCCCAGCGTTGTTCTAGACGCCCATAATGGCCGGTACAAGCGAATAACTAGTGCTGCGTCCACCACCTGGGTCTTTTTGTAATGCATTTCGTTCAATAAGATCCAGAATGTCCCGGTAAGCTGTATCTTGCGAGCACTTTGCAAGATTATTCTCCGTATTGACCTCTTCCATGCCCGTTTCAGCTCTGGTTGGACGGCTAATTCGATTTAGATACCAGCCCATGCTTACTGGTCACAGTGCGGATAGTATTGCGGACACCTGCCTAAGCTATTGAATTAAAAGGCTAGAATTCGATATTGCCCATCATGCAAAGATTTATACCGATCTCAATAGATTATTCTCGTATCCAAACTAGAGATAAAAACATTAATGGTAGTGATTGTATTCAGCTGGTTCTGTCCTTTTGAGAAAGGGTGGAACAGAATTAACGAACATAGCTGAGATCTACCGTTAAAAGTCAATTGCTATTTCATCCAAGATAGCAGCTACATTTCGGCGTATTCTCTCTTCGGAATCATGCCTTAGATTGTTTAGATAATGCATTGATGTTTCTCTCCCGATCTCTCCCAATGCCGCCACGGCATTTAACCGTATATCATCATTTTGGTCCGACAACAGAGCTGCCAACGCATAAACCCCCTGTTCGCTTTCAAGTTCAGCGATAGCCCAGATTGCCGCGATCCTCACTTGCAGGTTTGGGTCATAGAGAGCGGGCTCTATATAGGCGATCATAGAGTCATTCATTTGCATACTGAGTGACTCAACGACTGTTGCCCGTATGACAGGATTGGGATCGTATAGGACATCAATAAGGGGATGATTAATTTCACTATGCTTATATCCGCTGATCGCATTTACTGCTGCTAGACGCAGTACAGCTTCACTATGGGATAACATGGGTTGTAAGTGATGCATTGTATCTATAGCGGATAGATTTTTATCTTCAACCATTTCTATCCATTGGAGCTCTGCAGAATATCTCTCTTCTGGCGGGTTAATTGGGGTATTATTCAATATTTCCGGATTTTCGCCCTGCACAGTTTTATCTACGTTGCTCGAGTCTTGGTGGGATATGTCTTGTGCTGGAGACGGCTTATTAGATTGTTCTATAACATTCTCGTAAATAGCTATCTCGTTGTGACTCTGGGTACTACAAATCCAATAACCACCAACAATCACGAATAGAGCCAGCAGTATAGATCCTGTAACTTTCATAGCAGTCTAGCTCCTGTCTTAATGCCCCTCCCTAACGGGAGGGGTTTGGTCAGTATCATTCAACAATAAAGCAGCTTTCAACCGCAGATTTATTACCGCTCTCTGCCCTAACGAGAATTTCAAACTTATATTCACCCTCCTCTGACAGAGTAAAAAAATCTGGATCAGCGACGGTCCATTGTGTTAGGTCACCAGGTATGATGCTTGTTGACTTGTAATCCGTGTCATCGATCTCAACAACAACTTCATAGTAACGAACCACTACATCACCTTCCTTTCCCAGTTCGTTGTGTGAACCGAGTACCGGTTCCCATGTCAAGGTTACCGGTGCATTAACGACAGGTAGTAGATCAGCATCACAGTCTTCTGCTGCTGGCATACCATTGACGGTTACATTGTCAGGAGCGGCAGGAATAACATGAGATAGAAATACTTCATTTTCACGCTCCTCCCCATCCAGAGTGATGCCCTCTATTTCGTAAATTCCCTCAGGAAACCGTTTAAAGAAATGCGCAGGTTCAAGTTCATCGAAAGTCGGTTCAGCACTCTCGAAAAAAAGCTCGGTGATACCCTGTCGTTTGAGGCGTCCATTTGCCCGTAAAGTCATCATGCGGCGCTCATTGGGATCCTCAATTTCTAGACGTTTCCACTCATCCCCATCCACTTTGCCATGAATACCGAGATCGCCATCAGTATCATTCAATTCGAAGAATAGTTCAGCTTCATCGAATGGTATATCCTCACCTGCAATACCAGTTGATGATGCAAGAATAAAGCCCGCAGTGATAAAATAGATGGGTAGATTTACATGGTTCATTTTACTTTCTCCTCTGTTGATATTTGATATTTACAGACTCCATGCATAAGATATTTTGTACCCATGACCTGAAATTAGCCTGATATTAAACTGAATGTTTACTGAATATCTTTAATCAGATTACACTCATGTCGTTATGAATCATCTTCAGGAAGCAACACATGAAAATAACCACATCGATTTTTATTGGGTTTATGCTTTTTGCTAGCCAAGCTGTTGCGCTAAGTAAAAGTGATGTCAGAAAAATTATAAAAGAAGCCTATCCCGGTGCGAGAATTAGTGAAGTTGAAAAAGAGACTTATAAGGGAGAAAAGATCTATGAAGTAGACTTCAGACATGATGGCAATAGACTTGAGGCCATCATTGGGCTTGATGGAAGTATCATTAAGGTTGATATCGACGATTGAGTACATAATTAGGCAGTGACAGAGACAATAAAACCTTTACCACAAACTCTATATAAATAATTTGCGGTTCAGGAAATTATTATTTTTTATTCAAGATTGTTTTTGCTATGCTTTTTTCTAATCCTTGCGTCCTCGTTTTAATGGTGAAGATGTAAGCTGGTGAGCATATACCAGCTCCAGATTAGGCCCTGCTAGCCTCATACTTCATGGAGAGTTTAATTTACCTATCTGAAGATAACCTGAGGATTGGGCATTGCGGCAATTAATTCCGGTCACCATTATTTTTAGCCTCTTGCATGCATCGCCTGCTTCTGCGCAGAGCGGCGGACACCTTTATGCCGATTTCGAAATTGACATTGAATTCAACGAATTAGATGGCTTGAGCCTTGGCAGTGAAGCTGAGCATAATCGACTGGTAGAGCAGGAAATGGAATTCGAATTCGATTTCGAATACTGGGTAAACGACAAATTTAATCTGTTCTTTACCGGCGCATTGATTGATGAAAAAGAAACCATAAAAAGTGCAGACATGAAAAACACGCGCACTGGATTGGAGTTCAGAGAACTGGGAGTTGCCTTTTTATTTGGCGATATCATAGATTCTGAAATAAATCTTGGGCGCGTAGAACATGAAAGCATCAGCCAGTGGTGGTCCTGGTGGGACGATGAATTGGATATCATCAGTTTGCAGTTGTGGTTTGGTGACTTTGAGACTTTTCTTGCCATGGCTGAAGAGCAGGCGCCAGAATCTACGGATGAGGATTTTATTGATCCTGAACTGGACGATGTTCAACGTCTGATTTTCAGTATGAGCTGGGAGATCATGGATGGACAGTTCCTCAACTTTTATTACCTCAAGCATGATGACAAATCGCCTAACTATCGGGTAGGCGATCTTGAAGATATTGAGAAGATCGATGAAGAAGATGCTGACTTAATCTGGAAAGGAATCAGTTATGTTGCCGGGATTGAACATCACGTGATAGGAGAGATCGATCTGGAACTTCACTATTCCGAGATAAGCGGTAGATCTGCTATCTATGAGTTCGAGGATTCATCTTCAGGTATCGTTGAAGTCAGTGAACGGGAAGATGAACATATCAATGGCACGGCCAGCGGCTACTTGCTGCGCTGGACACCTCGCGAAATGGATGAGTTCTCACTGATTATCGCTGGCGTAAATGGGTCTGGTGACTCTGATCTGGGAGACCGTCATAACAAATCTTATCGTCAAACCGGTTTGCAGGGAGATCTTGAATCCTACGGCGAGCTATATCAGCCGGAAATATCCAATCTTAAGGTCAACATGTTTGGCCTTCAGTGGCGGATAGCTGAGAACATGTCGTTTGCATTGATGCACTTTGACTACAGGCAGGATAAGTTATCGGATGAAATACGCGACGCTACTATCGAGGTGGACCCATCTGGGGCTAGCCGTGATTTAGGCAAGGAGTTGGATCTGGTCTATAGCATAGAATATGAGGAAACCTTGGAACTGTTTTTCACTTACGCTAAATTCAAGCCAGGCAGTGCTTATGCCGAATACCGGCAAGACTCTATTGACTATATCGGTATCGACTTCGCCTATAAATTTTAATAGCCGATCACTCCAGTACCAGTGGTACACCGGAAATAGTTACCATAAACATGCTCTGGCTATCCAGATCCAAGCTAATATCAAGTTTAAGAATTCGTGCCAAAGCATACACTAGTGTGAGACCAAGGCCTGAGTGACTGGTTTTTCCTTGTGATTTGTTTTTACGCCAGAAGCGATCCTTCATGTGTACTATATCTTCCGGTCTCAAGTCAGTAGCGACATTCTTGACCCTGAGTACGATGTGGTCATTCTTAATTTCCACGCTTAACTTAATATCTGCTTCCTGTGGACTATAGTTGATCGCGTTGACAAATATATTGCTGAGTATCATCGCGAATTTTTCCCGATCTGTGGAGATTATCAGGCCCTCTGGTATATGTTTGACCAAATTTTTACTAACCTCATGCTCATTGATCGCCATTTGCCAGACCGAATCACAAAAATCAGATAGCAGGATCTCTTGCGGATCGCTATTCAACAGGCCTGCATCAGATCTCGCCAGCTCAAGAAGGGTGATGACCACCTTCTCCATCTGGTTGGAAATTTCACTCACATCCCTGAAAAATTCAGTGAGCTGTTCTCTGTCATCCGGTATCATCTGTCCCACTTCGGAGAGCGTTTTCAATTCGGAGAGTGGTGTGCGCAGTTCGTGAGCAACATTGGACGAAAAGCGCTTTTCCCGCTCAAATGCAGATTGCAGGCGTACTAGAAAATTGTTTAATTGGTCTATAATTGGCTTGATTTCAAGACTTTGCTCACCTTGTTGACTCAGACGCACGCTTAAGCTGGATTCATCAATTTCGCTCACCTGTCTCGCCAGTGTCGAGAGTGGCAATAGACCTCTTCCAACCAGGTGCCAGACCAGTAAAGAGGTGGCCATAAGTACAACAATGACGATGGTAAAGATGGTGAGCCCAATTGCAAAAAGTGTATCATCAAGGGTTCTTCTTTCTCGGGCATAGACCAGCGAGATCGGTTTGGGCTCAGGAATCTCGACAACTCCCTCCTCATCATCTATCTCAACACGGGGCATAAAGTTGATCTCAATCAAGCGCCCGGCACGACCATCCGGCAGTTTTACATCAGCGAAATGATGCCTCTCCAGCCCAATACCGATCAACGGCAGGTTAGAGTCCGATAGCGATGGTGATTTAATGAGTAACTGAGTGCCAAGTTGCCAAAGCTGGTAATAGTGTGGATTCGGTCCTAACTCGAATTCGTTCATTACGCCATCCTCGGCAAAATCAAATTCAAGACCCTCCTCGTCGAGTTCTGTCAGGGAAATCAAGGCCTTAGCCTTGTCGAGCAATGAAGTATCATAAACTGTGATTACTTGCTGTGAAATCCGCAAATAGAGGAACACCGCAGTTAATGATAAAACCACGACCAAGGTACCGATGATGGTGAGATTTAATCTGCTGCGGATCGATTTCACGGGACTCTATTCAACCAAATAACCGAATCCGCGCCGCGTTTTCACAAGCCCAGGGGCACCTGATGCCTTCAAACGTTTACGTAGCGAACTTATATGTGCCTCTACTGCATTACGTGTTACGTAGCTGGCAGCGTCGTAAAGCTGATCTATGAGCTGATCGTGGGAAAAAACGCGTCCACGTCGGCGAGCGAGATATTCCAGTAGTTAAAACTCATGCGGTGTAAGACTAACTACATTTTCATTAAAGCTTACCTGGCGCTCCACTGTATCTATTTTGACACCCTCTATTTCGAGAACAGGATTTTTGATTCCAGAGTGACGTCTGTTCAAAGCCCGAAGTCGCGAAACGAGTTCATCAAATGAAAAAGGCTTGACCATATAGTCATCCGCACCGAGATCAAGACCACGAATTCGATCTTCTGTCTGATCATTCGCAGACAGAATCAGTACTTGGCTATTATTGCCTTGACTACGCATGGTCGATAGTACATTCAACCCATGTATCTTCGGCAAAACCAAATCGAGTATGATCGTGTCATACCGATTCAGTTTTATAAAAGTCAACGCCTGTTCACCGTCAAATGCCTGATCTACTGAAAAACCATGTCTTTTCAGACCGGCATATAGTGATCGTTGCAGGCGAATGGAATCTTCAACCAATAGTATTTTCACAATCAATATATGGCTTGAATTACAGAACAATCAGCAATGTAGTTGATCATCTTAGATAAAATCTGCTCAGATATACACTCTAGTCTAGCGTATCAACCTGATATTTTGCTGAATATTAGAGTATGGGT
Source organism: Candidatus Thiodiazotropha endolucinida (assembly GCF_001715975.1). GTDB lineage: Bacteria > Pseudomonadota > Gammaproteobacteria > Chromatiales > Chromatiaceae > Thiodiazotropha > Thiodiazotropha endolucinida. The sequence continues at coordinate 79,883 of NZ_MARB01000003.1, read as the reverse complement.
TCATTGGGTTTTTAATTAGTAAAAAAGTTAGGATTTATGTTGCTTTAATTATAATTAGCAGATCTCGATTCCGATTTTAGTCTGTTGGGTATTTATCAATCCCCGGGACAACACCACTGCCGCATCTATCTGAGTTATTAATGTTAGAGTGTTAACAGGCCCTAAGATAATTTTCGCTACAGAGAGAAAATTATCTAACATATTTTCCCGAGGTTTTTATTGTCGCTATTATAGAATGTGACCGGTCGATGTGAATTAACTTGGTTTGAAATAATTTCAATCAGAGAATCGGGATATTATTTTAATAATACGAAACCCTTGCTCTCTTTATTTTCAGCAACAGCAGAATAGATAGAATTCTTAATTATCGTAATTGATTTCTTTCTAGTCTTTGTTATCTCTCGGAGCAACCTTAAAAAACCGCAATACAAGAATGCTGCCGAAGAAATGGTTTCCTGGAATTAGTATTTGTGCCTACGCCTTTCAATGTTACGGGGCCGTGATTGGGGAATTTGGCTTCTACCGTGACAGGCTTCATTTCCGGAGTTGCAAAATTCATTACAATACCTCGATATCTGTTTTCTTCTTACTGTCTAAAGTGGTGCTGATATGAGAGGCTGCTGTCTCTGCAAGACTTGAACATTCATCATGTGCCCAAGGATATAGCGCTGAGCTGTGGATATCTGGCGACGTTCAAAGGTTGTCATGATCTCTGCTGCTTGTGCCCCTTGCTACCATACGTAAAAGGCCTGACGTTCATCAGGCCTTTTAAGTTTCAGTAGATCTCAGCCAGTCCGCAATGGTTCAGGATTCTGCCGTGTTGCTCCAGGCAAGTTGGATCTGGGTGCTGCGTCGGATCTCGGTCAGCCTCTCACCGAATTCATGGATATTTTCATCCAATAGGGCGGATAATTCGATCTTTCCTGTGCGGGCGGCGACCAGTTCCTGACGCTTTTCTCGCAGTTGTTCGAGCTCTTTGCGGAGATGGATATCTCTGAGGTAGATCACATTGGGGGCAGTCACCTGACTCATATTCTTTCGCAATGCTCTGCTTGTGAGCAGGATCTGCTTGTCCAGTAGGTAAATTTCATTGCTCAGGTTATTGATCACATCCAGTTGCTCATCCCAGATTGCAAACAGATTGTCGACACCCTCTTCCACCCAGTTTTGTATCTCCTGCAGGTGCTGCTCCTTAAGCATCCGCAACACATGGGAGTCGGACATGGAAATAATGTACTCAAATACCTCGAGCCAGCTCTCTTCCCGATCGTTGAAGAGTTTATCCATGTAATGCAGCATGAGTCCTACCGGTTCGGTGTAGTCGTAACCCGCGTAGGATTTGCTGACTGTATTCATGATATCGGCGTAATTCACGGCGGTGCCGATAAAGGCCTTGTCGTCTTCCAGTTGGATGCCTTTGGCGTAGATCGTAGTCAGCCGGTTGAGCATGCGAATATATCCGTCGTCCTTGATCTGGCTCTTTTCCGAACGGATGAAACCGGAGATTTCGGTCAGTAATGCACGCAGCTGTTCGACATCGGGATCACTGTGCTTGCGCCCGAGCAACGACTCCAGGTAGTCGAAATACTGTTTGATAATTTGGCACGACTCTTCCTGAGCCAGGACGGGAAGCCGCTCGACAGAGTTGATTCTGAAGGGTAAATCCTCCAGGTTTGTTGAATGATCTTGGTTTAGGTTCCGGTACAGGTTGCTCATAGCCTGGCTATATTCCCAAAATACCCTATGATTTACTAGATAAATTATATTAACATTTTCTAATATATCAAGTATTTTAGTTATATAATGTTGTGAAATTCATTGTCATAAAAATCCTATCGGCTTGCTTATCAATACCTTGAGGTGTGCTTGAGGTTGGAGAAGCCGATAGTACTGATGGCTTTAAAGTAAGTAATTTTCATCCATTTAACTTAGAATGCAACGTTTGGTCTCATGCCCAAGGGTAAAACTAGATTTGATGAGTTGGGGGGAAGCGTGATTGGTAATAAAAACAGAAGGTTAAGCGGATTGTTGGCGGCTGTGCTATTTATGCCGGGCCTGTGCCTGGCGGATGATGCCGTCCTGAATGGCGCAAATACGGGCTGGATCATGGCCGCCACAGCGTTGGTGCTTTTCATGACCCTCCCTGGCCTGGCTATGTTCTACGGCGGTCTGGTGAGGACCAAGAATGTCCTCTCGGTCCTCATGCAGTGCTTCGCGATCGCCGCTATGGTCTCCATTCTCTGGCTAATCGCGGGATACAGTCTGGCTTTCGGTGAAGGTAATGCCTGGGTGGGTGATTTCAGCAAGGTGCTGATGGCGGGTATCGGACGGGAAACCCTCTCCGGCGATATTCCGGAATCCCTCTTCATGCTGTTCCAGATGACGTTTGCGATCATCACGCCCGCACTGATCGTGGGTGGATTCGCCGAGCGCATGCGTTTCTCTTCGATGCTGCTGTTCAGCGCCATCTGGTTGTTTGTGGTCTACGTGCCGATAACCCATTGGGTCTGGGGCGGCGGCTGGCTGGGCAGCATGGGTTTATATGATTTTGCCGGTGGCACGGTGGTACACATTACCGCTGGTGTGGCGGCACTGGTAGCGGCCATGGTGATGGGGCCTCGCCATGGTTTCGGTACTGCTTCCATGATGCCTCACAACATGACCATGACCATTGCCGGCGCGGGCATGCTTTGGGTCGGGTGGTTCGGTTTCAACGGCGGCAGCGCGCTCGCTTCTGACGGCAACGCCGCCATGGCGATGCTGGTGACCCACATCTCCGCTGCAACTGGCGCCATGACCTGGCTCGTCCGCGAATGGATCAAATTCGGCAAGCCCAGTGCCTTGGGCGCTGTGACCGGGATGGTGGCCGGCCTGGGTACGATTACACCCGCATCGGGTTTTGTCGGCCCTGCGGGGGCTTTGGTGATCGGTCTGCTCGCAGGTGCGATCTGTTTCAGTGCCACCAACTATCTGAAACAGGTGTTGAAGATCGATGACTCCCTCGATGTCTTTCCTGTCCATGGGATAGGCGGTATCCTCGGCACCCTGCTTGCAGGGGTGTTTTCCTCGACCTCGCTGGGGGTCTTCTCCGGATATGGTTTTGCCGATGGTATTCAGACCATGGGTGGGCAATTCAGCGTCCAGTTAATAGGTGTTGTGACAACTGTTGTCTTCACCGGGATTGCAACCTTCGCAATCCTGAAACTGGTGGATGCCCTGTTGGGATTGAGAGTCGACAAGGATCAGGAGATCGAGGGTCTGGATATCGTGCTGCACGAAGAGCGTGGCTATAACGAAATCGGCTGAAGCGGTTGCAGCACATATGGGCCGTTAATCTGTATCAATGGTACGGCGCGTTTAAGACAGATTCTAGGTATTTGCGTTAACAGGCCCTAGTTGATGGATCGCTTCTATAACTGGCCAATGCGCTGTCTGTTTCGAATATGGCTACCTCGACGACCGGAAAGCCACCGGCTTCCACATGTTCAAAGATCAGCCGGGCTATATTCTCCGCTGTGGGGTTTGTATCCATTACATATACGGATTCTCCAGCCTGTTGCAGCAGAGGGAGAACCGGATCATCGCTATGTAGCAACATATTGTGATCCAGGGTCTGGTCGATCCAGTTTTTCACATAGTCACCGATATCGGAAAAATCGCACACCATACCCAACGGATCGAGTTGTTCGGCCTCCAGGCGGATAACGGCCTTTGCATTGTGGCCATGCAGGTGACGGCATTTCCCCTGGTGGTTGAGGAGTCTGTGGCCGTAACAGAAGTGGATCTCTTTAGTGACTGAAAACATCTCGTGAAACGTGGCTCTGGAAAAGGGGCTCAGTATAAAGCCATGATTGACGGGCTGCCAGTAGTGGTAAAGGAATCAATATCGATGCCGCTAAACTGATAGCGATTTTAATCTGTGGACGGTCATGAGCGAAGAATCAGAAAGCGAAGAGTTCGAGGTGATATTCGTGGCACGAGAGGCTGTTGGACATCTTCGGCGTCTTTCGCGTGATTTTCCCCACCTCGCCACCCAGCCGGTACGTGTAGCCATAGACACCTGGAATGAGGAGATGTTCCAAAAGGGGGAGTTGGTCCTTGTACAGAAACAGCGTGCCAAGGCCGAGCAAGACGCCCTGGAGAAGCGTGCCATCGATCTCATTGAAGAGAATCTCGTGGACGATGTTCTCGATCAGTTGAACCGGGAATCAACCAAGGAGATCGACTATTCCGATTTGATCGATATGGTTGGTAAAGACCGCTATATAGAGGCCCTCACAAGGGAGGCGGTTGAATTGAAAGTCAATGCAGTCTCTTCGGAACAGGCAGCCGAACTCTGGAACAATTGCGGAAAACCCACCGTAGGAGGTGAAAGGTGGACTGCCACCGGGGTTTCCGTGCTGATGGGAAAAAGTTAAAAAACCAGGACACGTATCAACGGCTCTGGACTGCCACCGGCGTGCCGGGTGTCAGAAAGCAGCCTGTATAGAGATGTTCCTCCGCGATCAGATAGCCACCGTGAAATTTCAGATGGTGTGGAAAATCTATTTTACATGCCGCAGTGGGTCTGAATTGAAACCGCTGCCGTGAGATATCGACATCCAGTGTGACCGATTGAAAGCCGAAAAAGCGTCCGACCAGCGGGTAGTAACATTTGTAGAGGCTCTCTTTGGCGCTGAAGATCAAGCGTCGCGGCAGATCCTGGTGACGCTGCATGAATGTCTTCTCATCCTCGGTGTCGATGTAGCGGGCAATTTTCGGTTTTAATGGCTTGAGCGGTTCCACGTCTATTCCCAGACTGATAATCTCCCCTTCCACTGCGCAGACGGCGACACAGCTGTCATCACAGTGGCTGATACTGCCGACATATCCCCGGGGCCAGATCGGTTGTCTGTCTTCACCACGCAGCAGCGGACCGTCCGGGGCATCTAGTTGTTCCAGGGCTGCGTGGGCCGCATTGCGGCCGGCACGGAACTGCCGCTGGCGCTTTTTGATACTGCCTTGAATAAGTCTTTCCTCTTCCGTATGAACGGGTGTTTCCCACATCTCATCAGTGGCATTGACGATCACGGCATTTGATGGGAAGAGTGGAGAGAGGTCCATGCTGCGAGATTGTGTCTGCTGTTTTTCCGGGGTTGGATTGTAGCATTGATGTCGGGTCGTCAGCGTCGGCTTATTGCCGGCGAATGGATTCAGCTATCAGAAGACAATGCCAGGTAAATGTAAAATAAAAAAGAAGGGGATTCCTAAAAATCGTATTTCACTCACACACGATTCAACCATTTAACGATATATCCAGTGATTTCATTCACAGATTGCTCCATTCATTGTGAACTTTTAAGCGCTTGAGAGTTTTTTCCCAAATCGCAATCCTGTCCGTCCATACACTGAATCAAGCTAATGGGAGGTGGAGGCGGATCAGGGTAGGTCCAGGGTTTATTTGATTTCCAGTTAATGTTAAGGGGCCTCTTTCATGTTTAAGACGCTTATGTCAAAAACAACAACTTTCTCACTTATTCTGCTCCTCGCCATACCGGTATTAACATTTGCCAAAGGCAAACCTGCGAAAACTCTGCGTATCACCAATGCAACCTATGACGGCACACTCACAGTCACAGGTGGCCGTGCATCCAGAAATGGAGATGTCGTCGTCAGCAATCCCAACCCTGATGTCAGCCAGTCCTGGTCGACAACCAGCAACAGGCGGGGCAGACGGGTACTGAGCGTGGCTGATCCGCAACCTGTGCCCTGCCGGGTGAGCGCTAGCGATGGAGCCAATGAAGCCAGTGCGGATGTGGTCGGCGCTCCCGATGACTGCGATGGGACGGTGGTGGTCAACACGCCGCCGACCGCGGTGGACGACAGTGCCGAGACCGATCTCAATCAACAGGTCGTAATCGACCTGCTGGCCAATGACAACGATGCCGACGGCAGTCTTGATCCGGCCAGCCTCGACTTCGTTTCCCTGCCAACCAACGGCAGCCTGAGCGACAACGGCGATGGTACGGTAGTCTATCAGCCCGATACGGACTTTTTCGGCAGCGATAGTTTCGACTATCAGGTATCAGACGATCAGGGCGCTCCGTCCAATACCGCGACGGTGAGCGTAACGGTCAACGATCCGCCACCACCGCCACCGGTCGATCCGGTCTCGATCAACTCCACAAGCGCGAACACCGCATTGCCTGCATCGCCGGTGACTGAACGGCCTGTGGCAGCCTCCAGTGAATATAAAGTGCTTGCCGCCAATGACCTTGGCATGCATTGCGCCGACCTCGATTATCAGGTCTTCAGTATCCTGCCTCCGTTCAATGTCATCCATGCCCAGGTGGTAAGGCGTGGTGTCGGCAACAGTGCGCCTCGGTTGATGGACGACAGCAATATCGATCTCTATTACTCTGCCGCTTCGAACGCTGATGATCCTGCCTTGACAGACGATCCTGTATCGCCGGTCTTCAAGTCAAATTTCTGGGCCGATCCCGACATGGATGGCCGAACCTTCGGTTTCGATACCTATGAACCGCTCTTCTTCGGCCTGTTGCTGCCGAGCGATGTTTCGACCCAGGATGTGGGATTGCCGGTCCCTGACAGCCACCTGTTGCGTGACTGCCTGGTCGGCTACCTGGACGGTACTGCGGACGCAGCCACCACGCGCCAGGCATGTGCCATGGTGCAGCAGAACATGCCGGGTCTGTTCGTACCCTTCTCCGATAATCAACCGCAGAGGTTCAGTCGTTTCGATGTGAATATCAACTTCTTCAACGAACTGTTGGGTGGTGTGGGCCTGGGTGGCCTGATCCATGACGTCAACTGGTTTGCGGCGGATGGTATTCCGATCATGCCGGTGGACGATCAGGGTCGCTCCAATCCCTATCCTTTAATGCGGGTCGAAGCGATCGATCGCGGATCACAGGCTCAGCTCGCCTCCACCGATATCGTAGTGCCGGTAGCATCGGAAGCCGACTGTCAGACCTGTCACGCCACTGCGCTCGACTGTGCCTCGGTACCGGCCAATCCCGCTTTCGAGTGCGACGGTAGCGCTCTCAATCGCACCGCCGACTGGAATATCATGAGCATCGATGGGGACGCTGAAGGTGTCATGCCGCCGGGTGACAACGACCTGCAGCGGCTGCTGAACACCGCCAAGGTCAATATCCTGCGCCTGCATGACCGCAAACACGGCACCGATCTGGACGCCTCGCGTCCGGTGCAGTGCGCCACCTGTCACTACACCCCGGCCCTCGATCTGGCACAGCTGGGTCCCACGGACTCCCCGGGTACCAGCCAGACAGCCCATATCACGATGTCGCGGGCGATGCACGGTCATCACGGTACCATCCCGGCCGATCCGAACCGGCCTTTCGATGCGGTGACCAACAATCTGTTCCCAGACATGCCGGCGCCGGATGATCCCATGCGCCATGCTCTGGCGGTGGACCACTTCCCCCAGGCAACGGACGAATCCCAGACCGTCACCGAGTATGTGCAGGAGAAGACCTGTTACACCTGCCACCCCGGCAAGCGTACCCAGTGTCTGCGCGGTGCCATGGCTGCGGGCGGCGTGGTCTGTCAGGACTGTCACGGTCAAGCCAGACACGTGGGCAACGATTTCTCCGAGAATCTGGCCGGCACACCCTGGCCCGAAGGCGCCAATCTCAACAAACGGGTGCCCTGGGCCAGCGAGCCAGGTTGTCAAAGCTGCCACACCGGTGATGCGGTCAATCCGAATCATCCTGCCGGCGCCATTGTCGCGGATGACGGCATTCGCCTGCTGCAGGCCTTCAATCTGGTGCCGGGCAGGGATCCCTCAGGGGTAGAGGACGGTACCGAACTGGCTATCGCCCACAGTGCACCGTGCTCCCGTTTCGCCGAGAACGAGACCCTCTACCGGTTGAGTAAGGGTCACGGTGGGTTGATGTGCCAGGCCTGCCACGGCAGCACCCATGCCATCTTCCCCAATCCTATGCCGAACGCCAACGACAATGTGGCTTCCAATCAGCTGCAGGGCCATGCCGGCACCATCATCGAATGCGATACCTGCCACGATCCAAGCACCTTTGAAAATGGCGGATCGTTGGAACTGACCATGAACGGTCCTCATGGCATGCATCCAGTCGGCTCCTTCCGTTGGAATAAGTCCCATAAGGAGGCACGCAACAGCGGCGGTCAGAATTGTCGTGCCTGCCATGGAGCCAATGGCGAAGGCACGGTACTTTCGGCCATGTCCACCGATCGCATGCTGTTGTGTAAAGATGAGAAAGGAACGATGTGCAGCAACGATGACTACGCCCTCTTTCCCAAGGGGCATGAAGTAGGCTGCGCCGACTGTCATGAGAAGAAACTCTGATCGACAGGTCTTTGTCGGATAGTTGTTTTGGTTTGCCCATTCCATGACGGAATGGGCAGGCCCCATGTTACCCCGGTACTACCGAAAGATGTATAAGCGCGACGGGTTTCGTCAGTTACATAATTTTCCCTTGACCTTCTCTTTGTGAGCATGCATGCTCAACTTCATGAACAACATCCACCAGGCAAAGATGACCATTAAGCGCCGCCGTCTACCCGTATGGGCAGTCGCCGTTTCATCTGCGTCCGGGAGTTTGATGCGAAGTTAGCAAACACCTAAACAAGTTTTTACAAGGCCGCAGATGACATCATCTGCGGCCTTTTTCGTTATAGGAGGTAAATAAAATGTCCGTACCGGCCGCCTATCTTGGGATCGTGCTGATTTGGGGTACCACGCCGCTTGCCATCAAGTGGAGCGGCGAGGGTGTCGGCTATCTGTTTGGCGTCACCGGCCGCATGGTGATCGGCGTCATCCTGGCGTTGTTGGTACTGCGCATGATCGGTCAGCCTCTGGTATGGCATAAGCGTGCGCGACACACCTATCTGGCGGCGGGCCTGGGGATATTCATCGCTATGACTGCTGTCTATTGGGCATCCCAGTACATACCTTCGGGATGGATATCAGTGGTTTTCGGGTTGTCTCCGATCTTCACAGGCCTGATGGCGAGGTTATGGCTGCAGGAGCCTGGGCTCGACCTGCAGCGTTTTGTGGCGGTATTGATAGCGCTGATCGGGTTGGCAACGATCTTTAGCGTGGGTGTTGAGCTCGGTGTAAGCTTTGTCATGGGGCTGAGCGGTGTATTGATCTCGGTGGTCACTCACTCTGCCAGTGCGGTATGGGTGAAGCGTATCGATGCTCAGATGCATGGCCTGGTGGTGGCGGCCGGGGGGCTGCTGGTGGCGGTGCCTCTGTTTCTCCTGAGTTGGTTCCTGCAGGGTCAGAGTTGGCCTGTGGTTATCGAACAGCGAGCCCTAACATCGATTATCTATCTCGGTGTCGTCGGTTCGGTACTTGGGTTTGCCCTCTACTTTTATGTTTTGCGATATGTGGAGACAACCAAGGTTGCGCTGATAACACTCATGACACCGATAATCGCACTGTTGGCCGGGAAGTGGCTGAACGCGGAGCAGGTGGACACGAGCGTATGGCTAGGTACAGCGCTGATTATGTTGGGACTGGCAGGGTTTGAATTGGGTGGTCGGATACGTACTCAATTGCGATTGAGCAAGGCCAGCGAGAGTGTCGGCCAATAGGTGATAATCAATACCGCGCCAAACAGAAGGGCAAACCAGGGAAGGGTGGCGCGGTATATTTCAGCAATGGGTTTATCGAAACGATAACTGGCAATGAAGAGATTCATGCCAACCGGTGGGGTGAAATATCCGATCTGCATGTTCGCCAGAAAGATGATCCCTAGATGGACCGGATCGATTCCATATTCAATAGCTACAGGCAGTATCAGCGGGACCATTAACACCAATGCAGAGAAGATATCGAGCAGGGTGCCGAGTACCAGCAGAAAGAGGTTCAGCAGTATCAGGAATGTGAGCGGGTCTTTGACCCGCTCATTTAACCATTCGAAGAATTGGTTCGGAACATCCGCGTCGATAAGGTAGTTGGTGGATGCCATCGACATTCCCAGGATGACCAGGATGCCGCCCACCAGCAGCATCGCCTCACGCATCACCTTGGGCAGCTGTTTGAGGGGTATCTCTCTGTGGATGAAGACCTCGACGACAAGCACGTAGACCGCGGTGACAGCGGCTGCCTCGGAGAGCGCGAAATAACCGCTATAGATTCCGCCAAGAATAATAATCGGCAAGGGGATTTCCCATACTGCCTCGCGTGTGGCCGCTCTTGCCTCGGTGAGTGTAAATTCGTTCAGCGGCAGGTCCCGTCCTGACCAGAGCCCCCAGGCAAGGAGTATCAACAGCATCAACAGACCGGGAAGAAGGCCCGCGAGAAACATCTCATCGACAGTGATGGAGCCGCCAATCCCCAGCTGCTGGGCCACGACGGCATACAGGATCAGCGGTAGGGCCGGGGCGAACAACAGCCCCAGACTACCGGATGTGGTGACCAGTCCAAGACTGAAATCCTGCCGATATCCAGCCTCCCGCAGGGCGGGATAGAGCAGGGCACCCAGCGCCACGATAGTGACACCTGAAGCGCCGGTAAACGCCGTGAACAGGGCGCATGCCACCAGGGCGACAAAGGCCATGCCTCCGGGAACCCAGCCAAGCAACGCCTGGGTAAGTCGTACCAGGCGGTGGGGGGCGCCGCTCTCACTGAGTAGATAGCCGGCAAAGGTGAACAGCGGGATGGCCAAAAGTACCGGCATCTTTGCCAGTCGAAAGAACTCTATGACCACAACTGACAGATCGATATCGGATCGATGGAAGCCCCACAGGGCGCTGGCGCCGACAATGGTAAAGAGTGGCGCACCGAACAACGCCAACAGGATAAGGCCCGCTGCAATAATCATTCACCTTCCTTTTGCAGCAGTTGCAGGGGAATGTTGAACAGGAAACGTAGCGTCATGATGCCGAAGCCAATCGGTATGATGATCTCGCCCAGCCAGGCCGGCAGACTGGCGAACAGTTTAACGCCATCCAGCCATTCCATGTAGACGAAGCGTATGGCGTGCCAGGTGATGATGCCACAGATAAAGGCGCTGAAAAGGTTGTTGATGAACGACACCGCAAAACGACTCCGCTTCGATAATCTATGAGAGAATAGATCGATTCGGATATGGCGATCCTCCCGGGTGGCGGCGATGGCGCCCAACAGAGCAAGCCACAAAACCATGATGCGCAAAGTAGGATCGGCCCATACCAAGCCACTGTCGAACAGATTGCGCAGTACTATCTGGCTGGCTGCAAGCAGAATCGTGGCGCTCAAAAGGATCGCCATCAGGCCATCTTCGAAAAGCAGTATCAACTGTTTAATGCGCTTCACGGTGAGTAACATGGTGCTTGCTCGTCTATCGAATGGCTAGGGCCTGTTAACACTAATCCAGTCTGAATTAAAGGATATGGACGGCAAGCCATATGCAGTGGGGCTGATGGCTGGTGGTCAAAACCCTGTGAGCGGTATTGGCCGGTATCAGTACACTATCTCCCCGATAGAGGGTGATCTCCCGGTCACTCATTTCCAGCTTCGCGCTCCCCTGTAAGACGCAAACCCATTCGTCGTGGTGCTGTTGCGATACTTCAGTGACAGTGTCAGGTGGGCTGAGTATGCGCTCAATTGTGACATTCTCGCTTTCCAGTAAGGTCTCGAAAATCTCCTTTTCTTCTACTGCCTTGTCGGGTTTGAAGAGATTCATACCAGTTTTTTGGGATTATGTTTGTGGTCAGATGCCTGAAAGACAATCCAGACGGATCGAATCGAGCTTGTGCGTTGCAAGCTTGATTGCACTGCAGCTATTGGGGGATACAGTGTGGATCATTGACTGAAGTGTTCGTGCTGATTGAGCTCTAAGTGTAGTTCATATTGAGCAGTATCGGAGGAGAATCTAACGGGTCAATGCGATCTGTCGGTACTGCTGAATCAGGGATTGCATCCTGTTCAGCATCTGTTCGCTAAAGATACTCTCTTTACTGAGTTTTCGCAGCGTCTTGCCAGCATGGGCTTCCCACGCCTGTTGTTGGACTGTGCTGGGGCTGATGAATTCGACTCCCTGTCTTTTCAGGACAATCATGGCTTGTTCATTGTCGGTGCGATTTTGACGGTCAATCCTGTCGAAAGCGGATTCGAGAGTCTGTTTTACTATGGATTGGTCCGATTGCCGGAGCTTGTTGAATGCATTCTCCTTCAAAACCAGCGTGGCATAGAGATAGGCGAGCGGTACCTGTGTCAGATAACTGACCCGGGTATGCCATTGCAGTGCGATAGCCCCGATAGGAGCGCTGGCAACGGTATCAATGAGTCCGGTTTGCAACCCGGTAAGTACATCGGTCAGGGGTAGGGGAACCGGTGATATGCCCAATTCCTGAAACATGGAGGCATTGACCTGATCACCTTCAGGAATCCAGATTTTTAAATCTTTCATGTTTTCAGTGGACGTAACCGGTGAATTCGAGAGCAGATAGGCAAACCCCCCCTCACTCAGGCCGAAGCTGATATAACCCTGCTTCTTGATGCCTTCGATGATCTGGGGATCCATCACCTGACGGACTGCATCGACTTCCTGAAGATTGCGGAACTGAAATGGAAGGGTATATACCTGGGCGTCTTTGTAGATACTGCTCAAGCCGCCACCGGTAATGGCACCGCCATGCAGTTGACCGATGCGGATCTTGCGCAGGACACTGCTGTCATTGCCCATGACACCGCCGGGATAGAAACGGATCTTGACTCTGCCGTCGGTCTGCTGCTTGATCTGCTTCGCTGCCGCCCGCATCTCTTTCATCCAGTTTGTACCATCCGGCGCCAGGGTGGCGATTTTCAAAGTGGTGCCCGCCTGGCTCATGGGATTCAACAGGAGCAGTAGCAGCAGTGTGTTGATCAAGCGGAACATGGCGCATTCCTTATTACGATTTCGGTGGTGTGATCAGTGTCCATCATATATGCAGCTTTCACTACAAGGCTGTTTTTGAACATATACAGTTTTATGTACGTTGTCAGACCGCAAACGGACGCAAAGTTTCTGAGCCTGATCTCACTTACCCATTATCCCTGATTTTGCGTGGGGAATCGGAGCCGGCCGGGGTTGACGTGAACCGGTTCCATCCCGGTCGCAATAACCGTGAGTGTCAGAATCCGCACTAAAAATAGTCATCTTCAAGCAGCTGTCTGGCCTGTTGTTGAGCCATGACATTACTCAGGGTAAGCCCGGGTTTTATCGGATCCGCCTCGATGATTTCGTTTAACAGTCTATCGTGAAGTGTTTTATCAAAAACCAAACGGGCATAGTGTCGAGCAAATTCCAGTTTTACAATCAGGTCATCTCCCGCAGAGTAGTTTAAGGCCTGTTCGAAATGGTGACGGCCGACCTCTGGTTTACCTCCCAAGGCTGGAGGAATCTGACTCTTGATCACACCAAGATAGAGCTGAGCCCGCCCACGTTCATAGTCCGGCTCTAAAGAGATTATGTGTTCCAACATGGCCTGGGCTTTGGCGAGGTCTGCAATGGCGTTCCAGTCGTCGCTATGGGCCTGGATCCAAGCCGCCCAGCTGGTGGCGTAGAGATAGAGCCCCTGCAGGTCCCCATTGCCTGCCTCATGAATTCCCTGCTTAAACTGAGCGTAGGGCCCGGTTGCCTTTTCACAGATGGCGGGTCTCGTCTGGCACAAACCACGAGCGGCGTATTCCAGAGCCTTTCGGGTCAGGGTTTTTTGCCGATTGGGGTCAGTCACCATTCCACCGGCGTAGGCACTGTAGAGTCTAGCGCCGGCATATAATAGTGATTGATCATCGGGATCCTCTTCAATCAGTGAGTCGAGGAGAAGGAGGTAGGCGGGCGCGCCGGATCGCACTATTTCAGGGTCCGTCTGATTGAGCATTGCATTGGAGAGATTGGCGGCCAGCCGATCCGTGGCCATGGAGACACAGCCACTTAATAGGGATAGTGAAATCACAAACAGAACCAGCTGAAAAAACTGTCGATCAGATATACGGCGCACAGGGGTTGTCATGCGCTGCAGGATCAGATTAGTTGTAACTCGTCCGTACACACCGGTACCTGACTTGTGGGTAAATAGAAGCGTGGATCGTTCGACAGTCCGAGCCGGTTTGTATAAAAGCCCAATCGGTATCAGCGGTGTTTTTTACCTACCTGCTCCATGTGGTGCAGCCAGTTATTGAACATGACACCAATGGAACCGCTGCCGGCACGGCGCCCCTTGAAGGTATGGAAACAGCTCTCATCCTCATCGGCGAAACGCGCAGCGCCGATGTTCAGACACATATAAATGATGAAGATATCGAACAGCAGCAGGGCTATTGCGATCGGCACATGGATAACGGCATCTTTTTTCAGCCAGCTGACAATCGGTGTATGGTAGGCAAGGACAATGTAGAGGGTGCCGAACAAGAGCGCTACTGCAAGCAGAGAAAAGATATCCGCCAGACGTTCATGTTTCCGGGTGTACCCTTTGAGACTTTTACAGACTGACATGGGTAGAATCCAAACACGAGTTGAGTAGAGATATCGAGAGATTAACCGGCAACACGCATGATCTCAAGTCGATTTTACGGCAGATCGAGGTTTCTTTTTGAATTCAGTAACCTGGGGTGTGTATAGTGGGCTGCGTGAAGGCTGAATTCCTGTAGCGTATAGTCTGTGACAGGTTCTGGTTGCGTAGATCAGGCTTGCGGGTGTGCAGTTTAAGACATGAAGTTAGCTTTACGGGTATCGTTATCAGTCGTTGGATATGCCCTTACCGGTATGGGGTGACTTTTAATAAGCTTCTGATATCAAAAGCAAAAATCGAGGGGTGTGAAGGGTGGAGAGTCTGATTGAACTGATTAAGGGTCTGAACAGCATAGTTTGGGGCCCATTGATGCTGGTGTTGATTCTGGGCACCGGACTGTTTCTCATGCTCGGTCTGAAGCTGATGCCTCTGGCTAAGCTGCGGTATGGCTTTCGCATGTTGTGGCAAGGTCGCGAGGGGAGGGGCGCGGGTGAAATCAGCCCGTTCAATGCCTTGATGACATCGCTCTCCGCGACCATAGGAACAGGCAATATTGCCGGCGTGGCGACCGCCATCGCCCTGGGTGGGCCTGGCGCGTTGTTCTGGATGTGGTGTACGGCCCTGGTCGGCATGGCGACCAAATACGCCGAAGCTGTACTTGCGGTGCGGTTTCGTGAGGTGGACGAGAACGGTAACCATGTGGGCGGGCCGATGTATTACATCAAGAACGGATTAGGCGCAAAATGGGCCTGGCTCGGTGGCCTGTTTGCCATCTTCGGCGCCCTGGCGGGATTCGGTATCGGTAACACGGTGCAGGCCAATTCGGTGGCCCACGCCTTGTCTGGGAATGATGGTCTTCAGATCGCCCCCTGGGTGACCGGGTTGGTGATGGCGGTATTGGCCGCATTGGTACTGATAGGTGGAATCCGCCGTATCGCCGAGGTGGCGGGTAAGCTGGTGCCCTTCATGGCCATAGCCTATCTGCTTGCCGGCGTGGTGGTATTGATTCTCAATGCAGGCGCCGTACCCGGCGCGGTGGTGGAGATTGTCAAGCAGGCGTTTACCCCAACCGCCGCCACCGGCGGATTTGCCGGCGCGGCGGTGTGGGCTGCGATTCGCTTCGGTGTGGCCCGCGGTATCTTCTCCAACGAGGCCGGCCTCGGCAGCGCCCCCATCGCCCATGCTGCGGCAGCGACCGACAACCCGGTGAGACAGGGTACGGTGGCCATGCTCGGTACCTTCATCGATACCCTGATAGTCTGTTCCATTACCGGTCTGGCTATCATGGTGACCGATGCCTGGACCAGTGGCGAGACCGGTGCGGCGCTCTCTTCGCTGGCCTTCGAGCGCGCACTCCCGGGTATCGGCGGTTACGTAGTCTCCTTTGGATTGGCGATATTCGCCTTTACCACAATACTTGGCTGGAGCGTGTACGGTGAGCGTTGTGTGGAATACCTCTTCGGTGTCCGCTCCATCACCCCCTTTCGTGTGGTCTGGGTGGTGATGATTCCGATTGGTGCCATTGCCCAGGACCAACTCAATTTTGTCTGGTTGATCTCGGATACCCTGAATGCCCTTATGGCGATCCCCAACCTGATAGCCCTGTTATTGTTGAGTCCGGTAGTGTTCTCTCTGACGCGGGATTACTTCAGCCAGCGTGATTGAGCACCCTCCAGGTCTGGATTCATGAGGAGGAGTTGAGGTATGCGGTCTCTTGAGTGATCCGAGTCTGCGACGTATTCAGCTGATCTTCGGCGGCCTGTTGCTGCTGATATTAGCCTGGACCTTCCTGCCACTGGCCGAGCAGTGGCTGGCGGGGCTTACCTCAGAACCGCGCCAGGTCACACCACGAGGCGATTTGGCGTCAGATGAGCAGGCCACTGTAGAGATATTTCAGCAGGCGAGCCCCTCGGTGGTCTATATCACCACCCTGCAACGGGTGCGTAATCCCTGGACACGGGATATCTTCAGCGTGCCTCAGGGGGCCGGCTCGGGCTTCATCTGGGACGATCTCGGTCATCTGGTGACCAACCACCATGTGATTGCAGAGACAGCGCAGGCCAATGTGCGACTCAACGATGGACGCAGTTATCAGGCCATGCTGGTCGGTAGCAGTCCCGATCACGATCTTGCGGTGCTGCGGATCCGGGTCCCTTTTGACCGGCCGCCGCCGGTGCCCGTCGGCAGCAGCAGCGATCTGAAGGTAGGGCAGAAGGTGTTTGCCATCGGCAACCCCTTCGGGCTCGACTACACGCTGACAACCGGCGTGGTGTCGGCCCTCGACCGCTCTCTGCCCGAGAGTCGCAGCGGGGTTGCCGTCGATCATCTGATCCAGACCGATGCCGCCATCAATCCGGGTAACTCCGGAGGACCCCTGCTCGACAGTGCCGGCCGGCTGATAGGAATCAACACGGCCATCTACAGCCCCTCGGGGGCCTATGCCGGGATTGGTTTCGCAGTGCCTGTGGATACGGTAAACCGGGTGGTGCCGGAACTGATTGCCAAGGGGCGCTATGTCAGGCCATCACTTGGGATTTCGGTGGACGAGGATGTCAACCGCACTATCCTGAGCAAACTCGATCTGGAGGGGGTGCTGGTGTTACAGGTGACCGCCGGTACCGCGGCCGAGACAGTGGGTCTGCGCAGTACCTTTATCGATCCCAATGGGGATCTGGTGCTGGGTGATGTGATTCAGGCGATCGGTGGCCGTCCGGTGACCACGGTCAATGAACTGTTGGGTCGGCTGGACGATTTTCATATCGGCGATCAGACCACCATCTCTATATGGCGCAACGGTGAGGAACTTGAATTGACAGTGGTGTTGCAGCAGGGCAATTAGGCTCGAGCTCAACCCCGATTCGAACCTCCAAGGCATGGTGGTGAGTCCGCTACCTTGCCTCCCTGGTCAAACCAGTCTTCCGGGGTTAGGGTGTGGAGCGCGAGGGCGTGTACACCTCCCTGCAACTCCTCCGTCAGCACTTTGTTGACTCGCCGATGACGGTTGATCAGCTTCTCTCCCTTGAAGGCGTCACTGACGAGCACAACCTTGAAATGAGATTCCGAGCCCGCCGGCACATTGTGCATATGGCTTTCGTTGACAACCTCGAGATGCAGCGGTGCGAACGCGGACGCCAGTTTAGTCTGTATAGTCTCCTGGATGGTTGTCATATCACTACCTCGGTCATCGTTATGTATGGAGAGTATGGCCAGGCTGGCCCAAGCCCTTAAGATGCAGCAGGGCCGGCTGTAACAGTGTTTACAGCCCCAGTATACTCCATTTACAGTTTCAGGATTTCACGTACAAATGGTATGGTCAGCCGCCTCTGAGCGGCCAGGGATGCCTGGTCGAGCCGTTCAATGAGCAGAGACAGAAAGTGGATGTCCCTGGGTGTACGCTGCAGCAAAAAGTTGGCGATCTCCACGCTCATGGTCATGCCCCTTCGCTCGGCATTGCTGATTAACAGCTCCAGGCGCTCGTCATCATTCAGGGGAAACAGTTGGTAACAGGGTCCCCAAGTCAGTCTTGAGGCCAGATCGGCGAGTTTCAAGGGCAGTTTTGCGGGTGGACGGTCGCTGGCGACGATCAGTTTCGCTGCTCTCTCCCGTAGTTGATTGTAGAGATTGAAAATCGCCA
Source organism: Candidatus Thiodiazotropha endolucinida (assembly GCF_001715975.1). Classification (GTDB taxonomy): domain Bacteria; phylum Pseudomonadota; class Gammaproteobacteria; order Chromatiales; family Chromatiaceae; genus Thiodiazotropha; species Thiodiazotropha endolucinida. Next base: position 61,765 of record NZ_MARB01000003.1, on the reverse strand, counting down.
ATTCCCAATCATCTTTACCCGCCAATACTTCAAGATCGTCGAGGCAGACCATGGAGAATGCCTCAAGTCCCTCCAACATGGCCGGCTCAAGACCATGCTCGGATTTAAATGGCAGGTAAGCGGGTTGACCTTGCTCCTGTTGTGATTGGTGGCAGCAGGCCTGGAGCAGATGGCTCTTGCCGCAGCCTGATGTGCCCCATAAATAGATAAACGGGTCCGATCCACTGCGCAGGCGGGATACCGCCTCACCATTTCGTCCGCTGATGAAGCCGGAGAAATCAACACTGGGTCGGATACTGAGGCTTAATGGAAGCTGAGCTGGCATGGGTTCAGGATTTCAGGCGTTTCACGGTCTCTGCCATACGTCTGCCCTGGGTCTTGCATATGCGTTTCTCTTCATCGCTCACCGGCAGCTTGCTGTCACCTCCGGCCAGATGACTGGCGCCATAGGGTGTGCCGCCGCTTTGGGTATGCAGCAGTGCGGTTTCACTATAGGGAACGCCCTGTATCAACATTCCGTGGTGCAGCAGGGGGAGCATCATCGACAGCAGGGTGCTCTCCTGTCCGCCGTGCAGGCTGGATGCTGAGGTGAAAACCGAGGCAGGTTTGTCGATCAGGGCGCCACTCATCCAGAGTTGGCTGGTGGTGTCGAGAAAATATTTCATGGGTGCGGCCATATTGCCGAAACGGGTTGGACTACCCAGTATCAAGCCATCGCACTCGCGCATATCGGTCTCACTGACGTAGGGAGGGCCGCTTTCGGGAATGGTGTCTTCAGTCGCTTCACAGAGTGCGGAAACTTCGGGAACCGTGCGTAACCTGGCTGTGACACCCGGTATCTCCTCGACACCTCGTGCAATGTCGCGCGCCATTTCGGCTGTGGCGCCGTGGCGACTGTAAAAGAGAATCAACACTTCTGCCATAACTGCTACCTGTTGCTTTACCTATACGGCCGATATTTAATTCAGCCTGTTTCTGTTTACAGAATATCCAGGACCTTTTCAGGTGGCCTGCCGATTGCAGCCTTGCCGTTTTGAATGACAATGGGGCGTTCAATCAGTTTGGGATTGGCGATCATCGCATCAATCAACTGGTCCCGACTCAGGCTCGGATTGTCCAGTTGCAGTGCCTTGTATTCCTTCTCCTTTGTACGCATAAGCTCCCGTGGCTCCAATCCGAGCATATCGAGAATCTGCCCAAGGGTGGCCTTGTCTGGCGGCGTTTTCAGATATTCAACAACATCTGGATCGATACCCTGGTCCTGTAACAGTTGTAGGGTCTGTCTGGATTTGCTGCAGCGTGGGTTGTGGTAGATCTCAACACTCATAATCGATGACCTCCTGTTAGGGTCGGTTGGATGAGTGCTAACAGGCCCTAGCTCTGTTGTGTCTGACAATGCACCATCCATCAATAAACCGGCGTGGCGGTTTGCCTCAAACTTAATTTGCCGTCATTGTATCCATACAGAGAGAATGGCTCCAGAAGCGGTTCCATAAAATCGATATTGAAAAAACGTGGAATTCAGTGATGAACCAGAAAAATTTTAGTGGTAGGGGATTCTCGGCGATCCGGCATATCAATTCATTCCTGCGCCTGTGGCTGCACCATTTCAGCCATGATGGGGGAATTCAGCATGTGGCTGCATTGACCTATACCACACTTCTCTCACTGGTGCCGTTGATGACGGTCATGTTTGCGCTGTTATCCATATTTCCCGTTTCTGACAGAATCTCGGAGCAGATCGAAAACTTCCTGTTTCAGAATTTCGTTCCCGCAGCCGGTGAAGCTGTACAGCAACACCTTAAAAATTTCAGTCAAAAGGCAGCTCAGCTTACCGGAGTTGGTTTTCTGTTTCTGATTTTGGTGGCGCTGCTGCTGATGAGTAACATCGACAAGGCGTTCAACACTATATGGCATGTCAGGCGAAAACGTTCGCCGCTTGCTAAGTTTACCGTCTATTGGGCAATTCTCTCGCTGGGTCCTATATTGATCGCGATTAGCGTCGGTGTGACCTCTTATCTGGTCTCGATTCCCTTCTTCAGTGAGGCTGAAACAGTGGTGATGGTGCGCTCAAGGTTGTTGGGTATGATGCCGGTCATGATTTCGGCACTCGCCTTTACATTGTTATATGCCCTGGTCCCCAACCGGTCTGTTATGCTGCGCCATGCACTCGCAGGTGGAATCATAGCTGCACTTTTGTTTGAGGCTACAAAAAGGGGGTTTGCACTCTATATCACGACCTTTCCTACCTATGAGGCGATCTATGGAGCGCTTGCCGTAATTCCCATCTTTCTAATCTGGGTTTATCTGTCCTGGCTGGTTACCCTGTTGGGGGCGGAGTTCAGCTATTGTCTGGGTATCTACCGCCATGATTGGCGTGAAAGAATGGGGCAGCGTGGGGACAGGTTTTTACTTGCTGTGAAAATACTCCACCAACTACGTGAAGCTCAACACCAGGGTGTGTCGATCACAACTCGCCAGTTGCAGGAGCAATTGCAGCATGCCACAGAAGAACAGTTGGACGCTATACTCCTCTCATTGCAGAGAGCCCGTCTGGTATTGCATACGGATGATAAGGGTTGGGTGTTGGCGCGAGATCTCAGGGAGGTCACTGTGGCCGAGTTTTACAATTCCGATGCCTATGTGTTGCCGGATGACAACCAATTGAAAATGGCCCCGGATACCCTGGGAAAATTGCTTACAAAGATCAATTGCAATTTACAACAGACAATGAATTTGCCATTGGACGATTTTCTATAGCATTCTTTAAAAGTGGGAATAAACCCCCTATAGTGTGATCTGTAGGTAGATTGCACTTCAATATGGCTTGTATGTCTGCCGTCGCATTGATCGGCCTATTCCGCAGCTTTTGGCAGGCATGCAGTCCGTATGTCAAATCAATGGATGATATGTCCCATGACAGTACACACAATTGTCAGCGAAGAAGGTCCGTTTTATGGCGACGGCGTTACCACAACATTTCCGTTTTCCATCGCACTGTTCAATTCCGGGCAACTCAGGGTAACCAAAATTACCAGAGTGGGTAATGAAGAAGTTTTGACGGAAGGCGTTGACTATACGGTTAATCTGAACGCGAATCAGCAACACAATCCGGGCGGGGAGATCGGATACACAGGTATAAACGGCCCCTTACTCAGTGATGAGGCGTTGCATATCAAGCGTGTGGTCGATCTGTTGCAGCTGACGGATCTTCAAAGTCTGGGTAGTTACGCACCCGAGGAGATCGAGCACTCACTGGATAAATTAACCATGATCGCTCAACAGTTGAGCGATGATGTGGCAACTATAAAGAATTCACTTGCCTTAACTGAGACCGTTAAATTTGCCGTCTTAGGGGCCAGTGAGACAGTATTTCCGTGGCGACAGACATGGGTGGACCTCATTGATGACGCATTTAAATCCGAAGGTCTTAAGGTTAATGTCTTTCATTCCGGGACAGGCGCCCTGACCCATCATCTGGCGATGACGCAACCCGATGCTTTAACCGGAGAGACCCGGGCCGAGCTGACGAGTGAAAGCGATCCTGACGTGATCATATTAGAATTGGGGATAAATGACGCCATACTTTCCTTCGGAAATCGATCGCAGACTGAGATGATTGCAGATGCCAGGGCGTTGTACGGGTTTTTCAGGGATAACAATCCACGAGCATTGATTCTCTATTCCAGGTTGGTGCCCTATGATGAGGAAAAGCATCGTCAGGTTGCGGTGGAGAACATAAAGAAAAAATATTGTGTGCCGTTTCTGCATCAGACCTCGGGAATGCCGGGTGAAGAGAACCTATATACCTCCGAGCGTGCCGAAGTCGAGAAGATAATTTCACCCGAGATGCAGGGTAGGCTCAATAACTGGCGAGCCTTGGATGCTGAGTGTCAGGCGTTGGCGGATGTCTCAATCGATACTAGCTATTTTCAAGTGGCGAGATTGGGTCTGCTTTCTCATGATCGTTTTCATCCTACATCACTGGGCCATTACTTTATCATGAGTCGTGTCTGGAATGCTTTTCAGAGAGATGCAACGATCAGGGCGGCAGTTCCCGAACTTGGCAGGATCAGAGTTCTGGGAGACTTCACTAACTTTGAACTGTTATGGAGGTCTGTGCTGAAAGTGGACTCGGAAGGAGATGGTTACGTCGTTGACCCGGCCTTTTTGTCAGGATTTGAATATCCGATGTGGATGAACATCTACGGTGATACCAATCTGATCTACTTCATAGAATATTGGGCAAATCAACAGCGCCTACAATCGATGTGACCAATAGTATCGATAAATCCGGCAACAGCATGTTTCTGGTGATGATGAATGATCTATGGCCGAACCTTGAGATCGAGACCAAGATATGGATCGAGGGTGATAGTGAACCCTCTGCATGGAACAGGGCATCGCCCAGACAATTGACATCTTCAACTGGCGGTCACATCAGTTCCCAGCAGAATGTCAACCTGCCCATTGGCAATTGGAAAATAAAGTATAAAGTCGGCAACGATGTATTTGGGCCGTTTGACGTTGCCATTACCGATTGATGCAACTGCACCGATTGGATTGGTTTTTAACAGGCCCTGGAATCAGGCGTTCTTGATTCGGTATCTTTCGAATCTTGATGTCGTCTCAAGCAGTTGTAAAGGTGTTACGCTGGGTGCCGGGATCATCTCTTCAACACGGTATTCATGGCCGATGATGAAGAATTTTTTCGGCACGATAAGAGAGCTGCGGTGAGTATGGCCCTGATCGATAAAGATGGCCGCTCGATCCTTTGACGGTTGCGATGTTTGTTGTTGATTTGTCCGGCGCAAGGTAATAGGTTCGATCTTTCCGAGAATAAACTGTATCCCTATTTCCAACAGATTCTCGTTACAGTTCAATGCACGCTTTATAATGCCGATTTTCCACTCATTCTCATGTCTTTGCTGGTGAGTGGAAAACAACACCAACTCTCCGACAAGGGGCATATTGACGCTGCTTTTTGAGATCTTGAGCGCCACACCGGAACGGCTTTGATTTGTGCGTATCGCCGTGAATTGATGTGTGGAATCTGACTCTTCTCCACGTTGAATGCCGCTGAGTTGAGTCATATCGATCTCTTCATCATCAGTCTGCGACGACACGCTTTTTCCTGTGAGATAAGCGTATATAGCGTCAATGCCAATCCATATCATAACCTGTCCGGTGGTGGAGTGACGCTCACTGTCGCGTTTCAGGCGGATGTGCCAGGACTTCAGCATTCGCGCCATCAGATTAGTGGATTCCTGCATGCTCAATTTCACCAGGGCATCCGGTTTTCCCTGTTCAGATCTTTCCATCTGTCTGAGTTTCTGGTGCAGCTGTTTACTGACAGGAGTGAGATCGAACAGGGTAAAACGGGGTTGTGTCAGATTGTTCAGACACTCAGGATGAAAAAGGTAGGGTGGTACCTCGCCCAAGCGGTCGATGACATAGTGTCCAGTGGTTTCCGTCTCTTGGGTAGGGGCCGAGATAAGAGCATTTCCAGCCAGCGTGTTGAGATACTCGAAACACAACCGCGGCTCACTCTCCTGCAGATGGCAGGGATCGAGCAGTAACAACAGGAGAAAACGATTGTACTGATGGGATATGGTGGCATATTCCGGTTGTTCCTGATCCGCGTCTTCGATTTGATTGTGTTGGATCTTTTGCTCTTCAGCGTAGGTCACCAAACGTGTTACATCCCGGTACACTCTCCCGCTTCTGCAGTCAAAATCCTCACATGCAAGCAGGTACTCCTGGACGAAATACTTGATCGCATAGTAGATCGTATGGCTGAGGCGTTGCAGGTTTTTCCTGCTGGCCTTGTTGCTGACGCATTCATTAGCGATATGGCAATGTCCAAAGGCCATCTCCAGTATTACCTGACGTATCAGATGAACTGGTGTTTCCGACTTACGCTGCGCATGACTATGGGCCAGTCTTATGCAGGGCGTTGTGTAGACCGCCATCAACTCCTCACGCTTTTTGACCTGTCCCGGATACCGGTTGAGACGGCTTAGACTGGTGAGCACCGTTTCCGCCAACTGTGTTTGGTTGGCAAAGGGTAATGCCGTGGCCCATTGGCGAAGCAAGGCGGGATCGGTTTCCACCAGGGGATTTTCAAACGGATCCTTTTGAGGCACAAAAAAAAGTGCCTGGGAGGGTGGTGCGCTCCTGTGGGAAAAAAAATCAAACATGGTGATCTGAATGAGTGTTCCTTCGAGCCCTTGCTCAGACACCCACTATATCATCCCGGTTGAGACGCGGAATAGTCCTCATCTGGTTAAATTGTTGGTGTTTTTGATCAAACATGCCTTCAGGAGAGTAGGAGGTTGTTGGGATGCTTTAAATTAATTCAATAAATACAGTTGCATAGGTTGCATTATAGGAAAAACGTTTTGATACAAAAGGGCATTCAATGAGATGAGATCCGGAATGCCGGTCAAATGAGGGGGTTCTACGATGGATTCCATAATATTGTGGTTTTCATGAATTGCACTTCCTGGAATTTACCCTGAGAATGCAGGTCAGAGAAAATTACCGGAACCTGTGTGATGTATTTGAGCCTGGCAGGCCGGTCATTGATAGAAATATGGAGAGTAATATGTCCCTGATGAGTCTGTTGCTGCGTGCGCTGGGTATCTTTGCGTTATCGCTTTTATCGATCACGGCAACGGCGGAAACGGTGGATTTCGAATTGCAGGGATTGGATGGTAAAAGTTATCGCCTCTCTGACTACAGGGGTAAATGGGTATTGGTGAATTATTGGGCGACCTGGTGTCCTCCCTGCCGTGAGGAGCTGCCTGAACTGGAAGTTTTTCATAATAATCATAAGGATAAGGATGCGGTCGTCCTGGGTGTAGCCATGGAACGTATCGAAAAGCCACGCTTGAAGGCCTTCGTCGATGAACAGTTTCTCAGCTATCCCATTCTCATGGCGGAGCCGGCGGCACGGACAGAACTGGGAAGGGTGCCGGGTCTGCCCACTTCCTTTCTGGTCAGTCCTAAAGGTGAACTGGTCGCCCGTCAGGTGGGGCCACTGACCATGGAAGATATCGAGAGTTTTATCGATACCATGCGCGAGTAAGGAGAAAACAGATGTCACGGTATCTCATTTCAATTGCCTTGCTGCTGCTTCCGTTCGCTGATATTGCCGCCGCAACACGGGATCCGGGAGACCATTTTTTCGACCAGTCGTTAGGTAACTTCAGCGACGAACTGGAGGTGGCGAGGGATGAGGGCAAAAAGGGGGTGCTCATCATGTTTGAGATGGACGAGTGCCCGTTCTGCCACCGGATGAAGACCCGGGTGCTCAATCAGGTCGATGTTCAGGACTATTTCAAACAACATTTTCTCATCTATACGGTAGACATCGAAGGGGATGTTGAGATTGCTGACTTTCGCGGCAACACCATGAAGGAGAAGGACTTTGCATTCAAGCAATTCAGGGTCAGGGCTACACCGGTATTCGGATTTTTCGATCTGGAGGGGAAGATGATCGCCCGGTTTACCGGGGCTACGAATGATGCCCAGGAGTTTTTGTGGTTGGGAGAGTTCGTCGTCAATGATCACTACAAGACGACCAATTTTTCGCGTTACAAGCGTGAAAAGAGAAGAGCGCTGCGCAAAGTTAGATAGGTAATGTTTTATTGCATGCTGATGAGTGGGAAAATTCCTTCGCCACCTATGCGAATGGTAAAGTCACTGCTGCTTATACCATCTTTGTTGCTAGGCCATCTTGCCCATGCATTGGAGCCTCTACCCTCACCACTGACATTGCAATATGCCTTGGAACTGGCCGATCACGCACATCCCGAACGAAGCTTGATAGAAGCCGATCTTGCACAAGCCCGGGCTTTCGCTGAACAGGTTGCCGCAGATGACGATGCCCATCTCGCATTGACTGCGGAGTTGCGAGTCATCGATCCGTCTGACATTGCAGCAGACGATTCCAGAAACGACAGCTTGGCCCGACTCAATCTGAGCAAACTGCTCTATGATTTCGGTCGTACCAGTCATGCGCAAGAGGCGGCCGAGGCTGGACTGACATCCCGGCAATGGCAATTACTCCAGGTCAGACAGCAACGTAGACTGGATGTCATGGCAAGATTTTTCGATGTCCTGCTGGCTGACCTCGAGTTTGCCAGAGATAACGAAACACTCGCCATCGACTACATACGCTTCGACCGGGCGCGTACGAAAAATGAGTTGGGAAAGGTATCCGATGTCGACATGTTGGAGCTCGAGTCCACCTACCAGCAGTCGCTGCGCAAGATGACGGCAAGTCAGAACAGGCAACGCATCACTCGCTCGCAGTTGGCAATCAGCTTGAATCGGCCGCTGGATCTGCCGGCCGAATTGGAGTCTCCGCAGTTTGGCTCATTGGGGGAGCTGCCGGAAATCGAGATACTGGTTGAGAAGGCGTTGCGGGAGAATCCGAAAATCAGGGCCCTGCAGGCCGAGCTGCGGGCGGCGAAGAAACAGCTCCAGGCCAGTGAGGCAGAAGACAACCCGGTATTGCGTGCAGAATTGGAGGCCGCCGCATACCAGCGTAGGTTGGGGGGACGCAATCCTTTGACAGCGGCCCTGGTGATCGAACTACCGCTCTATCAAGGTGATCGGGTTGCATCGGATATTGCGGAGCAGCGGGCGCGTGCAGATAGGAAACAGGCCGAACTGGCAGCTTATGAACTCGTTTTGCGGCAACAACTCTTGGACTTCTGGATGGAGTTGCAGAGGTTGAAGGTTGAGCGCCAGGGATTGCAGGTGACAGAAGATTTTCGTGATCTCTACCTGGATCGTAGCCGCACACTGTATGAACTGGATATGGCGGCGGATTTGGGTGATTCCATGTCCCAGATTGCCGATATACAACTGCAGCGGGCAAGAAATGATTATCAGATCCATTTGACCCATGCCCGTATCAAAGCGCTTACAGGCGATCTTTTGACGTCGCCTGAAAATAAGAGTGAGTGAATGGGGGGATTAGGATGATGAAGGGTATGCTTGAAGTCCTGAACACGGCTTATTTGGCGGCCGGAATCATATTGATATGTCTGTTATTCAGCAGCCAGTTGATGGCACAGGACCTGGAGGCGGTCACCGACTGGAATAACAGGACAGAACTGACTACCCTGGTCAGCGGTATGGTGGGTCGTGTTAATGTGGACGTGGGAGCCTCCGTGAAGCGTGGGGAGGTGCTTCTGGAGCTCGATCAGCGAAGGTATCAATCAAGGCTCGCCGCAGCGGAATCACGCCTTGAAGCAACATCTCAGCAGAATGAAGAGGCAAAACGAGAGTTGGATCGGGCATTGGAACTATACGATCGAACCCTGCTGTCGGATCATGAGCGGAAGCAGGCCGAAATTGCCGCGGCCAGTTCAGATGCTGCCTATCGCGAAGCGGAAGCCAAATTGGTCAAGATCCGCTTGCAACGGGAGTACAGTCGTATAACCGCGCCTTTTAACGGCATTGTAGAGTCCATTCACGTGCAACCCGGTCAAGCGGTAATCAATCGTTATTCGGCCATGCCTTTGATGATACTGTTCGACAACAGCCGAATGAAGGCGCTTGCCGAGATCGATGAGCAGACAGTGAATGGATTGAAGCAGGGTATGGGCGTACAGGTAGGCGTGCAAGGGCAATGGTTGGAAGGCAAGATCCACAGGCTGGGTATGCATCCGATAGGGCGGGATGCCAATGGTTCAAAGTATCTGCTGGAGGTAGTGTTTTCCCCTGCCTCAGATAGGGTGATTCGTGCCGGTGAGAAGGCGGTTGTGAGGCTGAGCGATGAGTGAAAGGGCTGACAATGGTACTGTGAAGATCTGTGTCCGCTGTCATGTGGCGGGACGGGTGCAAGGCGTCTTCTACCGGGCGACAACTCGGCATGAAGCCCGGCAATTGGGCATCAAAGGCTATGCCAAAAATCTCCACGACGGTCGTGTGGAGGTTGTGGCATGCGGTAGCGTGGAGGCGATCGAGGCCCTACAGTCCTGGCTAAGCAAAGGTCCGGCGGATGCCAGAGTGACCGGTGTCTCCTGCGAGGCAATCGATTATCGTGATTACCAAAGCTTCACCATCGCCTGAGTCGTGGTGAGCTTAGGGCCTGTTAACTGGCCCGGGAAGGCTATTCCGAAAATCCCGGTTTATCCAGGGGCCTGAATTTCATTTGACTCTCCTGTGTGCCGTATTGCGCCTCCAGGCTTGGTTTATAACTCTGTTGCATGGTTTGCGCGCCCAGAGTGCCAGCGGTCTGACCGGCCGGTTGCCGAGCAGTTGGATAGCCTAAGGGTGCAGGGGATTGCGGAGTTACCTTTGTGGGTATCTCTGTACTACCCGTTGTGGTTGCCGGGATCGTTTTGTCCGTTGCCTGCTCACCGCTGTTCAAGGGGCGGAAACGGAATCCCTCGCCATAGACAGGTTGATCCGAAACTGTGGATCCATAGCCGGAGACGGGTGGAGCTTGAGGGGGCTTCGCATCGACTGCAGCTGTCGGGGTTTGCCGCGCTGGAGTGTTTGTAGGTTGGCTGCCGGCGTGCGGTTGTGGCTGATAGCCCGGGTATATGGGCGGATAACCGTAAGCCGCACCGGGATAGCCGTAGCCCGGGTGATAGCCCGGGGGTGGGGCATGCCTGTAGTTGTAGTAGTCATCAGAATATCGGTTTGAACCGCCAAAGAAATTACGCATCGGGTTGAACATGCCGCCCATCATATTTCCCGGGTTCACGTTAAATTGCCTGTTGCTATAGTCGGAATCGTCTGCCTGAAGATGGGTGGAGATCAATAATGTGCCGCTGATTAACAGCCATATCTTTGATTTCATTTTCAGCTCCCTCGCTGCATGGGTCGTTTGATTCGTTAGTTCTGAAACTACGAATTTTAGTTATGTAATATAGGTGTGGATTGGAAGAAGCATATACCTCATCAACTGCCATAAAATCGTAATAATGAAATAATACACGATCACTATGCAACTACCACCGCTTACAAATGGAAGAATCCTCAGGCGCTATAAGCGGTTTCTCGCGGATATAGAATTGCCTGATGGCAAGGTTGTGACCGCACACTGCCCGAATACCGGCAGCATGCTCGGTTGCTGGCAACCCGGTGCGTCGGTGCAGATCAGTCACAGCGACAACCCAAAACGGAAGCTGGCGTGGACACTGGAGAGAGTGGATATGGGGCAAGGCTGGATTGGTGTACATACCGGTCGCACCAATCCGGTCATCGAGGAGGCGATCAGGGAGGGCAGGGTGGATGATCTGTGCGGTTACCGTTCCGTACGTCGAGAAGTCGTATTCAGGCATAAGGATGAGAAATCGAGGTTCGATCTCTACCTTACCGAGGGTGACCGCGCCAACGCCTGGGTGGAGGTCAAGAACGTGACCCTGTGGCAGGGAACCGCATTGAGTTTCCCCGATGCAGTGACATTACGAGGTCGTAAACACCTGGCGCAGCTTGCCGAGGCCTGTCGGCAAGGATACAGGGGGGTCATGGTCTACGCGCTGAATCGCCCTGAGGGTGACTGCTTTAAGCCTGCCGACGAGATCGACCCGGACTATGGGGCGACGCTACGCCGTGTTGTCCTGGAGTTTGGTGTAGAGATTCTTGCGCTGCGAATCGAGCACGGCAAGAACAGCATGCGGGTAACAACATCCGTAGAAGTTGTCTTGGACTGAACTGTTTATAATTTCGCTGGCCGCTGATCAATATCCCATGGAAGCGAGATCGAGTCCCGATGGGATTTTCGGCAGTGAGTTGAGACCCGTCCGGATAGTACCGTCGGGTTGCAGGCTCAACCATCTGTAGCCTGGCGGAATGGCGTCGATGGCGAAATCGTCGACCCTGGGAATGAACTGCACACAGGTCGAGGGTGAACCCATCAAGCGTACACCTCGGTATTCGGTGTCGAATGCCTGATGGATATGTCCGCAGAGAACCGCCTGGACCTGCGGATTGGCATCGATCAATTTGAAGAAGGCGTCCGGGTTTTCCAGCACCATGGTATCCATCCAGCGACTGCCGACAGGAACGGGATGGTGATGCATGCAGATCATGGTGTGTTTGTCGGGATGGGCACGCAACAATACTCTGAGTAGTTCCAATTGACTTTCGTCGATACGGCCGCCGTCACTTTTGGCTATGGTCGAATCGAGGAAAATCAGAGACCAGCCTTTCGTCTGCACGCTCGGTATACAGTGCACATTGTCCTGATTCAGGATCTGTTTCATCTTGCCCGGTATATCATGGTTACCCGGCAGGCAGTATGTAGGGATTTCAGTCAGTTGTAATCTGCCCAGTAGCCGTTTGTAGCCTGTGTCGGAGGCATCGTGCACCAGATCGCCCGTGGCCAGAATGAAATCCGGGTTGCCGGTTTCCTGCAGTGCCTGGGCTAGCACCTGGTCAAAGGTCTCCAAAGTGTTGATACCCAAAAGGCTGCGGGATGGGTCGGCATAGAGGTGGCTGTCCGTCAATTGCAGCAGGTTGAGGCTCTCTGCAGGGAACTGCTTGAAATTTGGCGGCTGATTGTCAGGACTGCTACCCATAGAACGGTTCGCTTTTCTGTTTTTTAGTCTGACGAGCAATTTATTTCTCCGCGCCCCATCAGGACCCTTGTCATATTGCCATAATATTAGAACAGGTTTTACTAAAGCAAAATCCAAATTTTTACTTCTTTGACCTATGCTTAGGGATTATTCCATATTCTCCTTCGATTTCTGTTGAGGCGTTAACATTTTTTAAGCCAATTAGTTTTTTCTATCTTAGCGGCTACACTATAGGTTATGACACTTAACGAACTCCGATACATCGTGGCAGTGGCGCAGAAACGCCACTTTGGACATGCTGCAGAGGCCTGTTATGTGAGCCAGCCGACCCTCAGTGTGGCAGTGAAAAAACTGGAGGAGGAGCTGGGTGTCGGGCTTTTTGAACGTGGTCAGGGGGAGGTGAGTCTGACTGCGGCGGGTGAACGCATCGTGACCCAGGCTCAGCGGGTGTTGGAGGAGGCCGGCATGATACGCCAACTCGCCAGCCAGAGTGTGGACCAGCTGGTGGGTCCTCTGCGGGTGGGAGCCATCTACACGGTAGGGCCCTATCTGTTTCCTCATCTGGTACCGCAACTTAAACAACTGGCGAGCGATATGCCCCTGGTGATCCGGGAAAACTACACTGCCGTACTGACGGAACAGTTGAAGCAGGGGGATTTGGATGTGATCCTTATCTCATTCCCCTATGACGAACCAGGGATTGTTACCCGACCGCTCTATGATGAATCCTTTTCCGTACTGTTACCCATGAAGCATCCGCTGACCGAGTTTGAAACAATCACCATACAGCAGCTTCAGGAGGAGAATGTTCTCCTGCTCGGTGAAGGCCACTGTTTTCGCGAGCAGGTCAAGCAGATCTGTCCGGGCTGTGTGAATAAAGGCAACGGTGATGCCAACCAGCAGGAGAATCTGGAGGGGGGCTCATTGGAAACGATTCGCTATATGGTGGCCAGCGGAATCGGCATCACTGTACTACCCGATACGGCGCTTGGAACCGAATATCTACGCTGGGACCTGCTTACCACCAGGCATTTGGCGGTGAAATCGCCTCAGCGCCGTATTGGACTGGCCTGGCGGAAAAGCTTTCCTCGCCCACAGGCGGTAAACCTGCTTTGGGAATCGATTCGCACCTGCCAGTTGCATGGCGTGAATCTGGTATCGGAACCTGCCCAGCTGGCTGTCGGCTGACTGCTGATACTCCCTCTTTGTCTCTCCGGCGGTCGAGGCTCCATACCTGGTGCCGGCACGCGATAGCAGGCGCCTAAATCACCCGGTCATTGCCGCCATCCACCGGTATCTGTGCGCCAGTAGTCTTGCTGAATCGCTGATCACAAAGCTCCGATGCCAGTTCCGCCACATCTTTACTGCTGATTTCACACTTCATCAGATTGCGTTTTTTATAGTCGGCGATGCTGATTCCATAGTGACTTGCCCTGGCGGCCAGGACCTCTTCGGTCCAGATGCCGGTGTCGAAAACGGCATCGGGATGGAGTGTATTGATGCGAATGGCATCACTCGCCCACTCCAGTGCAACCACCCTGGCCAACTGTGTCAGCGCGGCCTTGGATGCGGAATAGGCGGCTGCTCCCTGGCCCGGTGCGGGTACATTTTTCGATCCGATGACGACGATCCTGCCACCGTGGGGCGCACGTTTCAGATAGGGATGGCACGCCCGCAGCAGACTCAGGTTTGCATCCAGATTGATGCCCATGACCTGACGCCACTGGTCATCCTCCAGTTCCGATACAGGGCAGCCACCTGGGAAGATACCGGCGTTCAGAACCAGCATATCGATGCCCCCAAAATGCAATACTGCCTGTTCCAGCGCCACTTTTACGCTGTCGATGTCGCTGATATCACAGTGCAGGCCAAGGAAGTCCGCATGAGTGTGTTGATCGACGATATCCGGTGTTTTATCCAATCCGACGACTGCGGCGCCACGTTGCAGCATCGAATCGACGCAGGCCCTGCCGATTCCCGAGGCGGCACCGGTGATTAACGCCACCTCCCCCTGGAAAGGGTGAGGCTGGCTGTTTCTATGCAGTTTTGCCTGCTCGAGTTCCCAGTACTCCACATCGAAGATGGTCTGAGTCTGCAGGGCCTGCCAGCCGCCCAGCAGCTCGGCCCGCTGGATGATTGCCATGGTGTGCTGGTAGATGTCGGCCACGATGCCTGCATCACGGCTGTTTTTGCCGACACAGAGCATGCCGAGTTCCGGATCGAGTATGACTCTGGGGGCCGGGTCCAGCATCTCCACAGGGGTCCTGGAGGAAGGGGCGTGATGTTCAAAGTAGCGTTGATAGTCCGCGACGTATTCGATGACATCCCGGCCCAGCATGGGCAGCTGTTTGGTGCGGATGACATGGTCGGGTGTGGCCGGTCCACGCTGGGAGATCTTTGCAAGGTCCTGGCGCTGGCAAAATGCAAGCTCGGCACCCTCCCGATGACTCTGCAGGATAATCGGAAAGCCTGCAACATCGGAGATCTCCTTGCGCAGGTCGGCCAGCAGCTGAGGCTTGATTTCATGTTCTGTGCATTGTTGAGGGAGTTCCCAGGCCCCGGATTGCCGTATATGGTGCTCGGCTTCGTCAACCAGCTGAATCATGCGTTCATAGCTCAGTTGTGCAGTATCGCCAAAGGTAAACAATCCATGGTTCATCAACACCATGCCGATGGTGTCCTGATGGGCATTGCACGGAAACAGTGTCGCCACAGATTTCGCCAGATCAAAACCCGGCATCACATAGGGAATGACCACCACCCGGTCACCGTAGAGTTCGCGAATGATCCGCTCTCCTTGCGGCGTGTTTGTCAGTGTTACGATGGCATCTGCATGGGTATGATCCACATATTTAAAGGGGAGAACCGCATGCAGGATCGCCTCTACCGACGCCGTTGGCGCAGCGGCCAGGGTTTGCTGGGTTTTCAGCTGGTTTACCATTTCGCTGTCACTGAGTGACTCTAGCTGGGCCAGTCGCAGCAGATGGTCCATGCGTACGGGGGTGAAACCTTCACGTTCGATTGTTGCCAGATCCCAGCCACTGCCCTTGACGTAGAGGATCTCCTGCTCCTCACCGAACAGGTTTGGTTCGCTGATTTTTACCGATGTGTTGCCGCCTCCATGCAACACCAGCGATGGATCTGCACCGAGCAGGCGGGAGCTGTAGACGCGTAGATCCAGTTCACTCTCGCAGGCTGTTGCTTTGACGTCATTCCAAAGGCTTTTCATCAAATTAGTTCCGGGTTATTTCACTCGGTTGTTGCAAGCTTGCACATGTCCTGAAGAATCAGCACTTCTTTCATTCACCATATCAGACCGACCACGGTACCGGTGAGCAGGGTAGCCAGTGTGCCGGCGACAATTGACTTCATGCCCAAAGCAACAATCTCGCTGCGACGTTCCGGTACCATCGACCCCAGTCCTCCGAGCATGATACCCAAGCTGCCGAAATTGGCGAATCCGCAAAGCGCGTAGGTGAGAATCAGGCGGCTGCGCTCATCCAAGGCGTCCGCTGGTAAGCGGATAAGATCAATATAGGCCAAGAGCTCATTGAGGACCGTCTTGGTACCCAGCAGTGAACCGGCGGTGATCGCCTCTGACCAGGGGATGCCCATAACCCATGCCAGCGGGGCCATCAGCCACCCCAGGAGGCGTTGCAGGCTCAGTGGTTCCCCTGTGATATCCGGCAGCAAGTCAAGCATCTGGTTGAGAAGGCTGACCAGAGCGACCAAGACAATCAGCAAAGCGACAATGTTGGCCAGCAGTTTCAATCCCTCGATGGTTCCATTGGCGATCGCCTCCATGCCGCTGTTGACCGGCTGTAAATCGAGCAGCTCGCCAGCCGTGCCGGGCTGGGTTTCGGGCACCATCAGCCGGGAGATCATGACGGCAGCGGGTGCGGAGATCAGCGAGGCGGTCAGCAGATGCCCGATGGGATTGTCGATTACGCCCTCGAGGAGGCTGGCGTAGAGTACCAGCACGGTGCCGGCGATGGTTGCCATACCGAGGGTCATCAGGCTGAAGAGTTCGCTGCGTGTGAGTTTGCTCAGGTAGGGGCGGATCAACAGGGGCGATTCCACCATACCGACAAACACATTGGCTGCCGCGCCCAGGCCCAGGGCGCCGCTGATACCCAGGCTCTTTTGCAGCAGCCATGAGAAAAATCTCACCACCAGCGGTAGTATCCGCCAGTAAAAGAGCAGGGCTGAGAGGGCGCTGATCACCAACACCAGCGGGAGGGCGCGAAAGGCGAGAACAAAGCTGCTACCGCCATCGCTCGCCAGAAAAGGGGATTCGGCGCCACCAAGATAACCGAACACGAAGCCGGTACCCGCTTCCGTCGCCTGCTGCAGTGCCAGCAATACCTGATTAAGTTGGATAAACAGTGCCTGGAACAGGGAGAGTTTCAACAACAGCAGTGCGAGTATCAGTTGTAGGGTAAGCCCGGCAACCGGCACACGCCAGTCGAAAGCCCGCCTGTTTTCGCTGATCAACCAGGCTAGCAATGGGATAAGGAACAGACCGGTCAATCCCTGCAACATGGCCATCGGCCGGAGGGATCAGAAATTGTCGGTAGAGGTGAAGAGACCGACACGCAGGTCCTTCGCGGAATAGATCTCACGGCCATCGACCTTCATCACCCCATCGGCCACACCCAAAACCAGCTTACGGGCTATCACCCGCTTGATGTTGATGTGGTAGGTAACCTGCTTGGCAGTGGGCAACACCTGGCCGGTAAACTTCACTTCACCGACACCGAGAGCCCGACCGTGTCCCGGATTACCGATCCAGGCGAGAAAGAAGCCCACCATCTGCCACATGGCATCGAGTCCGAGGCAGCCCGGCATCACCGGATCACCGGGAAAATGGCAATCGAAGAACCACAGATCGGGTTGAATATCGAGTTCGGCCAGAATCTCCCCCTTGTTGAATTCCCCGCCGTCATCCGTGATTTTGATGATACGGTCCATCATCAACATATTGGGTGTCGGCAGCTGAGCATTGCCCGGACCAAACATATCACCATGGCCGCAACTCAACAGCTCATCGCGGTTGTAAGCGTTTTGTCTGGTCATCTTGGTTCTGCCTCTCTGTGAAATAGCCCGGTGGGGTATAAAAGCGGCATAGTTTCCCCGCTTCAACGGTAAGCTGTCAAATCCCCGTCCCTGTTCTTTGCGGCAGTCCTATAGTTATTGCTCCACAAAAGCGCTAATGGACGCCGATCACTGCCAATGAACGCAAATGAAATCCCATGTTCAGGATCAGTGAGTCTCTGTCTATTATGAAAAACCTTCAATGGATAGCTGACAACGCGTATCAAAGGATCCAAAAATCTAACCGAAGTTAAGTGCTAATCCCATTGATCTACAAACCGCACGCTAAACAATTATTTTCTCGTACATTGGCTTTTGTTGTTTGCTTGTGGTGATCGGTTTCCATTCGTGGGTTGATTTATACCTCATCGATCAAGGATGAACCCGACAATCTCCTCGAGGGGAATATAACTGTTCTCATTCTCCTTGCGTCCCCGGTACTCCACCTTGCCCCCGTCGAGAGACTTTTCGCCTACCACGATGCGGTGGGGGATGCCGATCAACTCCATGTCCGCGAACATGAAACCGGGGCGCACACTGCGGTCGTCGAGCAGCACCTGGATTCCGGCGGCCTGCAGATCGGCGTACAGCATCTCCACTGTCTCCCGCACCCGCTGGGATTTGTCCATCTTCATGGGGCAGAGGGCGACCTGGAAGGGGGCCAGGGCGGTAGGCCATGCGATACCCTTGTCGTCGTGGTGCTGTTCGATAGCGGCGGCCACCACACGGGTGACGCCGATGCCGTAGCAGCCCATGGTCATTACCACCGCCTTGCCATTCTCGTCGAGAACGGTGGCATTCATTGCGTCGCTGTACTTTTTACCGAGCTGGAAGATGTGACCCACCTCGATGCCACGGGCGATAGTGAGTACGCCCTGACCGTCGGGGCTGGGATCGCCCTCCCGCACATTGCGAAGATCGGCGATCTCCGTCGGCTCCGGCAGGTCGCGGTCCCAGTTGATACCGAAGTAGTGTTTGCCGTCCTGATTGGCGCCGGCGCTGAAGTCGGCCATCTTGGCCACCGTGCGGTCGACGATATAGGGGATCGGCAGCTTGACCGGACCGAGGGAGCCGGGGCCGGCACCGATGGCGGCGCGGATCTCCGCCTCCTCGGCAAACTGCAGTGGGGAGGCCACCTGGGCCAGCTTGTCCGCCTTGATCTCGTTCAGATCGTGGTCGCCACGCACCAGCAGGGCCACCAGTTCGGCATTCATCTCCTCCGATGCTTTTACCACCAGGGTCTTCACTGTCTTCTCAATAGGCTGGTCGAACTGTGCCACCAGCTCCTGGATGGTCTTGGCGCCCGGGGTGTCGACTAGGGTCATCTCCATGCCGGGTTTCGGACGCTCCCCCGCCGGTGCAACCGCCTCGGCCAGCTCCACGTTGGCGGCGTAGTCGCTGATGGTGGAGAAAGCGATGGCGTCCTCGCCCGATTCGGCCAGCACGTGGAACTCATGAGAGCCGCTGCCGCCGATACTGCCGGTATCAGCAGCCACCGGACGGAAATCGAGGCCGCAACGGCTGAAGATGCGGGAGTAGGTTTGGTGCATCACCTCGTAGGTCTGCTGCAGGGAATCCTGGTTCAGGTGGAAGGAGTAGGCATCCTTCATGAGAAACTCGCGGGCACGCATGACGCCGAAGCGGGGGCGTATCTCATCCCGGAACTTGGTCTGGATCTGGTAGAAGTTGACCGGCAGTTGTTTGTAACTGCGCAGCTCGTTTCGCGCCAGCTCTGTGATGATCTCCTCGTGGGTGGGGCCGTAGCAAAACTCCCGCTGGTGGCGGTCGTGCAGGCGCAACAGCTCAGGGCCGTACTGCTCCCAGCGGCCCGATTCCTGCCAAAGTTCGGCGGGCTGTACTGTCGGCATCAGCACTTCCAGGGCGCCGGCCCGGTCCATCTCCTCGCGTACGATGCTCTCCACCTTGCGCAGCACCCTCAGGCCCAGGGGAAGCCAGGTGTAGAGACCGGCTGCCAACTTGCGGATCAAACCGGCACGCAACATCAACCTATGGCTTGCGGTCTCGGCATCGGCGGGTGTCTCCTTGACGGTGTGTAGAGGAAAGTTTGAAGTACGCATGGGTCTGGCTCGGCCTGGTAGTGAAAAGGCGTGATTCTATCCCGCTTCGGGTGGCGGGTCACGGTCGGAGAGGGTCGATACGAGTTATGCCGTCTATTTCAGTCCTTCATCGAGACTGCGTGGGTCTCTTCGATATATGCAACTTCAGCCTCGGTCAGCTCGATGTTGTCGTAACCGGTGATCATGGTCTTGATGTAGTGGGTCGGTGTCTTGCCGGTGGTGGTCATGTAGACATGGATGATCACGAAAGTGCCCATGAGGTAAGCCGCCGCGGTGTGTGCGAAGGCGATCAGAGTCAGCCCCAGGCCCGACCAGCTGTAGCCGCTCCACAAATCGTAGAGCAGATAGATGATACCGGAGGCCCAAAGGGTGGGACCGATCAGTAACATGAAGCTCATGTAAGCCAGCGACTGGAGTGCATTCTGCTTACGCTGCAGCCCTTTCTTGTAGGGATGGGGCTCGCCCACCAGGATGCCGTAGGCGTAGAAGCGGATCACTTTCATCACCCCCTCCTTGAAGAGATACTGGCGCCATTGGCCGGTGGTGAAGTTCCAGAAAGTGGTGAAGATCCATAACAGAATTAGCGCCAGTGCGGCATAGCTGTGGACGACCACCGCAGTGCTGAAATCGAGCCAATCGTGCAGTCCATGCAGCCCCAGCCCGGTGTAGAACAGTGTGAAGATCAGCAACGCCTGGGACCAGTGCCAAAAGCGCTCGTAGCGGGTGTAGAGCATGACATAGTGTTTCTCGCCCCGCCGCTTGATGGAGGCGTTCGTTACACTGCTGGTATTGCTGCTCATGATGCGCTCCTCTGCCGGTTTTTCTTGCCTATGAGTTTGCGCAACAGGCCGTGGAAAAGTACACCCACCAACGCGCCGCCCATTGCGAAGTAGCCTAGGATGTCGAGCCAGCGGAAACTGTCACGGCCCGGTATGTAGAATCCCTTGAGATCGTCGAGACGACCGTCGCGGCTATGGCATTCGGCACAGCCGAGGGCATCCTCGCCGGGTGCTACCATGTGGGTGATGGGCCAGTAGGAGTAGGTCTCGACAAAGTCGTACTTACCGCTGTAGGGGATATTGTTGTTTGCCATGCCGACCCTGATGGCGCGGGCAAAATCGTAGTTGCCCCAGTAGGCGTCATCATCGTCCCCCCACAGGTGCATGTAGACCATGGTGTTATTGCCCTTGTCGTAGGGTTGCACCGTATGCATACGCTTGAAGGGCCAGATGCGGGAGGTGCCATCGTCCTGAGAGCCTTTGAAACCGTTGATCTCCACCGGACCCGTGGATGGGTCGAATCTGGTGTCGATGGTGGTATAACGCATCTGACCGTCGAACCAGCCATAGTGCGGTATCAGATTCTCATCGTACTCGAAATTACCCTTGATCGATTTATAAGTGGCGCGATGATCACCATTGCCCTGGGTGTAGTTCTTCTCCTTGAAGCCCTCGCCGTCCTTGGTCCTACCGGCCGTGCGCCAATCCCAGTCGACCATTGTGGCGACGCCGCCGCGTGCGATGGTGGGTATATGGCATGTCTGACAGGCGATCTTGTCCACATGGCCATTGAGCTTGATACCTACCAGTTCGGTCTTCTTATGGGGTGTGTCGCCGTGGCACGACTCGCAGGTAGCCACGTCGCGACGCTCACCCGGCAGTCCCAGCCCCTCAGTGTCGTGTGCCATGACGTTATAGTGGCTACCTGCCCACAGATGCTGCTTGGTTACATGGCAGGTTGTGCAGGCGAAATTGAGGCCCCCGGCGTCCATGTGCACATCGAGCTGCCTGTTGGGTGATTTCAGCGAGGAGTCCAGGTCGCCGTGCTTTACGCCATCGCCGCCACCACCGTAAAAATGGCAGGAGCCACAGTTCTCACGCCCCGGTTTGCCGACACTCTGCGCCACCTTTGCCCACTGGATCGGCTGTTTGCCCTCGAACATCACCGAACACGCCTTGTTGCCCATACTATTCGGTGTCTTGTAATAGGTGCCGGTACGGTCGTGGCAGACCAGGCAGTCAATGTTGTCCTGATTGGAGAAATCATAGTGTTGGTCCTTCCAGCCATATCCGGCGTGGCACTGGGCGCACATCCCCTCGTTGCCGCGGGCATTGGTGCAGAAGGTGTTGATCAGATGTTTCTTGCCCAGTATCTGGCCAGTCTCGGGATTAACATATTCCCAGGTCCAGTGTACCGACTTCATGAAGTGGCGACCCGCCTCGGTGTGACAGGATAGACAGGCCCTGGTGACTTCCGGGCCGTGCTCAAAGGGGCCTTCAAGGACTTCGAATTTACTGTGATCGGCTGTTGACTCGCCATCATCGCGGATACTCGGTTTGGTATCCGTGATGACGCGGAAGTTCATATCTATATCGTCATGTTCCGTGGCGGCAGTGTGCTTGGTGTCGGCTAGGGTTTGGTTTGAAATTCCCAGTAGAAAGGCCGTAAGACAGGCCAGTATTCTGGGGTTGATAACCAGCTTGGCTTGTTTATGCATCTTCATTTCCGCATTGACGGTTTATGACCGTGACACATAAACGGCAATGTCCGGTCTTGTTTAAGCACACTAGCCGCCCCAAACCGGAGAGGTTCGGGGTTGCTAGATTTGAGCATGAAATCCCTATTCAAAATCAGGGTACTGAGCCTCGTACCGGATGACATTGATAATTCCCAATGAGCGCGTCAGCGGGGCGCACAATATCAGTGCAGTGCAGTGCCGGGGTGAGCTTACGACGTGATAGGGTGCAGTTATGGCTCTGTGCCATGTCGGTCGATAGATACCGGCAGTATGCGGTGCCGCCAGGGACGGGAATCTGCCACTATGAGTGAAGTTGACAGAGGATTGCCGGTACCTGACATACAGCCGGTAAGACAGGCGCTACAACCTGTGGAGACAAGGTTGTGGATGCCGTCCATGAAGTACTACAGTGAAGGGCGGCCGTATCGGTCATTGATGCTTCGCAAAAGCATGAAAAGAGTAAATGATTGTCTCTATTGATAAAAATCAAACAGATAAGCTATTGTCGGGCTTTATCACCCAATTCGGCTGGATTAAAAGGTCGAGGAGTTCCAACCCCATTGATGGCGTTCAGCGGCGCTGAACTCTATGTAAATCCTGTCAGGAGATATGGCCAGTTGCCGCTCCATCAGTTGACATAAGGCGTTGGATATCTGTCGTGTCTGATCATCTGGAAGGCCGATGCTTTTCAGCTCCAGATAGGCTAGCGCGTCACGGCTGCCCGCAAACAGCATCTGAGGGTTGTGTTCGATGCTGACCATGACATACCGCTCGGGTTTACCAAGGATGGCTGCCACTGACTCAGAGGCATGCTTGAGCAATGGCTCCAGCCTGTCCTGGTCGAGAGGCTGATTTGTGGTGATCTTGAGCAGCGGCATCTGCGGCTACCTTTTGCAGTGCTCTTTGATCTGTTCCCTCGCCTGCTGCATCTTCTTTTGGCGATTCTCCTCGGTCAGGCGGACATAGCCGTCCTCTGTCTTGTACAGACGGTTTCCCAAGGCCGTGAGCTGCTCCAGATTCTTTCGAGCGATATTACAGTTTTTCCTGTTTTCAGCTTTGATTTCAGCCTGCTCTTTCTTCTGCGCCTTTTTCAGCGCCCTGTCTTCGGCGCTGTCTGCCAGTCTTTGCCGCAGTTCTTCCAGTTGTTTTTTTGAATCGACGCCACTGCCCGCGGGTGTGGTCCTTATCTTCACGGTTTCAGCTTTGACATCCGGCGGTGGTGTTTGTGAGTAGGTCACCACTCCCTCTTCGTTGACCCAGCGATAGGTTTCAGCGGAAGCCACGGTTAAGAATGGAAGTAATAGCGCGAGTAAAAGTGTCTGTTTCACGGATTGGATCCCTGTGTCATACATCATTGATCAGGATCATTATGGAGCATGTTGCCCGAATGGCAAGTAATGAGAGAAGCTGAAAGTACAAAATGAGAGGGGATATCCGCTTGACCTGTAAAGGTAGTATTAGTATTTTGCACTGTTTCTATAAGTTTAGTGTCCGAAAAGACAATCGGCGCAATTGGAGGCCTCAAGGTGGAACTCAGCGGTGGCGAGATCATCGTTCAATGTTTGAAAGATGAGGGTGTGGAGCATGTGTTCGGTTATCCGGGCGGTGCTGTACTGCATATCTACGACGCTATTTTCAAACAGAAGGATGTGAAACATATTCTGGTGCGCCACGAGCAGGCGGCGGGACACGCGGCCGACGGTTATGCGCGCGCCACCGGCAAACCGGGCGTCGTACTGGTGACCTCCGGTCCGGGGGCGACCAATGCGGTGACAGGCATTGCCACGGCCTTCATGGACTCAATCCCGATGGTAATTCTCACCGGCCAGGTTCCGACGCCGGTGATCGGCAGTGATGCGTTTCAGGAAGTCGATACGGTTGGCATTACACGCCCCTGCGTGAAGCACAACTTTCTGGTCAAGCGGCTGGAAGATCTGGCAGAGACCATCAAAAAGGCCTTCTACATCGCCACCAGCGGTCGTCCCGGGCCGGTGGTGGTCGATATACCCAAGGATGTGACGGACCCTGGGATCAAGATTCCCTATAAATATCCCAACAAGGTCAAGATGCGCTCCTACAATCCGGTGGTCAAAGGCCACCTTGGGCAGATCAAGAAAGCGGTCAAGATCATGATGGAGGCCGAGCGCCCGGTCTTCTATACCGGTGGCGGGGTGGTGTTGGACGATGCCGCCAAACCGCTGACCGACCTCGTGGACAAGCTGGGGTTTCCGATCACCCAGACCCTGATGGGTTTGGGCGCCTATCCGGGTAGCGGCAGGAACTTCCTCGGTATGCTCGGCATGCATGGCACCTACGAAGCGAATATGGCAATGCACGAGACCGACGTGCTGATCGCTGTCGGCGCCCGTTTCGATGACCGGGTCACCGGTCACGTGAAACAGTTTTGCCCGGATGCGACCATCATCCATATCGATATCGATCCTTCATCGATCTCCAAGAACGTCCGTGTCGACGTACCCATCGTGGGTCCGGTCAAGCAGGTGCTTCGGGATATGCTGAAGGTGGTCGACGAAGGTGATGAGCAACCCAGGAAGCAAGCCTTGAAACAGTGGTGGGAGCAGATCGAAAAATGGCGCTCTATGGATTGTCTGAAGTATGACCAGAAGAGTGAGCTGATAAAGCCGCAGCACGCGGTCGAGATACTGCACAAGGTCACCAAGGGAGACGCCTATGTGACTTCCGATGTGGGTCAGCACCAGATGTTCGCGGCGCAATTCTACCGTTTCGACAAACCGCGGCGTTGGATCAACTCGGGAGGGCTCGGCACCATGGGTTTCGGCCTGCCCGCGGCGATGGGGGTTCAGATGGCCTTTCCGAAGGCTGAAGTGGCGGTGGTCACCGGCGAATCGAGTATCCAGATGTGTATCCAGGAGTTGGCGACCTGTCTTCAATACGAACTGCCGATAAAGATCATTTTGCTGAATAACGGATATATGGGCATGGTGCGGCAGTGGCAGGAGTTTTTCTACGAGAGCCGCTACTCCCAGTCCGGCATGAGCGTGACACCGGATTTTGTCAAATTGACCGAGTCCTACGGCCACGTGGGAATGCGCGTTGATAAAACGAAGGATCTGGAGGGAGCGATGAAAGAGGCCTTCTCTCTCAAGGACCGGCTGGTCTTCCTGGATGTGGTGGTCGATCCCTCGGAGAATGTCTATCCGATGATTGCGGCAGGCAAGGGGCATCATGAGATGTATCTGTCACCCGGGAGCGAGTTGGTCTGATGAGACATATCATATCTATTCTATTGGAGAATGAGTCCGGCGCACTGGCGCGGGTGGCAAATCTGTTCTCTGCACGCGGCTACAACATCGAATCGTTGACGGTGGCGCCCACCGAGGATCTGAGCCTCTCCCGCATGACCCTGGTAACCAGCGGCAGTGACGAGATCATTGAACAGATCACCAAGCAGTTGAATAAGCTGATCGACACGGTAAAGCTTGTCGATCTCACCGAAGGCAGCCATATCGAACGCGAGATGATGATGATCAAGCTGCGGGCGGAACGTACCCAGCGTGAGGAGATCAAGCGCCTGGTGGATATATTCCGCGGCAAAATCATCGATGTCACCGACACCAGTTACACTGTCGAGCTGACGGGTGCGGCGAGCAAACTGAATGCCTTTATCGAGGCGGTGGACGAAGATCTGATCATCGAGGTGGTACGCACCGGTCCCTCAGGCATCGGCCGCGGATCGAAGGGATTGGGGCTCTGAGGATAGTTTGTCATCTGCGACTTTCCAGATGCGGTGCGGCAAGCCGCACCCTACCGTTGAATGAGGCGTAGGGTGTGGCTTGCCGCACCGTGTATAACGTTCATTTGCGGCGTAAGACCAGAATATAAAACACAACATTTTCCGAAGGAAACAACATGGCTATCAACGTTTATTACGACAAAGACTGTGACCTGAATATCATCAAGGGCAAGACGGTCTCCATCATTGGTTACGGTTCTCAAGGGCATGCCCATGCCAACAATCTGCAGGACTCGGGTGTGAACGTCGTCGTCGGTCTGCGTGAGGGCTCTCCTTCGGCCATCAAGGCACAGAACGCAGGACTGACGGTGAAGTCGATCGAAGAGGCGGTGCAGGTCGCCGATGTGGTCATGATCCTGGCCCCTGACGAGTTCCAGGCCAGGCTCTATCGCGAGCAGATCGAGCCCAATATCAAGGAGTCTGCGGCGCTCGCGTTTGCCCATGGTTTTGCGATCCACTATAACCAGATCGTGCCGCGTGAGGATCTTGACGTAATCATGATCGCGCCCAAGGCGCCCGGCCATACCGTACGTAGCGAATATCAAAAGGGTGGCGGCATACCCGATCTGGTTGCTATCTATCAGGATGCCACAGGCACGGCCATGGATACTGCCCTGTCTTATGCCTCCGCCATCGGCGGCGGTCGAACCGGAATCATTGAAACCACCTTCAAGGATGAGACAGAAACCGATCTGTTTGGTGAACAGGCTGTGCTGTGCGGTGGTGCCGTGGAACTGGTGAAAGCCGGTTTCGAAACACTTACAGAAGCGGGTTACGCACCCGAGATGGCCTATTTCGAATGTCTGCATGAGCTGAAACTTATTGTGGACCTGATGTACGAAGGCGGTATCGCCAACATGAACTACTCCATCTCCAATAACGCAGAGTATGGTGAGTATGTGACCGGTCCCAAGGTCATCAACGATGAGAGCCGCAAAGCGATGCGGGAGGCTCTGCGCGACATTCAAAGCGGCGAATACGCCAAGCAATTCGTTTCTGAGGGCGCCCTTGGTTATCCATCGATGACCGCCTACCGCCGACTCAATGAGGCTCACCCCATCGAGCAGGTGGGTGAGCGTCTAAGGGCCATGATGCCTTGGATTAAAAAGATCGTGGATAAGTCAAAGAACTGATCCATATTCAAATATCGGGGTGGGGGGCGGCTCTGCCGCACCCTGAACCATAAGAGCCGTACGATCTTTCGCGTACGCCTGCTACAGTAAATTGCTTTCAGGTCCTGTAGATGGATGGTGCGCCAAACTGTTCGTGGATTTGATTGCTGACCTGAGGCGAGATTCGGGTCGCCTGGGCAAGACTGTGCAGATATTGAGCTTCCGCTTGACTGTCCAGATCTATGGCCATCAGCGATATGGCGTAGACTTGTTGCTCCAACCCTTGCGGTATGGAGCGAACGAATCCCTCCAGATCCAACGGCTGTGCAAGTTCATTGCGAACGAACTCGATCTCGTCCTGGGTAACCTCACCGAGCTTACCGAGAATCTTCTGCTGTTCTTCCTTGTCGACCTTGCCGTCGGCCTTGGCGGCATTGATCATGGCGCGAATCAACAGGGCCGCCTGATCCGTTGCCTGCTGATAATCCATGCCCTGGGGCAGATGATCGCTGGACTTGAAGTGGGTCACAGGCTGGGCGCCCTGCTGTCCGCCGAATTGGGACATGGCGGCACCCAGTAAACCTCCCAATCCCGCGCCTCCAGCGCCACCGCCAAGCAGACCGCCAAGCAGATCGGTGAGATCACCGCCGCCAGGCTGGCTGGATCCTGTCCTGCTGCCACCGCCCAGCAGGTCTCCGAGACCTCCTGTTCCCGTTTGAGCACCTCCGCCACCCAGAACGCTGCCCAGGATATTGCCGAGTCCACCACCAGTCGAGGTTTGGCCGCCTCCCATCATGGATCCGATAACCGAACCCAAAATGTTGGAGCCGGAACCGCGGGACAAGACACCGCTGTTGAGTATGCTGCCAAGCAATTTAATCGCATCTATGTTAGCCATTATTCATCATCCCATTTGTAGCTGTCATTACTCAGGTGGTTTCCGATATGCACAGTAAACGAACTGAGGCTGTAGCGGCTGTATAATAGTGCCCTGAAACCATGAAATAACGCTGATGCCGGTTATAACCGAAGTGAAATTCTCGAGAGCCTGTGAGCAAAGCCTTGGGTCGCTCCGCATCAATTCATTGATATACGATACACCTTGCAGTGTTGCGAGTCCCAGGGTGACATCAAAGTTAACAATTCAGCGCGTCTTGTCGATGAAATAAAACCTGCCTGGGCAAGGGTTTATGAAATTCCGCGCTTGACGCGGTGAGATGATGAAAGTCTGAGGATTTTGTTCAAGTGTCGCAGAGTGTCATTGTTCGAAGTGGAAAATATGCTTGAATTTCAACTCCCGAATTGACGGCGGCAGCGATTTCCAGTTTGCCGTTCACCGATTCCACCCTTTCACGCATGCTCATTAATCCCAGACCAAGCCCCTCGTGGATAGAGGCAATGTCGAATCCTATGCCATTGTCAATAACACTCAAGTGGACCGATTCATCTTGCAGGGAGAGTGTGACTCCGATTCGGCTCGCATGGGAGTATTTCAGGGCATTGTTTAATGATTCCTGTACGATGCGGTAGATTGCTGTTCTGTAAGCAACGGCTATCTGGTTCTCTTCAATCCTGTAATCGGTCACAATCTTTAAAGATGGGGAGGCCTGTGAGATCTGCCTGCATTGCCAGGAGATGGCCGCCAGGACGCCGAGGTCATCGAGAATGGAGGGTCGAATAGCGCTGCATATGGACCTGACTTCACCAATCGCTTCTTTCACCATGGTTGAAATCTGTTGTAACGAGGCTTTGTGGTCATGTGGTGACAGGCTGGGGAATGAATTGCTGTCATAATGATTCAGGCATTGTTTTACCTGCAATCCTATCGTAGTCAAAAGCTGTCCCAACCCGTCATGCAACTCACGCGATAGTCTTTTTCTCTCCTCTTCATCGATCGAAGATGAAGAAGAACTCTTCTGTCGACTAGAGATTTTATTTGTATCCGGTAATTGAGAGTGAGTGAAGGCGTGACGAATTGTATTCTTTTTAGCTACCGACATTTTTTTCTCTTATTTGCGAACTTGAGCGGATCTACAGGTTCGAGGGTATTGCAATCCAATACATCCATTGATTGATCAAATGCTCTGCAACATGATGGATATAGCGTTTGTCCATTTAACAGCTTGAGTGATCTGTTAAGTTAATTCCTTAAACAGGGCCGATGTTATGATCTGCTGATTGGTAAAGGGATTTGGTCTTCAGTGTTGAGGAGTATAGCTAATTGGAATAGTCATCTTGTTCGTATTCTAATTGATCTAAATCAACAGAGTTTACAATTCCGTTTAAGCGCGTACAGATTTGCGCGATATGAGATTTATGTACCGAGGCGCTTATCCTAGCGCCTCTCATGCTTAACCAAGGGATGGATCTATTCTCATGGAAGAACTACGGCAAAACCTCAACTACCTGATAATCGACGATTTTGACCAGATGCGGGTCTCCTTTAAGGGGATGCTTACCAGTTATGGCGCAACCGATGTCACAACCTGTGCCTCGGGTGAAAAGGCTCTGAAGCTGCTGGCAAACAATAGTTACGACGTAGTGATATGTGACTATAACCTGGGTGATGGAAAAGACGGACAGCAGGTTCTTGAAGAGGCGAGGTATCTCGGTTACCTGGGGCATGCGGCCACCTTTTTCATGATCACGGCAGAAAGCAATATGCCGATGGTGATGAGCGCATTGGAGCATCAGCCCGATGACTATATGGTGAAACCGATTAATCGGGAGGTGTTGCACCACCGTTTGACAGTGGCATTAAACAGAAAACGTCAACTGAAGGCGATTGATGATGCGCTTATTCGTGATGACAAATTGAGTGCCATAGATCTATGTCGGGACCGCTGCGGTAAGGATCTCAAACAGCGACTCTATCTGGCTAAACTCCAGGCAGAGCTGTGCTTGGATATCAAGCGTGTTGACGAAGCCGAAAAGATCTATCAAGAGATTTTGGCGATTCGCAATTTTCCCTGGGCTCGATTCGGATTGAGCAAGATCGATTTTCTGAAAGACAATCATGACCGGGCCGAAGTGGAATTCAGAACGCTGATTGAACAAAACCACCTCTACCTCGAGGTCTATGATTGGCTGGTCCGGTTGTTGGAGAAGAGAGGGGATACCGAAGAGGCGCAACATCTGTTGCAAGAGGCAGTTGATTTGTCCCCCAAAGCGGTTGTCAGGCAAAGGAAGCTTGGACAGTTGGCGGAGCGCAACGGCGATGCCGTCAGAGCTGAGAGGGCCTATCAGGCTGCCATACGCTGGGGAAGAAATTCGTGTTTTGCCAGCGCACAGGAATACAGGTACTTGGCGAATATCTACCAAAATACTGGCCGCAGACCAAAGATGGTAAAACTGCTCAGTGAAGGGCGTAAGCGCTTCAGTCATCAGCCGGCAGACCGTATCCAAATGTTATGCGGCCAGGCGCTGGCGCAACATCATCAGGGTGTGATGACAGGTCTTGAAATCTATCTTGATGAAATAGTAAGACTGGTTGATGAGCATAAAAGGGATGTTACCGCCCATCATTTACTGGATGCTGCCGATGACCTGTTTCAATTGTCAAAATCCGATGAGGCGCAGGAGCTGTTGAAAGTGCTGCTCGGCAATCACCATGACGATGAACGCTGGATAGACCGTGTCCGTCAGCTGATGCTGCAACATGGCAGGGATCATCATATTGAAGAATTGGTTTCAATTGCCAGGACTGAATTGCAGCAGATACATGTAAAGTGTACCGAACTGTTACGTTCAGACAGACTGAAGCAGGCGATTACTTTGCTAAACGACACCATTGAGCGTTATCCAAGGAATAGAACGCTGATGTTGATGGCGGCTGGGGCAATGATCAATTACATGCGTGATAACGGTATTGATCCAGGTTACCATTTCAGGTGCCGATTCTCGCTTAACCGATTGCTTGAAAGGGATCACCAGGATTCAGACGCCGGCCGCTTTCTTGATATGTTGAATAAGATTACACCGGTTTCAGTTGAGGAGGGTTTTAGTGGACAAAATTAAGGATGACAGGGATGGGATCGATCTAAAATCGGCTTTTGCAATGGTGTCCCATGATATAAAAAACTCATTGGGTATATTGCTCAAGTTCATCGGTACGATTTCAGAGAGCAGTGAGATGGAAGGGTGTGCCGGAATTCAACAATGCGCTGATATGGAATATGAGGTGCGTAGGATCAATAACAATCTGGTCAAGTTATTGACCCTGTTCAAGGTCGAGGAGGGAGTCTATCTGTTGAATGTGGATGCCCATTCAGTCAAGGATTTTCTGGACGAGGCACTGCTGGAGCATGCTGTCATAATGAGGCAAAAGGGGATCGAGTACGATATTGAGTGTGATCACGACCTGTATTGGTATTTCGACAGAAATCTGATGATGGGCGTTATGGGGAATGCGATCAGCAATGCCTTGCGTTATACCGGCGATAGCATTCGATTGACTGCGGAGGCGTCGCCTCATGGTTTGACTATTGGGGTCGAGGACAATGGAGAGGGATTTCCCAGTAATATACTGGCACAACAAAACGGATTCATGAATCCTGAGTCGGGCTTTATCACCAATAATACCGGCTTAGGACTCTTTTTTACCCAAACTGTGCTGGATCTGCATCAGCATGACGGAGTTCGTGGCCGTGTTGAGTTGGCGAATCGCGCAGATGCTGACGGAGGCGTCTTCTCAATACTATTACCCTAGGACCTGTTAACAGGCCCTTGGAGTGGCTGAGCACGCCACCGTCAGGATCTGTATGGATGCGTAGATGATTGGTGGCTGATTGCTCAACGCGGGAAGTTCCGTCCGTTACTAACCGGGTTGATTGATTTTATCCTGTAACACCACTATTTCTGACGAGGCGCTTACACTATGGTCATGGGCGTCAATTTCAATGCGGTTTCGTCCCAGTTGCTTACTACGGTAGAGTGCGTCGTCAGCCCGCTTGATCAGTTTATATTGGGACGGATAGTCATGGGCCTCGGTGGCCACGCCAATACTCAGGGTAAGATGTTCACCGACAGGCGAATTGGGATGAGGTATGGCTAAGGCGGCAATATCCTGTTTGATGCGCCTGGCGACTTTCTCTCCGCCGTTTAAATCCGTATTGGGTAGAATGATAATGAACTCCTCTCCCCCGTAGCGCGCACACAGGTCGCCGCCACGTTGTAGTGACGAATGAATTGTTTTCGCCACTTTTACGAGACATTCATCACCTTCCAAGTGGCCAAGAGAGTCATTGTAAAGCTTGAAATAATCAATATCACAGATCATCAGTGTCAATGCGGTTGAGTTGCGGCTGGCGCGACGGTATTCGGCAAGTAGTCGATCGATAAAATGACGACGATTCGGAATGCCGGTCAGTGCATCGATGATTGATTGCTGATGCATTTTTTTATAGCTTGCGGATAGCCTTTGAGAGAGGCTGGTGATTAACGTTATGCCGATCATGCCTATGGTGATGTGGCCAATAACCAATCCCCAGATTGGAGCTGTATTGACATCGGGAATCGTGACGCTGATACCCCTGCTTTTCATGACAACGAAGACAAGCGCGAGTGGTCATCAAGGGTGCCATGTAGAAGAAACGCAATCCGCTTTGATCCTCAATCAAGTGGCTGTACTCCTGTGTAGCACCGGTTTCGAACATGAGAAGCGCTTCCCGTTCCAGGTCGGTAGGTTGGTTACTTGGTCGGATAGGTTTAAGACTGGTGATGTGTAACTGGATGCCTTTGTTATGCGCAGCAAGTTCCGATAATTGCCGAGTCATATAGGCTGGATTGATCAGTGTTAAGGTCAGTTCGTCGCTTACCTCAATATCCCGGTTATCGACCTCAAGGTACTCGTTAGGCGGGGTGGATTCTGAGACGGGCACATAAACTCCACCGTGACCGGCGCTCCAATCTCTGACCAGCTTGATATGATCAAACATCAGGCGTGCGGTATCTTCCAGAAAATGGTGATGTTCATCTTGGGTGTGTTTAATGTTCCAGCCGAGAGAGATCAGCACCACCAAGCTCCATGCGGCCAGAAGGATGATAGCTACTCTTTTAGAATTCAAAAGTTTTCGCCGTCAGCACTATTCAGTATGCAGATGATAAAATGAGGGACAAGTCAGGTAGAGTATAGCAGCTAATAAGTCTTTAATATTAAGATGTAATTGGGTCGAGCATGCATTCACCGTACGCGCATGTCGGGTGCTTCACGGCATATCATCTGTTTCAAGATAGGTTATAATGAGCTGTTTTTAATAGCATCTTTTCTGGGAGATAGCAGATGTCAAAAGATGGCATTAAGAAGGTGGTTCTGGCTTACTCGGGCGGTCTCGATACATCGATTATCGTCAAGTGGCTGCAGGATGAGTATCAGTGTGAGGTGGTGACCTTTACTGCGGATATCGGGCAAGGCGAGGAAGTCGAGCCAGTGCGCGCCAAGGCTGAGGCGGCAGGTATCAGGGAGATCTACATAGAGGACCTTAAAGAGGAGTTTGTCCTTGACTATGTGTTCCCGATGTTTCGCGCCAATGCCATCTATGAGGGTGAGTATCTGCTGGGGACCTCCATAGCAAGGCCTCTGATCGCCAAGCGCCTGATTGAAATCGCCAACGAGACCGGCGCAGACGCCATCTCCCACGGCGCCACCGGCAAAGGCAACGATCAGGTGCGTTTTGAATTGGGCGCCTATGCATTGCGGCCAGATATCAAGATCATCGCGCCATGGCGTGAGTGGGATCTAAATTCCCGGGAAAAGCTTTTGGCCTATGCAGAGGCCAATGGAATCTCGATCGAGATGAAGCGGGAGGGCAAGAAATCACCCTATTCGATGGATGCCAATCTGCTCCACATCTCCTATGAAGGGTATGATCTTGAAGATCCGTGGAATGAACCAGGCAACGACATGTGGCGCTGGACGGTCTCCCCGGAAGAGGCCCCAAACCGGACAACCTATGTCGAGATCGGATTTGAAAACGGTGACCCGGTCTCCATTGACGGTGAGAAGCTTTCCGCGGCGGCACTATTATTGAAACTCAACCAGTTGGGCGGTGAGAATGGTATCGGGCGAGCCGATATTGTCGAGAATCGCTATGTGGGCATGAAGTCGCGCGGCTGTTACGAGACGCCCGGCGGCACAATCCTGCTCAAGGCGCATCGTGCCATGGAGTCATTGACTCTGGATCGGGAAGCTGCGCATATGAAGGATGAGCTGATGCCCCGGTATGCCAAGCTGGTCTACAACGGTTACTGGTTCACGCCGGAAAGGGAGATGTTGCAGGCTGCGATCGATCACACCCAACAGGTGGTCAATGGTGTGGTGAGAGTCAAACTCTACAAGGGCAATGTGGACATTGTCGGGCGCCGCTCCAATACCAACAGTCTGTTCGATGAGTCGATCGCCACATTTGAAGACGACGCCGGCGCCTATAATCAACAGGATGCGGAGGGCTTTATCAAGCTCAATGCCCTGCGCCTGCGGGTAGCCGCCTCGAAGAGCAAGTAACACCCTGACCTGTCTTCATGAAAAAGGCCGGACATTATCGGATGTCCGGTCTTTTTAATATATATTTCAGAGTGTTGTGGCTGTGGCTGGCACAGTTCCCAGCTTCCGATGTGAATTCCATTCAACTCGACAATCACCAATGCCGGGGGAGGCTCAATGTCCACTTGGATACCTTCGCGGAAGATACCGTGCATAGAATCACTATGTCGAACCTGTATAACAATTTTACAATTAAATCTGGAGAGTGGGCTGTATACCAATAAAATCAATCATCTACAAAAATAGCAGAAGGGGCGCTGGTTTAAGAAACAGTGGTCTCAGCCGATACCATTGGGTATGTCGTTTTCGACTCCCGTTGTCGATTTTGGGGGAAAATAATCAATGATCGGAAATATTCGATGCCGAGAGTATTTATACTAAGTCTCCTCTTGCTGGTATCGCACCTGCCCAATCAGGCCATGGCCCTGCAGCCTTTGCCTCAAGAAGTGGACTATGACGAAGGCAAGGCACGATTGGGTAAACGCATGTTTTTCGATACCCTGCTCTCCAAGGACCGTAGTGTGTCCTGCGCCACCTGCCACGATCCTGATCACGGTGGCGCGGAGCCTCGCGAGGTCTCCATTGGGATCGGAAACCAGAAGGGCACACTGAATGCGCCGACGGTTTACAACACCTATTACAATTTCAGGCAGTTCTGGGATGGCCGCGCCCTTGACCTGAAAGAACAGGCGGCAGGTCCCCTGCACAACCCTATCGAAATGGCGATGACGGCTGAGGAGGTCGAGCAGCGTCTCAACGATCATGCCGAATATCTGCTGCTTTTTTCGCGTGTCTATCATCAGTCTCGCGTCCGGTTCGAAGATGTCACCGATGCCATCGCTGAATTCGAGAAGGCCTTGTTTACACCGGACAGCCCCTTCGATCGTTACCTGAGAGGTGAAATCGAGCTGGCGGCGGATGAAAAAGAGGGGTATCTGTTATTCAGAACCATGGGTTGCGTCACCTGCCATAACGGGATCAATCTGGGTGGCAATTCATATCAATATATCGGTGCGGTCAATCCGCTTGAGAAAGACGTAGTGACCGGGGACCTCTATGCCCGCACCGGCGATCCCTTCGATCGCAACCGGTTCAAGGTGCCGAGCCTGCGCAATATTGAACTTACGTCACCCTATCTGCACGACGGCAGCAAAAGCACGCTGGGCGAGACCCTGGCGGCCATGGCATTCCACAATCTGGGGTTTGATCTCACAGCGGAGGAGAACCGCCTGCTAACCGCTTTCCTCAAGACGCTCACCGGCAAACGCCCGGCGATCCTGGAGTCGCCGTGAGGCTTCAATTCAAGATCTATGTAGCGCTGATTCTCGCCCTGCTGGCGGGATTGACCTTTTTTTATTCCAAGTCACGAACTGATGCGCTGCTGTCAGGTCATAATCAGCTCATCCATAATCTGGCGGAGATGGAGCTGCTGAACAAGCGTGTTGACGAAGAGATCTGGAGCACCGCCTACCGTCTCTATCACAATTATGACGAGGTGCACCGACTGATAAAGGAGATCAGGAATTTGGGGGGGGAGATACGCCTCCTGGCGTTCCTCGATTCAGCGGAATACCAAGCTTTCTGGAAAAAGTTGGACAAATTCGACCAGCTGTTGGAGCAAAAGGAACAGGCCATCATCCGATACACGACACTCAATTCCCTGGTCAAGAACTCGGTCTCCCATGTGCCGGGACTGACGCATCGCTACATAAAGAACTTCGTCAATGAAGACCAGGCGTACGTGGAGGACCTGTCTCAAGCGACCTCCCTTGTGTTTCTTGCCAGCAACGCTATGGATGCCGAGTTGCTGATCGGATTCAATGAGGTGCTGCAAAGGCTGCAAGACAAGGAGTTTGCCGATCCGGACAGAAAACGATTCAATCGGGTGTTTCTATCGCACGCCCGAATCGTCGACAGATACCTGGCTCAGTACATACCGGTTTTTATGGGGATTCTCGATATCCCCATTGATAAGGCCCTGCATCAAACCAGTGAATTGTTTCTCGATATCAGTAAAAGGCAGGCAGAGAGTGTCCATCTTTGGTCACTGTTGATCACCCTTGCATTCATCGGTTCTCTGGGCATGATCGTCATTTTTTTGATCAACCTGGACAGGCGGCACAGGGAACTATCGGGTTTACATAACGCACTTGAACAGGGTGCAACCATCGACCATCTGACCGGTTTAAAAAACCGTTTCGCATTTGAGCGTTCACTCGACACAGGTACTGACCAGGCACTGATCATTATCAACATCGACGGCTTCAAACATATTAATAACTTTTACGGTCATGAGGCCGGAGACAGTATTCTTGTGCAGATGGCAGCGGTTTTACAGTCTGCCCTTGCACGGTCGGAGCATGGACTTTTCCGTCTTGGCGGGGACGATTTCGGTGTCCTTGTCGAAGGTGGAACGGATGATCCGCAAATGCTCGCTCGTAAACTGATTGGTACAATGGAATATACGCTTTTTACCTTTGACGGCAATCCGGTACCGATCAACGTGACTGCCGGCCTGTCAACAGCCGCCCCACTGCTGGAAACGGCCAATCAGACACTCAACCAGATCAAACGTACCCGGATGAAGTTTCTCGCCTACGATCCTGATGTGGGTCAAAAGGCCAGGATGAGAGACAACCTGAGAATTATCCGTGTGTTGAAAGAAGCGATCAATAATGATTTGGTCATACCCTATTTCATGCCGATCATGAATAATTCAAACCATCGCATTGAGCGTTACGAATGCCTGGTCCGTGTCGTATCCGAAGATGGTGCACTACTATTGCCGAATGAGTTTCTATCGGTAGCGAGAGAGGGACGCCTGAATGCGGATCTGACGCGGATCATGATCGAAAAGAGCTTTAAGGCATTTACCGATACGGAGCTCGAGTTTTCGGTCAATCTTGCGATTGAGGATATACTTGATCCTGAGGTGACCGACTTCCTGTTCAATCGACTTGAACAGTCACCCGATATAGGGCGGCGTTTGACTTTTGAGATACTGGAGAGTGAAGAGGTCAAAAGCTACGAAGCGATAGCGGATTTCGTCAGACGCTCGGCAGACTACGAATGCAGGATAGCCATCGATGATTTCGGCAGCGGTTATTCAAACCTGCGCCATCTATTGGAACTGAACATTCACACGCTGAAAATCGATGGGTCGCTGATACGGAACATCATGGAGGATCCGCATGCCGCACAGGCCATTCAGGCAATCACCACGCTCGCACATAAAATCGGCATCACTTCGATTGTTGCGGAATATGTGTGCTCAAAAGAGATCCAGGCTCGGGTCAGCGAAATGGGGATCGACTATTCACAGGGATTCTATATCGGCCAGCCCCTGCCTCATTTACTTGAGCTGTCGATGCTGGATTGACCATTCTCAGCTATCCACTGTCACTCTATCTCTTACCCGCGGTGAGTGTCGTAAAAGCGAGCCGCTAATAGACGCAAATCTTGATCAGTCCGCAAATGGATGCAAATTTTATGTTTTTGTCTGTCCTGTATGGAGAAGTGGGTTAAAGTCTGTGTTGAGGCATGTTGAACAGCAAATAAATATATTTGCGTTTATTCGCATTTATATGCGGATATAAAGAATCATTCGCGTGTATTCGCGGCATACTTATACCTCTCACTATCGCCAGGTTACCAATTCAGTGGTTGAATATTGTGAGTAATCAGGATCTGTTTTGTATCGGTTGCGACAATTCGGCAGCTGTCTGGTCAATGCTATCCTGTCATGCCCATATTCATCACACTCTCCTGCGCGATCTGATAAAGATTCAGTGCCGATATAAGGGATTTAAGTGAAGCGCTGACACTATCCTGATCAAATGCCGCTCCGGCGAATGTTTGGCCATCTATATCAAGCAGTACATAGGCGACAGCTTCCGCATCGGTACCCTCACCGATCGCATGTTCATGATAATCGAGAACTCGCGCCTGTGTGCGATAGGCTTGTGTCCAGGCATCCATAAATGCAGAGATTGCCCCCTCACCCTGACCGTGAATCGTTCTGGGTTTATCCTTGTCTGACAGCTTAACATCGATCACGTCACTGCCCCGATGGGAGTCGAGACGGTAGCCTTCCAGCCTGGTGGGGTGGATGTCGGCCACGAAGTGGTTCTGAAAGAGTTCAAAGATGGTTTTGCTGTCGACCTCTCCCTCACATGACTCGCTTGTCCGTTGTACGATGGCGGACAATTCTGTCTGGATCCAGCGCGGCAGCATCAGAGCGTAATCCCGTTCCAGGACGTAGGCCACCCCTCCCTTGCCCGACTGGCTGTTGACCCTGATTACCGCCTGATAATCCCGGCCGATATCCTGTGGATCGATCGGCAGATAGGCGACCTGCCATGGCTCGTCCGGTTGCTGGCGATGCAGACATTTACGAATAGCATCCTGATGGGAACCGGAGAAGGCGGTATACACCAATTCCCCCACCCAGGGATGCCGTGGGTGCACCGGCAGACCGGTGCACTGAGCATAGATCTGAATGATCTCGTCAGGTCGGGAGAGATCGATCTCCGGGTCAATACCCTGACTATAGAGATTCATGCCCATCGTAATAAGGTCCATGTTGCCGGTTCGTTCACCATTGCCCATCAATGTGCCCTCGACACGATCGGCGCCGGCAAGCAGGGCGAGTTCTGCGGCGGCTATCGCGCATCCACGATCATTATGGGTGTGAACAGAGACGATTACCGATTCCCGGTTCTGCAGATGTCGGCAGAAATATTCAACCTGGTCTGCAAACAGATTTGGGGTGCTGCTCTCTACCGTGGCGGGCAGGTTGATAATACAGGGATCTTCCGGTGTGGGCCGCCAGACATCGAGGACCGCCGCGCAGACCGCAACGGCGTAATCCCATTCGGTATTGGAAAAACTCTCCGGTGAATATTGAAAAACCCATTCGGTTTCAGGGTGGTTGGCGGCCTCCCTTTGCAACATTTCTGCGCCATCAACAGCGATTTTCATGATACCGTCGCGATTACGGTTGAAAACCCTCTCACGCTGCACCGTGGAGGTGGAATTGTAGACATGTACAATTGCCCGGTGCACGCCCTTCAAGGACTCGAAAGTCTTGCGGATCAACGTTTCACGGGCTTGCACCAGAACCTGGATCGTAACGTCGCGTGGTATCTGATCCTCTTCGATCAGCCAGCGCACGAAGTCATAATCGGTTTGGCTGGCGGCGGGGAAGCCGACTTCTATCTGCTTCAGACCGAGCTTCACCAGGAGTGCCCACATACGGCGTTTTTGTACCACATTCATGGGTTCAAGCAATGCCTGGTTGCCATCGCGTAAATCGACGCTGGCCCAGATCGGAGCACTATCGATCGTATGGTTCGGCCACTGGCGATCGTGCATCGGCACGGCCTGCATGGAACGGTATTTACGGTGGTCAAAGCGGTTCACGGTGAATCTCCTGCAGCAGGTTTTGTTGGCTGACTATCTGAGCTTTTCCTGGCAACCGGGATGCCACCACCGGCCATAACCAAATCCTTGGTCTTTAAATGGCGATGAGGACCCCCCTGTGAAAACCCTTATGGGGTGATTGCCCTGTTCCCGGAACTTGTGATTCCGGATCTTATGAGTACGGCTTGTGGCCGATGGTGAAAGATTAGTGCAGAATGACCGGCAAGAGATTGCGAAATATACTCTAATATTTGCAAAATAAATATAAAAATAGCTAAAATAAGTAAAATCACGCAATTAATTAGCAATATCTTTAGCGATAGGGCAACTTGATGAATCTGGACCGCTATGATCGACACATACTTGATGAGCTGCAGCGGGATGGACGTATCAGTAATCAGGACCTGGCCGAACGGATCGGTCTCTCTCCCTCGCCCTGCCTGCGTCGGGTACGCGCGTTGGAGGAGTCCGGCATCATCACCGGATATAGGGCCCAACTGGATGCTGGGAAATTGGATCTCAACCTGATGGCGCTGATACACATCGCCATGGATCGCCATACCCCTGAGCGTTTTGAAAATTTCGAACATAAGATCAAAAACCTGCCGGAGGTTCTGGAGTGTCTGCTGATCACAGGCCAAGATGCGGACTATCAAGTCAAGGTGGTAGTGCGGGATATGGAGGCCTATCAGGCCCTTTTATTGAATAAGATCACACGTATCGAGGGGGTAACGGGTGTCCACTCCAGTTTTGTCATGCGCAAGGTAGTGGACAAAAGGGCGTTGCCGGTTTGAGTGAGTCCCACAACTTAATGTTGCGTCTATGCGCTGTTTTGCGCGTCGCTCAGTAATGGGGTCTGATAAAAGTGTTGCGACAGCCAGTTGACCGCCTCCTCCTCGTCATAGAAGGACTTTACCGGGATATCCTTGAAATAGGTATTGGCTGCAATGCGCGTCATGATTACATCCTTGTGATCCCGTTCTAAGAAGGCAACTGCCTTCAAGCGTCTTTTCGTCTGCTGAAGCATGGCTATCTGCACAGGAATTGAGATAGCGTAGCGCCCCTTTCTAACGATGAGTGTGGGAAGCGGAAGAGTGAACCTGTCCAAATAGTCAGTGACGGGTTTGATATCCTGTTCTGCCAGTTCTCCATTCGTATAGATGACAGCATGCAGATAGCGACCATCTTCTATACAGAGGGAGACTTTTCCAGTGTCAAGCGGTTCCATGCATACGATTATAGACGATCCCGCACAACAGTTTGTGTTCGAAATTTTCGGCTGTCATAGATTGAGTCGCGTTGCTGTTTGAGTGTTCATGTAGGGCCTGTTAACACTAATCCAATACACCCTGTTGTGCCTGAAAAAGCGCCAATCAAGGCGCACCCCAAGGGCACTTCCTTCGGGGCGCGAGGAGAGAGGTTTGGTTATTCCAAATGAGCGACGAGCAACGTCGAGTGGCGCTTTTTCAGGCGCAACCCGAAGGGCTGGGGCTGTTTTTGCGCCCAGCGGCGTTATCATTCGCTCATGTAGCATAACTACACCTCGCTCATTCTGCCTTGCTGGGCACAAAAACAGCCCCAGCAGGGTGTATTGGATTAGTGTTAACAGGCCCTAGTTGTTTCCATGCATTTACAAAGGTCCGATATGAGGTATGAGAACTGCCCCGTATCGAGGCTGTTGATCGCTCCCACTCTCTATTACACAGGTGTCAATGAGTGAGATTTGGGCTGGTGGCGGTGTTGCCACCACGGAAGGACATCGATTTGGCACAGATCATCGGCTGTCAAGCGGGAATCACCTTCCCTACATTGCTGTCATCCATGTTGTGCCGGTATGGGTGAAAATCATAAATAATTTTTTATATTCAGAGTGTTAAAGAATTTATCCATGGTAGGTGCCTTAATCAAATATTAATAAAAATCCACTTGAACAATTCTGGATTCATCATATACTTCATATGCAAATGGGAAATAATTCCCAATATTTTTCACATACAACTATATACAACGCCTTTGCCAAGGAATGTGTGTAGCGGAGGATGTGCTAATGATCCAGTCTAAATCAGTATTGCTTTCTTCCACCTTTCTTGTCGCTTTGCTTGGGGCCTGTGGTGGTGGTGGGAGCGGTGACAGCGCTACCAGCAGCGGCGGTGATTTCATCACCGTTGGCAGGATCGACGGGTTTGGCAGTGTTTATGTCAATGGCATCAGGTTCGATACTTCACATACCCAATATCGGGTCGACGACGAACAGGGCTATGACGATTCATCGCTGGCGGTGGGAATGAAGGTGCGGGTGGAAGGATCAGTAAATCGGGATGATATGACGGGTGTCGCCAATGTCATTACCTATGACGATGACCTGGAGGGCCCGATAGATAGCGGATCTCTTGTGAAAAACAGAGAAATGGCCACTTTTACCATCTTAAGGATGGCTGTCATGGTGGATGCCGGCAGTACTGTGTTCGATGACGGGGCATCGTTTGAAGGCCTTGCTGAGGGACAAGAGATCGAAGTCAGTGGATTTTTCGATGGCAGTCAGATTGTCGCATCTCGGCTTGAACTGCAGAACGATAATGATAGCGATTATGAGATAAAGGGAACGGTTACCAGTTATGACGGCAGCGAGATCACGCTGGTATTGCAGAACGGAGTGGTAGCCGGGCCGTATCCCATCAGTTCAACTGTCGATTTGGATATACCCGCAGATCCTCTCGGCCTGTTTGTTGAGCTGAAGCTTGACAGCAGCGGGGGTTCTACTGAGGTTGTTCGCATCGAGAGCGATGACAGCGATCTTCTCGATGATGATGACGAGGAGGTTTCACTGCGCGGGATTCTTTCAGACGACGGAATTGGTGGATTTTCAGTGAATGGTGTCCAGATCGATATTTCCCCGGATACACGCTATGAACCCGATACACTCGAAGGTAACCTCGATGCAGGGATGGAGGTGGAAGTCGAAGGTTATATGCAGGGCGACATCTTGATCACTGAAAAGATAGAGGCTGAAGACGGCGAGATTGAAATTAAAGCTCGGGTGAGCGGTGTTCAAAGCGTCGATGCGAAGAATGGTACGGTTACCCTGGACCTGGGTAACAGTCAGGGTTTGGATATTGTGACCGATAACTCGACACTGTTTGAGGATAGTTCCGATTTTGATCAGGATGACGATGGTAGCTTTAATCTCAATGAGTTGATGGATGGAGATTATGTTGAGGTGGAGCTTAAGCGCATGGGTGATCAGTATATTGCCATCAGTATAGAGCGGGAGGATGAGTCGTCCGCGACAAAAGTAGAGGCACCGATCGATGCTTTCAGCAGCCAGGTTTCTGTTACCCTGGTCGGCGCTGTATTCACTGTGTATGAAGCTACGGAATACAAGCTGGATGATGATCTGACAGACGCTGACTCATTTTTCAGTCAGTTGAATATCGGCGAAAGGGCCAAGATAAAGGACCGGGACGGGGATGCTTCCGTCGAAGAGATTGAATTGGAGCGATAAGGTCTTTTCGGAGCCATTAGCCTATACTTTTTCACTGTATCAATGTTTTGCCAGAGCTTGGCGGCAGATGCTTCGATAAGAGGTGTCTGCTGTCATTTTTTGTGAGTGACTTTTAGGTTATGCCAGGATACCGCTCATGCATTGATCAACATCTTTCGATCACGACAGCGTCAGGCAAGCCAATATTGACAGGCTTTGGTATTTGTCTATAAAAATTGTTGATGTTTAGCTTTTTGAACGGTGCCTGTTGTAAATGCACCCTTTATATATGTCTTTAAAATAAATAAGATTGGGGTCCCCTGACCCAATGGAACAGACCATGTCGGTATTCAGATCATTTATTCAACATCTCGGTGATAACTCCCGCATCTACTCGATAGGTGAACTGGATAAACTCATTTCCTCGGATGAGCATCCGGCGTATATGCGCAAGCATCGCGCTGAACTGTTGCTTGAACGAATACGCTTTATCGCTTCACTGTTATCAATCTTGATTCCCCTCTGGCTGGTCATCGATTTTCTGCTTCTGCCATTAAATCTGTTTTGGCCGATTGTGGTGATCAGGTTGTTGTCGACTGCACATTTTGTCTATCTGGCACGTTATCGTACAGAACAGGCCACGCTTAAAACGAGTCTGCTCCTGCTGGCGGGTATGCTGATCAATCTGCCGCTGACATTCTTCGCCTCTGCTCACTATCTGGCGATGGTTCCACCAGAAAGTGTTTATCATCTTCCGCTGGCGCTATATACACTTTTGCCCTACATCGCAGTCGGCCTGTTGGGTTTGTTTCCTCTGACACTCCTGGAGTGTGCGGTATTGGCGCTGCTGATAGCCATGTTGACTGTGACAGGTTGGAGTTACTACTCGACTGTACCGGCATTGGAGCTATTGCCGACCTTGTGGCTGCTGATAATCATTCTGGGGATTGTCTTATTTACATCCACGATACAGTTGCAGTATATGATCTCAATAATAACACGTACGGATCACGATCCCGTGACGGGTGCGCAGACCAGAAAGTCCGGAGTGCAGAGTCTGGCAAAGGCCTTTCAGCAGGCTAAATTACAAAATGAATTTCTGAGTATCGCGCTTGTTGACCTCGATAATGTGCAGAACATCATCGCTGAATTTGACTACGCGACTTATGATCATGTCGTGCTGGAAGCAGCCGATATATTGTCCGATGGCCTGCGCCACAACGATATGCTGGTCCATTGGGGGGAAAAGGTATTTATGATGATTTTGCCGGGTACGGATTGCA
Source organism: Candidatus Thiodiazotropha endolucinida (assembly GCF_001715975.1). Taxonomy (GTDB): domain Bacteria; phylum Pseudomonadota; class Gammaproteobacteria; order Chromatiales; family Chromatiaceae; genus Thiodiazotropha; species Thiodiazotropha endolucinida. Next base: position 16,915 of record NZ_MARB01000003.1, on the reverse strand, counting down.
AGGGGGCAAGGATTATTGCGCAACGAGTTCTCAATCAGGGCCTCGGCACCCTGCCTGACGGGCGTCCGGTCACGGCCAGTATCGGGGTTTGCGAAAGATCTGCCGATGATATTGAGGAATGGTCCAGCATGTTGGAACTGGTTGATAACCGCAGAGATGACGCGAAGAGACAAGGTAAGGATCGGTATATCATTTGCAATGAAGAAATAGGAATGGCTGCTGCGGAATAGAATATTATCTTTAAACCAGGCTTCAATCTCATCGGCGGTGCCGGGATTGCAACAAAGCTAGCCCCGCGCGGCCTGGTATCCTTTCTTTAAAAAGGGTGCTGAGGCGTGAAACCCATTGTCTATTGAAGCTTTAGAAACTCCGGTATAAGCCAGGGATCTCCCAAAACAATGCTCACATGGTTAATGATCAACAACATAAAGCCCATACACAGCAGGGTATAGCCGGTTAGGCGCTGGAGGTCCGCTACTGCCTCTGTCATGGTTGTCTCCTCGTCTGTTTTCAGACCACGAAACTATTATTAGCAGGAGATCCATGAATATAACAGAGTATTTTAGTAGGGAAATTGGGGGCCGCCCCGGAACTTCCCGGGGGGGCCGTTCTGCGATTGGCCGGCTCAGATCTTCTTCATGAAGACTTTTGCGTTACGACGGTAGTTGTAGAGTGCCTGTTTGCGCATTGGCAGGTCACGCAGATTGGCCTGTACAAAACCCCGCTCCCTGAACCAGTGAGCGGCTTGGGTGGTCAATATGAAAAGCTTATCTATCCCGGTTTGCTGCGCTTTCCTTTCCATATACGCCAACAGCCGGTCACCCCGATCACTGCCCCGATAGTCGGGATGTACCACCACACAGGCCAGTTCGGCCATCGCCTCCTTGGGATAGGGGAAGAGTGCGGCACACGCAATCGCCATGCCATCCCTCTCCATTAGGGTGAAACCGTCGATCTCTGTCTCCAGCAGCTCACGGGAACGACGAACCAGAACACCTGTCTTCTCAAGTGGCTCAATCAGTTCCAGTAGGCCGCCCACATCATCGATACGGGCAGTACGGGTCTCTTCATAGGGCTCGGCGGTGATAAGCGTGCCGATACCGTCCCGGGTGAAGAGCTCATTCAGCAGCGCCCCGTCTCGCTTACGGTTGACGATATGGATGCGCTTGACGCCACTGCGGCATGCATAGACGGCTGCCTCGAGATGCTGCCTGAGATCATCCGGTAACTTTTTACGCCGTTGCAGCAACACATCAACCTGTTTTGGAACTATGTTCGTAATCAGCTGGTTGCGTGAATCAGTCACCCCTTTGGCTTCGACAAGAGAGATCAGTTTTTCGGCGCCCAATGCAACTGCCACCGATGCGGCGACATCGGCTGATCTCAGATTGAATACCTCGCCTGTAGGTGAGTACCCCAGCGGCGGTACAATGGCGATGGCCCCTGCCTGTAACCGTTGTTCCAGCCCTGTTGCGTCCACACGCCGAACCTCACCGGTATGACAGTAGTCGATGCCGTTCCTGACGCCGATCGGCTTGGCGGTGACAAAGTTTCCCGAGGCAGCCCGGATACGGACACCCGCCATGGGCGAGTTTGCCAATCCCATCGACAACAGGGCTTCTATTTCCACCCGTACCGATCCGGCAGCCTCTTTTACACAGGTCAATGCAGCATTGTCGGTGACGCGCAGGCCTTCGACATATGCTGTTTTCACACCCCGGGTCTTGAGTCGTTCCTCGATTTGAGGGCGGGCGCCGTGAACCAATACGAGGCGTATTCCCAAACCATGCAAGAGGGCGATGTCGTGTATCAGGTTGGCGAATCCGGCATCCACAACCGCCTCTCCCCCGAAGGAGATGATGAAGGTACGGCCTCGATGGGCATGGATATAAGGGGATGAGCCCCGAAACCAGTCGACGAAGCTGTCTGGAGCATTGTTCGTGGGTTTTGTCATACAGTTTAACCCATTGTCTATAAACAGAATTGCCTGATCAGTGACTGTATCAGGTTGATCGCGGGTTGAATATGTTTTAGCGGCAGATATTCGTCCGGCTGGTGGGCCTGTTCGATACTGCCGGGGCCGCAGATAACAGTCTGCATTCCCATGCTGTTGAAAAAGGGGCCTTCAGTACCGAAGGCAACCGCTCCCGATTCGGCGCCGGTGAGTTGTTCCACAGCTTGGACAATTGCAGCATCCCGCGGCGTCTCCATTGCCGGGATGCCGTCGAAGACCGGCGTCAACTCCCAGTTTAAGTCGGCGTCATGCAGACATTTACTCAGCCTCTGCCTCAATTCACCACGCAGACTATCCAGGGACATCCCGGGTAATGGACGAAGATCGAACTGCAGTTCGCACTGACCGCAGATCCGATTCGGGTTGTCCCCGCCATGGATATGGCCCAGATTGAGCGTCGGAAACGCGACCTTGAAGGCCTGGTTTCGATATCGCTGTTGCAATTCGCTTCGCCATTGGATGACTTCGCCAAGCACCTGATACATAGCATCCAGGGCATTCACTCCGAGGGAGGGATCACTTGAGTGCCCCGACCTGCCGTTGATCCGAATCGACTCCATGGATATGCCTTTGTGCTGCCTTACCGGTTTCATGTCGGTAGGCTCACCTATAATCGCATGACGTCCCAGCCGGCGATGCAGATCGGTGAGTGACTTTGCGCCACACATCGTACTCTCTTCATCCGCTGTGGCGATGATGACCAGAGGCTGTTTCAGTTGCTGCAGTGGCACTTCCCGAATCGCTTCGATTATCACGGCAAAAAAAACCTTCATGTCAGCGCTTCCCATACCGTAGAAACGCCCATCCCTTTCTTGCAGTTTCAGCGGATCACTGTGCCATTTAGCTTCATCGAAGGGAACGGTATCGGTATGGCCCGAAAGCACCAGGCCCTCATTCCCCTGGCCGGCACTGGCGATGAGATTGAATTTGTCAGGATGACCGGGAATGGTGAGTACTTCGGTCCTGAAACCCAAGGCATCGAACCAGCTCTCGAGATGCTCGATGACCTCCCGGTTGCTCATATCCCAGGCGGGGTTGACGCTGCTGACTGAAGCGGCATTGATCAGGCGGCTTAGCGTGTCTTGTAATGTCATTCTTGTCATGGCTCAGATTCTGTGTTCATGGATGACATCTTGCAACCCGGTTAAACAGGGAGACAGGCCATTCATTCCGAATTGACTGTAATACTTCACGAAAAAAAGGATGTGGATCTGAAGAGCCACTTTAGCAGTCATAGTGAATTTCATCGTAACTTGCAAAAATCCGCTTCCTTTGCTTTTGTTATAACCAGGATTATGATAACAGGAGTTGTTCTCGCTAATCGTGTTATCAGGATTTGCCACAGTCCTGGATTGTGGTGAGAAAAAACAGAAATGCGCCTATATATCCGACATCCGACTGATGTGCCGATCGATTTCCAGATTGGTGGGCAAGCCTCAACCAATCGTGAAACCTTGACTAACTACAGTGAAGGCGGGCTCTGTTTTATGTCCGATGTGAAGATAGATGCCGGCACCGAGATCCATATCGCTATCCCCATTACACCGCCCCAATTTCACGCCACAGGTATCGTGGTATGGTGCCATAAGGAACGGGACAATTATCTTGTAGGCATCAAATTCTCTGAGGAGGAGACGGCCTATGCGGTACGCATGGTAGAGCAGCTCTGTTATATCGAACACTATAAGCAAAGCATTAAACAGTCACAGGGACGCGATCTCACGGGAGAAGAGGCAGCCCTGGAATGGATCGATAAATATGCCGGTGATTTTCCCACATAAGATGGTTTGGTTGTCTGATGGTTGTTCCAATCCCGGGGATCTCGACCTATCACGCAGTGTGTCGATCCTGCCTCCGCATGCGGGGGTTGCTGTTGCACATAGGCGTATCGGCCCTATTTCATCAGAACGGCTGCCGCGAATGCGCCGATACTCAACAGAAAGAATACCGCGGCGGAGGGTTTCCACATCGTATAGTTCAATGTCTGTGCATTGCTGTTGTGCATCACAATCGTTAGAATCCCGGCGATCAGAAAGATCCCGCCTGCGGCGTAGGCGATTACCTGCAGGTATTCGATCTTGACCCGGGTCGAGCCTGAGACGCCTCCACCGATGGTTTCGAATTTGTTGGCCAGGAGGGGGGCCGAGAAAAGGAGCGTCAGAAACAGGCTCCTTGCCAGGTATCTAATATAGCGAACAGGTCCAAGAGTCACTGTGATAGCCCTCAATTAAACATTATCAAGTGTAGTCAATTCCAGTTGTCGGCAGTAGGCTCTATTTCTTCACTTTCTACCCCATGGCCATGACGATCGGTTGCAGGCCAAGCTAGCCTGTATGAATCGGCTAAATCAGGTCAACGGCTCCAACGACGGGAAGGAACACATAATTCTCATGGGGCCTATTTGGCGTTTATCAATGCTATCCTCGGGTAGTTTACGGAGCATTGTCTGCCACAACGAATGTGTCTAAGCATATATATACAAGAGGTGTTTTATGTATAGCTTTAAAACCAGTGTTGAAGGTGATCTGGAGCGGGTTGAAACTCGGGTCGTGGAGGCCCTGAAAAATGAAGGATTCGGGGTGCTGACGGAGATTGACGTCCAGGCGACGATGAAGAAGAAGCTGGGTATCGATAAACGTCCCTATAAGATATTGGGCGCCTGCAACCCATCATTGGCGAATCAGGCCCTCGATGCTGAACCGGATATCGGCCTTTTATTGCCCTGTAATGTAGTCATTCGTCAGGAGAAGGACGGTGGGATTACAGTTGCCTTCATGGACCCGGTTGCCGTGTTGCAACTCGTGGAAGGAGAGAAAATCGCCGATCTGGCAAGGGATGTAAAAAGCCGCCTGGAAAGGGTGCGTGATGCACTATGACCCGGTTTCGGTCTGGTTTGGCGGTCTGTTTTTCCTTGCCACTCCCGGGCCATAACCGAACTGTCTTTTAAACGCCTTTGCGAATGCGGCTTCCGACTGGTAGCCGGAGAGTGCAGCAACCTGAGTCACAGAGTGGTTTCCGGTCTGAAAGAGTTGATGGGCCTGGGTCATGCGCCAGCGGCTCAGATAGTGCATTGGCGACAACCCGACGAGGTGGTTGAAGCGTCCGGAGAAAGCCGAGCGAGACATACCGGCAACTTGTGCCAGGCGTTCGACATTCCAGTTATGCGAGGGCGATTCGTGAATCCTGCTCAAGGTCTTGCCTATCTTCTCATCGGCCAGTGCGGCGATGAATCCCACATGACTGCTGTTTTTCAAGTAATGTCTTATCGTATTGATAAACATGACCTCCGACAGTTTATCGATCACCAACGCTCCACCAAGCTGTGTGGCCTCGATCTCATGAATCAACAGCTGCCGTAATGAATGGGAGAAGGGAACGCCAGTGGTGCCGTCATTACGGATGATCATGACGGCCGGCAGCGCGTCGACGAGTGGATTTCAACTATCCCGGTCAAAGTCGAAATAACCGCAAATCAAAGTGACACCGGGACCCGTGGATGACTCGTCGGGCAACTGATTGCGGGGAAAGTCCTCGGCAATCGGGAGTTGGCTGTTACTGATGGTATGTTGGGCGTCGTGTGGAAAGACGATCAGGTCGTCGCCGGCGAGCGCAATCGGCTCCTCCCGATCAGGCATGTGCAGCCAGCACCCTCCGTTGGCTACCAGGTGGAACGTGGCGCGACGCTGGCCTGATGTGTCCACTGCCCAATCTCCACGAAAACAGGCGTGTAGAAAAACGCTCGCCTTGAGGTGCAGCGACTGTAATATTTCGCTCAGTACATCCATATCCATAAATTTAGCAAAATTAGACGAATAGACATAAAAAAAACATAAATAGTCATAGTTAGTCTTGTAAGTAAGCTTGATAATAGCCTCCGTGTTAACTAATAACGGAGAGAGAAAATGACTGACGTATCCATTTACACCAAGCCGAACTGTCCCTATTGCAGTCATGCAAAGGCGTTGTTGGAGTCGCGCGGTATCGCCTATGTAGAGCTGGATGTCACTGAAGATCCCAAGATTCTCACCGAAATGGTTGAGCGTACCGGCGGCAGGACCTTCCCGCAGATTGTGGTGGGTTCCCAGGCAATTGGCGGTAATGACTGATTTTCGCTATATGACGAATGCGTTATGGAACACGGATAAGGCCGTAAAAGGATTGCGGCAGTTGGGCAATCGTCTGCTTGGTCAAAAAACCTGAGTGGCTGTACGATGGAAAGCCGTGGTCGGGGCCGTCCGGCCATGCGGCTTTTCATCATTCGGTGACCTCCACACCATGCCAAAATGCCACATAGTTCTTGATCTCCTCGGCCGCCGATGAAGGTGAGGGGTAGTACCAGGCCGCATCCCGATTGATCTTGTCGCCGACACAGATTGTGTAATAATTGGCCATGCCTTTCCAGACACACATTGACGTCGTATCACTGTTTCTGAAGTACTCTCGGTTTAATGAATCAGGAGGGAAGTAATGGTTGCCCTCAACGATCAGGGTTTTGTTGCTTTCGGCCAGTAATCCGCCATTCCATATCGCTTTCATATTTATACCATTGTGTGGGGTAAAGCATGCAATCCAAGATCATAATAACAATGAGGTGTCCAAAGAGTGATTGGATATATCCATCGTGTAGCCGGAAGCTATATAACTGGTACTTTTAGAATCGGCTTACACGAAGATTGATTATGCCAGATCCATGATATCTATTAGTTCTTTACTGGACATGACGTGGCAATAGATCATATTGATGATTTCCAGCTCCCGATAGTGTAGTTCATCGGTACCTGCCGCGCAGCAGTCTTCAACAACTACTACATTAAAGCTCTCGTCTGCAAGGCTTCTCACAGTGGAAGAGACACACTGGTCGGTAAATATGCCGCACATGATGACATTTTCGATTCCCATATTGTGCAGCACTAATCTAAGGTTGGTACCGGTAAGCGCGCTGTCTGTTGTTTTGCTTACGACGATCTCTCCTGCTGCAGGGCTTAACTCAGGCACTATTTGCGAGTCTTCCGTATTTAGCGGCAGCAGCAGGTAGTTCCAGCCGGGTTTCTTTTGACTGAGTGACCGATCGCGCCCGTCATCGAGGAGGCAGGCAATGCGGGCATGGAGGACATCCATCTCTTTTCGGCGAAAGCGGTCCTGCAGATCGCGGGTGGCGGGAATGACGATCTCGTTCATTCGCTTTCTAAACGGTGCCCAACGTGTTCGTTCAATTGGGTCTTCAGCAGGTTTCATGTAAATATTCTGTATGTCAATGGTCAGCAATGCGGTGTTTTGATAGCGAAGATTGAGATCCTGAGGGTCAGGTGCGCCTTGATAGTAAAAAGAACGATATGCCTGCTTCCAGTTCATCTCTCCTCCCAAAAAAGAAATTGTCAGGACACGAGCGTTAATCAGTGATGGCAACCCGTCAGATGAAATCGGGGATGCCGGACCTGAATTGTATTGTAGCGGAATGGTGCGTTGAGTGCCGGTTGAGCGAATGCGGTTGGAAAAAAGTCTGTCCTATGCTGTAAAGAGACCAGTAAAAGGACCAGGCGGATATTGAAGATTTATACTGAAAACATGGTGCGATCAGCCGTGATGAGGCTGTCGTAAATGGTGAACAAACGTTAATATCAGATAAAAATGGCAAGACAATATTATATCGTAAAGTTTTAATTTGAGGTGTCATCGATAGCGGGCTCAGTCTTGTTGTGGTGTATTGAGTCTGTCCTGTTATAGTGTCGTTGTTAATGATCGAATATCGAATGACGCTTCTATGAACAATTTCAAAATAAGGATTGAATGTGGCCATGGCGAGTGAAAACGAAGATACAGAGATATTGGAATCCGGCGAGCCAGTGGAATCGGCATTGAAGTCTGGCATGGAGCAACTGGTTGATAAGATAGATGTACCTGATCAGTTAGAGCCGGTAATAGCGTTGTTCGGCAATCACCCTTGGGTAAAGGGTCTGATTGTATTGCTGATCTTTATTGTTTTGGCCAAGGTGGTTGAGTGGATCGTGATGCCGTTGGTCAGAAGACTTACTTCCCATACTTCAACCCATATCGATGACCTGATAGTACAATATCTACGCAGTCCGTTGTTCTGGACATTGGCCCTGATTGGTATTGTCGCCTCATCGTCAATGATGGGGATCGATGAGAGTGTTCGCAGTACACTGGTATCCTTCGTTATTTCTGTTCTGATATTGTTATGGATGCTGTTTGCTGTCAGGATTTCAAAACTGTTGTTGTCTGAAGCCAGTCGCAGGGCTAAGCCGAATGCAGTGGTGAGACCTCAAACGCTTCCACTCTTTACCAATATCGCCGCCATAACCATTATTGTATTCGCCGTCTATTTCATATTTCAGTCATGGCATGTAGATATGACGGCGTGGTTGGCATCTGCGGGTATCGCGGGTATCGCCATTGGCTTTGCAGCGAAAGATACACTGGCCAATCTGTTTTCCGGTGTCTTCATTATGGCGGACTCACCTTATAAGATCGGTGATTATGTTGTCTTGGATGATGGGGGTGGCATACGGGGCAAAGTCACCCACATTGGAATTCGCAGCACACGTCTGCTAACTCGGGATGATGTTGAGGTGACGATACCGAATTCAATTATGGGCAACTCGAAGGTCGTCAATGAGTCAGGTGGGCCGCATGTAAAGTACCGCATCAGAGTTGCGGTGGGTGTCGCCTATAGCTCTGACATTGACCAGGTGCGGGATGTTTTAATGTCCGTGGCTCGTGAGTCAGAGACGGTCTGCGATCAACCTGAGTCGCGTGTGAGGTTTAGGGCCTTCGGCGCATCCTCCCTGGATTTTGAACTGCTTTGCTGGGTTGACAATCCTGAATTACGTGGCCGCGTGTTGGATGCCCTTAATTCAGCTGTTTATAAACGGTTTTTAATGGAAGGTATAGAGATTCCCTTTGCAAAACAGGATCTCTATATCAAAGAAATGCCCGACAATGCTGTTTGATCTGCCTTACCCAAACCAATAGCAGAAAAAACGGCTGTTGTTTATATCAACGCATGAACATCTTTTATTGTTGAATGGGAATTAAGAGTTACAGTTTCATGGATGTATCAACCAGCCGGTCACTATATTTAAGGTACATGCCGACGCCTGTGTGTGAACGTGCATTGCAATTATCGGTATTTTTTCTGCTGCTAACTTCACTATTGACTGCATGTGTCACTGATAGGAGTGATGCAGGCGGCGATGACCTCCCGGATACTTCGACTGACTGGTCCAGGGATATCTTGCATACCAGTCTGAATATTGATCTAGAAACAATGACGGGAATTGCCGACCTGGTCCTGTCGGGTTCACTATTATCATCAGCTGCCTCGTTTGAGATTGGTGATCTGACGATCATCAATGTTGTCTCAGATGGCGATCAACTGAAGTTTAATGCAAAACTAGGTCAGCTAGATGTGGGTATTCCTCTGTCAGTTGGGCCGCAGACGATAACAATAGAGTACTACCTTAATCTGCATCATAACTTTGACGGTATACTTGACAGCGGTGTAACTTTCACCTGGCCATATTACTGCGGCAATATTTTTCCATGCAAGTCGCAACCAGCTGAAGGAAGTGGTTTTGAATTGGTGGTTAGTGGAATACCAGATGGCGATATCAGTATATATCCTGAATTGATTACTGCCGATGCCCCTTCATATATGTTGGCTTGGGCTGTTGGTGATTACGATTACAGCATGCTTGGTATAACGGCAAACGGTACCGAGGTGGGTGTCTACTATTTTCCTGATGAGGCAGAAAAAGCTCTGAATGGAACCCGGTATCTGAGAGATGTCTTCGACTGGTATGAACAGACATACGGAGATTATCTCTTCGGTGAGAAAGTGGCTAGTGTCTCTGTAAAATGGCCCGCGGGTGGGTTTGGTGGCCTGGAACATCACCCATTTTGGCATATAGCCGGCGAATCCTTGAACAATCCGGTGGTACATGCGCATGAGGCCTCTCATGGCTGGTTTGGCAATGGTGTTCGTATTGGATGCTGGGAGGATTTCGTCTTATCTGAGGGTATTGCATCCTATCTTGCGGCTCGGGCGCTCAATGAGGTTGCCGGTGAGGAATATGGTAATCAAATTTGGCAATCATATGAAAACAGACTCGATCTGTTACAAAACAGCAATGAGAACAAGATTGCCTGGCCAGAGGGTTGTAATGAGATAGATATACTGGAGGATGGCCTATATGGCGCGGCACCCTATATGAAAGGTGCATTTTTCTTCAAACACCTTGAGTACAAGTTGGGAAAAGAAGTGCTGGACAGGTTGCTGAGAAACTTTTTCAGTGTGAACAGCGGGCACGCTGTTAACATGCAAATGTTAATCACAGCAATAAAAGAGGGTAGCACATACGACCCTACGGCCTGTGCGCAGGCATGGCTGCGTATGGAGTCTATTGTGGATACTGATGCCTGTATCTACTGAGTGTATGGTAATGTGTTTCTAATTCGAAAGCTTCTCGTATGCGAACCACATAAATAACCATATCGTTGTGATTCTCAATTCAGTTACGTTGTACACTAATCCAGATAATATCCGCCTTGATTGATAAATCTAAAGATCTGAAGTATACAAGATCCAAACAATGGGATCTGGAAAGTTAAGCGCCAAAGAAACCATTCCAAACCCTCAATTCGCCGGATTATCCATAGATCCACTAAGGTGTAATTGTTACAGGATTGTAAACTTTCACTGCGCTACCGTTCAATTAACCGGTAACGGGTTATCATAATCCGATTTTCGGTATATTTATAGGTTGCGTTAAGCATTGTTCATGAAAAGGCAAGATGCCGGCGCTTTGATTCAAAGACAGCAGATGTCCGCTTTTGTGGTTGAATTGCAAGGGATCTATATATTAATTCAGACGAACAGAAATGGTTAGGGTTCAAGAAACAGCGAATTGGCCTCGGGTCTCTTCGTGCAGGGAATCAAGATGGATCTATAACTAAACTTCACAGTCACCAGTCGAATGACAATGAATGGTTTTGTGCATACTTAATAAGGACAGAAGAAGTGAATATAGCAAATAAAAAATAAATTATATGCAGAAATATAATATCGTGTATAAAGAAGCACAAAAATCAGGATATGAACTATCAAACGCGCATTTGCTTATATTCGATAATGACGATGAAAACATCCCAGTCTTAAATCGATTATTTAAGAACGATTACAATACTACGTGTGCCAGTTCCGTTGATGATCTGAAATGTCTGCTAAATCGACATCAATATCCGGACCTGGTTATATTGGATCCGTTCAAGTACGCAGGTGATGGACTTGATGTCTGCCGGACACTAAAGGAAATTCCCAATACCGCAAATATTCCAGTGGTTCTGATTGCCAACAGGCAGGATCCAAATCATGAGATTAATGCACTATCTTCAGGAGCGGAAGACTTATTAATAAAACCATTCAGCCTGTCTGTTATAAAGGCAAAAATCAATAGCCACCTTACTGCCAAATATAGAACGGATCTGTTGGAGCAACTCTTAAATATAGATCCGCTGACTCGTATACCCAACCGTCGCAGGTTAGACGATACACTTGAGCTGGAGTGGAGACGGGCAATACGCGGGGGATCGTATATTGCGATACTGATAATCGACCTGGATGGATTTAAAGTCTATAACGACATGTATGGACACAGTAGAGGTGAAGAGTATCTAAAAAAGGTGGAACACTGTCTGTCGGTGTTATTACAGAGACCGGGTGACATAGTTGCACGCGATGATGGTGAGGATTTTGTTGTAGTACTACCAGAATGCAGCTTGCAAATCACTTTTAAGATAGCTGAACGTATCCGCTCAGCTGTAGAACATATATCCAGGCAAAATAAAGAAATCGGACAGAAAAATCTAGTTACTGCCAGTATTGGATGTGCTGCCATGAAAGCCACAATTAACCAATCCGCCAGACAACTTATAGTAGAAGCAGATGAGAAATTATATGAGGCAAAATCACTTTTGAAAAACTGGGTATGTTGTGGTGATGATGAGTTAGATAGGGTGAGTCAGAATAATGCAAAATAGACTACAAGGCTGGTCAAAAGAATATGAACTTGGTATCAAAGAGATAGACCTGCAACATCAATATTTCTTCAGGTTGATTACCAGGCTTGCAGATGAGTTAAAAAACAGTAGTGACTTCCCGTACCAGAAGTCTCTCTTTGTCGAACTGGGTTTATATACCCATTTCCACTTCGTGAGCGAAGAAAACTTAATGCAGCGTTCTGGCTATCCGGGTTTGCATGAACACAATAAACTCATTGACGGCTTGAATAAGAATAAATTGCTTTTTGAGGAGGGACATATCGAAGCAATCCAGGTGATAGACTTTTTAAAAATGTGGTTTATAAGTCATACGGTTAAAGAGGATAGAAAATTTGCGGAGTACATAATCGGGTAATATTAAAATACTGCAATCTCGTAACCTAGCGTTGTCCAGATTATTTATAATTACAAGCTATCCAGAAATAATCAGTTGACAGTAGTCACACAGCAGGACGTATAACTGTATGCCTCAAAAACAACAACATCAGTTGTAAGATCCGTAACAACCTTCTTTTTCTATCTGATGGCCGATCCGCGTTCCGTGTTGTGGTCAGTCCTGGTGGTACTCGCAAGTTCGAAATAGTTGGCATAGAATCATTTTATAGTGAAGGGTGAGAGAAGTGTTGTCAGGGTAATGACTATAATCTTACCTGCATAAACTTCGATATTGAATATAAACGTCAACCTGATAAAAGAACGTTGACTGACTCAGGGCGTGACATGGTCATTAAAATTTGAATCGATCAGAGGTTCAGAAAGTAAACGCATCTTTTTCGATACAACCCGGAATCCACAAAACAGTTCAAAACAGTGTGCTGGATTCCGGGTCTGTAAGTTGCTTACATAGCTAGATAACAGTCCAGACCGCTTTTATATATCCGGATGAAGCGCTTTCATACCAACACGAAATACAGTGTTTATGGGCTACCTTTATCTGAGTCGTTCTAGGCTTCCGTGTCTGATGGCAGTGGCTTAGGGAGACCGGCAAGCTTGGCAAGTTGCTTGTCAGGGCCATGCGGAAACAGTTGATAGAGATATTTATCGATCGAGCGTCTGTCCACTATCGGATCCTGGCCCAGATTATCCGCAATCATATGAATAACCTCTCGAGTTGAAGGAGTGTTCTGCTTTTCGAGGTAGAACTCTCTGGCCTTATGAATCAGCAGCGAGTGTTCCGTAGAAATCTCCAAACCCTCGTTTTTAGCCAGATGTTCAGCCACATCTTCGTCCCAGTCCTCCAGGTTAACGAGAAAGCCTTCCTCGTCAAGGTTGATCGTCTTACCATTCACAATGATGGACATGCGTTTCTCCCTTTTATATATCATTAAGACAGGCAGTCTTGTCAGTATAGTGTCAGGTTGGGAGGGGACTGTAATTACCACAAAAAATATGTGTGTAAAGTCATATGACAATTCAATAATCATATTGCCATCTGCGAATTGACCGGAGTAAATACGAATGTGTTACAGATCTCAATCAAACAGAAAATCATGAAATCACCATACAAGGCCATTTTGTTTGATCTTTTCGGCACCCTGATCAGTGTCTCAAAGGCCGCGGGCGACGGAGGCCGTTACACGGCTGATATCTTGGACTTGGATCGCAAGGCATGGAATCAGGCGTGTTTCAGTGAACACCACGATATACTGAGCGAAACCGATCCTGTAGAAACCGTTAGGCGCATGGCGCACAGTCTCGACCCAACCATCCCACTCTCCACAATTCGTAAGGCCGCAGAAGTGCGTCAGATACGCTTTGATACGGCATTGACCGATATAGAACCAGGTATCATAAAAGCACTTGAGAGGCTTAATGATAGGGGTCTGTCACTGGGGCTTATTTCCAATGCCTCGACGGGTGAGGTTCGCGCATGGTCCGATTCGCCTCTTGCGCCACTATTCAAAACAGCGCACTTCAGTTGTAAGCATGGGGTAAAAAAACCTGAGCCAGAAATCTATCGGATGGCTCTGGCTGAAATGGAGATTAATTCAAACCAGGCCCTTTTTGTCGGGGATGGCAGCAGCAACGAACACTTGGGTGCAAAAAAGTGTGGTATCGACAGTCTTCTCGTGACCTATTTCCTGGATACGAAGAATAAAGACGATCTGAAGCGCCGCGGTTTAGGTTCAAAGGGTACAATTTCCCACATCCGCGAACTGCAATCACGGTTGTGATAAAGAGAGACGACGGCACACACAGTTCTAGGGCCTGTTAACACTAATCCAATACGCCCTGCTGGGGCTGTTTTCGTGCCCAGCAAGGCAGAATGAGCGAGGTGTAGTTATACTACATGAGCGAATGATAACGCCGCTGGGCGCAAAAACAGCCCCAGCCCTTCGGGTTGCGCCCCGAAGGAAGTGCCCTTGGGGTGCGCCTTGATTGGCGCTTTTTCAGGCACAACAGGGTGCATTGGATTAGTGTTAACAGGCCCTAGTTGTTTAGTAGCGGTAACGTTCCTCCACTTCCTCCAAGTTGTTGCGTTCATACGTTACTCTATCCTGGAACTCAGTCAGTTTGATCTCCGCTATATCCAACTCGTCGTTTAGTTCTTTGACTTCAACCAAAAGTGCTCTGCGTTGTTTACTGCTAATTCCATCACTGATCAATCTGGCCTCAGAATCCTTAAGCTGCTGGTATAGTGTATCGACCAGTTTTTGCTGCTGTTTCAATCTGCGTTCACTTGCCAACAGTTTGGATTTGGCGTCATAGACCTCACGCCCATCCTGCCAAGCCTGCTTAAACACCTTGGTGAGGGGTGGGAGGCAGACAGGGTTAAACTTGCTACCCGACTTTCCAAGTTCAAAGCCATTTTGTCGTGTGCAGTATTCATTCAGACCAGCCAACCGTCCCTGCTCATAAAGTTCTGAATCCGGTGCTATACCATGACTGGCACAGGCTTTTCGGTGATTACCGAGGTAAGAGAGACTATGACCCTTGGCACCATCCTCATATCCGATAACGTACCAATCAGCAACCCGGCACTCATCCTTATCCATGGTTGCACAGCTTGCCAAAGAAAACAGAACGGTAATATGGACTAAGTGTCTGATCATGATTTATTCCACTAGCGTAGTGTGTTGTAAGAGCGTGTAAAAGGATAAATTAAAGCTCAAGCGCAGGCTAACCCTTAAACTGCTTTCCCCATATGTGCTGGAACTCAAATACGGTTGCTGTACGCAAAATGTATGCGGTGTGACAGATGAGACTACCAAGGCCAGTCAATACATCCGGTATTATCATCGGTGTCCCGGCAACGAATTTATCTGAAGACGAGATTACAGACATGACTCAAAGTCGATGTCCCATCTAAACTGTTTTGTTTGGATTCCTTAACAGGCATTATCTGCCGGATAACAGAACTGTGCAGGCAGATGTCATATTTCAGAGAACTGTCATCGATTGCTTACCCGGTTAAACTTCCGGAAAAAAATGAATGCCATTTAGTGACAATCTTATTCTCTTCCTGTGGCAAGTTTTGCAACAATACCATGTAGCGCCACCTCAGCATTCTCAAAGGCGTCTGAGAGGTCATCTATTGTGGTCTCTCCTTGCCTGGCACCATTAAGGCCCTTTGCAATTTTCTCCATCAGTTCGGCGATTATTGAGAGTGCTTCATCACCGCCTGCACTATGTGCTTGAGTGACGGCGTCTATGATTTGGCTGTTAACGGCAGTGGGAAACGACATTTCAAATACCTCAAGTGTTTTATAATGATTTTATTAGTAACCAAACTGAATTAAAACTGCCCATATATAAAGGAATTGTAGGAATAAAATAACATGAATTATAGATTTCTTTTATCTGCCATGTGGCTGCAACAGTCAGCTCCCCCATCTCATCTGAATGTTATGTCGCCTATAGGGATGTATTGCTTTGGTAATCGGACCACGATCCTAAAAAAATATACATGCCCTTATTGGTGGATGATTATTTTTAGAAAACAGTAGAGAAATACAAACTGTTAGAGGAAAAACCGGGCGATGTGCTATTGCGACATCGCCCGCCTGCAATGGCAGGTAGTGAGGAGTGTTCCTGAAAGCACCTTATGTGTATCGAAGCGCTTGTCTTGCTAACCTTCCTGACTCTAAAGATAAATGATCCTTCCATTGATCCAACGTCCTTGTCACCAACTGTGTTCGTCGACAAACCGGGCACTCATAACGCAACTGTTCAATTTTCACATCCTTCTGTGTCTCGATCTCGGCCATCAGTGAAGAACAGTGTGTGCAGTGCATTTTGTTTACCCCTAATAAATAAGTTTTGACTCTTTAGAGAATGAATTCGCTGCACTCATACCTCTTCAGGGTCTTGAGCGCCGCCAACTTCCATGACTCGAAAAACAACATTCCAAAATACCACCTGTTTGACACCAGGTGCCAAACTTTGCAAAGAAATACCACTTTTTCAGGCTTCTCATATGGGCAGTAATTCTGGCTATTACGATCGGTTGTAAAAATTACGATGCGAATGCATTGGCCTAGATAATCTGCCTTTTGCCACCATTTGTCGGTCTGTTCCCCCGTAACCAGACTATATCGGCTAACCATAGCGTAACCAGTCTAAAGATACAAGATATTGTGCTGGGAAGAATCGTGACCACAATATCTGGGCTTTCATCGGGATGGTAGTCGTTTTATCTCAGTTCAAATGGATAAGCGAGATTAGCAAAGTGGTTTCTCACCTTTTGAAGGTATCTTGTTGAACTGAACCTAGGTTATTGCGCTGTTAGCTCAAAGACCTCTAGCAGGCTGTTGATTTTTACCCGTCGTCAGCCGTCAAATTCGTTTGGCGGTGTAATTACCGCTCAATCTAGCGATTGAT
>NZ_MARB01000002.1 GCF_001715975.1 Candidatus Thiodiazotropha endolucinida | reverse complement strand
TTCATCGATCATCGACTGTGGTTCTCCTACAGGGGACTTCCACCCCATCAGTTCATGCCCATGCTGGGCGTACACAAGCAAAGGCAAGCAACGCCATAAGGCGGCGCGCCTGCTTTGAGCGTAGCTGCAAACAATAAGAAGGATATCGAAGATGGGATGGAAAGGAACAGTTCGCTCAGTTGGTGCAGCAGTTCGCGCTGCGGAACGAGATGCGAAAAGGAGGCAAAGGGAGCTTGAATGGCAGCAAAAACAATATGAGAAAATGCAGGAACTAGAACAAGCTGCATACGAAGTGGAAGTTTATGAAAATCATATTGATGTCATTCAATCAATCCACAAAGAATGCAGCCCTCCAATAGACTGGAATAAAATTTTTTCATCTAAGCAGCCTACAGAACCCCAAAAGAATAATGATAATGAATCGGAAGCACGTCAATTATTAGAAACCTATAAGCCTGGATTTTTAGATCGCCTATTCAAACGAGAGGAAAAGAAAAGGGCGTTGCTTTCCCAAAATATTGATGATGCCGTTAAGACAGATAAGGCTCATTACAAATCTAGGATCTCAAAATGGGAGAAAGAAACAGAGGAGTGGAAAGAAAGTGTAGCAATAGCTAAAGCTCTTTTAGATGGTAAGGCAGAAGCCAAAATAAAAGCAATTGAAAATCTTCAGCCATTCTCAGAAATTTCTAATCTCGGATCAAGTTTGTCAATCTCTGTCTACGACAATGGTATTTTAGAGGCAAAAATAAACGTTCACGGCAATGAAATAGTACCAAGCGAAACAAAAAATTTACTAAAAAGCGGTAAGTTGTCTGTTAAGAATATGCCAAAAGGTAGATTCAATGAAATATATCAAGACTATGTCTGTAGCTGTGTATTGCGGGTAGGCAATGAACTATTTTCAGCCATCCCTGACAATCTGGTTATTGTCACGGCTGTAGACGAATTGCTTAACTCTCAGACAGGCCACTTAGAAGAAGCCCCTATTTTATCCGTAGCAGTGTCACGTAGCACAATAGAACGCCTTAACTTAGAGGCAATTGACCCATCAGATTCCATGGCTAACTTTAAACACAATATGTTGTTCAAAAAACTAAGGGCTTCGATCGAGTTGAACGTATAGATCCAGAGGAGCTAGGGCGCACAAACCAGACACCCACTCTAAAGTGCCCACTCTAAAGTGTACCAATTACATTAGACACACGACCATTTCTATCAGGCCTGCATCAATCAATTAGCATTGAAATTCTTTGTTTCTCGGAGCAGATTTCCCTGTCAATCACTCTGAAACTGAAATCCTAAACAACCTCGACCCTCTGACACAAACAAGACACCCACTCTAAAGTGGGCCAATTACATTACGCAGCTTCAAATCTAGGGTGGGTGTCTCATTAACCTTAAACTTTAAACTATTTCTGAACCTTCTGGCAAATGTTGTAAAAACCATGAGATCAATTGTTACAGAAGATGTTAGTCTATCTTATTCCCAAATAGCACCGCTCCCCAAATCAGCAAACGTCTGTCAACATGAGAATTTTCGCACTACTCTTACTCACCTATGCAACTCGCTTGTCAGCAGATGTTGATCTGGTACGCATCGATAAATCTGAACGTAGTATGTTCCTCATGCAGGGAAAAACAGTTATAAAACAATATCAAGTGGCATTAGGCGCAAACCCTAAAGGACACAAGCAGAAGGAGGGAGACGAAAAGACACCGGAGGGCCTCTACACTCTCGACTATACAAAAGAAGACTCCTCTTTCTACCGAGCCATGCATATCAGCTACCCGAATCAGCAAGATAAAAACAGCGCTCGAAAACTGGGTGTCTCACCTGGGGGATTTATCATGATCCATGGACAAAAAAACTGGCTGGGCTGGTTAGCCCCTGTAACCCAACAGTTCAACTGGACCAACGGCTGTATTGCAGTAACCAATGCAGAGATGGACGAGTTTTTGGGTTTGGTAAAAGTAGGCACCCCCATTCTGATTGAATGGTAGGTGGAGCTTCATATCTTGAACAGTAATTAAGGAAATTAAGCGAGACACCCACCCCAAAGATTACCAATTTATAAATACACAGATGTCCTGTTTATCGATCGGCAATACGGTAGTTCACGGAAAGGTCTTGAGGCAGCAAACTCCAGCGGGATTAGATGTTTCACAGCTGCATACGCCGAGCTTGGTTTGACGGACAATGTACGCCCTTATACCCGGATCGCTGTCCGCGTCGCGCTTAGTTACCCCAAAGCAGTAGCACAGCATTGCATCATCGGATTGGTCCTTCACGCCCACCCTGGTTCTGACTTGTGCTTGCGAGATTACTGAGTCGTCGTCCCCGAAATAAACCACATCGCAAGTCGGATCGTCACAGAAATAGTATTGTTTTGTGTGACCGTCCAATAGCCAAGGTCTGCGTACATGGTGTGCAACGGTTTTGACGGATACCTCCGAGTACTCGATCCCATTGACCGGACAGCGGTGTTTGCCGGGCCGATTAATATTGCAGCCGGGTTCTGAGCAACAATGTGACATTATGGTTTATCTGAAACGATTGAAATAGCAGCATTAGATATTCTTAGTCTGTCAGAAGATATCGAAATATGCGACTTGCAGTGTCAGGTTGAGTCTGATTATCTACAGCCAGTTCTTCCAATTCTTTTCGCTAAAACTCAACCTCGACAGACCACTTCAACGTCGTATCAGGCGTGTTGTCATTGATACCGAACAACAATCCCACGCCGATTGAGACGGATGATTCTTCGTCGGACGGATCACCTCCCAGGCCTCCAATGTAATAGAACACAGGTCCGAGGCGATGTTGATTGTGATCGCCAAACAATTGCGCCTCCTCGCCTGCACTACCTGTATCACCTATCCGATCCACTGTTCCATAGGCCTCCAACGCGAGCTGCCAATCCTGATTCAGCTCAAAGCCGAATTGGGTCGCATAGGCGAAGTCGACCTTCTCGTCTCGTGGTTGATCTCCACCCAGGTGTTTCACCAGATAGAGATTGATGATGCTCCACCATTCATTCCGTTCTATTTGAAAGATTGGCCCGACAAGCAACAGGCTTGCCTCCTCGTCCTCCAGCGGATGCTCATATTCGGCCACCAGACCAAAACCCCATTTGTTCTCTTCGACAGGATCAACCACCCATATGATCTCTGCACCGATTTCAGACAAATCCAGTTCACTAAATTCATTCACCTGATCAGGATTATCCGGATCATCCAGACGTTCTTTCTCGTATTCGATACCGATGCGTGATTTAAATCGACGGCTAATACCAAACTCAAGCTCGAGAGCGTGGCGTTGCTTCGCCACACTGTTGTCGTCGTACTCGAACTCTCCACCGACATTTCTCAGTTCACGTTTTGGATTACCAAACATATGGGCATTCTGGGATTGGAACTCAATCTCTCCGGGTGTGGCGTTGAGATTCTTGACTTCGAACTGACCAATGGCGGGCCCAGCTACAGCGGCTGACCCGGCAAACAGCACTCCTATGACAACAGGGATAACCCTGGCCAGGCCTTTCCAGTCAGATTTACGCCACGTTGAACAAGCGTGATTTGAGTTTTTTTGCATCTATATATCCAATGCCGGCACAATTGAATGCTGTGTATAGCGAAGAATACCGAAATCAAAGCGAATCTATCCTTTAAGAAACTAATTTTCCTAAAGGATGCGGTAAATAAATGGAGACAAACCCCATTTAACTACACATAATTTAATCTTCAGGTTCACTCACCCAAACAGATAACACCACATACGCTTCAATAGGCCCTGCAATCGGTGTACCAGGGACAAAATACCCTGCACAGGCCTGTTTTAAGATCTGAATAATCCGACTTATGACGCAAATATTGTCGTTTGTGTAG
Source organism: Candidatus Thiodiazotropha endolucinida (assembly GCF_001715975.1). Lineage (GTDB taxonomy): Bacteria > Pseudomonadota > Gammaproteobacteria > Chromatiales > Chromatiaceae > Thiodiazotropha > Thiodiazotropha endolucinida. The sequence continues at coordinate 271,246 of NZ_MARB01000002.1, read as the reverse complement.
CAAAATGCCCCATAACCGAAGCAAGTAATCCTGGTTCACGTAACCATTTCATTCGTCATCGAACCTAAGGATCTCCATAAACGCCCCAAATTGAGGAGCCGTCGAAGCAATAAGCCTTGTCAATGAAGTAAAAAGTATCAGCGGTGAGGATGAAGGGGTCGTGAAGGAGGTAAATAACGATGGATGCGAAGGTCAGAGGGAGGCACATGCGCCTCCAGCCCCGTCACCCCTTCGGTGAGATTGAAATAGGCGTAGACATCGAGCGCCGCCGGTTAGGCATTGCTGCCCACCGCCATCTGGGTACTTCCCACCAGCTCGATGAGCTTTCTCAGCGCCTCGCTGACTGGATGCAGCGCCTAACAAAAACTGGGGACCTAATATATTATGACATGGCCAAGAATGAGTCTGGCTTGATCACTCAAGACTACTCGTTTCACCCACCGGGTCTTTATCTGTTTAAGCTTTCCATCGCTTGAATTGCTCACACAACCCCAAGTATTCCTCGGTGCTGCTCGGCATTGAAGTTCTCGCACGGGTGATGTCCGCAATCAGCTCGACACCCTGTTCGAGCATGTAGCGGCTATCGAATTCATCGAGGATTCCTTTGCCGGTTTCAACTTCCGTTTGCCCTGATGTATACCCGGTAATCGCCTCCCCCGCCACGACAAACTCAACCCAGGCGTCGAAGATATCAGGGTCGGTTCTGAGAATTTCGCACTTGCGCCGGGCCATGCAGGCGTAGTGCCTGATCAGTGCTTCCATCTCCTCGCCCCCCTGGTTGTTACGCACGCATCCGATCATGTGTTCGGCAACCTCGTCGATATTGCGCATGGTCATCGCGATCTTGACGTAGCGAGACTGGTAGAAATCCTCGATCGACATGACGAAGGCCTTGAACGGCTCGCCCCATAGTTCGTCGATTCCGGCGCTGCCATTACGGTGACGGACCAATTTGCCGAGTTCCAATGCCTCCTGCAGGCACTGGCCGCAGGTGCGCATCAGATCATTGTCTGATTTTATCTGCACACCGCTGGCTTCCAGCTCGACCAGCTGATTGAAGATATCCGCAGCGCGATTGAACAACGCGCCTGCCAGCATCGCGCCCCTGATCCGCTTTTTGCCGGGATCGGTTTCAGACTGATAATCGTCCCGGACCTTGTCTAGCAGGCGCCCCGGGATATTGATGCCGTGCTCCATGTGGTTGAACAGGCGGCGAGTGAGTGATTGGATCAGCAGTTTTTTATCGGTCAGGCTGTCGACCGGCGCATGGTAACGCTTGATCCAGTAACCGTCGTAGAAAATGCGCTCCACGCCGTCTATGACGCTCAGGCTGCCGTTTTGCGGAATCTCGTCATTCATGCTGATTGCAAAAAGTAATCTCTTACGATGAAAAGCATATAAAGTGCAGGGGTGTAAAAATTATAGAATATTTCAATAGCGTCTGTTGACCCGGGCGTGAAAAATAAGGGACACCCAATAACACTCTAGAGAGGATCGGATTGAATCCGGATGCCTGACTACAAAGCATCAACTACTATAATCGAAAATCCTCTCAGTATTGGTTGCGATCGACCGAATCAAAGCCTTTGCCAAGGAACAGAATAAGCGCTGGCATAGAGGTCAACGCGCAGCATTGCGTAGTTATAGTCTAGTCATGACTTAGCATACTGACTGATACCGCAAGAGGGAATGATATCTGTACAATTGATGGATTACCTCATCGATTGATTGTGAGTAATCGACATAACAAGCAAAGAGGCAATCCGATAGATATACACTAGAATTCAAGTAATCGTTATGTAGCTGGCATACCTCCCTGGCGTTATAACTAAGGATGTTGCAGAACACTCTGGCCTGATCCGGACATGAAATATCAATGGCAAAGCGACAAATTGGATCTATCCCCAATTATCAAAGCGTTAGGTGTCGTAAGGATGATGGATTAATCGAATTTACATCAGGGTATGGTGATATTGTTTTAGTGAAGTCGTCACAAGTTCAATTGTGTTTTTTAGCAGTCCTTACAGCTTTGTATTACGCAGTAGCGGAAACGATGAGAGGATGACGCAATGAGCAATGAAGACAACGAAGATCTCTTTATCGAGGCAGGGGGAGTGAATTGGCGTTACCGACGAAGTGGTCACGGGGCTACTGTGCTTTTACTGCACACGCTTCGCACACAACTCGAATACTTCGACCAGATTGTTGAAATACTTGATAATGTTGACGTAGTGATCCCTGATCTTCCAGGTCACGGTGAATCATCTGCGCCGGAGGTCACCTACTCCGCATCCTATTTTATAGACTCCGTTGCTTCGTTGATCGATCGCCTTCAGCTCAGGGAGATAGTTGTCGTGGGAGAGTCAATCGGAGCTGTTATCGCTTTGGGACTTGCTGCAAGGCAGCACCCGTCCGTCATCGGCGTGATTGCGCTCAACCCATATGACTATGGCATCCGAGGTGGTATTCGGCGTAGTTCTGGACTTGCTAATCTCATATTCAGCGCAATGCTCATACCTGGTTTGGGCTGGATCGTCGCAAGGGCGGGTCCGCCACCGATCCTTAGAAAGATCATGGAAGGAGGTTTTGAAAACCACACAAAACTTAAGTCAGATTTTATTCAGCTACTTTTCCGCAGTGGAATCAAGCAAGGACACCCTCGAGCCTTTAGGTCACTTTGTCTTGAGTGGCAAAGCTGGATAGAAGCGAGAAACGTTTACCGGAATATTGCTGTTCCTACCTGGCTCGCTTACTCAGATTCTGATTGGTCGAGATTGGACGAGCGCCAGGCAAACAAACAATTGCTTCCAGATGCTCATCTGATTGAACTTGGTCGAGCGGGACATTTCTCCTGCCTTGAGGTTCCTTCTCAGATCGCGAAACTAATCACCGATGCTGTTAATGAACTGTAATCTTGCAACACCGGGGTCAAATAAAAACTATTACTAATATTAGAGTTTGTTGCTATCTAAACCGGATTAATTCAACGAATAGATGGTGCAACCCTTTTTACTTATGAGAAATCCTTGACTTACCTCTTCCAGCGAACACCAAGAACTTCAGTGACAGGATATGGCGTCAAATGAAAGGAAGTATACACAACATACAGCCTGGAAATAATGCGTCTAGCAGTTAGCTGAATATAATATTCAATCGAGGTTAGGATGAGCACCAACCCGTCACACGATTTCACTTGGAGGCACGCTGTACTGGTGTTTCTCTTGCTCTTTCCGCTCGTCTTGCTACTGATGTTTGAACCGATTCCTCAAGATGTGGCCTATCACCACTTTGTTGATACGAGCCGCTTTCTGTGTGTCCCGAATTTTTTCGATGTAATCTCCAACCTGGCCTTCCTGCTCGTCGGTGCGGTTGGCATTGCATTCTGCCTGAAAAATGATACAGGCCCCAGCCATAGCGCGTGGCTTGTGCTATTTATCGGTGTCAGCCTGGTGAGCGTTGGATCGATCTACTATCACTGGAGCCCTAGTAACGAGACCCTCGTCTGGGATCGCTTGCCGATGAGTATTGGATTTATGGGTTTTCTTGCGGCACTTCTGAGCGAGTATGTCGATCGCCGCTTGTCCTGTCTGCTGATCCCGCTTGTCCTCGTGGGTATCGGCAGTGTCCTCTACGGGTACTTATTCGAAGACCTGCGTCTCTACGTGTGGGTACAATTCATCCCGCTGTTGACATTACCCTTCTTTTTGGTGTTATTCAGCAGTCGCTTTACACATCAGGGATTGCTCTTCGTCGCACTTGTGTTGTACGCCCTGGCAAAAGGCGCGGAGGTATACGATATTGCCGTGTTCCAGATGACAGGAGAGGCAATTAGTGGACACACGGTCAAGCATCTTCTGGCAGCTGCCAGCTGTTACACGATATTGATGATGCTGCAAAGACGAAAACTTAAACTATGAGGCCCGATAACAAACAACCGGTTGCAAAAGGATGGCGGTAACTTCGTGTCCACTATCCCTGAGCCTTAGCGACAATATCAAATCATAGTTAAAAAAGCTGATAAGCTGATCCACACTACAGATGTCGCGACTGATAAAACGGAGTCAGACCACTGCTTACAAATTTGTCGTTTTACAAAACAGGAAAACAGAATGAAAGACACTCTTAAACCCGGCATATATTATGAGCATAAATTCTTGGTTCCAAGGACAAAAACGGTTCCCAATCTCTATCCGGAATCAGAAGAGTTCCTGCTCATGCCGGAAGTGTTTGCCACCGGATTCTTGGTGGGCTTCATTGAGTGGACCTGTATCAAAGCCATAAAACCGTATCTTGATTGGCCTTCTGAACAGACAGTCGGCATACATATTGATGTAACTCATGAAGCGGCCACCCCGCCCGGATTAGAGGTAACCGCTATGGTTGAGTTGATAAAAGTGGATGGAAGAAAGCTATTTTTCAATGTTGAAGCTCATGACAATGTCGACCTCATTTCTAAGGGAACCCATGAAAGATATGTCATTAATAGAGATAAATTTGACGCTAGAATCTTAGACAAATCGGCCCATATCACTTAGTCATCACGTCCAGCCGACGCATTCATATCTGACGCTCCACCTGTTCGGCTGGCGTTAAACGAAATGAGGCAATCATGGAATATCGAGTCAGGGCAAAATTCGTACTCAAAAAGCTACCGGCCTTCTATCAGGTTTTGGTTGACGGAACGGTAGCCAATCAAAAACCGGACGGCGCAGAAATTGTGTCATCGATGAAGCAGGCCAAGATCACCGGCCCAAACACAATCGAATGGTTTGAAACCTGTTACTGTCCGTCCCCTTTGAAGCATGAGCGAGAGACAGTATATGATAAATACCTGGTAGAAATTGAAACCAATCTCGTGGAGGAACGGGGAGCAATCGAAGGCGATTCATTCTGGTCTTTTTTGGAAAACCATAGTAAGACATAATTTTTTCGCCTTACAAACCATGAATACATGAGATCAGCAACAAGCGGTCATCCATCGTTTTTTTATCACGTACTCCTTTTAATACCTTAAACGTTAAACACTCTGATATGTTCGCACCATAGTGATACTATCTAGCTTTAATCTCTCTCAATTTAGAAAAAGATGGCAAAACAAATCATATTAGTGCGACTGAGTTACTGGATTGCGGCGTTAGCGGATTTTGCAATCGCAATTCTGACATGGATGCCGGAAAGAATGGGTGTAGACGAAGTTGTTTATCCGGGCGGTCTTGCATCAGTCATTGCATTTTCATGGGGTGTGATGTTGCTGATAGCCGATAGAAAACCTATTGAGCGAAAATGGATCCTGATCCCAACAATACTTGTCGTCGCATTGATCGCGGCAATTAGAACAAAATTTTCTCTAGACGGGACAATTGAATTCAGTTTTCCTTTGCTTCTTTTTGCAATTACTCTGATTATCCTGATGGCCTTTAGCTACTACTACGCATCTAAAATGCAAATGAGCAAGAACAAGAGGGATCGCTGATAAATAATAATCATTCATATTCTTAATTTGTCAGCGATCCCTTTAACACGAAAGTGGATTTATGCCGGCCACTAACAGGCCCATTCCAGGATGATTTTGAGGAAAGGATAGAATTCACCTACAAAGCATTACACTATTCCAGAGAGCCGAACATATACAATATCTGATCGAGGAAGATTGTACGCCTTAAGACACTCAACATAGCCATTGAGGAGGAGATGATCATGGGTAATCCTGTTGCTTGGTTTGAAATATACGTCGATGAGATGGCGAGAGCACAGAAGTTCTACGAAACTGTTCTCGACGTTAAACTGGAAAAAATAAATGACCCGACCGATTCCGGTCTTCAAATGCTGTCGTTTCCTTTCACTATGGAGGAATATGGTGCCGCCGGCGCTTTAGCCAAGATGGATGGGATGAATGCGGGTGGCAATAGTACGCTGGTCTACTTTTCGTGTGAGGACTGCTCAGTCGAAGAATCCAGGGTTGAATCCGCAGGCGGTACAGTCCATCAGACAAAGACGTCGATTGGCGAATATGGTTATGTTTCACTGGCGGTAGATACAGAGGGCAACATGTTTGGGCTTCACTCTCAACACTAGGACAGAGCCGAGGCCAGAGAACGATTTTTCCACTATTGGAGTTTATTGCTCTCTAACTCGAATCAAATAGTATGGATCCGTTCACGCAGATTTTGCTCGGTGCAGCCGTCGGCCACGCGACGCTAGGTGCACGTGTCGGCCGCAAAGCGCTCTTCTGGGGAGCCGTATTCGGCGGGATCCCCGATCTCGACGTGCTCCTACCCCACCCGGACGAGGTGGCGGCCGTGACCAATCACCGCGGCTTCAGCCACTCCCTTGTCACGCACACCATCGTCGCGCCGTTTTTGGGTGCGGGGCTCGCAGGCCTGCATGCAAGAGAGGGTGCGTCAATCGCTCGCTGGACCCTGCTCGTGTGGCTCGCGCTCGCAACACACGCCCTGCTCGACGCGATCACCATCTACGGTACACAGCTCTTCTGGCCGAGCACGGGGCCACCGGTCGGGCTCGGCAGCATCTTTATTATCGACCCCCTGTATACGCTGCTGCTGCTTGTCGGGGTGCTTTGGGCTGCACTCGCCAGGCGCAAGCCGACCGTCGGACGACGCGCGAATAGGATCGGCCTTGGCCTGAGTACCGTCTATCTCGCAGGCGCCATCTTCATCCAGGCGCAGGTTCGTGATGTCGCCGAGAGTGAACTGGCCCGCAAGGGTGTTGAGTATGATCGGCTGATGACGACGCCGACACCCTTCAATCTGTTGCTCTGGCGTGTGGTCGCGATGGCGCCACATGGCTACCGGGAAGGTTACTATTCGCTGCTCGACCCGTTGCCCGAGATCCGATTCGCACAGTATCCAAGCAACGAAAGCCTGCTCTCGTCGGTCGATGATGCGCCTGCAGTGACGCGGCTGCGCTGGTTCACCAAGGGCTTCTATCGCGTGCGGGAGATCGACGGTCGATTGGAGATCACCGATTTGCGTATGGGCTTCGAACCACGCTACATCTTCTCATTCGTGGTCGGTCACCGACAGGAAGGCGTCATACGCCCGTTGATGCCACCCGAACGCGCCCCCGCCGAACGCCCCGACGCCGAGGCATTGCTGTGGGTGTGGCGACGCATGCTTGGCGAGACGAATCGGGCTGACCCGCATTAAATAAACACTAATTCATTTCAGGAATTGATTGCATACCAATCAATCTCTATCGTGGGTAGGCAGATTTAAACACCGACATGAAATCGAATTAACAACCCGCCATCGCCGGATCGCCTTGGCACTACCACAATGAAAGGACTCACGCATGGATATCAAACAAACGCTCGCCCTCACCCTGGTCTCGATCCTGATACTCAGCACGCCAATTCCCGCCCAAGCCAGAAACTGCATCAAGGGCAAACCCTGCGGCAAAGGATGCATTGCACTCAACAAAACCTGCCGTATCGACACAAACCCAAGCAGTCATGGCAACACCTTGAGATACAGCCCTAACTATCATCCAGGTTCAATCATCCGCAGAACGAAACATCGATTGCCTACGGTACACGTGATTACCGCAAAATCCATAGCGGCTGCCGAGGCACCCAATTCGAACAGGACCAGCAGCCATTACAAACAGGGGCAGCGGGTATTTGTTTATGAAATCTATAATGCCTGGGCGCGTATCAGTAATATGCAACCGGAAGAGTGGCTTGAACTAAAATACCTCAAAAGAGCGGGAGAGTGATCGAACCTTGTGTCAGTCAGTAAAATTAATTTAGACAGATTTGAGATCGCCTCCGGGAATGAGTCTCACTACGACGGTATCGTTTCGTTGCTCACCTCCCCGGATGAGTTCTATCTTATCTATCCCTCGGGAAGCTGGCCTTTTGACAAGGTACAGCTGGAAAGGCTCGCAAAGGCGCGTAGCGATTTCACCGTTGTGCTGGACAATAAACAGGTCATCGGTTTCGCCAATCTCTATACCAGCATCGCCGGCGACAGGTATTTCATCGGCAATGTAGTCATATCGGATACCTACCGGGGCCAGGGCATCGGCAGGCGCCTGGTCCGCCACATGTGCGACAGGATCTTCGACCGCTACGCCTCAACCGTCTACATTTCGGTGTTCACCGACAATACCCCGGCACTGCTGCTCTATGCCTCGCTCGGCTTCATGCCTTTTGACATTGAACGGCGCACCACGCCGAAGGGCGACAGTGCTGCACTGCTGCATATGCGTCTCGATGCGCGGAGTTGGTGAGTTCATCGGTGCGGCAAGCCGCACCCTACAGCCGATGGCACGCATGGCTGTATTCAGGAGAACTACCAGTTTAAGTCCGCAATTGAACGCTAATTAACGCAAATCATATTTCCTGCGTAGGGTGCGGCTTGCCGCACCGTCAAACTATCAGGATAGGTTTGTGCCATGCTGGCCTTACAAATTGGTGTAGCAGGACCCCACCCTACAGCTCAATGCCAGGAGAGGGACCTATCAGTGTTCATTCGCCTCCTGATAAGACCTCCCGTCAAGAGTACTCCAGTCAAGCATCACTCCCCGGCACGGATGAACTCGACCCGGTTGCGCATCGCCGCATAATAGACCACCGGGATCACCACCAGGGTCAGCACCGTGGAGACGAACAGGCCGAAGATCAACGAGACCGCCAGGCCGCTGAAGATCGGGTCGTCGAGGATGAAGAATCCACCTGCCATCGCAGCCAAGGCAGTCAAGGCAATCGGCTTGGCGCGTACCGCCGCCGAATCGATTACAGCCTGTTCCAGTGCCATCCCCTCCCTCACCTGCTGGTTGATGAAATCGACCAGCAGGATGGAGTTGCGCACGATGATGCCCGCCAGGGCGATCATGCCGATCATGGAGGTGGCGGTGAACTGGGCCCCGAGCAACGCATGCCCCGGCAGGATGCCGATCACGGTGAGCGGAATCGGCGCCATGATCACCAATGGCACCAGGTAGGAGCGGAACTGGGCCACCACCAGCAGGTAGATCATCAACAGGCCCACCGAGTAGGCGATGCCCATGTCGCGGAAAGTATCGTAGGTGATCTGCCACTCCCCGTCCCACTTCAGACTGTAGGCGTAGGGATTTTCCGGCTGCTGCAGGAACCACTGCTCGATGCCGCCCTCGCCCTGCAGCTGATCCGAGATCTCGAACAGGCCGTAGAGCGGGCTGTCAGTCTCCCCCGCCATGTCACCGGTGACATAGACCACCGGCAGCAGGTCCTTGTGGTGAATCGAGTACTCCCTCACCCGCGGGATCACCTGCACGATCTCCGACAGGGGAACCAGCTTGCCACTCTGTGCGCGTACCCGCAGGGCAAGCACCTGATCCAGATCGGCCTTATCTTCTTCGGCGTATTCGATACGAATCGGCACGGCATACTTCAGGTTCTCTCCATGGAGATAACTGGCATCCTCGCCTGCGAGCACGGTCGACAGTGCTTCGGCCACCGCGCTCTGAGGCACACCCAGCCGGGCAGCCTTGGCCCGGTCGACCTGGACCACGAACTTGGCGGAGGGATACTCCACGCTGTCGTCCACATCGATGATGTCTGGGGTGTTCTCGAACACCTTGCGCACCTCCCAGGCCGCCTCGGTCTGACCCTCGTAATCGAGGCCGTAGACCTCGGCCACCAGGGGCGACATTACCGGTGGTCCGGGGGGTACCTCCACCACTTTCAGATTGCCGTTATACTCCCGGGCAATGGCTTGCAGCGGTCCCCGCACCGCCAAAGCCACTTCATGGCTCTTGCGTTCACGGTGTTGTTTGTCCACCAGATTGACCTGGATGTCGCCCAGGTTAGCCCCTTCACGCAGATAGTACTGCCTGACCAGACCATTGAAGCCGATGGGGGAGGCGGTGCCGGCATAGACCTGGTAGTCGGAGACCTCCTCGACGCCGCCCAGGTAGTCCCCCAGCTCATCCAGCACCCGCGCGGTCTGCTCCAGGCTGGTCCCCTCGGGCATATCGAGCACCACCTGGAACTCTGACTTGTTGTCGAAGGGGAGCATCTTCAGCACCACCGACTTGGTCGCCACCAGGGCGAGGGAGGCGGCGATCAGCAGCAAGATCGATCCCAGCAGCACCCAGCGCATGCGATTGCCTCGTTTACCCGTGAGGAAGGGGGCCATCACCCGGCTGAAGAAGCGGCTCAGCGCCGTCTCCTGACTCTCGTCATGGGCATGGTTGGCGATCCGTTCCGCCTGACTGGCCAGAATTCGGTTGGTCATCCAGGGGGTGAAGACAAAGGCCACCACCAGGGAGATCAACATGCCGGTACTGGCATTGATCGGGATCGGGCTCATATAGGGTCCCATCAGCCCGGTGACGAAGGCCATCGGCAGCAACGCCGCGATAACGGTAAAGGTCGCCAGGATGGTCGGGCCGCCGACCTCGTCCACCGCCTTGGGGATCGCCTCCAGCAGATGTCTGGAACCCATCTGCAGGTGGCGATGGATGTTCTCCACCACCACGATGGCGTCATCCACCAGGATGCCGATGGAGAAGATCAGGGCGAACAGGGAGACCCGGTTGAGGGTGAAGCCCCAGGCCCAGGAAGCGAACAGAGTGATCGCCAGGGTTACCACCACCGCAGCGCCGACGATGAACGCCTCGCGCCAACCGATGGTCAACAGCACCAGTCCCACCACCGAGAGGGTGGCGAAGGCGAGTTTGCTGATCAGCTTGTTGGCCTTGGCCTCGGCGGTCGCACCATAATTACGGGTGATGGTGGCGTGCACACCTTCAGGAATGAAAATGCCGTCCAGTTGTTCGAAGCGCTTGATCACCGACTTGGCGATATCCACCGCGTTGGTACCCGCCTTTTTGGCGACCACCACCGTGACCGCGGGAAACTTCCCTCCCTTGGGCAGCTGTTTCTGCTCTCCTTGCGGCCCGACCCCCATCCAGACATAGTGCTGGGGCTGATCCGGCCGATGGACCACCTCGGCGACATCCCGCAGATAGACGGCCTTGCCTTCTCTGACCCCGACCACCAGGCTGCCGATCTCATCGGGGGAGGTGAGGAAGGTGCCCGCCTGCACCAGCAGCTCCCGGTTTTCGGCAGTGACCTCGATGTTGTCGCGGATATGATTGCCCACCTGCAGGGCGGTGCGCAGATCACTCAAATCGATGCCGTGTCCCGCCAGCGACTGGGGATCGAGCAGCACATGCACCACCCGGTCCGGATTGCCGATGGTATAGATATCCCGGGTGCCAGGCACCCGCTTCAATTCAGACTCGATGGCATGGGCGACCTGACCCAGTTCGAAGGCGCCGATTGCCGGGTCCTCGGACCAGAGGGTTGCGGTGACGATGGGCACATCATCGATCCCCTTCGGCTTGATGATCGGCTGTCCAACCCCGAGTCCCTGGGGCAGCCAGTCCTGGTTTGCGTAGACCTTGCTGAAGAGCCTTACGATGGCATCCTCCCGATCCTCGCCCACCAGAAACTGCACGGTCAACACCGCCATACCCGGCCGGGAGGTGGAGTAGACATGCTTGATGCCGTCGATCTCCGACAGCACCTGTTCCGCCGGCGTCGCCACCAGATTCTCGATCTCGGTGGCGGTGGCGCCGGGAAAGGGGATGAAGACGTTGGCAAAGGTGACATTGATCTGCGGCTCCTCCTCCCGCGGCGTCACCAGCACGGCAAACACCCCCAGCAGCAGCCCCACCAGGGCCAGCAGCGGCGTGATCTCAGTGATCAGGAAGCGCTTTGCCACGCCGCCCGAGATACCCAGCTTACTCATTGCGACTCTCCGCCAGCTGCTGTTTCAATCGTGTGGCCGCCGCAACGGGATCGGTTGCCACTGTTTCACCTTCGGAGAGACCTGCGATAATCGACAGCATGCCGTCGACTGGATGTTCTGCGGCCCGAATCAAGCGGAAACGGACCCTCCGGTCTTGGTCGACCACATAGACCGCCGTCACTTCGGAACGATAGACCACGGCCTCTTGCGGCACCACCAACTCCTTTTTCACGCCGGTCATGAAAGCGGTCTTGACAAACATGCCGGGAAACAGATCCTTCACTCTTTCCGGCAGATCGACTCTTACCTTGAATGTGCTGCTGCTCTGGTCGGCAAAGGGAAAGATGGTCAATCTGACTCCCTGGATCGCCTCGCCGTTCGGCAGCAAAACCCGCGCCTTACCCTGCGCCCGGATCACCGGGATCAGGCTCTGGGGCAGTTCCACGCTGACCCGCAGCTGGTCGAGGGAGATACCGCTCATCAGCTTCTGCCCCGGGGATGCGATCTCACCCACCTCCACATGGCGATGGGTCACGATGCCGCTGTAGGGCGCCTTGATCCGGGTGTATTCAAACTGTTCTTTGGCCTGGTCCAGGCGCGCGTCCGCCGCCTCCTTTCTCGCCTTGGCAGATTTCAGCGCCGCAGTGGATTTATCCAGCTGCGACTGGGACGCAAGCTTGCGTCCGAACAGGTCCTTGGTGCGTTTGAAATCGTCCCGTGATTCCTGCAGACGTGCCGCGGCCTCCTTCAGGTCAGCCCGGGCCTGATCCAAACCGGCTCTCTGCTCGGTATCTTTCAGTTGCACGATAACTTGACCCTTCTCCACATAGTCATCCACATCGAACAGGATCGCTTCCACCTGGCCCCGGGTCTGGGCTGAGAGGGTGGTCTGATTGATTGCCTCGACCACACCGTCGAGCCAAAACTCCCTGACCGTCTCACGCTTTACCACGGCAACGCTGTCTAACTCGGGCATTTCAGCCACCGAGAAACCGGGCAACAGCGCAAGGCCAAGTATTAATGGAACCAGTAAACGCCTCATTTTAAGGACTCCGATAAGTATATTAGATTTCTCTTATATTAGTGCCTCGTTAATATTTTTCAACCACATACATCAATGGTGGCGCCTATTTCTGACGCCGATCACATGGCTGGTACCGCTTGACCTCGATGCTGCCTCTGGTAATGTCTCAGGCAGAGATAATCAACAACTAGACCCATGAAGTACAAAGATTTACGTGATTTCATTCAACAGCTTGAATCCCGCGGTGATCTGAAGCGTATTCACACCGAGGTTGACCCCAAGCTGGAGATCACCGAAATCTGTGACCGTACACTGCGCCGCGGTGGTCCTGCCCTGCTGTTCGAGAAGGTCAAAGGCTCCCCCTACCCGCTGCTCGGAAACCTGTTCGGCACCCCCGAGCGGGTCGCCATGGGGATGGGAGAAGAGCGGGTAGACGCCCTGCGGGAAGTGGGCAGGCTGCTCGCATTTCTTAAAGAACCCGATCCCCCCAAAGGCATGAAGGATGCCTGGGACAAGCTGCCGGTATTCCGCAAGGTGCTCGATATGGCCCCCAAAGAGCTGCGCAACGCACCTTGCCAGGCCGTTACACAACAAGGGGACGAGGTTGACCTGACCCGGCTGCCGATTCAAACCTGCTGGCCCGAGGATGCCGCTCCGCTGATCACCTGGGGCCTGGTCATCACCCGCGGCCCCAACAAATCGCGCCAGAATCTCGGTATCTACCGCATGCAACTGCTCGGCCCCAACCGTCTTATCATGCGCTGGCTGGCCCATCGCGGCGGGGCGCTCGATTTCCGCGACTGGCAGTCTTCGCATCCCGGAGAACCCTTTCCGGTCTGTGTCGCCCTCGGGGCCGATCCGGCCACCATCCTGGGCGCGGTGACCCCGGTGCCGGATACACTCTCGGAATATGCCTTTGCCGGATTGCTGCGCGGCAGCCGCACCGAGGTGGTGAAATGCATCGACTCCGAGCTTCAGGTCCCCGCCTCCGCGGAGTTCGTGCTGGAGGGTCATATCCACCCCGACGATATGGCGATGGAAGGTCCTTATGGCGACCACACCGGTTACTACAACGAGGTGGAGCACTTCCCCGTTTTCACCGTATCGCGCCTGACCCATCGCGAGGAACCGATTTATCACAGCACCTATACCGGCCGTCCCCCGGATGAACCGGCGGTGCTCGGTATGGCATTGAATGAGGTTTTCGTACCGATCCTGCAGAAACAGTTTCCGGAGATCGTTGATTTCTATCTTCCCCCCGAAGGCTGTTCCTACAGGCTTGCAATTGTCAGTATGAAAAAGCAGTATCCCGGTCATGCCAAGCGCGTCATGATGGGGGTATGGTCTTTCCTGAGGCAGTTTATGTACACCAAGTTCGTGATCGTCGTCGATGATGATGTCAATACCCGGGACTGGCAGGATGTCATATGGGCCATGACCACCCGCATGGATCCGGCACGGGACACCACCATCGTGGAGAACACCCCCATCGACTATCTCGACTTCGCCTCGCCGGTATCGGGCCTCGGATCAAAAATCGGGCTTGATGCGACAAACAAAATGCCCGGCGAGACCGACCGGGAGTGGGGACGGCCGATCACCATGACACCGAGCGTCAAGCAACGCATCGATCAGATTTGGGATCAGCTGGGGATCGACTAAACTAAAGCCTGATAAGACTAATCCACAAAGAGGGTAGGGAAGTATAATGCGCACAATCATGTTGATGAACGCCAAGGGGGGTTGTGGCAAAACCACCATCGCTACCAACCTGGCCACCTGGTACGCCGATGAAGGCAAAAAAGTCGCCTTGGCAGACTTTGATACACAGCAGTCGACCATCGACTGGCTGGAAGCCAGAAAAGATTACGAAGGTATCCCCGATATCCAGGCCATCAATGCGGTGAACGAGCCGGTCAGACCCGCCAAAGGGACTGATCTGCTGATCATGGACGCACCTGCCGGTGTGCATGGCAAGGCTATCAATAAAATGTTGCTTCGCGTGGACACACTGATTTTGCCCGTGCTTCCCTCCCCCATCGATATGCGCGCCTGCAGCCGTTTTCTCACCGAACTGCTGTCCAGCGGCCGGGTCTCGAAAAATCAGACACGTATCGGTATTGTCGCCAACCGGGCCAAGGAGCAGACGCGTATCTACCACGACCTGGAGACCTACCTGGGTCATCTCAAGATCCCCTTTATCACCCATCTGCGGGAGAGCCAAAACTACATCCGCTCCGCGGAAAAGGGCTTGGCCATATTCGAACTGGCCCCGTCACAGGTCTACAAGGATGTCATTCTCTGGGATCCGCTGTTCAAATGGTTGAAGGTTTAACCCAGGGTATTACCGTTCAACCGGCGACTCCGGCGGTTGACGCTTAGCATTCGCAGTAGCGGCAGGGATGCCGCGTGAGCCCCATCAGTATGGAGATCTGAACAAAGGAACTGCCTTTGCAGTATGTTGATGGGATATCGGAGAAAGATGCGCGTGCTCCACCTGTATTAATTTCAAGCGAAAGCACGAAAGGCTATACACAGGCCGATAGACCCTTCTCCAGATCCGGATAGTCCAACACAACTCCCAGCTTTTCAAGCAGTTTACGATTGCTCAATCTGCGTGACTCTTTCAGATAGGAGAGCATCCCCGGTGATAGCCTCTGTTGCGCCTCCTCAAGGGAGATGACCGGTGGCCGCGGCAAGCCGAGAAAATCGGCAACCTGATTGAAATAACGGGTCATCGGTTCAGGGACGCCATCGCAGACGTTGTACACCTCCCTTGAGACGCCACGTTGCATGGCAGTCCGTGCAATCTTTACCAAGTCGATGCTATGGATATGGTTGGTGATGGGGGCATCCTCCTCGGCCACCATGGGTTGGCCACTACGTAATCGTTCAACCGGCAGTTTCCCGGGACCATAGATACCAGCCACCCGCAATATCACCAGTTCGCGCCCGGTTCGTTCACTCCATGCGCGCCAGCGCAGTTCTGCATCGAGACGTCGTTTCGCCCGATCCGCAATCGGGGCAGGCGGGCGGGTCTCATCCACCCACGCCCCCTGGCAGTCACCATAGACGCCACTGGTGCTCAGATAGACCACTCTTTGTGGCGAAGGCCCCTCCATAAACTGCTCGATGAGGCGGCCGACCCGTCCATCTTGCTGACCGCGAGGCGGTGGTGGCGCAAAATAGAATAGCTGCCGAGACTCAATCAGGTTTGCTGCCGTGAAAGGCTGATCCAGATCGATCTGAACCGCTTCGATACCAGCATGTTCGAGTCTTTCGATACTCTGTTGCGTGCGCACGATCCCGGTGACAGTTATTCCCTCGGCGGAATATGCCTGCGCCAACCTGGTACCGATATCACCGCAACCAATTATGGCCACACCCATAACCCAATGGACTCCCGGTTTAATTCCTGACAAAAATAGGAGAGAATTCCACTCCAACCCAATAATTACAGAAGGTCGATTGAGGATAACGTATTGTTATGCCGATTGTATCGACTCATGAATGAGAAACTACCCCATGAGTTTTAAAGTGCATGTTGAGCCAAGCGGCCACGAATTCTCAGTCGAAACGGGTGAGACCATACTCGATGCCGCGATCAGGCAGGGCGTCAATCTACCCTACGGCTGCCGCAACGGCTTCTGTGGCGACTGTCTGGCGACCCTTGCAGCGGGCCAGGTCGACTACCCCAACGGGAAACCACCCGTGATGGCCGATGACAGCAATGGCGAATGCTATATTTGCCAGGCGGCTCCCGCCTCGGACCTCACCATCGCAGTCAGAGAGATCGTCCAGTCAAAGGATCTTCCGGTCCGTACCATGCCCTGTAAGATCGACCGCATTGAGCGACTCAATGAAGATGTCATCAGACTCTACCTGAAGCTGCCCGAGGGAGAACGTCTTCAGTTCCTGGCCGGCCAATACCTCAATTTTATCCTTCAGGATGGTACCAAACGGGCCTTCTCCATCGCCAACGCCCCCCATGACGACGACTTTATCGAATTGCATATCCGTCATGTCGACGGCGGTCTCTTTACCGACGTACTCTTCAACGGTATGGAGGAGAAGACCATCATGCGTATCGAGGCCCCCCTCGGCAGCTACTATCTGCGGGAAGATTCTACCAAACCGATTATCCTGATGGGCGGAGGCACTGGCTTTGCCCCCCTCAAGGGCATCATAGAGCACGCTTTCCAGATCGGTATCCGACGACCTATGCATCTCTATTGGGGCGTACGTTCCAAGAGCGATCTCTATCTGCCGAATCTGCCTGAGAAATGGGCCGCCGAATACCCCCATTTCAGCTACACGCCGGTGCTTTCAGAACCTGATGACGACTGGTCCGGAAGAGCGGGCTGGGTGCACGAGGCCGTTATCGCGGACCACCCTGATCTGAGCGGCCACGAGGTCTATATGAGCGGTCCACCGCCGATGATTGAAGCCGGCAAAGAGGCATTTCTCAGCCATGGCCTGGCCGGGGAAGAGCTCTATTCGGACTCGTTTGAATACGGAGCCGCCGCAACCAGGCAAAAGACAGGGACCTAATACTGTTCAAAGATTTGACTCCATGGCATGGGCGTGCGCATCGAATCCGCCTCTTGCCTGCCATTCGCGCATCCCGCCCTGCAGGATTCTCACATTCTCATGGCCCGCCAGGCGGAGAGCGAAACCGGCCTGAGCCGACAGTGATCCGGTATTGCAGTAGACCAGCACCGCCTTGTCCCGCGGTAACTCCGAACGCCGGGCCAGGATCTGACGCCATTCGATATTGACCGCCCCGGGAATATGCTCCTGCTCATACTGGGACGCACTGCGCGTATCGACAACGAAGAAGTTACCCCAATCCTCGGCGGGTATCTGTTGAGAAAAGATGGTTGCGCCGCCGTAATCGACGAACTCGAGATACTCCTCCATCGCCTCGACTATTTCACTCCCTTCATCTGCCTCTGCATTGTGGGCGCTCAGGATCAGGCAGAGTACCAGTATTCTCTTCATCGGATATCGTTTCATGGGGAAGTGCTCTTAATTCTATTCTGTCATCCGCAAGCGACGGACAGATCGGCAGCATGCTTGAGGTAGACTATACAGATAACGCACTTACCCAATAACCCCGTGACAACTAAGATAATATAATGACACCGGATGAAATCACGCTGATCAGAGAGAGGTTACTGCAACTGCAAACAGCGTTGCGTGCAGTGGATGAAACATCCCGGTCGGCGGGAGAGACCGTTGCACTGGACCAAAGCCGGGTCGGACGTCTCAGCCGCATGGACGCCATGCAGGCACAGCAAATGGCGCAGGAAACCGCTCGGAGGCGTCAACATCAACAATTGATGATAGAGGGGGCCTTGCGTCGAATCGAAACCGGTGAATATGGCTACTGCTTCATCTGCGGGGAGGAAATCGATGCCCGTCGACTTGCAGCCGACCCGACGAATACACGCTGTATCGCTTGCGCCGAGGCGTAAAACAGCCGATCAACTTCAGTTCTGATGCCATGGGGCTCAATACCATACACCCACTCTTGTGCTCAGGAGTCATTTCGATGCGTAAACGAATCATCCCGGATAGATTGCAGGATAGCCACTCTCACAACCATGACTGGCTGAATCTGAATGAGATTGCCGAGGTTGAAATAACCTCTGAGGATAGCGAGCACCCAATCGAGTCGGCACTGCTGTTCAAAGAGACCTCAGGATGGCGTGCCTCCCACCCCGGGAAACAGACCATCCGGCTACTCTTTACCGAACCACAGAGCATCAGGCTGGTTCGGCTCAAATTCACGGAGCATCAAACTCAACGCACCCAGCAGTATCAGCTGCGCTATTCGCTGGACGGCGGACGGTCGTTCCAGGAAATCGCCAGACAGCAATGGAATTTCAGCCCTCAAGGATCCACATCGGAGACGGAAGAGCATCAGGTCGACCTAACAGCGGTCACACTGCTTGAGTTGGTCATTATCCCGGAGATAAGCGGCGGTGACGCGATTGCGTCCTTGTCTCAGCTCAGGCTTGCTTAAAGCGAGCGCAGGCCGGAATCCAGGAATACCGTCACCATCAAGCATTCTGGATCCCGGCCTGCGCCGGGATGACGAAAATCCTAAAATTCGTCTTAAGTAAATACCATTCGACTAGGGCCTATTAACACCAATCCAATAGGCCCTAGTACCACTCATACTTCGCAGAAAAAGCGCTCCATCAATTCAATGAATCGCCGACCTGACCTGACATTTTTCGGATGATATAGAAATAGTTCTGAAAATCGTGATCCAACTCCTTGACTATAACATCATTGAAGCCGGCTTCATTCAGCATCTTTAAGGCAAGCTCCCTGCCCCACACAGTACCCAGGCCGGCGCCGTCCTGAGCCAATGAAACCGTCATACAGTGCATGGTCGAAAGGGTATAGAGCAGTGGTCCGATCGGGTGCTCAAGATTGTTGTGCAGATGACTTGATCCCTTTATGTCCTGCATCAGATAGATGCCGTCTTCTCGCAGCGCACCATGAATGGCGGATAGCACCATATCCGGTGATTTCTGATCATGGATGGCATCGAAGGTTACGATCCAATCATAAGCCCCTTGTTCATCCAGGGTGGCGACATCCTTGACTTCAAACAGTAGGTTGTTCAATCCTTGCCGGTCCGCCTCTTTGCGCGCCCATTCGATGGCCTCCTGCGAGAAGTCATAGCCTGTGAAGCGGCTTTTCGGAAAGGCTCTCGCCAATTGCAGCAGCGCCTGTCCGCGGCCGCAGCCCACATCCAATACATCGATGCCCCGTTCCAGACGCGAAAGATGCCCGTCGATCAGCGGCAGGATATGTTCAAACAGGGCACTGACCACTGTCTGACCGCTATCCTCGGCCATCACTTCATGAAAGCGTGTATAGCGTTCGTAGGGAACGCCGCCGCCATTGTAAAAGCAATCAATGACTTCCTCTTCCACCTGCCCGAGCAAAGGAATGTATTGAGCAAACACTGCAACGTTGTCCGGGCTGGCATCTCTGGTCAATAGACCCGCATGGGCCGGAGGCAGGGTATAGCAACCAGAATCCGCATCATAGATAACGATAGCGGCAGTCACCATGGCACCCAACCACTCCCGGACATAACGTTCATTCAATCCAGCGGACTCAGCGATCCCTTGACTATCACTCGGCGGGATCCTGGCCATCGTATCGAACAGTCCAGTGCGGTGACCGATGGAAATCATCAATGCGATCGCTCCATGATTGAGTATCTGTAATAATTCTTCGGCAAAAATCGCGGCTTGGCCATTGGGCTCTGACTGGCCGACGGGGGGTAGATTGACGGGTTGGCACATAACTTGTCTCCTTTGGTGCATTGTTGTGTCAGTTGAAATACGCTTTTTCCAAGACGTTATGTGCTACTTTAATTAGCAAGCGTCACAGTAGCCGGCTGCTATCCGTCAAAAGAACGTCAAAAACAATCGAATGGTTATTTTTTTAGGGCATGTACCTAATTTTTTCATTTGGGCCTGCATGTATGGCTATGACGACACCTCCCACGCTTGCAAGTATCTCTGAATTGAACAAACACAGATAACAGAGTCAACACCGGGAACCCTGTATGGAACTGTCACTTTTCGGCGGCTTTCAACTGATTGACAATAGCGGCACTGCTGTCGATTTGAGGTCGCGCAAAGCCAAGGCACTCCTGGCCTGGCTGGCCTTGCACCAGGAGAAGCCTCAACCCAGGGACAGGTTGGCGCTGTTATTATGGGAGGAGAGCAATGATGCCCAAGCCCGGCACAGTCTGCGCCAGGCTCTCAGCGGATTGCGCAAGGTCTTGGGCGATCATGCCGATGCGCTTGCTGCCGATCAGGAGAACGTGTTACTTAAAAGCGGTCATATCGATACCGATACCGGAACGTTCGATAGCCTGTTGCAGCATCAGCAGTCTCCAGAGAACCTGATCAAGTTGGCATCCCTCTACAATGGCGAGTTCCTGGAAGGCTTCAACCCCCGCTCGAACAACTATGAAGAGTGGCTGATGACCCAACGCAGCCACTATCGGGAACATGCCATCAGCAGTATGTCTAAACTGCTGGATCACTACCTGGATACCGCTCAGTTTGAGTCGGGAATCCGTCTGGGGATAAGACTGCTCGGCAGCGACCCCCTCCAGGAGCAAGTCCATCGCACCCTGATGCAGCTCTATGCCCGGTTTAACCGGCCCGCCGATGCCCTGCGACAATATCGCCAATGCCGCCGTTTGCTGATGCGCGAACTCGGCCTCCCTCCGCAGCCGGAGACAGAGCAACTGTATAGTGATATCCGCCGTCAACGCAGTGGGGATGAGCGTGACAACGAAGCTGTCGAACTGAACAGTCCACCAACCCGAAAACCATACCGTCAGCAACCCTTATCCAAGCAAACCGCTCAGCCGCAACCCCAGCTGTTGCGCACGGTGGCCGTTGCCCATCTCCATCTGAGACACTATCTTGATTTGATGGCTGCAGGTGATCCTGAGAAATTGCACTGGGCGAACAAACAGTTGCTTGCCCACCTGGACCCCCTGATCAGCCATTATGGCGGAATCCTCCATCACCACCATGGGGATGCCTTGGTCATACTCTTCGGCCTTGAAAAAGCCCATGGCAATGAGTGTGAAAAAGCGCTTCAAATGGTGTTCGAACTGATAATGAGAACCGAGCGGGCCAGTGATTGGCCGCATGAACTGGGGATTCAGTGCGGTATCGCCACAGGTTCCGTGTTGAGCGATCCCGGCGGAGCCGTATCCGGAGCGGTATTTGCCCAGGCGGAACAGTTGGCGCGCTCAGGTGCACCCGGAGACCTTCTGCTTACCGAACCGGCCTATCTGGGTCTTCGTCTGAACATCGAGGCGACAAGACGGGAGGAAACGGCATGGCGTGTCGCGGCAGTCAGATCAGGGGAAGCGCAGCAGACAAACTGGCCCCCCTTCGTCGGACGAACCCGGGAGTTGAGGCAATTCAATGCCGCCCTGGTGGCCTGCACCGAAGATTTGGCGGGCGAGACCTATCTGCTTCGTGGAGAAGCGGGGATAGGCAAAACACGTCTCGTGGGGGAGATCTGTCGACATGCGGTTCAGATGGGCGTCATTCCTCACCGGACATTGGTGCTTGACTTCGGTATGGAGTCAGCGACAGAACCTATTCCCTCACTGCTGCGTCAACTATTGGGACTCA
Source organism: Candidatus Thiodiazotropha endolucinida (assembly GCF_001715975.1). GTDB lineage: Bacteria > Pseudomonadota > Gammaproteobacteria > Chromatiales > Chromatiaceae > Thiodiazotropha > Thiodiazotropha endolucinida. The sequence continues at coordinate 249,266 of NZ_MARB01000002.1, read as the reverse complement.
GCAATAGCGCCAAGGCTGAAGAGATAGAAGTTTCGGTAAAGCAGGCAATGGGGCAGGCGTGGAACCCTGCCATCTACCCAAGCATACTGCAACGCTTGTTTCACCTGACCATCGATGAGGAATCGGCCGCCTCGATCGACAGCATCGGCGACGAGGCACAGCTCCGAGGGGCTCAACAAATCCTCCGATTCATTCTCGCATATGCCACTCAGTCAGCCCCGCGACTGCTGATTGTGGAGGATATCCACTGGGCCGATCAGACGACCCTTAACCATATAGCCGAACTCACGGATAGTGTCAGTCGAAATGCGGCCCTGCTGCTCATTACATCCCGAGTCGAAGGTGAACCCCTCGATCCGGCATGGCGCAGCGCTATGCATGGGGCACCCTTGACCACGCTCGATCTAAACCCACTATCCAAAGAACATGCAAGAAACCTGGCGCAACAGATCACCAACCGGGATCAGGCGATCGTTACCGCATGTATCGACCGTTCGGGAGGCAATCCTTTATATCTCGAGCAGCTGCTTCTGGGAACCACCGATCCAGGGAAGAACGTACCGGACTCAATCCACAGCCTGGTGATGTCGAGACTCGATCTGCTCGCCGATGAGGACCGGCTGGCCGTTCAAGCCGCATCAGTGCTGGGGCAAAGATTCAGGCTGGATGCCGTGCTCCAGCTCCTCGGAATAAGCGATTATCGACCCGACGCCCTGCTCAATCAACGCCTGCTGCAACCCGAAAGAGAAGGCTACCTCTTTGTCCACGCACTGTTGCGCGACGCTATCTATGACTCATTACTGGCATCCCATAGGCGCGCCCTGCATCTACGGGCAGCGGCATGGTACCGACAACGTGACGCCGCCCTGCATGCCCGGCATCTCGATCTTGGTGGCAGTGAAGATACGGCGCAAGCCTATCTGCAGGCGGCCCAGCAGGCGGTACGCATGGCTGACTTCGAGCAGGCCTTGTCACTGGCCTCCCGTGGTGCCGAAATTGCACAATCAACGCCTATGGGCACCCAGCTAAACTGCCTGCAAGGCGATCTGCTGATTCAGGCAGGCGCCATCTCATCCGCCATCCATGCCTTCGCCGCTGCCGCAGACTCGGCAAGCGATGACCAAATCCGATGTCGTGCATTGATCGGCCGGGCCACCGGCCTGACGGTACAGGACAAACTGGATCAGGCGCTGGAGATACTTGACCATGCCGCACCCCTGGCGGAGACGAGCCAAAACAACGCCTTGCTCACAGAACTGCACTATCGAAGGGGTGATATTCTTTTCGCCCTGGCGCGCACTGATGAGTGTCTACAGGCCCACCAACAGGCTGAGACCCTGGCCAGAGAGTCCGCCAACCCGCTGCTTGAGATTCGCGCCCAGGCTGGGATGGCTGATGCCTGTTACGCCAAAGGGCTGATCATGACGGCAAGGGGTTACTTCGAGCGATGCCTGGAACTGGCGAGGACAGAAAAGCGCCTGCCCCAGGAAGTCGGCAGCCTGTCCATGTATGGTTTGACCCATCTCTATACCGGCTCGGTAACCGAAGCATTGGCGACCCTGCAGGAAGCGGGAAAACTCGCTGCGGAGTATGGCAATCTCAGGGCCGAGATGACGGCCTATATGAATCTCGGCCTGGTGTTACTGTTTACCGAAGATATCGATTCCGCGGAACGTTACGGTCATTTCGGCCTGAAGCTGGCGCAGCGGCTCCGCGCCAGTCGTTTTTATGGTGACAACCTTGCGCAAATCGGTGAAGCCAAGGTACTGAAGGGGGAGATTCAAGCGGGCCTCCGCTACCTGGAGCGCGCCTACCAGGCGGCGCTTGATTCCGTACCAACCCACATCGCTCCCTATATTCTCGGGGTGTTGGCGCGCGTGACCAGGAATGAGAAGCAGCGCCAGGATGCGATTCGCGAGGGGCAGCGTTACCTTGACCAGGGCAGCCTCAGCCACAACTATCTCCATTTCTATCAGAATATGATTGAGGTCTATCTGCACAAGGCGGAACCGGAAAGGATGCACTATTACGCGGATGCCTTGGCGGAATACACCCGGGCCGAACCACTCCCCTGGAGTGATTTCTATATCGAACGGGGTCGCCTGTTGGCGCTGAACCTTACAGGGAAATGCGATCGGGAATCGTCACGACAAGCCGAAAGACTGCTCGAGGCGGCAGCCAAGGCAGGCATTCACACGGGCACGCAGGAGCTGAAGACCATTGCCGCGCCCGGAACAAAATAGATTATTCGTTGACTACCGCAAGGCGCGAAATGCATTCGCCAGCGGTTGAGATCACCACCTGATTGCGACCCCTTTTCTTTGCCTCGTAGAGCGCTTTATCGGCGCGGTTCAACAGATCGTTGAAATCGATATCACCATCCTCGATCTCACTGGCGCCGACACTGACCGTGATGGAAATCAACTGCTGTCCCTCTTGATAGGGCATCGCGGCGATCTTATCACAAATCCGCTGCGCCAATTTACTACCGTTCTCGATATCCGTTTCCGGCAGCAGAATCGTGAACTCCTCTCCACCGTAACGGGCCATAAAATCCTGCCCTCGGATCGAACCCACGCAGATATCGGCCACATGCCTCAGCACACTATCCCCGATATTGTGGCCATATGTATCGTTAATCGACTTGAAATGGTCGAGATCCAGCATCAATACGGAGAGATGTCTGGTGAAACGGGTCGCGCGCTTGAACTCGCGCAATGCGACCTTGTCCAGTTCACGCCGATTGGCCAGCCCGGTCAGATCATCGGTGGTGGCATATTGCTGAAGCTTCCGGAAGGCCTGTTTTTTCTGCACGCTGTTCTTGGCAAACAGGACGCTGATCACCCCGGCAACCAAAAACAGCAGCAGATAGGTAATGGTGGCAACGATCATGCGTTTGGCTGTAAGGTCTTCAATCAGGTTATTGGAGATATGAGAGAGAAAGATCCAGTATCGCTTCTCCGCCCTGTTAGGGGATGGGACGATCGATTCATCGACATTTTCCAAGGTTCCCAGCCTTTTGCGTACTAACGGATAGGCCCTCTTGAATATATAAACGCCGTCATCGGTAAAGAATGAACCTTTTTCACTGCTGGTGACGGAAGACCAGACATCGGGTTTTTGTGTAGCGAATGTCTCGTCGCGACCATACATAAAACCCCACAATTGCTCCTCGGGCACCCCCTGCAGCCAATGGCCCTGACTATTGAGCATCACCGCATCACCGCGCAGGGTTTCGAAATTGTCGGCGATCCGTTGCAACAGTTCATTCGGAGTATAATTGATGATGACGATACCGCGCTTTCCCCCATAACCGTCGGATACCGGTGTCGCAAAGCGGACCGTGGGCTTGACCGGCTGCTCTATCACGCCCCGTTCCACATTCAGATCCAGGGGAGAGATATAGATCTCACCCAACGCCAGCTTCATCGCCTCCTTGAAATAGTAGCGATCCGCCTTATTTTGCATCTCGCTCTGGGGAACGATCTCCTGCACATTGTCGTCACTGTTGATGCGAATGACTTCCATGCCGCTGTTATCGATGTATCGCAGCTGAAAATATTTCGGTTTCCGTCTTGCGAAGAGTGAGAACTCACGTGCGACACGTACCCAGTTCTTCAGGCTTGGATCATGGATGTAACTTCTGAGCACTTCCCCTTCCGCCAGCACCATGAGGTCCGAGAGCTTCTGCTCAAACAGCAGCGATGTCAATTCGCTGGCACTGTTCAATGCCGCCTCCTCGCGAATCAGTGTCGTCTGCAGTTCATACTTTTCCGTCTGGGTGGAGAAGGCATAAAAAATCGAGGCCAGCAGCAGGGAGGCCGGGATGAACAGCATCAGGAAACTGAGTATCAACTCCTTATGTTCAGAAAATCCGTTCTCTTCAACCTCGCCGCCGCTCTCGACAGGTGGCACGGGAATACTCATCTCTCCTGCAACCCGCGATCTTTCCAGGTACGCTCGGAACGCCTCTCTGCAACCGGCAGCATCCTGGATACATAGTCCGATATCGCTTTGAAATCCCGATTGTCAAAGGTTCCGATGACTTTAACCATCTCTTTATTGCTGTTGCGCCGCTTGCCGTTCTGTATCCAGATCAGCTGGCGCAGAAGATAGTTGTAGTGTTGACCATGGATGGCCGGATAGGCCTTTTCGAATTGTCCTTGACCTTGGTCGCCATGGCATTCTATGCAGTACTGTTTGTAGAGCTTTTCACCATGCTCGAGGTCACTGCCGTCACCCTTGCCGGTGGCGGTTGTCATCTTCAGCGATTCGATATAGTGAGCCACATCCGCAATGGCTTGAGCGCCACCTATCTCTTCCGGTATGGCAAATGGGTACATGGAGGGATTATCGCGATTTTTAGCGCGAATATCGGCCAGTTGCTTGATCACGACTGAACGGTGCTGACCGGCAATTTGCGGATAGGCGCCGTTCGGGGTTCCCCAGCCTTCCGGCATATGGCATACCGCGCAAGTCTCATACACGGCCCTGCCCCGTGCATGGTCCGGATCCAGGCTCATGGCCTCGATACGTTCCAGATCAGCGTTATCCCATCCTGCATTGGCATTGGGCATTACTATCGATAGGGAAAAGACAATTAATTTTACCCAAGTATTGTACACGGCTCTTGAAGCCCTCACGCTGATCAGTTGTTTATCTGGTGTGCAACTCCTTTTGAACGGTTACATGTTATCGATGCATAACCCTTATTAGGTATGGGGGTATATATGAAAAATCCTGGTTGTTCAACCAACTATTTTGCTCAATTACAATTAGTTAACATTATAGTAAAGATGAATTCCGCTACAGCCAGCAAGCTCAGGATCTTGCAGGTGTATTCAAAGACTCACTGTATACAGCATCGTCGACAACCGATTTATTGCTCAATACAGGCCTGTTACCTATGGGCGGCAGGGACCGTTGCGGCTCCGCATGTTGCAAGGCCAGGCCTGCGCGGAAACAGCGTAACGCCCCATCGTCTTCACCCAGACGCTCCAGCAACAGACCGAGCTGTTGATAGGACTCTGCTGTCGCTGAAATGCCGATACTGGCTTCCAGATAGCTGCGCGCCTTACCCCACAATTTGTTCTGCAGGGAGAGCCTGGCCAACGTCAGCAGCAGTCCAGCGTCCTCCTGGCGGCTCTTAAGCCAGCCTTCCGCCATCTCCAGCTGGTGGGAGGGGTTGGCAAGTTCGATCAGACCATACAGGGTGACCAATTCGCTGTTCCACTCGCGCTGCAAAGAGGCGGCTATCAACGGTTCAATCCGGGATCCTGCGTCCAGGGCCATCATATATTCGCAATATTCAAACAATATCTCCTGCATTTGCCTGATGCCCTTGGGTATGCGCGACCAGTATTGCACCAGGCCTTCAAGGGTCGAGGATTCCTGCTTCAGGCGTTCGCGATAGACACGTATCTCCAGCTCCTGGTAGTCTGATTCGTTGATGACCTTGCGGCGTTTCAACTCCGGCAGCATCTCTTCCAATTTATTCCACTCACCGAGATTCTCATACAGTTTCTTCAGTAAGGTCAGCACATAATTGTGTTTTGGCGACAGTGATCGCACATGCATCAGAGTCGCCAGGGCCTGCTCGTACTGCTGATGAGCCAACTGCAATTCAGCCTGGGTGAGCCCCACCGCCACGTCGGCCGAGGGCATGCTCTCGTGGGCCAGGTGGAGATAGTCATCCCGCCGGGTATGTTCGCCCTGCAGCTGAGCGGCGCGGGCTGCCGCCAGATAGTTGAGCAAAGGGGTTTCGGATTGAGCGACATTACGTGTCAGATGCCTCTCCGCAACCTTCCAGCGCCCTTCAGCAAGTTCCACCAGCCCACGGGTCAGGGCCTGTCTGGCCTTGAGGCTTCGGCGTTTTCTCCGCCACTCGGCCACACGCTCCGGCATTTGCCAGATTCGTGAAGCCGTCCTGATGGCAATATAGGCAACCAGAAACAGCGCCAACATGGCCAGGCTGAACAGCGCAAGGCTGCCTTCGATGGTCCAATGACCATAACCGATCAGGATATAACCGCTATCCTGCCTAACCAGCAGTGTGATCGCTACTGCGGCGAACAGCGCAAGAAAAGCTGCGATCAATGTTCTCACCGGAGACCCTCCCGGTTCATCGTTTGCCGCCTCTTCTGCAGCGCACGCAAGGAGCCGGAGATGTCCGGCAGTTCAGGTGCGATCACCCTTGCCGCCAATCCCTCCAGTTGTGACTTGAACCCGACCACTTCAGGTGCCGTTGCCTGGAAATAGTGATCGACCCACTCTGCCGCACTGGTCAGGTTGTCGGTATAGAGGGCCTGGTTTCGTCCCATCATCGCCGCTTTCGCATTCTCGATTTTGAGGCTTAGGTTCTGCAGCAGAAAGTAGCGCTGCTCGGGTGGCAGCATGGCGCTTACAGGACGATCATGATGACGTATCACCATCATCGATTTGAATCCCCGCCAAAAATCGTCAAGCAGTTTTTGCGGTGAGAATTCCCCATTGTCGGCAACATCCGGCAAGGAATCCGGCTGAGCCGAGATAGGCCCCTGAACCAGCCCTGCATCCCGCAGGGGAAGCGTTTCAACTCGCTTCGCAAGGGCGGTCAGTTCGGCGCTGATTCCGGCACTGTCCAGTTTCGGCAGGGCTGTCAACCGAGTGATCTCAGCGGCAATTTTCTCCCGCACTCCCGACCAACCGGGATCACCGCTTGCAGTCAGTCGCTCATCCGCAGATTTCAACGCCTCCAGGGCCGTATCCGGGTCGCCCATGAGGGTTAGCCGATGATTGGCGACACGCATCAGATATTCGGCCTCTGCGACCCGCCATTGCCCCTCCCTGCCTCCCATACGGGTTTGAATCTCCGCCAGCGAGCGGTAGAGTTGATCGCCCTGTTGCTGTGATGCCTCCCTTGCCAACCGGATTGTCTCGGCCTGCTTCTCCAGGGCACTCTTTTGTGCCGCAATCGCCTTTTGCTGCTGTTCGAAATGCTGTCGTGTCTGCGCCAGTTGCCGCTCAAATTGAGACTGCTCCTGATTGGCCTTTACCAGATCATCATTGAGTGAGACCAGGGTCTGTTTCATGTCAAGCCAATAGCGGTAGCCAAGCAGCAGGCCCACTGCCACCGTCAACAGCGCTACAACCGCCAGTAGGATAGGTAGACGGGTGGAACCGGATCTGCCTGCGGATTCATCGATTCGCTCCACCTCACCCTCGATGGTATCCGTGAATTCCGCCTCAGTTTCTGCCCGGCTGCTGCCAGATTCATCGATTTTTTCACTCATATCCAGTTCGCTCTCAACTCCCGTATCAGCTATCCCGCAACGCCAGTCCTACCCTTTCGGCCTGATCGTACAGACTCATTCAGGAAGTACGTTCCACCCAATTCTGAATCGCCGACATGATGGCATCATCGTTCGCGCCAGCGGCGAGCAGGACGGTCTGAAATCCCCTGCTTTCAGCATGCCTGAGCATTCGCTCGCTGATCACCAGGAGTGGCGTATGCTGTAACAGGGGCCAGCCTGAATCTCCCACCAGCGCGATCAGATTTTCCATGACTTCGATACTGGTGACAGTCACCAGATCGACCTGCTCCTGCCATTGCGCCAATAGCGGGTAAGGGTCGACTGCCGGTCTGACGCGCCGATAGACTTCAGCATAACCTACTTCAGCACCTCTCGCCTGAAGGCCCTCGCCCAATAGAGCCCGACCCCCTTCGCCACGAACGACCAGCACCTTTTGACCGGTCATCTCCTGCAACGGGGCCAGCATCAGCAGTCCCTCGCTGTCATATCGATCCGCGGGCAACAGATCGATACTATACCCGGACTGACGCAATGCTGCCGCTGTCGCCTCTCCGACCGCCCCCAGGGTAGCCTGAAGCCGATTGCCCGCTAACAATTTCAAGGCATGGAAGACGGCATTGGGACTGACAAAGATGATCATGTCCCAGCTCCGCTGCAACAGGTCACGCACCGGACCGGGTTGTTCGCAGGCAAGGATTTCCAGTGCCGGAAAGCGAATCGCCCTCCCCTGGCTGGTCTGAATCCGCTCTACCAGGTCATCCGCCTGATGAGCAGCCCGCGTAACCAGGATACCTCTGCCTTTCAAGTCAAGATCCGACATGCTTCTCCAATCGGGAAAAGGGACATCGCCGCCAACCTTCAGTGGGTATCATAGAGGGCCTTCAGAATCTCATCAGCCCCCCACTCCAGCAGCCGATCCGCCAACCCTTCGCCCATTGCACGGGCCTCCTGGGTTTTACCCTCGACCTCGCCGCGGATGATGCGGCTGCCATCAGGCTCACCCACCAGGCCCCGCAACCAGAGATTACCCGATTCCAGCATGGCATAACCGGCGATGGGAACCTGGCAACCCCCGTTCAGACGCTGATTCATGGCCCGCTCGGCCCCCACGCAATAGGCGGTTTCCACATGGTGCAGTGGTGTGATCAGGTCATTCACCCGCGGATCGTCCACCCGGCATTCGATACCCACCGCACCCTGTCCGATGGCGGGCAGACTCTGTTCGGGACCGATCAGGGCGGTTATTCGATCCTCGAAACCCAGTCGTTTCAAACCGGCGGCAGCCAGAATGATGGCATCATATTCTCCATCATCAAGTTTACGCAGACGGGTGTTCACATTGCCGCGCAGGGATTTGATCACCAGATCAGGTCTTACTTCAGCCAGCTGGCATTGACGCCGCAGACTGGAGGTACCGACACAAGCCCTCTGTGGCAATTGGTCGATGCTTTGATAGCGATTGGAAACAAAGGCATCCCGTGGATCTTCCCGCTGCATGATCACCGGCAGATGCAACCCCGATGGCAGCTCTACCGGCACATCCTTCATCGAATGCACCGCGATATCCGCCTCGCCACTGATCAGACCCTGCTCCAGCTCCTTGATGAATAATCCTTTGCCCCCGATCTTGGCCAGTGGGGTATCAAGGATCTTGTCACCCTGGGTGGTCATTCCCATCAGCTCTACCCGAATATCCGGGTGGACCCTTTTCAATTCAGCGGCGACATGTTCGGCCTGCCACATGGCCAAAGGTGATTTACGGGTGGCGATGGTTATCGTCTGGGACATGGATGGGGGGCCTCAAAATTCAGAGCGGGTACAACGGAGCGCCTGTCGGCTGATTATCATTCTCACTAGTCGGCTGCCTATGCTAAAGCCTGCAAGAGATCCACGCAATCAACCATCAGCTGGCCGCTGGCAATCATGGCTCCCCGTTCGCATAGTAATGCAGCAATGCTTCAACACCCTTGGTGCCGTGTCTGCGCATAAGCAGGGATAACTGATCCGCCATCTCATCATCCCCCTGATTGACCCCCACCAGATAGTCCCATAAGGTCCAGCGCAGATAGTCCATCCAGCCTCCATGCAAATGTGGCACACCCGCTTCAGACGGCGTCTCGGGGTCGCCATGACAATCTCGACAATAGCGACGATGCAATACGCGCCCGCGATCGACAAGGCGCCAGTCCGTGGTCTGCCTGGGAATGGTAAAGGACTGCTGACTGAAGTAGTCGGCCATAACTATGAAGTCACCTTCGTCATAGCCCTGGACCAGGCGTCCCATCACCGTGCCGAAACGGCCGCCATGACTGAAGGATCGCAACACCTTGAGCAGATAATCTCTCGGCAGGCCAGCCAGGGAAGGTATCGCCGGGGAGCGGCTCTGGCCTTGCGGACCGTGACATGGGAAACAGGACTGCACAATCAATGGGAAGGCTTGCGGCCGCTCTGTTTGTCCGTCTGCACCCTCGCTGGCCAGGCTACCCGTTGGATACTGCTGCAACAAAACCCAGACCAATAGTAATAGGTGCCACTTCCACAGCTTGCCTGATCTCATTATGTCGCGCAGGATACGAGCCCCGGTCACCCCTCCCCCCGCAATACACGCCTCACTTCAGGCAGATGTCGCCGACTGACTTCCAGTGTCTCGTCACAACCGCGCAGGATCACTCGCGGAATACCGTCGCTTCCCTTTTCAAGTCCCACCAGATGGCGTCTCACCACCAAGGCATTACGGTGGATGCGCAACAACCAGTCGCCATAGCGCTCCTGCAATCCTTTCAGGCTCTCCTCGAGCAACAGCTCACCCTCCTCGTGCCGGGCCATGACATATTTCGAGTCTGCACGCAGATAGATCACCTGATCCAAAGGCACCGTCCTCAATCCGCCCCGATAACTGGCGTGCAGTTTCGGGGCCTGCCGTTGCTCGACGTTTGTGGAAGTGAGCTGGCTTCGGGTAACACGCTGGCTGCGTTGCAGTGCGGTCAACAGCCGTTCACGGCGTACCGGTTTCAACAAATAGTCCTGTGCGGATGACTCAAAGGCCTGCAGTGCGTGTTCCTCATAAGCCGTGGTGAAGATAACTGCCGGTGGCCGATCGCTTTCAGCCAGCCGCCGCGCGGCCTCCAATCCATCCATCCCCGGCATGCGTATATCCATCAATACCAGGTCAGCGCCTTGCTCCTTGAACTGCTGTAATGCCTCTTCCCCGTTGGCCGCCTCACCCACCATCTGATAGGGGCTGCCAAGCTCTTCGATCAATGCCGCCAGGCGCTGTCTTGCCAGGGTCTCGTCATCCACTACCAATATCTTCAAAGCTCCATCCTCCATAGGGCCTGTTCACACTCATCCAATAGCCTCTGTCACTCCCACCAGGGATGCGGAATCGCCAGTCTGACCTGATGCTCTCCATCGATATTCGATTCGGTCAAGCTCGCTTCCAAGTCGTATACACCCGCAAGGCGTGCGCGGATATTCTCCATTGCCAATCGATTACCTTCACGATGACTCCGCTCATCGGCTTCCGGCAGGGTATTGCGGATACTCAAATTTATCCGATTGCGCCGGTAACGGCCCGTAATGGTGATCGTGCCGCCCTTTGCGGCAGGCTCGATACCGTGGTAAACCGCATTCTCCAGCAACGGCTGTATGATCATCGGCGGGATCTTGGCCTGTTCCGGCAGGTCATTGAGATCCCACACCAGCTTCAACCGTTCGCCCAAACGATAGTGTTCGATACTGAGATACTGGCGGGCCAGATCCAGCTCTTTACCCAGACTGGAGAGCTGGCTGGCATCACCGAGAGAAACCCTGAACAGATCGGCAAGATCCTCCACCACCTCCTCGGCCATCGCAGGGTCACTCCGGGTGAGGCTGGCAATGGTGTTCATGCTGTTGAAGAGGAAGTGGGGGCGAATGCGGGAGTAGAGGGCCTGCAACCGGGCGCTGTTCTCAGCCTCCTCCTGTCGCCGCCACAGATATTGCAGATAGAGGTAGTGGAGTACCAAAACACCTACGATGGCACTGATACCCAGGGTACGCCAAATCAAGTCGGCGTGATTATGGGGCAACATCGCCAGCTGCATGCTGCTGTTCATCCAGACAATCAGGTGAGACACAAGCCACGCCATTCCAAGCAGGATGAGGAACACACTCATGCCTGCCCACCAATTCCCCAGTCTGTTGAGATGCGGACGCAGCAGACAGATCAGTACCGCCGTGCTCAGCCCGACCCACTGCACCAGTAACGAAATCAGACTCAGGACCGAAAAAAAGCCACTCAATCGCTCGGTCACTGCCAGGGACAACAGGATGGCAAGCAGTTCACCGATCACGACCACAGCGAACACGGCCCGCATGGCACACAGATTGGGGATAAAGATCACCCTGCCATCAGAATCTGATGGTCGTTTCCTATCAGGTTGTGTCTCACTCTGCTGCATTCATCCTCTGCCTGCTATAATCCGGCCTGCTTACAAATTCAGGACAATCCTACATGAGCGACAGTCACGCGCCTACGAAACCCTGGTCAGGCCGCTTCAATGAACCGACCGATGCCTTTGTCGAGGCATTCACCGCATCTGTCGGCTTTGACCGGCGACTCTACCAATATGACATTCAAGGCTCCATCGCCCACGCCACCATGCTGGCCCGTCAGGGCATTCTGAGCGATAGCGAACGCGATGCCATCGTGCACGGCCTGAAGCAGATCCGCAAACGCATTGAACAAGGAGATTTCACCTGGTCCGTCTCCCTGGAAGATGTACATATGAATGTCGAATCCGCCCTCACAGAGGCTATCGGCGATGCCGGTAAAAAACTTCACACCGGCCGCTCTCGCAATGATCAGGTTGCCACCGATATCCGACTCTGGCTGCGAGACGAAATCGAACAGATCAGAGACGCCATTCTCCGTTTGCAAACCGCCTTGCTGGATAAGGCCGAACTGGAGGCTGATACCATATTACCAGGCTTTACCCACCTGCAAACGGCGCAACCGTTATCCTTCGGTCACCATATGATGGCCTGGTTCGAGATGCTGGAGCGCGACCGGGAGCGCCTGGCCGACTGTAACAGGCGGCTCAATGTGATGCCTCTGGGTGCCGCCGCGCTGGCCGGTACCACCTACCCGATCGACCGCCACATGACCGCCGAACTGCTGGGCTTCTCGAGACCGGCGGAAAACTCTCTGGACGCCGTCTCGGACCGGGATTTCGCCATCGAATTCAGCGCCGCAGCGAGTATATTGATGATGCATCTGTCGAGATTCTCCGAGGAGCTGATCATCTGGTCCTCCGCACAATTTGGTTTTATCGAACTCTCCGACAGTTTCTGCACCGGCTCGTCGATCATGCCGCAGAAGAAGAATCCGGATGTCCCTGAGCTGATTCGGGGCAAGAGCGGCCGCATTTTCGGTCATCTGATCGCATTGCTGACCCTGATGAAGAGCCAGCCCCTGGCCTATAACAAGGACAATCAGGAAGACAAGGAACCCTTGTTCGACAGCGTGGACAATGTGAAGGGATCATTGAAGGTTTTTGCCGATATGGTCCCCGCCATCAACTGCCGCAAGGAGGCCATGCGACAGGCGACCATGCAGGGATTCGCCACCGCCACCGACCTGGCCGACTATCTGGTGCGCAAGGGTATCCCCTTTCGCGACGCCCATGAGGTGGTAGGCAGGGCGGTTGCATTCGGTGTTGCCGAAGGGCGCGATCTCTCGCAGATGAAACTGCAGGAGCTGCAGCGTTTCTCAAGTGAGATCGAGGCGGATGTATTCGATATCCTCACCCTCGAAGGTTCACTCGCCGCGCGAGACCATATCGGCGGTACCGCCCCCAATCAGGTACGCCGTGCGATTGCCCGCGCCAGAGAACGTCTTGCATCCTGAAATCGGCATGATCCGACTGCACCATGTCAGCCTGCTCGTCGCCGATACCCGGCGCTCGTTGTTGTTTTACCGGGACCTGTTGGGCTTGGAGGTCGATCCGGCCCGTCCCGATCTGGGTTTCCCCGGGGCCTGGCTGAAGGTGGGTGACCTGCAGATCCACCTGCTGGAGCTGGATAATCCCGATGCCCTTGCCGGACGCCCCGAACATGGCGGGCGGGACCGCCATACCGCCTTTGTGGTTGATGATATCAAGGCCATGCGTGAAAAACTTGACCTGGCAGGCGTCGAATATACGTTGAGCCGCTCAGGTCGTGAGGCGCTGTTTTGCCGGGATCCGGATCAAAACACGATCGAATTGATCGCCGGGCAACGACACTCAACAGGCACTTAGGGCCTCAGCACGACTGCCCGCTTAAAACACAGCCGTATACTGTCCGAGCACACCATCACCCATGGAAATACGACGCTCATACCGGATAGAGCATGACTAAAATCAAAAGCGTGGCATAGGTCAGACCCGCTGTCGTCAATCCCGCGATGAGCATCTTTCCAGGATATGCCGCTCTGTCCCAGTTACGGACACAGTAAACGACGCTGAAGAGCGGGATGAACAAAACACTCACCCCCCACCAGATACTCTGTCCGAAGGCATAGACAATGGCGAACAGATTGCCGACGAACAGCAATGTACCTGCCAGGCTCACCAAGAGTATGACCAACATCATCATGTATTCATGATGACTTAGCCATGTGAGCAATCCGTGAATTCCCAGCATCGCTGCTCCGCCTGTGAGAGAGTTTCTGTTGAACGATCGAAAAGAGCCTGTCATTGTCGCACATCTTCCACAGACGCACGTCTCAATTATCGTACTCCCGGTGCCGCAAGCAGGGTGATAACCTATGCGGGGGATTATGCCCCATCGGATTGTCGAACTTGAACCCGTGACTGGGAACACAATCATGGAACCGGCCACCTATCTGCAGCATAAGATCAAAAACACACTGCAATCCCTGTTACTGATCATCAGTCTGGGTGGTCTTTGCGCCTGGCTCGCCTGGTTTCTCGGTGGTCTTCCGATGGCCGTCGCAACAGCCTTGGTGATCCTGATTTCGTATCAGATCAATCCGGTTGCCAGCCCTGAGTGGGCAATGCGTCTCTTTCGCGCCCGCCGGCTCTCCCCCAATGAGGCCCCGGATCTCTACCGTCTCATGGCACAGCTGACCCGGCGTGCCGGGCTGGAACAGATTCCGCAACTCTATTATCTTCCGTCCGATGTCATGAACGCATTCACCACAGGCGATCGCCGCAACGCCGCCATCGCCATTTCGGATGGCTTGCTGCGTCGCATGGCATGGCGGGAGATGGCGGGTGTGCTGGCGCATGAGTTGATGCATGTGGTGAACCAGGATACCCGACTGATGGCATTTGCCGATCTCACCAGTCGTGTCACCGGTTTTCTCTCCATGATCGGGCAACTGTTGCTGCTGGTCAATCTGCCGTTGATGCTGTTCGGCCAGACCACCCTGCCCTGGATCCCCATCCTGTTGCTGCTGGTTGCCCCCACATTGAGTGCCCTGGCGCAACTCGCCCTGTCACGCAGCCGTGAATACGAGGCCGACCTGGGCGCGGCAAAGCTGACCGGAGATCCCCTGGGGCTGGCCTCCGCCCTGAACAAGCTCGAGCCCCCCCGGCACCGCCTGCTGGAGCGCCTGCTCCATCCCGGCCCGCGTATTCCCGATCCATCGCTCCTGCGTACCCACCCACCGACCGACGATCGGGTAGCGCGATTGATGGCACTTACCCATCTGGGCAGCACGACTTCAGATGAGGTTTTATCAGCCAGCGATATACGGAATCTGCTCGCCCACAACCCCTACCGCCCACGCTGGCACCGCAACGGCATGTGGTATTAAATATCCGTACACTCATTTCAAAGATAACTGACAATGCCTAAAGATAGCCTGGATGATCTGAATAGCCGCTTAAAGGCCTTTGCCCAAACCCGTAACTGGGAGCAGTTCCACAATCCGAAGAATCTCACCATGGCGATGATCGCCGAGTGCGCGGAGTTGGTGGAGCATTTCCAATGGCTGACACCGGAACAGAGCATGAATCTGACTCAGGAAAAGCACGATGAAGTCACGCTGGAAATGGCGGATATCCTGATCTACCTGATCCGCTGCGCCGAACGTCTCGATATCGACCTGATCGGAGCCGTCGAACGTAAAATCGCCATAAACGAGGCACGTTATCCGGTGGAAAAGGTCTTCGGTGATGCACGGCGCGCCTCGGAATACGAAGATTAGGGGCACCGGCCTAACCAGTCAACGCAACCCCTTTCCCCAATCTTTACAGGGTGGAGTCTTCTCTGGACAGACGCTATCTTTGTGAAAAACCATTACGACGACTCAGTAATTGACCGGGGAATGAGATGAAGAAGTATCAATGTATAGTTTGCGGATTTATCTATGATGAGGCAGAAGGCCTTCCCGAGGAGGGCATTGCCGCCGGCACCCGATGGACGGATATCCCGGAAGACTGGGAGTGTCCGGAATGCGGTGTCAGCAAGTCTGATTTCGAAATGGTGGAATTGGTCGCCTAGTCAAAGTCCGATCCAGCATACTTGATGTCGCGGCAACTGCCGTAAGCGAACCGGCTCAGCCGGTGTGAAACCATAATAAAAACCATGGATAGAGTACTGATACTGGGTTCAGGCCTTGCCGGATATACCCTGGCGCGGGAGATCAGGGTACATGACCAGGGGCTTGCATTGCATATGATCACCGCCGACGCGGGTGATTTCTACGCAAAACCGATGCTCTCGACCGGCCTGCAAAACGGCAAGCAGGCCGAGGCGCTCGTCAATGCCAGCGCACGGGAGATGGCCGATACCAATGGCCTGAGCATCGAGACAGATTGCCGTGTCACTCGGATAGACCGCCAAGCAAAGCGAGTAATCACCGCTGCCGGCGAGCGGCAATACGACAAACTGATACTGGCATTGGGCACACATCCCATCATCCCCGCGATGCGCGGCGACGCCATCGAACAACGCATAACCATCAACAGCCTGTATGACTATGCCGGATTCCGCCGGCGACTCCCCGCTCCACCCGCCCATATCGCTGTCATCGGCCCTGGCTTGATCGGATGTGAATTCGCCAACGATCTTCTGCTCTCCGGCTACCGGGTCACCCTGATCGGCCCGGACCCCTATCCGATCAGCGGCCTTCTGCCTGAGCTTACCGCAAAGGCGTTGCAACACAGCATGCAGCAAGCCGGGGCTGAGTGGCGCCTGCAACAGACCGCCAGCATCATGGAACAGGATGGCACGGGATATCGCCTGATCCTGACCGATGCCACGAGTGTCGCCTGTGACCTGGTTCTGTCCGCGGTCGGCCTCTATCCGGACACAGGGCTGGCGGAAGCCTGCGGACTGCAAGTCGCCCGAGGCGTGGTCACCAACCGCATGCTGCAGACCAACGATGAGAAGATCTACGCCTTGGGTGATTGTGCCGAGGTCTGCGGTTATAACCTGCCTTATGTGATGCCGATCATGCACGGAGCCCGGGCTCTGGCCAAAACACTTACCGGAGATCCGACCGAGGTGGTCTATCCCGCCATGCCGGTCATAATCAAGACCCCACTCCACCCGATTGCCGTCGCACCACCCGATCGCAAGGCGCAGGGTAGCTGGCTCTGCGATGAGGATAGGGAGGGCACCCGCTGCCTCTACCGTGATCAATCCGGAAATCTGTTGGGTTTCGCCATCAGCGGTGGATTTATGGCCGAAAGACAGGCCCTGACAAAAGCGCTTCCACCTATCATGGCAGCCAGGGCGTAGCTGGCACAATCCCACCCCTATGTACCCCGCATGAGGTACTTCACCACCCTTTCACATGTCTGGTGACCGCCTCTGTTCCACCAGGCATGCACAACAACACCATATTTTTGTAAATTTTAGCGCCTGGACTACATTCTTCGGCCCGTCTGCCGATAGAGAAGGCTGAACATAATTATTAATCGTCCGCCGACGGACTGAAATTCAAGAAAGATTCGAGGAATGACTTAATGGATATCGTGCCCTATCTCAAGCTGATGGTGCAAAAAAACGGCTCAGATCTCTTTTTCAGCACCGGTGCCGCCCCCCACCTGAAAACCGAAGGTGAAACACGTCCGATAGGGTCTTCCCCAATGCAGAGCGGGCAGGTCAGGAAACTCGCTTACGGCATCATGAACGACGACCAGATCAAGGAATACGAAGCTACTTTCGAGTGCAATCTGGCGATTTCCGTCAACAACCTGGGGCGCTTCCGCGTCAATGTCTATAAGCAACGGGGCGATGCGGCAATGGTCATCCGCTATATCAAGGGCGTGATACCCCCCGTCGAGAAACTCAACCTGCCGATTATCCTGAAAGACCTGATCATGGAACCCCGTGGCCTGATACTGGTCGTCGGCGCAACCGGTTCAGGCAAATCGACCACCCTGGCATCGATGATCGAGCACCGCAACCAGACTTCAACCGGGCATATATTGACCATTGAGGATCCCATCGAGTATCTCTATACCCACAAAAAGTCGGTGGTCGATCAACGCGAGGTCGGGCTCGACACGCTCTCCTACGAAAACGCCCTTAAGAATGCCATGCGTGAGGCCCCCGATGTGATTCAGATCGGTGAGATCCGAGAAATGAGCACCATGCAGCACGCCATCGCCTATGCGGAAACAGGCCACCTTGCACTCTCGACGCTGCACGCCAACAACTCAAACCAGGCACTCGATCGCATCATCAACTTCTTTCCAGACAGCGCCCATCACCAGCTGTTTATGGACCTCTCTCTCAATCTTCGGGCAGTCATATCCCAACGCCTGGTCAAGGGTATCAACGGTCAACGCATCCCCGCGGTCGAGATCATGCTGTTATCGACCTACATCTCCGAACTGATTCAGAAAGGGGATATTCACACCATCAAAGAGGTCATGGAACAAGGCACCGAACGCGGCATGCAGACCTTCGATCAATCCCTCTACAAGCTCTACAAAGAGGGTAAGATCTCTATGGAAGAGGCACTCTCCCATGCGGATTCACGCAACAATCTGTCGTTGAAGATACGCCTCTCCGACACCGAGGGCGTGGAAGCCCCGGGCGGCCTGGGTGTGGCAGAGGATCATTTCTGATCCTTGCCTGCATAGAGCCAGCCTGAGAAAAGCCGGGTCAAGAGCGGCATCACAGCATAGGTCAGGCAGACAACGACCAGTGCGGTCAGGACGATTGTCTGCAGCAGCTTGGGCCAGGCTGACATCAACGGACCGAGCAGGCTGCTCAGCAGGGTCACCAGGCTGAACACACCCATCCACACCACCAGGGCCATTTTGTATTTGGGCGGATGTACATTTATCGCGCAGTCCGGCAGGGTGAACCAGGCTTCAAGCCCGGAAATGGTTTCAACCTGCCTGGGCTCGCTGACCTGTTCCGCTATGGCGCGCCACTCGGCACGTTCAGCGGAGCCCTCCCAACGCTCAAGATTGCTGCGACGATCGAACTTGAAGATGATGCGGTAATTCCCGCCCGGTTTTGAAGGACGAAAGATATTCGTGCCCATGTGTCCCTGGTGCTGCAAGGCCGCCTGGGTAATACCGGCAAGATAGTCCTCGAACGCCTGCTCCTTGCCCGGCCTGGGTCGCCGTGTGACGAGCACGGTGACGGGTGGATCCACGCTTTTTTCCATCAGAGGCTCCCCCTAATCGAAAACCTGCCAACCCTGGCGTAGCGCATCGCTCACCACGCTGGGCGCGCTATCCAGGAACTCGCTGCGATTGGCCATCCTGGCGAACCAGTCGCCAAGCAGTGGTGTCCGCGGCGGCGGCATGCCATATGCCATGGCGAGACCGAAACGACTTGCCAGAACATAATCGGGTATACCGGCGGCGGGTACGAAATAGTCTGTCTCTGTCAAAGCTCGCTCCAACCTCGGCAAAGCCTGGTGCCAGGCTTCCATAGCACTGGCTATGACCCCCTGATCCCACGCTTTCGGTTCACGCGCCCGACGCTCGAATACCAGCTTGCGCACCGCCTCCCCCACCTGTGCATCGGCATAGTGGGCAACTCCCCGTGCCAAGGCGCGTTCTCTTGCCGAAGCAGGCAGCAGATTACCATATCTGTCATTGAGGTATTCAAGCATGACTGCAGACTCGGTGATGACGATTTCATCTATCATGAGCACCGGCACGGTGTTTCCGGGTGATAATCGCTGCCACTTATGCAGATGCTCAGGGTCGTCATAGCGATAATGCTGATAGTCCAAATTGCAACGCTGCAGTGCCATGCGTACACGCCAGCAGAAGGGGCATTCAGGTTTGTCGTAGAGTCTGACCTCCCTGTTCATATACAGGACAGTCTCCTCTCCCGCAGGTATTCGAGGACAAAATCGATGCGATCCTGCCCCCAGAATATCTCATCTTCACAAATGAATGTGGGTACCCCAATAGCCCCCTTCTCCTCAGCCTCCTCCCAGTTATGGGTCAAAACAGCCTGCCGGACAGGATCCTGAGCCGCTTCGGCCAACGCCTCCCTGTCCAGGCCGATTTCGCTGCCCACATCGAGTATCACATCGAGTACTCCG
Organism: Candidatus Thiodiazotropha endolucinida; assembly: GCF_001715975.1. Taxonomy (GTDB): domain Bacteria; phylum Pseudomonadota; class Gammaproteobacteria; order Chromatiales; family Chromatiaceae; genus Thiodiazotropha; species Thiodiazotropha endolucinida. Next base: position 229,457 of record NZ_MARB01000002.1, on the reverse strand, counting down.
ATATCCTGACCTTCGGCCCACTCCTTACGCATTACCTCGACAATATAAGGGCGCAGCAATCCCTTCTCCTCCGCCAACAGTGATCCCGCACCAGCCAGGGTAGGATCGGTGGTTTTCGGCGGGGGGTTGACGGGGATACCCAGACGTCGCGCAAAGCGCGCCATATCCTGGCGGGCAATGGGAAGCTTCTTGACCGCCACATCCGGTGGTGAACGCCCATCCCAACCACCCAATGGACGCCAGATGAGATTTGTACGGTACTCGTCGAATATCCGCCACATGGTTTTACTTGCCAGATAGCAATAGGGACTGCGGAAATTGAAATAGAGATAGATGTCGGCTGAATCGGGGTTCATGCTGCTCGCTCTCAATCAGCGGTAAAAAAATGCCTGGCGCCGATGCACCAGGCAAGGCACGGTATCAACGACCGGAAGCTCGAAGGTTCTGTACGGTAAATTTATTGGTGGGATTCAATGCGGGATCGACTTGCCCTTTGAACTGACCCGTCGTGCAGTGCATGGCCTGCACATCAATCATGGTGAAGGAGTCGTCGATCGCCACACCGGTTCCCTTGTTTTTCGGCAGGTGGTGATCCGGATGCGCCTGACCGATCTGCCAACTCTTCCACAGATCCCCTTTGCGGTCATAGGTCAGGGTACGGGGAATGGTGAAGGTCTGGGCATCGATATAGTGCACACGCCTGCTGATCGGATGGTTCGAATCCTTCGGCTTGTTCTCCAATTCGTAGACCTTGCGCAACTGCCAGGTGATCTGAGGAAAGCAGTTACCCTTGTCGCCCATCTCCACGAACTGATAACCGTCCGACTCCTTATGCTCTTCGGTGAGTTTCAGATCGTTGTGATTGTAGAACGGCACCAGGATATTCTTGGCGCCTTTGAAGGTCCACTCCATATCGTTGATGCGTCCGTTGTAGCCTTCGAAGTCCTCGATCATGACGTCGGAACCGAGAAAGGCATCGGTCACCTGACCGGAGGCCAGACGACGGACACGGCGCTGGAAACCGAGATAGAGCCAGGCGCTGTCGCGCTTGAGATCGTTTTCGTAACGGTGGATCAACAGCTGGGTATTCTTGACGTCAAAAGGTTCCAACGCCTGTACGTAGATTGCACGAAACAGCTTTGACGGATTCGGAGAAATCTCGGGTAGCGGCTCCTGGTTGACCCGGTGCATATAGTTGAGGAAATGAAAATTGAACTTGATCGTTCTCTCCAGCTTCCCGGAGTTCATGTCCTTATACTTCCAGTAGAAGGGATAGATCGCCGCATTGTCACCCCAGTTGTAGCCATACTTGTAGTTCCAGGCCAGTTTCTCACCCACCCGTGGATCATCCATCGACGGCTCCTCAGGGAAAGGCCGGCCGGCGATGAAACCTTCTATCTCACCCGATTTCTCGCCGAGCTTTACCTTACCCAAACCATCTCTGGTCGCCTGAACATAGTTGGGATGCAGGTCGAACGAGGTAGTCTCCCCCACGGTGATTTTAGTCCAATCCTGACTGATGAACTCATGCATTGCTGGATCGAGGACATCCTTGAATTTATCCACGTTCGACTGATCGATTACCAGGCCCGCGCTCAATCCTTCGAAGGTCGGCACACCGGTTTTGTAGGGATAGAAACTCTTCTCCACATCTTCATTGGTTGCAGCCTGGACAGGCAGTGTGGCGGCAAGTATCACTCCAGCCGCCAGCGTAGTGTTAAGCAAACGCATTGTTTGAATCTCCATTGAAAAACTTAAAAGCGATAACGCAAGGTGACCTGGAACTCATCCTCGGCCTGGGCCATACCGATAGGCCCGGAGCGGAAACGGCCGAGCGGTTCGAAACCGGCCAGGTTACGCAGGGCAAGGTCACCCGGAGCGCCTGCTCCGGTAAACGGCGGAAAGGGATTACAGGCCCGGCAATCATCGAACTCCTGGGCGCCATCACCCACCTTTACATTGGCGCCGACGGTAAGACGGAGATTGTCGCTGATCAGCCAATCGACAGAGGGTGCGATGACACTGGCATGGGCCTTGAAGTCATGCGCCATAATGACTTGCGGGCTGACCCGGTCGTTCTTGTACCAGCCCTTTATCAGCAAGGTGCCTATATGGTTGATTTCCCAGTTGGGGATACCCGCTTCGATACCGTTGATCGTCTCCCGCTCGTGATCGACCAGATATTCACCGAACAGCTGTGCGGAGAGCAGGAATGCACGACGCTGATTAAGAAAGGGGATGAAGGTGGGGCGGTCCCAACCGACGACATAGCGAAATACATCAGACTCGGAATAGAGTTCCGGGCGCAGGGTATTGGCAAACTCTTCGCCCTGTGTATAAGCCGCCTCGATTCGGAAGACCGACTTGATATCATCCACGTAGAAGTCCAGGGAGCCACCGAGAAGGTTGACCCTGGGGAAGTGCATATCAAATGCGATCAGATAATCATAGCTCTGTGACTCGATATCGGTGGTAAAGGGGTTATCCGCCGTATCCACCACACCGCGCAGAGAGGGTAGTTGCGAACGATAGGTCAGGGCGTTCAGGGAGAATCCCAGACCCTGATAATCACCCTCCAGTTTGACACCGAATTGGGAATTGCTGAGCGACCAATCCGGCAGATGCACATCCCGGATACCGATCACATGGGCCGGGAAATCGGTGGACAGGGCGCCGCCGGCAAAATTCGCCACCGAACACCCGTTGTCCCAGCAGTTCTTCATGGCGCGGAAGAAACTGCCCGCATCGAGAATCGCGTAGGGTGTACCGCCCTGTCCGAGGTTGCTGGGACGAAATTCGTCGAAGTTCCAGACAAACTGCAGGTTCAGATCATCGAACCGCTCAGTGGCGCCCATCCGGTACTCGCCGGTGGCCATCCACATGGGTATGCGGATATCCTCCAGCTCATCGTAGATGTTATGCCGCGAATAGTCGACGGGATTGATGACATCGAGCACACGAAACAGATCGGTACGGCCCCAAACCACCTGCTGCCGACCAAGCCGGAAGTTCCAGGTGGCGCCACTCTCGGTCGGCATGGTGGCATCGATGTAGGCCTCACGCAGGAAATCGAGCCGATCGTTGAATTCGGGATACTTGAGATCACTCTCATCGAAGTCGAGATAGTCTTTGATACAGCCTCGTGAATCCACATCACAGGGGCGTACCGGTACGCCCATGCCGACCCCGCCCTCCGTATCGTGCAGCGCATTGCCAAGATTATCCAAACCTTCGTTAGGATTCACACCGCTATCGAAACCGAAGCCCAAAACGCCGGTCGAAACATCCGAGGCGCCCCAAGGCGTGGTGCCCGCACCACCAATCGATTCCAGCCCGATGTCCCCCCCGGCCTCACTGCCGAACTGATCGTCATTGAGGTCGTAGACCGCATCGTAGGTCGCGTGAAATGTGCCGACAAAACTGACATTGGAAAATGAGCCTTTGGCGCCGTAGTCTTTGGAGCCTTCAATCTGAACCGTATTGCGCATCTTACTCAGGCCGACATGGCGGCGCGCATAGGTTGCGTTTTCGACAAATCCGTTGATCTGCAGCGTGCCATCCTCAGAGGTGTAGGCCGCCGCCTGACCACTACCTAAACAAGCAGTGATAACGGCAGGCAACAGGGCTGCGACTATGACCGGATGCATCCTTCCCGGTTGTTGTTTATTACTATCTAGGAACATCCTAGCCTCCTCCGACAACGTAAAATAACTATGTGCAGAACTCACTATGCAGCTGGCATGCCAACTTTCAAGACACTGAAATTAAAAGAAATTTTTCGGGTACCAGGGAGAGGGTTATCGATATAATAAAAATATCGATAATTTGTTTTATCATATGGTCATTGATGATTATATCGATAATTACTCAAGGCAAAAAAATGGCCGGAGCTGCACGCCGGCCATTAAGGAGGGATCGGAAGAATTTTAAGGTTTAAGTTGAGATGCTGAGGGCTCAACCAGCCTCATCACACCAGCTCACGCGATCGCCTTCTCCGCGTAGAGCACACCGTCTTCATCGTAGCGGGCGCTGCCGATGAAGCTCGGACGGAATATCATCACCCAGGAGGGGACGATAAACATCGCCGCCAGGGCGTTGAGGATCAGCATCACCACCAGCAGCAGCGCCGCGTCCGCCTGAAAACGCAGATCGGAGATAAAGACCCACATGATCACCCCGCCGATCAGGCAGGCGGCGGTAAAGCCGATCGCCTTGCCGGTGGTGGCGATAGCGCGCAGCACCGCGTGCTGCAGATTGCCGGAGGCCTTGGCCGTCTCTTCGCGAATCCGGTCCATGATGTAGATGGAGTAGTCGATACCCACGCCGATACCCACCGCAATGATCGGCACCGTATTGACATTGATGCCGATCGCCGCCAGTCCCATATAGGCGTAGGTGGAGACGGTACAGAACATCATCGCCAGGAACATGATGAATCCCGCATGCAGGGACATGTAGAACCAGGTGACAAAGACGAAGATCAAGGCCAGCACCAGGGGAATGATCAGCATATTGCTCTCATAGGCCGACTCGTTCATGGCGGCGGTCACGCCCACCAATCCACCGGCAAGTTCGATATGCAGACCCTCCACCTGATTCGCAGGCTCGTTGATCCACTCTTTGGCGCGATGGATCGCCCGGCGAATCGTTTTGGCCTGATGATCCTTGTAGAAAAAGACGATATTGGCCACCCGGTCATCGGTATCGACGAACTCCTTGAGTGCGCCGGGCACCGGACTGGAGGCCATATAGGCGAACATCAGACCGCCCACATAGGCCTCGCTATCGGGGATGATGGCCCAGCGGGGATCGTCGGAGTGGAAGATCCGGTTGACCTGTTTCACCAGATCGGGAACCGCCTTGGCGCCACCCAATTCCGGATCGAGCAGCATATGGTTCTGGAATGCCTCGATGGCCTGCAGTACATCCGGGCGCTTCATACCGCCCTTCTCGTCGGTCCTGGCCACGATGTAGAGCTCTTCCGAACCGGGAAAGCGTTCGTTGATGACCTTGGACGAGACGTTGTAGTCGTGATCCAGGTAGAGAATGGGCGAGCCGGGTTCCGACTCACCGATCTGTACCCGGCTGCTGAGCTGGGCACCCAGCAGCAGTATCACGCCGGCAATGCCCAACACGATCAAACCACCCTGTTTGTTGGCGACCAGCGCCGCCACCCTGCCGAACAGCGCATCCTCCGCAGCGGGCCTTTTGGCCGCCGGTTTTGGCTTCGGCAGCAGGGAGAGTATCAAAGGTACAGCGATCAGAACCGTGAAGACCACGCAGATCGCCCATAGGGAGGCGTAGATCCCCAGCTTCACATTGATCGGCACGGAACCCAAAGCAATCAGCAACAGGCCGATGGCATCCGACACGATACCCAGGCTGCCGGGACGAAAGAGGGAGTCGAAGGTCCGGTGGGCCGCCTCGCGTGAATCGTCCACCTCCTCCAACTCGCCATAGAAGCGCTGCACCAATTGGATGGCATGGGACATAGCCCTGGCGGATATGAGGAATGGAATCACCAGGGTCAGCGAATCCAGGTTGTAGTCGAGCAAAGAAAGGATTCCGAGGCCCCAGATCGCCGAGATGGTGATACCGAACATGGGCAGCAAAATGCCATAGGCCCGACGGAAGTAGATGATCAGCAGGAAGAGCATGATCCCCACCGTGGTGGTAAAGATCAGAAACAGCTGATCCAGATAACTGTAGACCCAGCCCCAGAGCATGGGCTGGCCGGTAGCGTAGATCTCCACGCCGGCCGCCTTCTCCGCTTCCCGGATCTGCTACAGCTGACTGAATATCTCACCATAGTTCAACTGCCCCTCGTTAAACTGGGCCTTGATCAGCGCCGCCTTGAGATCGGGGGAAACCAGCAGACCGAAGACCCGTGGATTGCTCATCACGTCGTCGCGCAGTTTGTTGAGCTCCTCCCCCGTCCAGTTATCCCTTAGCGGATCGTAGTAGGGCTGGGAGTTGACATCGCCGGTTTCGGTCAGCCATACCTTGCGTGAGGTACGGTGGGTCAGACTGGCCAGCAGATTGTGGTTGACCCCACTGACGTTATCCACCGCCTGGGTAATGCGATGGATGCGGGCCAGGGTCTCCTGGCTGAAGATATCGCCCTCGTTCACCACCACCGCCATCACCACATTGTTGGCGCCGCCGAAGGTATCGCGGATGGAGTTGTGCAACTTGATGTATTCGTGCTCCTGAGGCAACAGGTCGGCAAAATCCGAGTACATCTGTACCTTGGGAACCTGGATGGCGAAAAAGAGGGTCAGCGCAGCGATAACCGCAAGAAAGACCTTGGGATAGCGGAACACCAGATTATCGATGTTCTTCAGCCAGTGGGAGAAGGCGTGCATGGTCATTGGCTGTCTCCCCCGGATGCTGTGTCTATCGGACTGATGATCCCGCGGCCCCCCATTACCAGCAGCCGCTCTTCGCCCTGGGGGATGGCAGTGATGAGATAGGAGAAGAGGCGCGGGGCCTCGGGCACCTGCTCCCAGCCGTCGCCAATCAACTGTAGTAGGGTACCGTTGTCGCCGGTGGCATAGAGCCGGTCACCCTGGGGAATCAGGTTGTAGATGGGGGCGCTGCTGACCGACTTTTGACGATGCCAGGTTTCGCCTCGGTCATCAGTATACAGTATGGTGCCGCTGAGCCCGGCGACCCACCCCTCGTCCAGTGTGCGGAACCAGGCCGCCATGGGATAGAACTCGTTTGGGATATCATTGCCGCGCTCCCAACTCTCCCCCCCGTCCTCGGTGAAGTAGAGTGATCCGAATTCACCGGCGACCACGGCATGATCCTTGTCGAGCCATTGGATAGAGGTGAACTGCATATCCTCCTGCTGTGATATCTCCCGCCAGTTTCCCTGGCTCTCGTCACTGTGGATCAGGGTACTGAAACTGGCGGCTATCCAGAACCGCCCCCGTGGATCACAACTGATCGCCATCGGGCTCTCCATGGTTTCCAGCTGCTGCGCCCGCCAGTCACTACCCTGGGCATCGGAAAGCCACACCTTCCGTACCGTATCGATGGCTGCGAAACTGCCGTCTTCACAACTGGCTACGGAGATCAACGACGACTTCGTGGGCAATTGAGTACGCTGCCAGGTCTTACCCTTATCCAGGCTGGTGAGTACCGTACCGTAGTCGCCCACCGCAATGATCCGGCGATGGTTGGAAGCGGCTGCTTTCAATTGATCGAAACGGTAGATCGGCTTCTCGATCTCCCGTTCAACCAGGGTTAGATCGAGAGGGGCCTCACAGGCGCTGATCAGGAGACCCAGTGCCAGCCATGTGAAAGCCCGCCATGGTCCGCCAGGTAGCAATCGGTGATTGTTGTTCATCTCTTCATCCTCTCGTCTCAATCCCCTCACACAAACCGCATACCCACGCTGCCCAACCCCTGATAGCGTACGTTGAGGCAATCCCCCTTCTCCATCGCCACCGCGGCGGTGATCCCGCCTGTGAGGATCAGGGTACCGGCGGATATCTCCTCGCCTCGCTCGCCCAGCATATTGGCCAGCAGCGCCACACTGGCGGCTGGGTGGCCCAGCACAGCGGCGCCTGCACCCAGCTCCACCACCTGGCCGTTCTTCTCCATCACCACGCCGAGGGTGCGCATATCCACATCCGCCGGGTCGGCCATCTGCCCCCCCAGTACAAAGCGGGATGAGGAGGCGTTGTCGGCGATCACGCTGATCAGGTCGAAGCGGAAATTCTCATAGCGGGAGTCGATGACCTCCACCGCCGGGATGACATAATCGGTCGCCGCCAGCACATTGCCGATATGGCAGCCCGGACCACGCAGAGGGGCCTTGGTGACGAAGGCGAGTTCCGCCTCCACCTTGGGATGGATCAGTTGATCGGTTTCGATCTCACCGCCGTCGGGGCGGTCGAAGTAGTCGGCGAGGAAGCCGTAGACAGGCGTCTCCACCCCCATCTGCTTCATCTTGGCGCGGGAGGTGAGTCCTACCTTGAGGCCGATAATTTTGTTGCCCCTCGCCTCCTTGCGCCGACGAATCTCGAACTGGATATCGTAGGCATCCTCGAAATCCATCTCAGGATAACGATCGGTGATTTTGGTGGCGTCTTTCGCCTCCAGCTCGCTGGCTTCGAGGTACTGTGCAAGCTCCGCTATCTGCGCCTGGTTCAGGGTACCCATCAGTTCGCCCCCTGCGCCTTGGCCATCTCCATGGCCACATCCTCGATCATGTCCTCCTGACCGCCGATCATGCCGCGCCTGCCCAGCTCCACCAGCACGTCGCGGGAGGAGACGCCGTAACGCTCCTGTGCCCGCTTGGCGAAGAGCAGGAAGGAGGAGTAGACCCCGGCGTAGCCCAGGGTCAGGGCATCCCGGTCGACCCGGATGGGGCGGTCCAGCATCGGCACGACAAGATCCTCCGCCACATCCATCAGCTTGAACAGATCGACACCGGTCTCCACCCCCATCCGCCCGGCCACGGCGACAAAGACTTCCAGGGGTGTGTTACCCGCGCCGGCACCCATACCCGCGGCGGAACCGTCGATACGGTTGGCGCCCCCTTCCACCGCAGCCAGGGAGTTGATCACCCCAAGGGAGAGGTTGTGGTGGCCGTGGAAACCCAGCTCGGTCTCCGGCTGCAGGGCGTCGCGCACGGCACCCAGCCGTTCGCTCACATCCTGCGGCAGCATATAGCCGGCGGAGTCGGTGATGTAGATGCAGTTGGCGCCGTAGCCCTCCATCAGTTTGGCCTGTTCGACCAACTTCTCGGGACCGACCATGTGGGCCATCATGAGGAAACCGACGGTATCGAGCCCAAGCCCGCATGACTTCTTGATGTGCTGCTCCGAGACATCGGCCTCGGTGCAGTGGGTGGCCACGCGGATGGTGTCGACACCGCAGTCCGCCGCCATCTCCAGCTCCGGTACGGTACCGATGCCGGGCAGCAGCAGTGCGGAGATCTTGGCGCTTTTCACATGGGGCCGCACCGCACGCAGGTACTCCTCGTCGGTATGGGCCGGGAAGCCATAGTTGACCGAAGCGCCGGCCAGGCCGTCGCCGTGGGTCACCTCGATCATCGGCACACCGGCCTGGTCCAGGGCGGAGGCGACGGCGACCATCTGATCCAGGCTGATCTGATGGCGCTTGGCGTGCATGCCATCACGCAGGCTCATGTCGTGAATGGTGATTTTCTTTCCGTTCAGATTCATCGTTCTTGTCCTCAGGCGGTTGCCTTTTCCGGTGCCAGTACCAGGCTGCCGTTGAGAATCTCTTCCGCGAACATCTCCGCGGTACGCAGACCGGCGGCGGTCATGATGTCCAGATTGCCGGCATACTTGGGCAGGTAGTCGCCCAGCCCCTCCACTTCCATGAAGACTGAGACCCGGTTGCCATCGAACACGGGGCCGTTTTTCAGGCGGTAACCCGGCACGTACTTCTGCACATCGGCGATCATCGCCTCGATCGATTCGGTGATCGCCTGTTGATCCGGCTCCTCTTCGGTGATGCAGTGGACCGTATCGCGCATGATCAGCGGCGGTTCCGCCGGATTGAGAATGATGATCGCCTTCCCCTTCTTGGCGCCGCCCACCTTCTCCACCGCGCCGGCGGTGGTCTGGGTGAACTCGTCGATATTCTTGCGCGTACCGGGACCGGCGGATTTGGAGGAGACGGTGGCGACGATCTCGCCATAGGCCACCGGTTGCACTCGGCTGACGGCAGCCACCATGGGGATGGTCGCCTGGCCGCCGCAGGTGACCATATTGACGTTCAGCTCACGCTTGCCGACATGGTCCTTGAGATTGACCGGCGGTACGCAGAAGGGGCCGACGGCGGCAGGCGTCAGATCGATCATGATGGAGCCCTGCTGCTGCACCTTGCGGTTGTTCTCGCTGTGCACATAGGCGGAAGTGGCGTCGAAACAGATCTGGACATTGTCCTCCCGCATATGGGGCACCATTCCATCGACCCCTTCATGGGTTGTCTTCAGACCCAGCTGGCAAGCCCGTGCCAGGCCCTCTGAATCGGGATCGATACCGACCATCCAGACCGGATTGATCCAGTCGCTGCGCAGTGCCTTGTAGAGCAGATCGGTGCCGATGTTGCCGGAGCCGATCAGGGCTGCGTTGATTTTGTTCATTGCTCCTATCCTCGTCGATTTAACAGGGCTGTCGGTTGATCCGCCCTAGCTCATATGTTTGCCGGCCTGCCAGCCGCCTTGGGTCAGATGGGCCTGCGCCGTCTCCAACGGCTCCGCCTCCAGCGGCGTGGCCAGGCTGTCGTTCCAGCGATTGAAGAAACCGAACAGGCCGATCACCGACAACATCTCCACCACCGCCTCTTCGCTCCAATGGCGGCGCAGCTCATCGAACAGCTGATCGGTGACATCGTTGGGTTGAGAGGCTGCAGCCAGGGCGAAGTCGAGGGCGACATGCTCAGCATCCGAGTAGTGTTCGCTGTTGCGGTAGTTCCAGATATCCTCGAGTTTCTCTACCGGAATGCCGTGACGTTTGGCACTCACCGCCGTATGCGCCTTGCAGTACTGGCAGCCGGCAGCGCTGCTGGCGACATGGGCCACCAGTCGCTTGAAACCGAGATCGACCTCCCCGTCCGGGTCGTAGACGGCGGCGCTGAACTGGATGAAGGCGTCCACCAGCTTCGGTTTACGCTGCATGGTGAGCAGGCTGTTGGGTACGAAGCCCAGGGTCTTCTCGAAGAAGGCGAAGCGCTCCGCCAGCTCGGCGTGCTGGTCGGTGGGTAAAGGACTGAGTCGGCTCATGGCGAAACTCCTCTGTTGGATCAGGTGAAGCGGACCGAGGCAGAGCCGATACCGCCTATCTCCACCCGCATGAAGTCCCCCGCCACCACCGGCTCCAGGGGAACCAGAGAACCGGAGAGGATCACTTCACCCGCCTTCAGGGGAATGCCGAAGCTGCCCAGGGTGTTGGCCAGCCAGGCAACACAGTTCACCGGTGATCCCAGTGCGGCGGCACCGGCACCGGTGGAGAGCAGTTCACCGTTCTTCTCCACCACCATGCCTGCCGTGGCCAGGTCGACCTTGCGTGGATCGACCGCCTTGTCGCCCAGCACGAAGAGTCCGCAGGAGGCGTTATCCGCCACCGTGTCCTGGATCTTGATCCGCCAGTCCCGGATGCGGGAGTCGACGATCTCGAAGCAGGGGATCACCGCCTCGGTAGCGCGCAATACATCGGCGTTGCTGACACCCGGACCGATCAGGTCGCGCTTCAGCATGAAAGCGATCTCGCCCTCGGCCCGCGGTTGGATCAGCGCTTTGCTGATCGGCATCTCGTCGCCATTGCCGTAGACCATACGGTCGGTGAGGTAACCGAAATCGGGCTGATGCACGTTGAGCATGTTCTGCACCGCCTTGGAGGTGACGCCGATCTTCTTGCCGATGATCGATTCTCCCTGCTCGACCCGCCGGTTCACCATGCGCAGGGAGACATGGTAGGCGTCCTCGATGGTGATATCCGTTTCCCGTTCCGTCAGCGGGTCGATCATGCGGCGCTGGCTGAGGGCATCAAAGAGTTCGTCCCCCAGCTCGTGAATGCGTTGTTCGTTCAGCATCGATGACTCCTCAAAGCTTGATACAGACGTTCTTGAGCTCGGTGTAGAACTCCAGGGAGTGCACCCCACCCTCGCGGCCGATACCGGACTGCTTGGCGCCGCCGAAGGGGGTGCGCAGATCACGCAGGAACCAGGAGTTGACCCAGGCGATACCCGCATCCACCTGGGCCGCGACCCGATGGGCGCGGGCGCTGTTCTCGGTCCAGATCGCGGTGGCCAGACCGTAATCGGTGTCATTGGCCAGGGCGATCGCCTCCTCTTCGCTGTCGAAGGGGCGGATATGGCAGCAGGGACCGAAGATCTCTTCCCTGATACACGAGGCATCGTCTCGCAGATCGGTCCAGATGGTAGGTTGCACCCAGGCGCCACCGGCCAGGGTCTCCGGCATGTTGGGGGTGCTGCCACCGGTGACGACAGTGGCGCCCTCCTCTTCCGCTTTGCGGTAGTAGGAGAGCACCTTGTCTCGATGTTGGTGGCTGATCAGGGGTCCCATGTCGGTCTTGGGATCATCCCACTGCCCCAGCTTCAGGGTCTCGGCGCCGGTCTTCAGACGATCCACAAACTCATCGTAGATCGTACGTTCCACGTAGATCCTTTCCGTTCCGAGACAGACCTGACCGCAGTTGGCGAAGGCGGAACGCAGGGTGCCCTCGATCGCCTTGTCCATATCGCAGTCTGCGAAAACCAGTGCCGGATTCTTACCGCCGAGTTCGAAGGAGATATCGGTGATATCATCGGCGGCCGCCTTCATGATGGCCGCACCGGTGTCTGTTTCGCCGGTGAAAGTGATACCGTCGACCCCTTTATGACGGGTGAGGAACTCACCTGCCGAGTTGGGACCAAAACCGTGTATCACGTTATACACCCCCTTAGGGATTCCCACCTGGTTCATCACCTCGCCCAACAGGGCTGTGGTGAAGGGGGTCTCTTCGGAGGGTTTAACCACCACTGTGTTACCGCAGGCGAGCGCAGGACCCACCTTCCAGGTCATCAGCAACAGAGGCAGATTCCATGGGCTGATCACTGCGATCACGCCTTTGGGCTTGCGCAGTGAATAGTTGAGTGCGCCCTGCCCGTCCGGCGTATCCAGCACGAAACTCTCTGTGGGTACATTCTTCACCACATCGGCAAAGATCTTGAAGTTGGCGGCACCGCGGGGGATATCGATATGGCAGGCGAGCTTTTGCGGCTTGCCCGTATCGAGACACTCCGCCTCGAGGAACTCATCGAATCGGGCGGTAATGCCATCGGCCAGTTTATGCAGGAGATCAGCCCGCTCCGCCAACGGCATGCGGCCCCACTCACCCTGCAGCGCCATCCGTGCCGCATTGACCGCCGCATCCACCTCCGGCGCCCCGGCCTCGTGAACGATACCGATCTTCTGTCCCGTCGCCGGGTTGATATTGTCGAACAGCTTGCCCGAAGCGGATCCGACAAATTCTCCATTGATGAAATGTTTGACCTCTTTCATTCTGTTCACCGTCATTAAGCCAATTTCCTAAGATTTCCCGTTGTTCGCTTCGGCAGTTTTGATCGATTCTGCGGCAACACTCAATGCTGCAATACCGGCCTCTGCGCGGGCATCATCCCCGCCGCCGAAGGTACCGAACATACCGATCACACCCGCCAGTTCTTCACTGGTCTGCATGGTGTAGCGCCAGTGCGGGTTCTCGCATCGATGGTTATCTCAGGCATGCTCAGTTCTGTTCTTCCGACCTGCACCAGGTATTGTTACTGCGATCGAAATCACTCCAGCTCTTCATAAAATGCCGGGCATTATCCTGATGGTCGGTCTCTGTAAAGCCATCGATACTCAGCTGGTCTCTGGAGACACCCACTTCACCCAGGGTTATCTGTATGAAGCGAACCGTATGATCGTCACTTGCCACTGCCATGATCTCCTCCTGCCGGGATTTCTCCCGCCTTCGTTGATGTTGTGCCTTGCTTGTCGTTTTGACTGAACGCTATGCTGCGCTCTCTGATGTCCCCTCTTTCGGTTTAGGTGCCAACCGAAGTGAGAGATCACTCTTGGGGGTGACTCGACAGGAGAGAACGATGCCCAGAAGCTCATCCTCTTCCGTCACATGGGTACGGCTCATTTTGCGGGTCTCATACCTGCCCTGAGTGATCTGGATGCGGCAGATACCACAGCCACCGCCTTTGCAGCCGACCGGTATCGAGCCGAGTCCCTGTGCCTGCATGGCGTGCAGCAGGCGCTGCTCGTCGCCACAGTGAAAATGTGTATCCTTGTCTTCCACATAGATTTCGTATTGGGTGGACATCCTCAGAGCCTCTTGAATACCGGACTGCGCTTACGGTTCTCTTCGTCTTTGGTGAGAAAGCGCTCGGTGAAGATGTCGTTCTCAAACAGACGGCCCTGCATGAGGGCGCGTATCGCGGCTTCGATCATCACCGGAGGTCCGCACAGGTAGGCGGTATTACCGCTGAAGCCACTACCGTAATGGCGTTGAGCCGCTTCGTGAACGAAACCGGTCTCGCCGCTCCAGTCGTCACCCGCTTCCATCTGTGAAAGCACAGGGTAGTAGGTAAAGTTCCGATGTCGATCCGCCAGGGTGCTGAACAGCTTGTCATCGTAGAGATCCCGTTTTGCCCTGACGCCATGAAAAAGAGTGATCTGCGTGGTGCAATCGGATTCCAGCAGATCGAGAATCATCGACTTGGGACTCGAGAGTCCGGTACCGCCGGCGATGAAGATCATCGGCTCGTTGCGGGACTTGCGCACGAAGAAACGGCCATAGGGTCCGGTAAAACCGAGTCTGTCGCCCACCTTCAGATCGTTATGGATAATCGGTGTTGCCTCACCGTCCGGGACCAGACGGATATGCAGCTCGATCAGTTTGCTGTCGGACGGCCTGCTTGCCAGCGAGAAGGCGCGCGGCACGCCGACACCGGGGACCTGCAGATTGATATATTGGCCCGCCTGAAAGTCGATACCCTCGCCATCCAGCTGCAGCCAGATTCCCTTTACATCATGGGTAAGGTCTTCGAGCCTGACGATCTCAGCCTCAAAGTCTTTCACGGGGATGATCCTTGCATCGGGATCTTCGTCGATATCCGCCTCGATCACCGTATCCGATTCCAGGGTGGCGCAACAGGCCAAGACCTTTCCTTCCTCACGCTCCATGTCCATCAGGGCAAAGTTTGAGGCGTCGCCCACATCTACGTCTCCTTCAAGCACCCCGACTTTGCAGCTGCCGCATAGCCCGTGACAACAGGCGTGAGGCATCCAAATACCGGCGCGCAGACATGCATCGAGGATATTTTGACCCTCTTCGATCTCTACCTCGTCGCCGGTAGGCTCGATGGTGAGTTGGTATGCCATATTTATCGCTCCAAAATATCGATAAAAGCAAGAATAGCGATATTTTGTCGATTTGCAAGAAAATTATCGATATTTTTGTAAATTTATTATGTTCGACTAAAATATTGACAAAAGTCAGTGTCATACATCCTGCATAGCAGGTAGGGTAAAGAGCAAATTTCATTCAGATCATCAGATGGAAAAACACAGATATGGCAATAACTTACAATGAACAAGCAGAACCGAACGGAGCCAAGACCCTGTCCGACCAGGCCTATCTGCAACTGAGGTCAGATATCATTCATGGTGAATTGCAGCCGGACGAGAAACTGCGCATTGAACACCTGCGCACG
The DNA here is from genome assembly GCF_001715975.1 of Candidatus Thiodiazotropha endolucinida. Taxonomy (GTDB): domain Bacteria; phylum Pseudomonadota; class Gammaproteobacteria; order Chromatiales; family Chromatiaceae; genus Thiodiazotropha; species Thiodiazotropha endolucinida. The sequence goes on along the minus strand of NZ_MARB01000002.1, from coordinate 214,205 downwards.
GCATACGGTGTCGGCGCAAGTCCCCTACGCGAGGCCTTGAGCCGGCTCACAGCGGATGGCTTCGTTACTGCGGAAGGGCAGCGCGGTTTTCGCGTCGCCCCGATGTCCGAAGAGGATCTGGCAGACATAACACAATTGCGAATCCTGCTTGAGAAGCAGGCACTCTGTCAGAGCATTGAGCAGGGTGATGATGCCTGGGAATCTCGCATTGTTGCCGCCTTCTATCAGCTGGAAAAGGTTGAAGAATCGGAGGAAAGGGACCCTGCCGAATGGGAGATCCGCAATCACGATTTTCACGAAGCGCTGATTGCCGGCTGCAGTTCAAAATGGCTGCGCCGTTTCTACGGTATTCTCTACGATCAACACAAACGCTACAGGAACATTGCCCTGAGCACCGAGATTCCCCGGGACCTGCACCAGGAACATAAAGAGCTGCGTAACGCGGCTTTAGCCAGGGATGGCAAACGCGCCTGTGATGCGATCGAGCAACACATCATGAGAACGGCTGAAATTACATTGAAAGTGCTGCGGGAAGAGGCGCATAGAGAACAGGAGATTGCATAAAAGCGCCTGTTGACAGACAAAGGAACATGGCGCGCGGATCAATCTGATTTTGATGATGATCTCTCCGCCTCCTTTGCCTGAATGAATACCCCCAATTTCATATCCACTTTCTGGGTATGGTTGGCAATCCAGGTTTTCAGAAATTCCAGCACTGGAATGATCTGATCCCGATCGCCGGAATTGAATGTCTTTCTTACGGCGACTATTTTTGCCGAAAAATCACGATGTTCTTTGATATGCTGTGCCGCATCGTCTGATCGTTCACCAAAATAATCGTACTCCTTCATCAATGACTCTTCTGTCTGGAAGTGGTAGATGGCATAGCTCAGCAGTTCTTTGGTAATCCTTTGAAAGGTCATGGGACTGGTCGTCTCGGTGATGCTGTTGTAGGCGTCATTCACCATATTCAACAGATTCTGATGCTGGGTATCGATCACCTCAACCCCGGTAGACATCCAATCACTCCAGACAAAGGGCTCATATGTGTATTTCGTTTCAGACATTCACCTATCCTCTATGTCATTACGAAGCGTCGGATCCAATCTTTTGATTCCATTGTCAAAGCCAACCAGTGAGTGAAATCCTCTGATGACATCGCTTCTGAAAAAAGAAATCCCTGCATGCGGCTGCAACCCAACGACAGCAGTGTGGCCATCTGTCGCTCCTCTTCGACCCCCTGTACGATCACCATGCGATTGAAGGCATTGGCCATGTTCAACATGGTTTTGATTAACGCATACTGGTGCTCGTCTGCAAGCATTTTCTGGGTCAGGGTACGATCCACCTTGATCGCCCTGACCGGAAGCCGAGAAAGCTGCTGGATCGAGGTATCGCCGACACCGAAGTCGTCGAGCACACATTCGATGCCCAATTCGAGACAATCGCCGATAAACCGTTCTGTCTGGGTGAAATGGGATGTGACGACCCGCTCGGAGATCTCCAGCTGCAAAAGTGAACGTTGATGCTGATCCAATTTCTTTACACGATTTTGCAGCATTTCGAAAAACACCGGATCGAAACATTGCTCAGGAAAGATATTGACACCGATTGAGAATGTCGGACCCTTGCTGCGCATCTGCTCGATCAGCAAGACCGCCTGCTTGATGACTTGCTCTGTGAGCGACAGCATCACTTCACTCTTATTGATCAACGGCAGAAATTCCGCCGGCTCAAGCAGGCCCAATATGGGATGATCCCAACGTATCAATGCCTCTGCGGCAATAACTCGGCCTGCCCGACAATCAAGCACCGGTTGGTAGTAGACGGTGAGTTGATCGCTATCCATGGCTTTGATGATTTCACCCAGTGTCTCCTCCTGCGAGCGGACCCGCTGTTCGAAATCCTTGTTGAAGAACTTGTAGCAGTTCTTACCCGACTCCTTAGCCATATACATCGCCTGGTCTGCATGTCGAATCAACTTATCAGGTTCCGAATTATCATTGGGAAACAGGGTGACACCGATACTGGCAGTGACTGTCGATAGAACATGTTCGGCTACAGTGTAGGGTTTTGTCGCCATCTCCAGAATACGCTTGAGTATGAGCTGACTCTCCTGCTGATCCTTCAGGTCGGCCAATAGAATCAGGAACTCGTCACCACCCAAACGGGCTACCGTATCTCCGTTACGTACACATAAGGTCAGCCGCTGAGCCGTTTCTCTCAACAGTTCATCACCCGCCTCATGTCCAAATTTATCGTTTACTGCCTTGAATCCATCCAGATCGAGATAACAAACCGCCATCAGTTCACCGGTGCGCCGTGCTCTTGCAGTCATCTGTCGCAGACGATCAATAGCCAGCAGACGGTTGGGCAGCCGCGTAAGATTGTCAAAATGGGCCAGCTGCTCCAGACGATGCTCATGACTCTTCTGCTCGGTGATATCAGACATGGTCGAGACTGCGCCTGTGATTCGACCAGTACCTCTTTCATAAAGCGCATGAATCGTCAGTCCGATCCATATGGGTTCCCGCCCTTTTCTCTCAATCTCTATGGGAAGATTTTCAATCGACTCCCCTCGATACAATAAACGGGCCAGTAGTGGTTCGATATTTTTAAACGGTGAGGCCTGCGGGACCAAATCACCGATAGCCTTACCGGCACTCGCCTCTCTGTCCCACAGTTCGATGGGTAGCTTCAGTAAAGAGAAAAAACCGCTATTGGCATATCGCAGTCTCGCGCGGTCATCCCAAAGCGCGACCGCCTCCTTGACCGTATCAAGAATCGTACTGAGCTGCTGGCGATTCTGTTCCAGCTGGTCTTCAATCAACTTGTTTTCGACGATATCCCAAGCCAGTTCTGCAATTCGGCTCACCTTCTCCACATCGTGCCTGTCGTAGTTTTGCCGGGCACGATTGCCCACCCCCATGATGGCGACGATCTTGTCGCCCCTGAACACCGGCACACAGAGTTCGCAAGTGACCTCGGCGTGGCCTTCAGGCAGCCCGCGCCGGTGAGGCAACGAGGCATAGTCGTTGTGGATGACCGGGTGCCTCTCTCTCACCGCGTCGGCCCAGACACCCGCATCATCGATATCGTAATGCAATCCCTCTCCCGCAGCTTGGCAAAAACTTTTAGTCGTCTCGCTTGACCAGGCTTGCAGGGAGAGAGTTTTCTGGTCATCCTCGAGAAAGTGGTAAAAACCGATTTTGCTGCCGGTCTTTTCACAAGCCACATCCAGCGCAAAGACCAGCAGTTGATTGACAGTATGCCCCTGCGCATATTCATGCAACTTCACCCTTGAATCCATCACCTCTTCATTGAATTTCCGTTCGGTGATATCGATAAAGGTAACAACAGCCCCCCGGATTTTCCCTTGTTTGATCAGTGGATACGACCAGTATTCGGCCGGAAAGCTGGTACCGTCCTTGCGCCAGAAAACCTCACTATCCACATGAATCTGTTCCCCCCTGTTGAAGGCCTTGTAGATAGGACACTGCTCGCCTGGATAATCTGAACCATCCGCATGCGAGTGGTGTATCAGCTGATGCATGGGCTGATCAGTCAGCTCCTGATCACTGCCATAACCCAACTGCGCCAGAGCAGCCTGGTTTACACTGGAGCAGAGACCGTGTTCATCAAGACTGAAAATACCCTCTGCCGTCGAGTTCATGATCAGGCGTTGATAGTCTTCGCTCGCTTGCAGCGCACTTTCAACCTGCTTGCGATCGGTAATATCGGAGATAAAACCTTCGAGCAAGGGAGTACCGTCTTTTGACTCAACCTGAGCCCCTTTTTCCCACATCCAGCGCTCTCTCTGCCAGCGATCGAATATCCTGTATTCGATTTCGAAGGTAACACCTTCCTCGATTGCATCCGCAATCTGCTTTGACACTATTACTCTGTCCTTCGGATGAATCACATCGGCATAGCTCAGCAGCTGATTATTAATCAATTCCGACGGTTTATAACCTGTGATTTCAGTAATGCCATCACTGATAAAGATCATGCTCCAATAATGATCTCTTCTGCAGCGATAGGCCGCGCCCGGGAGATTATCCAGCAAGACACGCATGGTACGACGCGAATCTCGCAGTGCGGATTCGGTACGTTGCCGTCTTATGGCACTGGCGAGCACGTCGGAAAATGTATGCAGTAACAGAATATCCTCTTGCTGCCAGGTTGAACTGACCGTAACGGTATTGAAACCGATAAAGCCGATGAGCGCCTGATCGATGCATATAGGCATCGCCAGCAACGACTTTATCCCTTGCTCAGCCAGGTGTTGCCTGAATTCACCGGCCTCTTCCGTCAGATCGTCAAGGGACTCGACAAAGAGCGGCCTGTCCTGGCTAAACTGCTCCAGCATATAATCGAAATCGGAAAGGGGAAGCTTTTGCAGCTTCCCTGTTTGAACCGCCACCCCTTCAGCGCACCACTCATGGGTATTCGACATGGTGGCAAGATCACTGTCGAGCTGGTAAAGATAGGCACGCTCACTCTTGGAAAATTGACCAATCTCTTTCAACAAGCTGGCCAGCCTCTGATCAAGCTCGTCAATAGAGGTATCCAGTAAAATGGAAGCCTGCTTTGCAATCATCTTTTCAAGTTCGAGGCGATGATTGAGCTTAAATTCGTTGTTTTTTCGTTGCGTGATATCCTCAGCAATACCGGCGACACGATAGGGTTTTCCCGACTCATCGTGAATGGCGAATGCCTTGGCATCCACCCAGCATATCTCACCGTTCGGGCGAATCACCCGATATTCAGGAAAGTGCAGTTCTTCCCAGGGTTGCTGTAAATGCTCTGCAAGAAAACGCTCAACACGTTCAAGATCCTCACGTGGCAAAGCCTCGACCCAACTGGCGGCATTGTCATACAGGCTCTGACAACTTCTGCCCCACATCAACTTATAGCCCGGACTGACGTAGTAAACCTCTTGCCAATCCGGGGATCCCAGCCAAAAGACCTCTCGAATGGCATGGGTCAACTGCCGGAAGTTTTCCTCACTCTCCTTTAATTGTATCCTCTCCTTTCTCGTCTCAGTAATATCGCTGACCATGGCAAGGGCGCCGATAACCCTTCCATCGCGATCCTTAATGGGCCCTGTATTCATTCGGGTCCATATGTCATGTCCTTTTTTGTGCCGAAACCTGAAATCATGAGATTCAGCGATACCTCTTTGTCTCCGTTGAAGGTTTTCCCGGGCTATCTCGATCGCCTCTTGATCCATGAAGTCATAAAAAGATCTGCCCATCATCTCGTCGATTTTATATCCGAACATATCCGCCAAGGTGTGGTTGACGAAGGCTGTATTGCCCTCGCCGTCGATCTGCAAGATACCGTCATGACTGTTCTCGACGATAGTACGGTACTGCTGCTCGCGCTTTATGATCGCACGGTTAAGTTGCCGATATTTTCTCACTAATGGAAACAATATGGAGACAAGCACCAACAAGGCACCCAGACCTATCAGGGTATAGAGAAAATAGGTCCGATAGGGATTGCCAAAATCTATGGTATTACTGAACGAGAGGGTTTCAGCCACACCGGTATTGTGCGGCCGATCCTCCAGCATCAAGGCATGCTTGACGTCGTTGACGTCCAGAAACACCTTGGGTGCTTCTGTAACCCGGTATGCGCCAAGGCCGACTACATACTCCAATGCATTATCGGCAGGCGATGTCGGGAATCCGGCATGGTCGGAGTAGAGCAGATGAATCCGTTTTTCGCTTAGCGGCACCCCTCCTGCCAAGATGCCGCAAAAAAGCAGCAGCATGATACCGACAAGGAGTTGACCTGGCGCTTTAAAGTTCATCACAGATTCAAGAGCAAATGGGCAGGTCAATAATCATTGGATCCTTGTTGATATAAGACCCTGTTTATTAACTAAATAACTCCTTTCAGAAAAGACTTCATCTTATTTGATAGTAGATCAGCCAGAAAAAAAAAACAGGGCTGATTCAGGAGATAAATTCGGCTCTTGCTTTTGCAGTAGTGAGTAGATATGTCACAAATCGCAAGCAATAGATCCCATGGGAATTAAAATCGACTGCACTGCGAATAGAATTCACTGCGACCTTTTCCACATTTACACCGGTTGCTGAGTGCGATGATGATGAAGCGCCCGCATTTTGTAAAAGCGGACTACTCCGGTTGATCCCCGTGGCAACCTCTACAACAACGACAATAAAGCCCCAAGAACGGGGCTTTATTGCGCCAATATTGATAATCGATCAGGTTACTACAGTGAGGAAACGTTCATTGAGTTTCTGGTCGTGATAGAAAATCGCACCGCCCAGCTCATCGGCTGTCCAGGTAATGGGTTCATGGTCAGGATACCAGTCATATGAGCCATGAAAGACTTCATTGCGGTTGCCTGAGGGATCGAAGAAATAGATGGTTCTGCCACGGGTGATCCCATGCCGGGTGGGACCGATATCGATGGAGGTCTTATGCTTGCCGATGATATCGGCGGCCCTTAATACCTCTTCCCAGGAACCGAGCAGGAATGAAGCATGATGAAGCTTGCCTTTATCCTGATGACGGATTAGCGCCAGGTCGTGTGCCTTCATACCGCAGGTGAGGAAGGAGGCCAGTTGGAGTTCTCCATCCATCACTTTCTCCGACTCACTGAATCCCAATACCTCTTTGAACATTTTGATGCTGCCATCCAGATCATCGCCATACAGCAGACAGTGATCGAAACGCTGTACCTGCATGCCTTTGAGATTATCCGGCCAGGGCTCAGGATTGACCCGCCCCATATCGGTGCCTTTCACTTCCTTTTCCGCATACAGCTCGAACATGTGGCCGGTGGGGGAATCGAAACGTACCCGCTCGCCACAGTGATTCAGCTCATTGGCCGGCACACGCTCGACATTGCAGCCGAACGCCTTGAGCTTGCCCTCAAGCTCATCCATTGTCTCCCTGCTATCAACCTTGAAGCCCATAAAATCCATCCCGGTCGTATCCGCTTCACGCAATACAACAGAGAACCAGTCCTGTTCATCCCATCCTTTTAAGTAAACACGGCCCTGATCGTCCCGGTCCGTTTCCAACAATCCCAGCCGGTCCTTGTAATGAACAAGAGCCTCATCCAGATCCAGCACACGCAAAGAGATATGTCCCGGACGTAAAACGCCTTTAATCGCCATCACTCAATCCTCCTCTGGACACCGTGGATCACCACGGTGATGATTTGTATATTAATGACCCGCTTTCATCTGATACGGATCTTGCTGTGTGTTATGAACAGGACCCCTTGTAACCATTCAGACCAGGGGTGCGAAAACAGATAAGGGTTTTATGATCGACACCGTTCTCCGCGAGGCTCTTGCCCATATCAGGCGTTGACGCTTCACCATTGATCTTCCACTCCACACGATCCCAGTCGATCAACCCAAAGTCGGGGTGCATGCCGTAGTATTGCGGTATCAGTTGCTCGGCCAGCGCACCGAAAGGCATATCGGGAGGCAAAGGAAAAGCGGTTGCAGCACAAAAACTGAGATGCTCCTCCCAATGCAGATATACCACCTGGTTACCATGAAAATTCTCTTTTCTGTCGCGGATCTCGACAGCATCCGCGTATCCGGGTTTGCGGGCGACAACAGCCATGATTCTCTCCTCTTTGTAAATATCTTCTTTCGCCGTCCAGACCATAGAAATCGGGTATCGGAAGACGTCTATCGTTGCTTTAACCGGCCACCCGCTTACGCGCTGACTGCCAGGCATCCCACTGTTTCTGGTCCGGCGAACCCGTGTAGTCCATGTTGTCTGTACCGTTTTCCATGTGGTACCACTTGAGGACGTCACTCAGTTCCGCGCCTCCGCAGTTACCCTGGAAGATCTGATGTACCGGCAACCAGGCCTGTGAGAACTTCTCCGGCTCGTTGTCGAAGATGTCCTTACAGCCATCGGAACAGAAATGGTATCGATCGCCTTTATAAACACTGTCGCGAAACCCGATCCTGGTCGGATCTCCAGGCTCCGTGTAGCCCATGGGTATCTGGCAGGTCTGGCAAAGCTGGGGCAGCGCATTGTTGTAGAAACGCTCACCCTTGGCCTCCATCTCCCGCCACATCTCGAAGCGTGGACGGTAGTATTTATCGAAGGTATTGGGATACTTCTCCGACAACCAGGCCATCTCCTCTTCGCTGGGCAGCCAGGTGTGGAAACCCGCTGCCTGGGTGTATTGATAGAAGATCGCCCAGTTCTGGTGAGAGATATGCTCCGCCTCGTCGGTAGCGATATCGGCATACTTGGGCACACGAAGACCGTAGCGCGAGAGATCCTCGAACAGCGCACCGCCCGCCTCGGTGAAGTAGATCTCCCAGGCCTCCTTCCAGGACATGATGCGTTTGGGCAGCATATAATCCATCATCATCGCCACCAGACCCAGCATCTTGTGGCCACGCCAGAACCACTTGTCCACCCACTTTTGCACGATGGGCAGATTGTCGGGATGCTGCTCCAGCATGAATTTGATCACCTCGATGCCCAAAGTCATGTGGGTCGCCTCATCCGACTGGGCGGAGAAACCGAAGGTCACCGTGGCCAGATCGCCGTTATAGGCGGCACCGGACATGAATGGGACGAACAGCAGGTTGGTCAGCACATACTCGAAGGCGAATGAGATTGCCGTGAAGAACTCGAAGGGACCGGCACTGCAGGCATCGTCAAAGAACGACTTGGGTACAGACAGATACCACACACGATCATGCATGTGGGGGAATTCGGCGAAGCCGTCGAAATACTTGTTGTAGTGACTGATGGTATGGATCTGGGTCTGCGCATGGCGCAGCTCATCCAGGGACTGCATCTGCGCCGCCACCCTCGGACCCACTCCCCGAATATGCCGGCCCAGGTGCGCGAAGTGGCGATGGGCCTGGTACTCCAGCGGCGTGACACCGGTCAGAAACAGCTTGATGGCATTCACATAGCGGGCATCGGAGATACCCAACTGGCCGTTGTTCTGGGCAAACGAGTCGAGCACCGCATAGAGCTTGCGCTCCTTCTCGCCCTGGTACTTCCAGTAGGCATCCATCGTCAGACGAAAGGGATCCTCCCACTTCGACCAGTCGGTGATCTTGATCCCCTCGAAGGTATCGTAGGGAAAGACATCGTCCATCTTCTGGTAACTGGTCTCCCAGTCCAGACCTCTAGTCATCAGCGCATAGCGCTGCTTCAGGTTCATCTTTTTTTTGCGTTGGGGTGTCATAGCTTGCTCCTCCGGTGTTACACGCCCCAGGAGAGGACCAGCTCTTCATCATCCTCATCCAGGCTGCCGCCCATGGAGACGATGGTGAGGTGGATCTCCTGCGGGTCCCAGTCACGGCCGATACGCTCGGATACCGACCCGGCCTTCACCACCAACCGCTCCGGACAGTCGATCTTGACCGCACCCGGCATGTAGTTGGCGCTTGCACTGGGATTGTCATGCAGAATGGACTCGATCACGGGACGAGCCTCGTCATTGTTTTGCAGGGTGATGGATACGATTCCAGCCATCTCGGTCTCCTCTTATACAGTCAGGCCGAGCTTACCGGCCCGGACATCCAGTTGTTCACGCACATCGGCGATTGCCGATTCAGCACCATCGGCCAGCACCATAGATGCCAACGGCGTCAGGGCCTCCGTCATGGTGTCGCGCCATGCTCTGTACCATTGGGAAAGCTGGGTCTGATTCTCATCCGACTCCTTGCTTGCAACCTTCACGACCGCATCCACCCAGCGATTGTGCTCGGCACTCCAGTCGACCATGAACTCACACAGCATGGAGAGGGCCGCCGCACCGTGTTTCTGGCCTTGCGTATCGAAGTGGTTGTAGACAAGGGGATAGACCAACCCGTCCATGACCAGGAACTGGGCCAGCAGCGCCTCGAACCAATCCTTCAGTACCAGGCTGTCTTCCACCGCTTTGCGCACGCCCTGCCAGGCATCCGCCTCCATCCACTGTGTTTTGGCCTCATCCAGCAGCTCACCGTTGCCACTGCCAAGCACGATACCGATTCGTGAGAGGATCTGCGCGATGCCCAGCCGATCCCCCGCGGTAAAGATCGCCGCCGATGTGATGGCAGTACCATAGCCGGCATCGCTGATGGAACAGGCGTTCATATTCGCGCCCCACTCATAGTGGAGTAGCGGGATCAGATATCTGACGATCAGCTCCCGCCAGGCGGGATCGATATTGGCCAGCATGTCGCGCTTCTCCTCGAAGGCGAAGTTGCGCTCCGTAGTCTGATGCATGTTGGCGCGGGCGATGGTATAGGTGCCATAGTAGAACTGTCGCGGATCCTTGAAGAGATACCAGTCCTGCATCCTGATTGCGGTACGCCCCTCATCGAAGGTCCAATATTCCGGGCCCCATATGGGACGATAGTGGAAGTGCGTCGTTGCCTGAACATCGTACACTCCCTCTTCATAACGCGATGCCGGTACATCGGAACCCAAACGGCGTGCAACATGGGCAAAGGTCTGTCGCCTCGGCTCCACATTCACAGTTTTTATATCGATACTCATCGTTAGAATGCTCCTCCAGAAAGCTATCGATTCAGATCCGGATGGGTTGGATTTCGATAGAGGCCAGGACGGCTGTCGTTCCCGTCTACACTGCCAATCTCATCAGGACGTTGTATTAGAGTGGCTTGATGCTTCGCGCAGAAAGCCCTGAACTCGTCATAGGGGAGGATCAGTTCAACCGTCAGGTCTTCATCGTTGATGGAAAACTCGAACTCAACAAACCTGTGCAGCCGCTCACCGGTCACCCGGATATAGGCTTTGCCGATGTCCGGCACATAATCTCCCATCACTTCCTCCTCAAACCCGGCCGATCCGCAGTTGATGCAAAATCCGCCATATTGCTGGTCAACAAAACAGGGCAGAATCTGTGCCAAAACACCTTAGCCATTGAATTTAATGAGTTTTTATAGATTTGTTGCAGCTATTGGAGGATGGGTGATTTCACCATCAGATCAAAATTAATTCACCAATTTGATCATTTAACCAAATAAATAAATGGCATCTTGATAAATGTTGCTTTTGCACAATGGCAGTGCAAAAACAAAACGCGTATCTTTTATTGATTGGTTTTACGCCCGCTTCATTTTATGATTTGATAAAAACAACAACCCAAACTATAAGAATCATAAGAACTCAGACACGAGAAAGATAAGCAAGCCAGCCATTAAGGAGGATGGCTTAGCCACTACAGATACCGGTAAGCAGCTAGAGACCGGCTGGAGGAGATATGTCATCCCAAATCAGCATTGCCGGTCTACCCTCGGAGGACCGAAATCTGCACCTGTCATTCGATGCGGGCACGATTCTGCTCAACGATCAGCGCATGGTATTGATGCACACCCATGCTATGGGAGCGTTGCGCAAAGAACTCATGGATACATTGGGTATGGAGCGGGCCAGAGGCGTCCTCATCCGCATGGGTTACGCATCCGGCGCCAAGGATGCAGAGCTTGCCCGTAAACTGTTACCTGAATCCACCGATGAAGAGCTGTTGATGATGGGGCCTCGTCTGCACACCCTGGAAGGTGTGGTGCACGTAAAACCCATTAAGGTCGATATAGATATCCGTCAGCGCCACTTCTATGGTGAATTTCTTTGGGAGAACTCCCATGAGGCCGAAGAGCATTTAAAGCTTTTCGGCATTCATCACGATCCTGTCTGCTGGACCCAGATCGGTTACGCCTCAGGGTATACCAGTGAGATTATGGGCCGTTTCATCGCCTATCGCGAGGTTGACTGCCGCGCCAAAGGCGATCGCCACTGCCGCATCATCGGCAGGCCCATCGAAGAGTGGGATAACGCCGAAGAGGAGCGTCGTTACTACCGTCCGGATCCGATGGCGGAGCAGCTGTTGGCGCTACAGGATGAGGTCAACCATCTACGTGACTCGCTGCAGGAGGAGACAGGCATTGGCGACATGGTGGGGGCATCTCAACCCTTCATACAAGCCTGCGATATGTTGCGCAAGGTGGCTGACAGTCATGTCACCGTGTTGCTGCTTGGTGAAACAGGCGTCGGCAAGGAGATGTTCGCCCGTGCGCTCCACAGTATCAGCCCATTGGAAAAAAACCCATTCATTGCCATCAACTGCGCGACAATCCCGGATGAATTGATCGAATCGGAACTATTCGGCGTGGAGAAGGGAGCCTATACCGGCGCTCAGCAGTCGCGTCCCGGGCGTTTCGAACGTGCGCATGGCGGTACGCTTTTCCTCGACGAAGTGGGTGAACTCTCAATGAACGCACAGGCCAAGCTTCTGCGTGTGCTGCAGGAAGGGGAGATAGAAAGGGTGGGTGATACCCGAACCCGCAAGGTCGACGTACGGGTCGTAGCCGCTACAAATGTGGATCTGCAGGAGGCGGTGTCTGACGGGCGATTCCGCTCCGATCTCTACTATCGCTTAAATATCTATCCGGTTATTATCCCACCGCTTCGTGATCGCAAGGACGATATCGAACTGCTGGTGACCCGTTTTCTTGAAAAGTACACCGCCCGGCATGGCAAGCGGGTCAGCGATATCACTGAAAAGGCGCTAGAAGCGCTTAAGGACTACGACTGGCCGGGTAATATCCGGGAGCTGGAAAATATGATCGAACGTGGGGTTATCATTGTCACCACGGGGGACGCAATCGATCTCAAAGACCTGTTTCCATGTCTCAGCATGAGTCCGGAAGTCCCGCTGTTCAACAACTCAAACGAAAAGGATGGCGGAGACGTTGAATCGCTTGCCAGTCAGGTGATAGACCAATCGACCAGTCTCGAAGAGATGGAGACACTGTTGCTGGAGACGGCGGTAAAGAAAGCCAATGGCAATCTGAGCCAAGCGGCACGCATCTTAGGCATCACCCGTCCGCAATTAGCCTATCGTTTGAAAAAGCGAGAGCAGGAATAGACGACTGATTCAACAGTGAGGGCCTTGAGTCCAAACAGCCTGGAAGCCGGGCAATAACAAACACTCATGCATTCTTCGCTATTCCTACAGATCCTACAGGTGACACTGCCGGTATTCGGCATAGCTCTGCTTGGCTATATCTATGGTCGCCTCTGCGGGTCCGACATCCTCTCGGTCAATCGTATCAATATGCAGTTGTTCGTGCCCGCTCTGTTGTTCTATGTCCTGTCAGAGAAGATCCCCGACACTCAGGAATGGAAGACCATAGCCTGGGGCGCACTCATGATCATCATCGTCTCCGGTATCATTTCCTTACCCTTGACCCGCCTCCTCGGTATGCGACCAAGGGTGTTGTTACCCTCCATGATGTTCAACAATGCCGGTAATCTTGGACTCCCCCTGGCGGCGCTGGCTTTTGGTGATCAGCTGCTGCCCCTGGCGGTTGTAGCCTTTGTGGTTTCCACAAGCCTCCATTTCAGTCTCGGAATCTGGCTGGTCAGTGGCCGGGTTCACCCCACCGAACTGCTACGCAATCCGGTTTTCCTGGCTACCCTGGCGGGTATTATGGCCTATGCCTTCGACTGGCATACACCGAGCATACTCATGCCTGGTCTGGTCATGCTTTCAGAGGTGGCGATACCCTTGATGCTAGTCTCACTTGGGGTTCGCTTGATCCATATCGAACTACGTTACTGGAAGGCAGGGTTGTCAGGCGCCTTGCTTTGTCCCCTAAGCGGTCTGATAGGCGCATGGGTAGCCATCATCTGGTTGCAACCCAATGAACAGATGCGCGATATCTTGTTACTATTCAGTATTCTGCCCCCCGCGGTGATGAACTATCTGCTGGCTGAGAGTTACCATCAATCTCCACAGGAAGTCGCTGCGATGGTTGCATTCGGCAATCTGGCAAGCTTGATCGTGATTCCCATCGCCCTCGCCTTTATTTTATGAGGAGTTATCGCTCTACCGCCGGATGGCTGCTGCTGGCGGCTGTTATCTGTACGGCAGTCAATACCCTCTGGCCTCAACTTACCAACAGCTGGGCTGGCCTGTTTACCTGGTCTGCGGGGTTTCTCCTTTGGCCTGAACTGCCTACCCATACCCGTCGCCAGGTTGTCATCCTCATCAGCGTCGGTTCAATAGGACTTGTTTGGGGATTGACACAACATCTGACACCCGACTGGGCGATGATGCTTTACGGCAACGCTCAACTGCTGTCGATGCTGGCCGCTGTCAGCTTTCTTCGCCTGATCACCCGCCCTGACAATAACCCGGAGAGGGTAATGCCGCAGGGGAAGAGAGCGGTATGGTCAACCCTGTTTGGGGTTCATCTGTTTGGCGCCGTCATCAACCTCTCCTCGGTCTTCATCATAGGAGACCGCCTGCGGGGTAAAACGGGACTTGACCGCGAGCAGATCATTGTACTGACTCGCGGATTTTCCGCCGCCGCATTCTGGTCACCCTTTTTTGCCGCAATGGCAGCGGCCATGACCTACGCCCCAGGCGCCAGACTGGAACGCATCTGGCTGATGGGGATGCCGCTCGCGATTATCGCACTTATGATCACCGGCTACAGCAGACGGCATCCCAGGGAGTTTGTCGGTTATCCCATGCACCCCTCGACATTGGCGCTTCCCGCGGTATTGGCACTGGCAATATTGCTGATACATCAGATACGGCCTGAGTGGCATATTCTCGGCATCATCTGCCTGTTGAGCCCGACGCTGGCACTGTTAATCGTGAGCGTCCGTCAACAACCGTTACTCCAACTGCAACGACACATCACCCATGACATACCCACAATGCACAATGAACTGTGCCTGTTCCTGGCCGCCAATGTCATGGCTGCTGGCCTGAGCGCACTTTTTCAGGGATTCGGTGGCTGGTTGCCATTCAGTCAATTCGGCGGCCTGGAGGCCAGCATGACACTGCTGTTTATGCTGATTACGTCGATCGTCGGCGTTCATCCGGTGATAAATATCGCAGCGCTCGGCACCCTACTGGCACCGCTACAGCCCGACGGTACACTGCTGGCGATGACCTTCCTGTCTGCCTGGGCGGTCGGTGTCGCATGCAGTCCGTTTTCCGGCATCAATCTTTCGATGCAGGGTCGATACGGCCAACACGGGCTGGCAAGCCTGAAGTGGCATGGAAACTACAGCCTAGTGATGTTTTTCTGTTCGCTTGCGGCACTCAATCTCTACGCCACTCTCTGGTTGTAATAAATCGGTTTGCAACAGCGATGCGCAGACGGGGCCTGTTAACACTCATCCAATAGACCCTAGTATATGAGGAATTTATGTGGCACATTGTTCGCAATAACCATACCGTATGGAACAGATATGAAAGAAAAGTATATGGTTCTGCCCAGTGCACGTTTTGATGAGATTCGGCTGGTAAAGGTCCCGAAGGATCTGGATACCAATGAGGCATACCGCTTCGCAACAGGCATCATTGCCCAGGCAGAAGAGACAAATCGTGACTATCGCTGGGAGGATATTGCCGAGGCCCTTGAGGCGCGTGGATTCGAACCTATCGAAGCAATGATCGGACCCGCCCTGGACTGAGACCGGGCTTGCCCGTCACTGATTAATCAAGATCCTCATACTCATCCAGATCCATCTGCAGCAGAATCGCCTTTCGCAGCAGCTTCTGCTCGTTTCTCAGCGTCTTTTTCAGACTGCTGATCTCCTTTTCAAGGTCTTGTATCCGATAGACCAGTTCATCAGCATGGGCCAGGGTCTGCGGTGAGGGCTGGGTTGCCGCCGCCTGATTACCATTCAACCCCCCTCCGGTCGGATGCAGCGGGGAGACGGATGCAAGCTGTTGTGACTGCTCTGCCTCTTCGGTACCGGGAGGATCAAAACTGACCTCCTGTTCCAGCTCCTGCATCACCGACAATACAGCATCCTTCTCCAGGGTATGGAGCTCTTCCAGACAGCCATACAGCATCATTCTGTCGCACATCGCATTGATCCGGCGTGGCACACCGCCAGTGAACTCGAAAATCATCGGGAAAACACCCTCTGCAAAAGTGGGATCCTCCTTCCAGCCGACCAGTTGCAGTCGATGCAGGATATACTTTGCCGTCTCTTCTGCGCTCAACGGATCCAGGTGGTAGGAGGCGATAATACGTTGTCTGACCTGTTCCATTCCCGGACTCTGCAGGGTGCGTTTGAACTCCTCCTGACCCAGGAGAAAGGTCTGTACCAAGGCCTTGTTGTTGACCTGGAAGTTGGAGAGCATGCGCAACTCCTCGACCGATCGGGGTGGCAGGTTCTGTGCCTCATCCACCACCAGCAACATCTGCTTTCCTTCTGCATGCCGGGCGCGTGCTATGGCCTCCAGATTATGCAGCAGGGTAGCCTTGTTGAGCCCCTCATGAGCCAGACCAAAAGAGGCACAGACCATACGCAACATATCGTCCGGATCGACCTGGGTGGTAACCAATTGGGCGGCCATGACATTCATGTTGCTCAATTCATCGAACAAATTGCGTACCAGAGTGGTCTTGCCGGTACCTATGCCCCCCGTGATGACGATAAACCCCTCTCCCTGCTCAAGACCGTAACGCAAATAGGCCATGGCACGATTATGTCCCTTACTGTTGAAGAAGAATTTATGGTCCGGCGTAAGCTGGAATGGTTTTCCGTCAAGCTTGTAAAAGTCATCGTACATGTGGATTAGCCTTCTCTGATTTCGGTGCTTCCTTGCTTGTGCAGGTAAACCGCCACACACTAACGAAACAATAACCACAAAATATTTGGTTATTTGAATGGCTCAAGGAATCAAGGACCTACCTTAATCTAACATTATGCTATGAATCAGCGATTTTTCCTACCGTTCGCGTTAATGGGTTTACCGAAATTAACCTGCAGGATTCACTTTAATGCGCCTTGACACTGCGCCGATTAAAGCCTCCTGTGCCTCGTCGAACAAGCCATTTGCACCGCCTTTGGATAAAAAAGGGGCAGTCAGAGAACAGCGACTGATCGGTCGTCCAGCCAGTATACCCTCAAGCTGCTGCAGGTCATTGCATACCGGTAGTTGACCCAGCTCCATGGAGTCAACTATCTTGCCATTATGTCCATCCGGCTGACAGCGGGGCTATAGCGGCACACCAGCCAGGACACAGATATAACGACCAACATAAAACAGAGGAAAAATAGATGCTCAATCCTGGAGATAAAGCACCACCCTTTGAGTTACCGGACGCTGACATGCATATCATCAATTCCAATGATTTTTTCGGTAACCAGAACCTGGTGATCTATTTCTATCCGAAAGACGATACCACCGGTTGTACCATTGAGGCATTGGAACTCTCGGACCTGATGGATGAGTTTTCCGCGCTGGATACACAGGTGATCGGCATCAGTCGGGACAACTGCGTCAGCCATGCCGCATTCCGCGATAAACACGGTCTCACCGTGCAGTTGCTGGCGGATACCGAGGGCGAGGTATGCAACGACTATGATGTCTGGCGGGAAAAGGAGAAAAACGGCGAGAAAAGAATGGGCATCCTACGCTCGACGTTTATCATCGACAAAGCGGGTATCATAAGAGAGGCGCTGTATGATGTGAAACCGAAAGGTCACGCAACCCAGGTACTGGAGAAGGTGAAGAAGATCACTTAGGGCCTGTTAACAGGCCCTAAGTGGTTAGCAGCTGAACATGACGTACACGTGAAAATTCGCACTCAGATTCTGATACTGCTGTTTCTCTTTGGTTTCGCACCTTTGACCGCGATGGTAATGACGAATCTGCCATTTGTCCTGGATCGCCTCGAATTTTTCTATCACAAGGCCTATCTGCAGAATCTGCGTGCGGATTTCCGCGATCTCGATGAGCATCTTGCAAGCCGTCACGAGATGTTGCGACTACTGGCGAAACTCCCCGAACCTGGTCTCATCCTGGGACAACGCGACTTGGAAGAGGGACAGGAGCAGATCGATCACGCACGGGTGCGCTACACCAACTGGATCAACCAGATCCTTCGCGACCATCTCGATATATTTCAGATCCTTTTTCTCGATCTTGATGGCAATCCCCGCTTCTGGCTGGAGTTGAATGCCCGGACTCAACAGTGGGAACCGACAATCAAAAAACCGGACATGCCATCCAGGGATTTTTTTCAACACAATATTCTGCAGGAGTATGGACGGGTCGCAGTCAGTAAAATCAGTCTTAACCCTAATGTATCCCATTTAGATCCCAGGCGATTCATGACCTTGCGGATGATCAGTCCGATAATCGGGCCCGACCGTCAGGAGCGAGTGGTTCCATTGGGTGCCGTGGTGGTCAATATCGACGTAGGGGGTATGGCCAGCGCCTACCGCAACACACTTTGGGTCACCAATGATGGCGCTTACCTGGATGAACGTCTCAAGGGAAGCGCCGAACAACGCGCATTTGAGGACTTCTCCGGCCTGCAGGCAATCTTCGACAAGAACAGCCTGGCACTCTGGGAAGGCGGTCAGGGCAGGCAGGTAATCTGGGTTCCGCTCTTCAGCACCGAAGGTTCCGGTCCCTTATGGGTTGGTCGTCCAGTCGATCCCTCACCCCTGCACAAGTTCCGCAATGTTCTGATCATTCGCGTCATGACTATCGTAGTCATTGCCTTGGTTATCCTGTTCATCGTTGCCCGATTTATCGCCATGCGTGCAGAACAGTTCGGTCAAAAGCTACGTGATGGTGTGGGGCGGGTCCTGCGCGAGGATGAAGCGGTAGCGTTTAACTGGAAGGGGTCGCAGGAGATAAAACAGCTGGGGCAGCAGCTGACAGAACTTGCGGAGCATCATTCAAAACAGGCCGGAGCGCAACGCCAGCACGCACGACAACTGGAAGAGTCCAATCGCTACAAATCCCAGTTCCTGGCCAATGTCAGCCATGAACTGCGAACCCCCCTCAACTCCATCCTGTTGTTGTCCAAGATGCTCAATGAGGCGCCCGAGCGTCTGTCCGCTGAACAGACGAGACAGCTGCAGGTCATTCATGAGGCCGGACGCGATCTGCGGGCCCTGATCGACAACATCCTCGATCTGTCGCGAATCGAGGCGGGTAAAGCCAGTATCAGTCTGCAGCAGATCCCCATTAAGCCTCTGGTTTCGGATCTCATCGAAATGGTGAAACCCCAATTCGACGCCAAGGGCCTGCAGCTCTCCCTCGAATATGCACCTTCGCTGCCGGAGAGCATCCTGTCGGATCAGGACAAAGTTCGTCAGATTCTGAAGAATTTCCTCTCCAACGCGCTTAAATTCACCCATCAAGGCGGGGCTAAGGTGCGCGTTTTTATGCAGCCTGAAGTGGATCTTCACCCCCTATGCTTTGCCGTTGAAGACAGCGGTGTCGGGATTCCCACGAGTAAGCACGAGCTGATTTTCGAGGCGTTCAAGCAGGCGGATGGCTCCACCAGCCGGCGTTTCGGCGGTACAGGTCTGGGACTGAGTATCAGCCGTGAGCTGGCTCAACTGCTGGGTGGCGAGATAAGCCTGGAAAGTGAAGAAGGATCCGGGGCCAGATTCACCCTGTGCCTGCCGCTGGAGCTCGATCACAGCGCGCTCTCTTCCCATCAGATCGAATTGCAGGTGACGGAGGAGCCGCAGCTGATGCAGGAAAGGATCCCTACTCTGGCAATCACTTCAATGACGGAACCATCGAAGACACCCTTTGCGGATCAACGCGTCCTGGTCGTGGATGGTGATCTGCAGAGCCTGCTTACACTTACACCGTTGTTGGAGGGCTGGGGATTTGAGGTGACTGCCGCATGTGACGGCCAAGAGGCCATTGATACCCTAAAAGATGATCCGGATTTCAACATTGTCTTGATGGACATCATGATGCTGGAGCAGGATGGCTATGATACGATCAGGCATATACGCAACAAGATGAAGCTCGATACACTCAAAGTGATCGTATTAAGCGCGAAGAATGCGGCGGAAGACCGCAGCCTGTGCCTGGATGCCGGAGCAGATGAAGTTTTAACCAAGCCGGTCTCCCCGGAGAAACTGCAGGCACTTATTAGTGTGCATATAGAGACAGAATGAAGAGATACGCCGGTTTCAAACTCCTGATCGTGGATGACCACGCGCACAACCTGTTCACCCTGCGTACGCTGGTTGAGCGCTACATGGACGTGGAGATCCTGGAGGCCACATCGGGTCAACAGGCTCTCGACATCGCTGTCAGGGAACCCGGTATCGACCTTATCATTCTGGATGTACAGATGCCGGAGATGGACGGTTTTCAGACCGCATCGATGCTGAAAATCCGTAAAAAGACCAAAGACATCCCAATCATCTTCCTTACTGCCGCATTCAAGACCGAAGAGTTCCAGCTCAAGGGTTATGAGGTAGGTGGTGTCGACTATCTGCTGAAACCCATCGATGACAACCAATTGCTGAATAAGATCAGCACCTATTTCAGACTCATCGAAAAAGAACGGGAGCTCAACAAAATCCTGGAACAAAAGGTGGCGGAAAGAACCGCAGAACTGGCTGCCGCCAAACAACACCTCGAAAATATCATAACCTATATGGGTGAGGCG
This sequence comes from Candidatus Thiodiazotropha endolucinida, assembly GCF_001715975.1. Classification (GTDB taxonomy): domain Bacteria; phylum Pseudomonadota; class Gammaproteobacteria; order Chromatiales; family Chromatiaceae; genus Thiodiazotropha; species Thiodiazotropha endolucinida. Next base: position 193,746 of record NZ_MARB01000002.1, on the reverse strand, counting down.
CTGCTGGTGCTCAATCCCGAGGGCGAGATCGAATCCGTCAACCCGACCGCCTGCAAGATGCTTGACTACAGCGAGGCGGATTTACTGCGAATGTCGATCGGCGATGTTTTCGAAGAGGAGGCAGAGGAGCAGGCGGGCGCCTTCTTCGGCACCTGGCTGGAGGCATTGATACGAACCGGAGCCCTGAGCCGAATCGAGGCAAGTTTCATCGCCAAGGACGGTCGGCGTGTTCCGATTCTCTTCTCTCGTACCGCGGTTAAAGACAGTACGGGAAATATCAGCCATATTATATGTATCGCAAAGGATATGACTGGTTATATCCGCGACATGGATGCCGTGCAGAACGCATCCTAAGGAGCTTGAAACAATGAACGAGCCAATCGACCCACACCTGACCGATGAAGAAGATACATCGCTCACCGCCAATGCCCTCAAGGCCATGGCCCATCCGTTGCGGTGGAAGATTCTCTGCTCGCTGGGGGAGAATGAGCTCTCGGTCGGCGAAATCGTAGAACGTACCGGTACGTCACAGAGCAATATCTCTCAACATCTTGAACAGTTGCGAAACAAAAACATCGTGGTATCGCGCAAAGAGGCTAACCGCATCTACTACCGCATTCGCAACCATCAGCTACTGGAGCTGATCGGTATCATGCGGAATGTGCTCTGCCCGGCCAATCTCGACGACCGCTACCCAAGATAGGCAAAGATGAACGACCGCATTATCGACCTGGAGAGTCGTATGGCTTTTCAGGAACAGGCCATACATACCCTCAGTGAAACCCTTATCGAGCAACAACGCACCATCGATTCCCTCGACAGAACCGTAGAGACACTACGTCAACGCCTGCAGGCGCTGGAACCATCACCGCTGCAACCTGGTGAGACTGAACCTCCTCCACCGCACTATTGATGGTATTTTGATTGAGGTCGATTCTAAAAACAGTGCGATAACAGGGATGGTATTTAAACTCAAACAGATTTTACAATACCCTTGACTGTCCAGCTCTCGGCTACTTGGCTTTCTGTTACTGGTCCTGCAGACATCATTCGTGCAAGCCGGTATTTTGGATATCATGACTCAGGCTGCAAAGCAGCATCCCGGCAAAAGCGCGGTTTGCGTCCTGGAGAAAAGAGAAGAATCCCTTTTAACAAGGGCATGGCTTACAGAAGCTGCTGATAAATCCATCGATGTTCAATATTTTATCTGGAGCACCGACAATATCGGGACCTTGGCCAGCGAACACCTGCTCAGTGCCGCCGAACGCGGCGCCAGGATACGGGTCATCGTCGATGACCTCTTGATCGACGCCGAGCAAATAGATGTATAGCGTATTTATCACTTTCTTCGCCGATAAGCATTCTGCGGCCTGTCGAGCAGACCCGCTGAACTTTTACACTCGATTAATTATATCTCCTCGAGATCAGCAGCCGGTGCATAATATTTTATTCCATTTCGACTAAAACCCAGCCATCGTCCGTTCTCGTTCCTAACCTCAAGATTGAAACGAAAGTAACTCCTCGCCGGCATATCAGCCATTTTCTTAGCCGATTTGTCCGGCGAAATATACAAAGCCGTTGGTCTGACCGCTGCATACTTTTTCGATTTTATCGACTGTGTCGCTACACTTGGAATCAGCCGCAGGTTGTTTGCTTGTGTGTAGTATTGACTGCCACCTTTTCTGAAACCCAACCATCGTTCACCATCTATTTCAATTTCCAAGCTGAACTTGTGCACAACATCGGGTTGCATCGTACCCATCGACTGCATACGTGTATCCGGCCTGGTGTACAGGTGCGCCTCGTTTATTATCAAATACTGCTCTGGCGAAATGCGTGTTGCTGCAACTTTCGGGAACATTTCACTCCCTTTTGGCGGCGAAACGTAGCCAACCTTCATTCGGCGTAACAGCTTGCGCGCAGACAAATAACCGCTGACGACCGAACCGTCATCGATCACTATCATTGGTGTGCCGTTGACTGCCAATCTTTTTCCAAACCGGTAGTTTTCTTCCACCGGATTATCACAATCCGCCGGTTTCAACAGCATCCCCATCTTAGCGTTAGTCAGCGCCTTCTTCGGGTTGTCCGCGCAATATACAGAGACATACTTTTTAAAGCTGTCCGATCCAATTCCAGCACGAGGGTATGCGACATAACGAACATCCACACCGGATGCATTCAATGCCGGCACTTCGCTGTGTAGCTTTCTGCAGTAACCGCAATCAATATCTGTAAACACCGTAATGTGGCGCAATTTACCGGTCGATTCGTAGACAATCATCTCGTCTGATGAAATACCATCGGCGAGGTTTTTATACTCAACTGCACTGAGTGCCCATGATGGTGATGTGAATAATATAGAAAATAGAAAACTGGTAACTGCAATGATGCTTTTCATAGCGGGCATATCTCCCTATAAATAATCCGTTGAGTCCATTTCCGCTCTACTATGGTACTACGAAGTATCAACTCAGGATAGCGGATCGAATCAATCCCCGAGGTAGAGATCGACGTCCATCTTAGGGGGCATCTGAAGATGAAAACCCTGGGAAATCAAATTGGCCATCACCAACCTAATATCCTCACGAGCAAGCGTTCGCTGCTCAGTCAAGGTTATCTCCATGACCCGCACTGGATTACCGAAACGCTGCAGCAGGGCTTCGGGCACACAGGAGAAATCATCTTCCCTGGTGATGTACAGGTACATCTCATCCTTGCGGGGGCTACGATAGATCCAGCAGGGCAGCCCGGACTCAGTCACTGTACGTCTTCAATAACGGATGGAATCGACGTCTGATTCAAACGCCAGATATCCCGATTGTACTCCTGGATTGTTCGGTCAGTGGAGAAGCGGCCGCTCTTTGCGCTATTCACTATGCTCATACGGATCCACTGCCTCTGGTCGAGATAGGCTTTTGCCGCCTTTTCCTGAGCGTCGATGTAACTACGGAAATCAGCGGCCGTCATCCAGGGATCGTAGGGATTGCGTATCGACTCGATAACAGGATCGAAAATACCGGGCTCGAACTGGTTGAAGTAGCCACTCTCCAGTAGTTGCATCACCCGTTTAAAATCACTGTCCTGATCGATAATTCGGTTGGGCATATAATGATGGCGCATTGCCTCCACTTCCTCGCTGGTAAGGCCAAATAGAATGAAGTTGGATTCGCCGACCTCTTCGAGGATCTCAATATTGGCACCATCCAGTGTGCCGATTGTCACTGCGCCGTTCATCATAAACTTCATATTGCCGGTACCGGACGCCTCTTTGCCGGCAGTGGAGATCTGCTCCGACAGGTCGCTACCCGGAGCGATCACCTCCATCGCTGAAACCCGGTAATTGGGTAGAAAAGCGACCTTCAATAGATCTCCCACCTGGTAGTCATTGTTCACCACCCTGGCGACACTGTTGACAAGCTTGATGATAAGTTTGGCCATTTGATAACCGGGGGCCGCCTTACCACCGATCAGCACACAGCGCTTGGTCCAGTTTTTTGTGTCACCCGCCTTGATACGATTGTAGAGGTGGATGACATGGAGGATATTCAGTAACTGGCGTTTATACTCATGGATACGCTTCACCTGCACATCAAACATGGCATCACAGTCAAAGCCCACGTTGCAATCGATCTTCACCAAATCCGCCAGGCGCTGCTTGTTCTCCCGTTTCACCTGCTGCCACTTGCGTTGGAATGAGACATTCTCAGCATGGGTTACCAACTGCTCGAGAGCCGGCAGATCAGAGATCCAACCATTGCCTACTGTCTCATCGAGCAGTCGGCGCAGACCCGGGTTGCACGCGGCAAGCCAACGCCTCGGGGTGACGCCGTTGGTTTTATTGTTGAAGCGCTGTGGCCAGAATTCGTAGAAGTCATGGAACAGCCCCTGCTTCAACAACTCGGTATGCAGCGCGGCAACTCCATTGACGGAGAAACTGCCGACGATGGCCAGATAGGCCATACGCACCATCGACGTCTGGCCCTCTTCGATGATCGACATCCGCCGCAAGCGGTCGGTATCGCCCGGCCAGCGCAGGGCCACCTCACTGAGGAAGCGGGCATTGATTTCGTAGATGATCTCCAGCAACCTGGGCAGCAGACACTCGAACAACTTTACCGGCCAGCGCTCAAGCGCCTCGGGCAGAAGCGTATGGTTGGTATAGGCCATGGTGCTGCCGGTAATCATCCAGGCCTGATCCCAAGACAGGCCTTGCTCGTCCATCAGTTGACGCATCAATTCAGCAACAGAGACGCTGGGATGGGTGTCGTTGAGCTGAAAACAGTTCTTGTCGGCGAAATCATCGAAGCTGCCGTGATTCTCCTTCCACTCGCGGATGACATCCTTAATACTCGCGGACGCCAGGAAGTACTGCTGACGCAGCCTCAGTTCCTTGCCATTCTCACTGGCATCGTTCGGGTAGAGCACCATGGTAATGTGCTCAGCATCATTCTTTGCCTCAACCGCCTCGGTATAACTGCCGGCATTGAACTCTTCCAGATTGAATTCATCCGTGGCTGCCGCTTTCCACAAGCGCAGGGTATTGACGGTGCCGTTGCGATAACCGGGCACCGGCAGGTCATAGGGGACTGCCAACACATCCTGGGTATCGACCCAACGTACGGAACCGTTGATATGTTCAGTATGGCCGCAAAATTTTATACGTTGTGTATACTCGGGACGCTCAAGCTCCCAGGGGTTGCCGTCCCGCAGCCAGAGATCGGGATCCTCAATCTGATAGCCGTTGGCAATGTGCTGACGGAACATGCCATATTCATAACGCAGCCCATACCCCCGCACTGGCAGTTCAAGCGTTGCGCAGCTGTCGAGAAAACAGGCGGCGAGACGCCCCAGACCACCATTACCGAGCCCGGCATCGGGTTCACTCCCGCGAATATCATCCAGATTGATACCCAAGTCGATAAATGCCCGGTTGACCTCTTCACTGACGTCCAGATTGAGTATTGCGTTGCTCAGGGTACGCCCCATGAGAAACTCCAGCGAGAGATAGAAGGTACGTTTGCAGTCGTCGTTCTCGTAGGTGGAACGGGTGCGTTTCCAACGCTCAATCAATCGGTCCCGAACCGCCAGCGCCAGGGCTTTATAGGGATAGTGACTGGACGTGCAGTGATCGTCTCGTCCCAGTGTGTGGGCGAAGTAGCGGCGAAAATCGAATGAGATGGCCTCTGCATCCATGCCCAGCGGGGGCAAAGGAGCCAGTGGGTTGCAGGTCTGTTTCTTCGACTCGGCAGCGGAGCTCTCTCTGTTCGGCATAGTGCTCTCCACGAAATTTCGCAACCCGGTGTGCGCCATTCACACCGGTTTTCAGCTAGGGCCTGTTAACACTCATCCAATCGGCCCTAGACATTACCAGCGCGGCAGATCGGTGGTACCCATTAGATATTCATCCACAGCTCTTGCAGCCTGGCGTCCCTCCCGGATCGCCCACACCACCAGGGATTGGCCGCGACGCATATCACCGGCAACGAACACGCCGTCGATGGAAGTCTTATAGGCGTTTGCACCATCCGTATCAGCCTTGATGTTGCCACGACCATCCAGCTCCACACCCAGCTCTTCGATCATGCCTTCATGAACCGGATGGACAAAACCCATTGCCAGGGTCACCAGATCAGCCTTAAGCTCGAACTCGGAATCGGCGACTTCACTCATTTTCCAGCTGCCGTTCTCATCCTTTTCCCATTCAACCTTGACGCATCGCACGCCTGCAAGATTGCCTTCGCCGTCATCGAGGAATGCCTTGGTGGCAACCTGCCACATACGCTCACACCCCTCTTCCTGAGAGCTTGAGGTACGCATTTTATTTGGCCAATTCGGCCAAGTGGTGCCCTTGTTCTCCTTTTCAGGGGGTTGCGGCAGAATCTCCAGCTGGGTGACCGAAGCCGCGCCATGCCGATTGGATGTACCGATACAGTCAGACCCGGTATCACCGCCACCGATGACAACAACATGCTTGCCTTCTGCGGAGATGAAGTTATCCACCTTATCGCCCTGAACACGATGGCTATTACTGCGCAGGAAATCCATCGCAAAATGAACACCATTCAATTCACGCCCGGGCATCGGCAGGTCACGGGGCTTTTCGGAGCCACCGGTCAACAGAATGGCATCAAAGTCATCCAGTAACTGTTTACTGGGAATATCGACACCCACATGGATGCTTGTCTTGAACTCGACTCCTTCTGTCCGCATCTGGGCCATACGGCGATCGATCACCTTTTTATCGAGTTTGAAGTCAGGGATGCCATAGCGTAACAGCCCGCCGATCCGGTTCTGTTTTTCAAACAGCACAACTGCGTGTCCCGCCCTGGCGAGCTGCTGCGCAGCGGCCATCCCTGCCGGCCCGGACCCGACAACCGCAATACGCTTGCCGCTTTTGTGATCGGCGATCTGGGGCTTGACCCAACCCTCGCTCCAGGCCTTCTCGATAATGCTGTACTCGATGGTCTTGATTGTGACTGGCTCATCTTCAAGGTTCAGGGTACAGGCAGCTTCACAGGGTGCAGGACAGATGCGCCCGGTGAATTCAGGAAAGTTATTGGTGCTGTGCAGGACATCGATCGCTGCACGCCAGTCGCCACGGTAGACCAGGTCGTTCCAGTCGGGAATGATATTGTTTACCGGGCATCCTTCATGACAAAAGGGAATGCCGCAGTCCATGCAACGTGCACCCTGCTGGCTGACGTTCTCCTCGCTCAGCGGTATTACGAACTCATTGTAGTGGATGATACGATCCGCTACGGGTGCATAAGTCCTGTCCTGTCGAACAATCTCTTTAAAACCTGTTGGTTTCCCCATCTCTAATGACTCCCCTGACTGGCGGTTGCATCGACGTGTTGTGCCTGCATCTCTTTCAATGCACGTCGATACTCTACCGGCATGACCTTAACAAACTTCGGCAGCATGCTATCCCAGTTATTGAGAATTCGCTTGGCAACCTCCGAATTGGTGTAGTGCAGATGGCGTTCTATCAGCTGCTTCAGGCGCAAAGCATCATAGCGTGTCATATCACGACTGAGATCCACCAGACCGTGGCTCTCCAGGTCTCCCCCCTGGTGATCCAGGGCTTCGAGGGCATCATCCTCCTCCTCGATCGGCTCCAGTTCCACCTGTGCCATATTGCAGCGTTCACTGAAGTCGCCTGTTTCATCCAACACATAGGCGATACCGCCGGACATACCCGCGGCAAAGTTGCGACCGGTAGATCCGAGACAGACCACCACACCGCCGGTCATATATTCACAACCGTGATCACCGACACCTTCTATGACCGCCGTGACACCCGAGTTGCGTACACAGAAGCGCTCCCCGGCGACACCTCGGAAATAACATTCACCGCTGATGCCACCATAGAGCACGGTATTACCGACGATGATATTCTCTTCCGCCTTGCCGATACCGGCATTTTCCGGCGGATAGATTACCAGGCGCCCACCCGAGAGGCCCTTGCCCACGTAATCATTGCCTTCTCCGGCCAGCTCAATGGTGACACCTTTGGCTGCCCAGGCACCGAAGGATTGTCCAGCCGTACCGCTGGCTTTGATATAGATCGTGTCATCCGGCAATCCTTTATGGCCGTACCTTTCCGCCACCCTGCCAGACAACATGGTGCCGAAGGTTCGATTGTAGTTATGGATATCGATCTCAATCTTCACAGCCTCACCTTTTTCCAGGGCAGGTTGAGCGCGTTTGATCAGCTCAAGGTCCATGGCCCTGTCGAGTCCATGATCCTGCGTTTCGCAGTTGAACAGAGCAACATCCGGTCCCGCTTGCGGTTTAGCCAGCAAACGACTGTAGTCGAGCCCCTTAGCTTTCCAATGATTGATCGCCTTACGCATGTCGAGGCGGTCGCTCTGACCAACCATTTCATTCCAGGTCCTGAAACCGAGTTCCGCCATCAGCCTGCGTGCCTCTTCGGCGACAAAGAAGAAGTAGTTGATGACATGCTCAGGCTTGCCGGTGAAACGCTTGCGTAACTCCGGATCCTGGGTGGCAATGCCCACCGGACAGGTGTTGAGATGACATTTCCGCATCATCAGACATCCCTCGGCAATCAAGGGCGCAGTGGCGAAACCGATCTCATCAGCCCCGAGCATGGCTGCGACAACCACATCCCGGCCGGTTCGCATACCCCCGTCAGCCTGAACCGAAATGCGCCCACGCAGCCTGTTCAGCACCAGAGTCTGGTGGGTCTCAGCCAAGCCGATCTCCCAGGGCGAACCGGCATGCTTGATCGAGGTCAGCGGACTGGCGCCGGTGCCACCGTCATAACCCGAAATCGTCACATGGTCCGCATGGGCCTTGGAGACACCCGCGGCAACGGTTCCGACGCCCACCTCCGAGACCAGCTTGACCGAGATACGCGCGTTGGGATTAACGTTTTTCAGATCATGAATCAGCTGTGCCAAATCCTCGATGGAATAGATATCGTGGTGAGGCGGCGGTGAGATCAGGCCCACCCCTGGCGTGGAGTGACGCACCCGGGCAATCTGCTGATTGACCTTGTGACCTGGTAGCTGCCCACCTTCACCAGGCTTGGCACCCTGCGCCATCTTGATCTGGATATCATCCGAGTTGACAAGATACTCGGTGGTCACACCGAATCGGCCGGATGCAACCTGCTTGATGGCCGATCGTTCGGGATTCCTGCTGCCGTCCTCAAGAGGATTGAAACGCTCCGGTTCCTCACCACCCTCGCCGGTATTGGATTTACCGCCGATAGCGTTCATCGCCTTGGCCAGGGTCGAGTGGGCCTCGTAGGATATCGAGCCGAAGGACATGGCGCCGGTGGCGAATCGCTTGACAATCTCGCTTGCAGGCTCCACTTCGTCCAGAGACAGGGGCTGCTCCACCCGCTTGAACTCGAAAAGGCCCCTAAGCGTCAACAGAATCTCGTTCTGGCTATTGATCGCATCGGCAAAGGACTGATAGGTGTCCCAATCATTACTGCGCACCGCATGCTGTATTTTTGCGATGGTGTCCGGTGTCCAGTTGTGATCTTCACCCCGCAATCTGTAGGCATAGTCGCCACCCACATCGAGATGCTTCTTGTATATCAGCTGATCGCCATAGGCCTTGTCGTGCCATTTGACCGCCTCAGAGGCGATCTCATTCAGGTCGGCACCCTCGATAGTCGTTGTGGTACCGGTAAAATAGGCATCGATGAAGTTGCTGGAAAGACCCACCGCATCAAAGATCTGCGCGCCGCAATAGGATTGATAGGTTGAAATGCCCATCTTGGACATGACCTTTTTCAGACCCTTGCCCACCGCTTTGATATAGCGTCTCTGGGCTTCGGCAAACGCCAGCGGCTCGCTCAAGGAGGGTAACAGCGCCTGAATCGTATCGAAGGCCAGGTAGGGGTTGACTGCCTCTGCGCCATAACCCGCCAGGGTGGCGAAGTGGTGTACTTCCAGGGCTGAACCGGTTTCGATCACCAGACCCGATTCTGTCCGCAGGCCTTTGCGTATCAGGTGATGATGCACAGCCGAAGTGGCTAGCAGTGCCGGTATGGCGATATTATCCGCATCCACCCTGCGATCAGACAGAATCAGGATATTGTAACCCTCTCGCACGTTCTGCTCTGCCATCTCACAGAGCCTTGTAAGTGCCGGCTTCATCCCCTCGACACCGCTCATTGATGGATAGACGATATTCAGGGTTTTGGTTCTGAAAGCGCCACCGGTGTTGTCTTCGATATGGCGTATGCGCTCCAGATCCTCATTGGTCAGCACCGGTTGTGAGACCTCCAATCGCATGTGATCGCCGGCATCCGCCATATTCAACAGATTCGGCCTGGGCCCGATCAGACTGACCAGTGACATCACCAGTTCTTCCCGGATCGGATCAATGGGCGGATTGGTCACCTGGGCAAAGTTCTGCTTGAAATAGGTCGACAGGTGTTTGGCCCGCAGGGAAAGTACAGAAGGTGGATTATCCGCCCCCATGGAACCAGTCGCCTCCTGTCCCGTCAACACCATCGGTGTCAGGAGAAATTTTATATCCTCCTGGCTATAGCCAAAGGCCTGCTGTGCATCGAGCAGGTCCTCGTCATCAGGGGCCATCGGGGCCACATCAGAGGGCAGTGAATCGAGATGGATCTGGGTTTGATCCAGCCAATCCTGATAGGGTTTGGCGGTGGCGAGCTCGGCTTTGATCTCGCCATCGTCGATAATGCGTCCCTGTTCCAGGTCGATGAGGAACATCTTGCCCGGCTGCAGGCGCCATTTTTTTACGATTTTCTCTTCCGGTATGTCCAGCACACCCATCTCGGAGGCCATAACCACCAGATCATCGTCAGTAATCAGGTAACGGGCGGGACGCAGACCGTTGCGATCCAGGGTTGCGCCAATCTGACGGCCATCGGTAAATGCCACGGCTGCCGGGCCATCCCAGGGCTCCATCAACGCAGCATGAAATTCATAGAAGGCACGCCGCTGATTATCCATCAATTTGTTGCCGCCCCAGGCTTCAGGGATCAGCATCATCATGGCATTGGCCAGCGAATAGCCGCCGGCAACCAGTAACTCCAGTGCATTGTCGAAACAGGCCGAGTCGGATTGACCCTCCGGGATCAATGGCCAGATCTTCTCCAGATCCTCACCCAGGACCTCGGAGGCCATGGAATTCTTACGCGCTCGCATCCAGTTGACATTGCCGCGCAGGGTATTGATCTCCCCATTGTGCGCAATCATGCGAAATGGGTGGGCCAGATCCCAGGTCGGGAAGGTGTTGGTGGAAAATCGCTGATGCACCAGGGCCAGGGCCGACTGCATGCGCTCATCCTGCAGATCGAGATAGTATTCACCGACCTGGTTTGCCAGAAGCATCCCCTTGTAGACCAGAGTCCTGGATGAGAATGAAGTGAAGTAGAAGCTACTACCTCCCTCCATTTCAGCCTGCCTGATTCGATTCTCGATCTGTTTGCGGATTACAAACAACTTACGCTCGAAGACATCCTGATCTTTGCAATTATCGCCACGGGCAACGAAAACCTGTCGCACCCCAGGCTCAGTGGGAATAACGCTTTCACCCAAGCCACTGTTTTTGACCGGCACATCACGCCAGCCGATCAGTCGTTGCCCTTCGTTCGCGATGAAGGACTCGATAGTCTCTTCACACTCGTCACGGCTTGCTGCATTTTGCGGTAAGAAAACCATGCCAATGGCATAGTCACCTTCCGGCGGCAACTCGAAATCAACCACACCACGGAAAAAGGCATCGGGAATCTGCAGCAGTATACCTGCCCCATCGCCAGCTTTTGGATCGGCCCCGACAGCACCACGGTGGGTAAGGCGATCAAGTATTTCCAGGCCCTGGCGTACCGTATCGTGGCTTTTCACACCTTTGATATTGGCAACAAATCCAACACCACAGGCGTCATGTTCATTGGCGGGATCATATAGTCCCTGTTTCGGTGGTAAAGCACCATGGCTCATTACGCAAACCTCATTTAACACGCCCCAGTTTGGCCGACACCGCACCGAGGGTTATGCAATAACCTGATCAAGGAGTACACAGCAACCCGTCAGGTCGCTGGCTTACATCAAGTGGCCTCGACCGGTCATAATCCTGAAGGAGTGTGGAGCAGTCGCGGTCGAAGCACTCGAAGACACAGAACATCGTAGGATACTTGAGAATCTCCTCTCAAGCTAGTTCTGAATCGGATCACGGCCGTTAAAGGATCGATCCAGGCGTATCACAATCAACCTAGATCACCATGACCGCCAGACTTGCAGACAATTGCAATAATATCAAGCAGTTAAAATCACGCACAATTGGCCGGATTTATTAACAGCGGCGTTCAGAACACAGCAAAAAATGCTTAACTGGATAAAAATACGAACCTAAATCATACAATCATCGGGCCATTGACTGTTTCAGTGATGCAAAGCTACGCGCCCATACACCTGTTTTCTGAACCCTTGACGGCAGTGCAGAAACAGCTTTTTGCGCACTCACACGATCCGGAAACTCGCCCCATAATAGTGCATACAAGGGCTTCCCATTTCGGGTCATCTGAAGAGTATGGGTCTTACCAGTCAGACTGTTTGAATCGATATAACGTTGCAATGAAGCCAGGTTTTCAACCGCTATCAACTGTAACGTATAGTTATCCGCTGAACGCGACATAACCCATATTGCGGCAGTATCCCCGCCCGCCTCTTCCGCTGACCCAGAAGGCTCAACCAGCTCCTCGACCGCTGCGATAGGGGTTTCCGCTGATGTTTTGGATTCTACGCCGTTATCTGTAATCCGTCCCTCTGCGACTGGCTGGGAGTTGATTTCAGCAACAGGCTGCCTACCGGGCGTCTCAGGTTGGTGTTGCATGTCACTAGTTTCAACCATATCAGCAACGATAGGCTGATCCGATTTTGCCAACTGCTCAGATTCAACTTCTATCTCTGCAGGCGTTTCTTTAATTCCCTGCACTGCCGCGAACTCATCCCTGTTTTCGCTTGCGGTGCTCTCCTCCAGTACAGGAACGGCGGATGGCGATGCGCTGTTTTCCACCACTGAGTCGGTTACAACATCCAGCTTGGCGGTCGTTACTGATTCATCAATTGATTCAATCGTCTTTTCGGGGGCTTGAGACTTCGCATCCAGGTTTTGTACGGCTGCGCTCTCTACCACCGGGGCGGGGGCCGCTTCTGTTTGAGTCACCTCAGGCATCTGTATTTGCGACTGAGGCAGTGCTGCAGGAGCGGGCAGCGGTTCGATCCTATTCTCAACCTGTCTGGCGGGGGGCGCCTCGGATTCAGGCTCAATAAGAGAAGAGATCAGCCAAATGAACAGCAACACAACAATCAACAGTGGCAGGCCACCGATAAGTAACTGCTTTTTATAACCGCTTAAAAAGGAACCCTCTCTCTCATCATTGCCATTTTCACCCACCGCATTGAGGATTGCGGAGGCCAGCAGGCCGGGATTACCCCTTGTCTCCCTGTATATTCGGTTCAACTTAACATCATCCAAGGCCAGATTTTCCGAGAGACCTTCATTCTTAAGCAGAAACTGCATGTAGGCCGCCGCCTCCTGGCGCGTCATCACCGGCAGGTCGATGACCTGGATCGCCTGGGGCGACATAACCTGTAATTGAGGGGTCGAAAGGAGCAGGTCGATCTGTTCATCAGCAAACAACACAATACTGACCAGACGCACCCCGTCCAGTTGTCTTTCGAAAAGACGCAGCAATGTAATCAGGCTCGTTGGCGGCAACATATGCGCATCATCCACGAGCAATACAGGAATCCGCCCCCGTTTCCGCAATATTCCAAACCTGTCCACGAGTCGTTGCAGCAATTCGCCGGCGATATCCGGCAATCCGCTACATCGAGCGATGGTTGCCAACAGGCGTTCTGGCTGCATGGTGGGGTCGGCATCAAAATGGCACACTGACCAGTTTTCCGGCGCCAACTGCTGGAGCCTCGTGGCAAGTAACGTCTTACCGATACCGGATGGTCCTCTGACCAGCGGAACCAACTCACTGTTCTCTATTAAATGACGCACCAGATCAAGGCGTGCGCTCACTTCCGATGTGGAAAAAAAATCATTGGCGTCAGACATGCCAGAAATCCCCCTTGAAGAGGCTATCAACTACCGTATTGAGACAAGGTTTCATTCAGATTATGCATCTTAAAATCATCCGTTACCAAAGAGCTGCCGATCTCTTTCAAGAGCACCAGTCGCAGACGACCATCCAATACTTTTTTATCGACTGCCATCAATTCAAGAAACCGATCAACCGAGAGTTCAACGGGTGGCTCTATTGGAAGTTTAGCCCTTTCTATCAATCGGTAAATGCGGTCGCACGATTGCTCCGATATCCACCCCTCTCGCCTCGACAGGTCCGCCGCCATACACATACCTGTCGCAACAGCTTCGCCGTGCAACCACTCGCCATAACCCATACCTGTTTCTATGGCATGGCCAAATGTGTGTCCTAAATTGAGTAAAGCACGTTGTCCCGCTTCTTTCTCATCGGCTTCAACAACATCAGTTTTGCACCTGCAGGATCTTTCAATGGCATAGGCAAGAGACCCCGGATCACGGGCAAGCAAAGCATCCATGTTCTCCTCAAGCCAGCTAAAAAACTCGGCATCGACGATTAAACCGTATTTGATCACCTCAGCCAGTCCCGATGAGAGTTGTCTGTCATCCAACGTATTCAGGGTTGAAGTATCCGCCAGCACCAGCTGCGGTTGGTAGAACGCACCGATCATGTTCTTTCCGAGGAGATGGTTGACACCTGTTTTGCCGCCGACAGATGAATCGACCTGTGATAGCAGCGTGGTAGGAACTTGAATAAATTCCACGCCCCGCTGATAAGTCGCAGCAGCGAAGCCGGTCATATCGCCAATCACGCCACCGCCGAGGGCAACCAAGGTGGATCTTCTCGTAAAATGTCCTTTTAAAAGTGCGGTATAAATCCGGTTAAGGACCTCTAGTGTTTTGAACTCCTCTCCATCAGGCAGTATGCAGGTCTTTAATTCATAGTCTGACAGGGCTTCTGTTGTCTTATCCAGGTAGAGCGGGGCAATTGTTTCATTGGTGACAACCATAACCTGGCTGCCCGAGATATATTTCCTGTAATAGCTTGCATCGGCATAAATCCCCTCACCGATGAAAATCGGATAGCTTCTTTCACCAAGATCCACATCCAGTTTAGATTCGCATTTACTCAATATCATTAATCCTGTCTTTGACTTCAATGTTTCATCTTTTCAATCAGTTTGCGGATATCCTGAACGACCGATTGTGTATTTCGCCCCTCGGTACTGACGACAATGTCGGCTGTCTCTCTGTAGAGCGGGTCCCGCACTGCCATCAGCTCGTTTAGCCTGCCCTTAGGATCGGGAGTACTCAGCAACGGCCTGTTTTTATCTCTATGGGTACGCTCGTATTGCTGGCGGACCGAGCAGTGCAAATAGACTACAACACCTCGAGCCGAGAGCAGTTTGCGATTCTGTTCTCGCATGATAACACCGCCACCCGTAGCCAACACGACCCCCTCTCGCGCAGTCAATTCATCGATCACGGCACTCTCCCGATGACGAAATCCACTCTCACCCTCAAATTCAAAAATCGTTGGGATGTCGACACCGGTTCTGCGCTGAATCTCATGGTCGGAATCGACAAAATCCTTATGAAAAAACTCTGCAAGCTGCCTGCCCACAGTGGTTTTTCCCGCACCCATTGGACCGATTAGAAAGAGATTTTGTATACGCATAGTTTACCTGATGCAGACTTCAACGTTATAAGACCGCTTAAAACAGATATTATCTTGTTCAGGGGAAGCTGCACTGCCCATAGTTTAATTATCTCGTCATAAACAACTAAACTGCGTGTATGCAGTCAAGCCTTCCAGGCGATGGGACACATTGAGTATATAGCGAAGTATCTCAAACAGTTACAATTACTCCAAATAAAAAAAGGCGCACCGCCTGGTGCGCCTTGATGATTGATCTCGAAAGACTATCAGCGAACTGTCAATGTCTCCTTGAGTATCTTAGGTGTAACGAATATCAACAGCTCATTGTTGTTGTCTATTCTTTCATTCCGTCTGAAAAGGACGCCCGCATAAGGAATATCCCCAAAGAACGGGACCTTCTCCGTATTATTCGTTTTATTTCTTTCGAAAACACCGCCCAGCACGACAGTTTCACCGTTATCCACCAGTACAGTGGTCTCAATCTCCCTCGTATCGATGGGGGGAACACCCAAAACAGCCCTGGAAAAATCCGGGTTGTCTTTATTAATGACCAGATCCATTCTAACTCTGTCATCCGGTGTGATATGGGGAGTTACATCAAGTTTAAGCAGAGCCTCTTTAAACGCTATCTTTGTTGCACCGCTGGATGTTGCTTCCTGATAAGGAATTTCAACACCTTGTTTTATCGTGGCTTGAGTTTGATCCGACGTTATTACCCGGGGACTTGATACCAGTTCACCCCGGCCCTCAGTCTGCATGGCGGTCAGCTCGAGCTGGAGCAGATAGGTACCTACTTTACCCACCAGGAAATTCAATCCACCTGATGGTGCGGTAACAGGCAAATTGACCATCAATCCCTCTTGATTCTCCCCGTCACTGTTAATTTCTATTCCAGGAGCAATACCGAAGGTATTATCGATGTGCCCGGGTAATGCACCTGCCGTGAGGGTAAAGTTATCGCCAAATGAGCCATCAAAGTTGGCACCGAATCTTACTCCCAGGTCCTTTGCAAAGTCGTTGTTGGCAATCACTATTCTCGATTCAATAAGTACCTGTCTGACAGGAATATCGAGTCGCTGCAACAGGCGCCTGATATCTTCGAGTTTGGCTACTGTATCCTGGACAAGCAAGGTATTCGTGCGGACGTCGACAGTAACATTGCCACGATCTGACATCAGACGGTTTTCCTCAGCTTTCAGCAGTGCCGCAAGATCCTCTGCCTTGGCGTAATTGACCTGAATGAAATCGGAACGCAACGGCGCCAGCTCCTCGATTTTCTGTTGCGATTCGAGCTCCAGCTGCTCCCGCGCCGCCACCTCTTCCGTCGGCGCCACCATGATCACATTATCAATTTGACGCTTGGTCAGACCTTTGGACTTCAAGATAATATCGAGCGCCTGATCCCAGGGAACATTTTTCAAGCGCAGGGTTATTCGGCCTCCGACAGTGTCGCTGGTCACAAGATTCAAACCGGTAAAGTCCGCGAGCAATTGCAAGACAGCACGGACTTCAATATCCTGGAAGTTGAGCGAGAGCCTCTCACCCGTAAATATCAGGCGCTCTTTTTGCAGGGCCTCTTTTTCCTGACGCGTCAGCGATCTTACTTCAACAGTAAACACCTCGTTGGCCTGATATGCCAGGTAATCATACTCACCGGTCGGTGAAATCTCGATCCTTACGTTTTCCCCAACCGGCTTGGTCTCTACCTTGGTAATCGGTGTGGCGAAATCCATAACATCCAGGGATTGCACCAGAGAGGCGTCGATTTCGGTCTTAAAGGCCTCGACGACGATCTTGCCGCCCTCTTCCCGAACATCCACCGGTGTTGAGGGATTGGTCAATGTGACCATCACCCGCCCTTCGCCCGCTTCACCCCGTCGAAAATCGATATTGGTGATACCGTAACCGTCGGTACGAATCTCTGATGCCCCACCGCTGGATGGCATGACAGATGAGGGAGCTTTTGTGATCGTACCCGATCCGATCCCCTTATTGCTCACATCGAGAGTGACCAGTACATCCGAACCCTGCACCTCTGTATTATATCCCACTAGTGAAGTGAGATTGATAACAACCCTGGTCCGGTTACCCGCCTGTAATGCGGTAACGCTGTGGGCAGGTCCTACACCGATAACCTTGGTTTTATATTCCAGGTCGTTGCTGACACCGGTAAAGTCGAGCGAGATTCGAGCCGGATTTTCAGTCGTGAAACTGACCGGATCATCCACTGGCGCGGACAGACCCAATGAGATTTGAACCCTATCACCGGGCAGCGCTGAGAACTCTATGGATTTGAGAGATGCCTCAGCATAAGCAATCAGCGGTGCGCACCATAGGGTCAAGAGCAATATAGCGGCGTTGAACCTCATGCTCCTGGCTGCTCTCATTTCTGAATGACTTTTCCAATTGTGTCTGAGTGCCATTGGCAAACCCCTCATCTCGAATTCCTCTTGACTATTCCGCCAACGCTAGCGAAGCCTGACGCTCAATATACCCACCAGAACCATCCTGTACTATCTCAGTCAATTCGATTCTGTCTTCAGAAATCAGCAGGATACGACCATGATTTTGGCCCATATAGTTGCCGCTTTTAACTTTGTGTACAGTCCCTTCCTTGGTCTTCACCAATCCCCATGTGGCCCCGACTTGCTCCAGTGTTCCTACCATCCGAATAGAGTCCAACGGATAGCTCTCAAGCTCCTCTTTACGCCGATTGAAATCAGGACTGATCCCACTCCCTGCAACGCTCGCCGTTTCTGACTGATCACCGTAGACATCAAGAAACGGATTTCGGCGCCCCGTATCGGAGTAGATGAATGTCTCTATCTGCTTGATCTCGGGTAGCGGCTCTATACGTTCCGGTGGCTTAGATTTTTGCTCCGTAACAAAACCGTTTAACTCATCAAGATTAGGATTTGCACACCCGGACAGGGCGGTGACAGCCACAAGGGAAACCAGTACCAGGATTCTGTCGTTGAGGATACGCATACTCATTGACCTTCTTCCTCTTCATCGAGGTAGCGATATGTTTTTGCTTTCGCTTCAAGCAACAGATCGGCGTTTGCATCCTCTTTGGATGTCCTGCTTATCTTGATATCGTGGATCGTCACAATTCGCGGCAAAGCAGCCAACCCACTGATAAAATGGCCAAATTCGTGATATTGTCCAGTCACCTTGACCTGTATCGGCAGTTCTGCATAGAACTCTCTCGGTACCTCATCCAGCGGCTTGAAGAGCTCGAATTCAAGTCCGGACGCCAACCCAGTCTGGGACACATCAACCAACAACTCGGCCACTTCCGTCTTGTCAGGCAACTGTCTCAACATGGTACCGAAAGACTGCTTCATCTCTTCCAGCTGTTTTCGATAGGCATCAAGGTTCGCTGCCTTTCTCTGTTTTTTGGCGAAATCCGCACGTAGTTTCTGCTCCTCTTTCTGCACACCTTCCAAGCTTGCTATGTCATCCTCGACAATCAGGTAATAACCGGCAACCAAGACCAATACCGCTGCCAATACGACAACGACGAGTTTAATCGGTGTTGGCCAAATCCCGACATTATTGAAATCGAGTTCATTGAGATCGTCGATAATGCTCATTCTTCCACCTCCGCATTCTGGGAGGTTTGCTTCACCATCAGCTTAAACTGGCTGTAACCGGTGCCTGTCTTCTCTTTACTCTCGATAAACACCAAAGCGGGTTTTTCCAGCCATTCAGAGTCGTCGATATTACGCATCATGGATGAGACGCGCGCATTTGACTGCGCCTGCCCGGTAAATGTGACACTGTTCCCCTGCTGTTGGATTTCATCGAGAAAAACACCATCAGGAAGCGAGGTTACCACCTCATCGAAGAGATGCACTATTTGCGGTCTGCTACTCTGCAATTCCTGGATGATATTCATCCTGGCCAGAAGATTTTGCTTGGTTTTGTCGAGATCCTGTATTTCACGGATCTCTTTCTCTACAGCAGCGATCTCTTTCTGCAAATAGGTGTTACGGGTATTCTGGGCATCGATCTGGCTCTGGATGAGCTGATGCACGCCGAATACGATAAAGGCAGCTACCAGTGCCCCCGCCAGCACCATCAAGCCGAATTCCTTCTGGCGCTCTTTGCGCTCCGCTTCACGCCATGGGAGTAGATTTATGCGCGCCATCAGTCGAAACTCCTCAATGCCAGACCGCAGGCAATCATCAATGCCGGTGCATCAGCACTCAACGCCTGTGGCTTTACTCTGGACGAAACCGACATATTGGCAAACGGATTCGCTACCGATGCCGGGGTCCCCAACTTCTCCTCAATCAGATCGTCGACGCCGGGTATGGATGAGCTGCCCCCAGCCAGGATGATGTGATCAACGCTGTTATAAGAACTTGAGGAGAAAAAGAACTGCAACGACCGGCTGACCTGTTGCGCCATGGCCTCTTTGAACGGATCCAGCACCTCTGGCACATAGTTGTCCGGCAGGCCACCCTGCCGTTTAGCCATGCCGGCCTCTTCGATGGAAAGGCCGTAACGTCGCTGGATCTCCTCTGTCAGTTGCCTGCCACCGAAATTCTGTTCCCGGGTATAGATAATCTTGTTGTTGTGCAGGACATTCAGGGTAGTTGTGGTGGCACCAATGTCTGCGATGGCGATCGTCTGATCCTCACCATGCTCAGGCAGTTGATCCATCAATTGAGAGCAGGCATTCTCCATGGCATAGGCCTCGACATCCACGATCGAGGCGGAGAGTCCGGCCAGCTCCAGTGCGGCGACACGATCGTCGACATTTTCGCTACGGGATGCGGCCAGCAGCACATCGACCAATTCGGCATTTTTCTCAGAAGGGCCGATGACCTCAAAATCGAGGTTGACCTCTTCCAGGGGATAGGGGATGTATTGATCGGCTTCAAGCTGAATTTGGCTTTCCAGCTCCTGGTCGGAAAGGGCCGCCGGCATCGAGATGACCTTGGTAATGACAGCAGAACCTGATACCGCTACCGCTGCATGCTTGGCCCTGGAGCCGGATCGCCGAACCGCCGCGCGGATCGCCTCACCAACAGCATCGACTTCCGCGATATTCTTTTCGACGACAGCGTTACCTGACAGGGGTTCGACCCCATAGGCCTCTACCCGGTAGCTCGCGCCATTACGCCCCGTAGCTTTGGACAACTCCAGCAACTTGATAGCTGTAGAGCTTATATCTATGCCTATCAAAGGCGGTTTTTTTCTTCCGAATAGTGACATGCGGTTACCTAAACAATCCTTATGCCGCAGAACTTAACTAGGATTCTCTTTAAATAGAGTAAGTAACTATATAGCAGCAAATGATTTTTTTGTGAAGGCATTTTTTCACAAAAGAGCTAATAATGCTCACATTTTATTTGCTAGACTATCGACCTTCATACGGACCATTCTGGTCTGCCCTGATAAACTAATTC
This sequence comes from Candidatus Thiodiazotropha endolucinida, assembly GCF_001715975.1. Taxonomy (GTDB): domain Bacteria; phylum Pseudomonadota; class Gammaproteobacteria; order Chromatiales; family Chromatiaceae; genus Thiodiazotropha; species Thiodiazotropha endolucinida. The sequence continues at coordinate 173,094 of NZ_MARB01000002.1, read as the reverse complement.
TGTGAACCAGCGCATGAAGTCGTTTTACAGACTCTTAAGATACCTCGTTTACTTCTTATTCGGCCTGTCATTGATAGGTGCCGTTACCCTTTTTGGCGCCTATCTTTACCTTGAACCCAAGCTGCCATCCATTGAAACACTCAAAGATGTCCGCCTACAGGTCCCCCTACGAATCTACAGTAACGACCACCTACTCATTGCTGAGTTTGGCGAGAAACGTCGAGAACCACTCGATTTCGATCAAATCCCGCCGATCATGATCAATGCCTTCCTCGCCGCCGAGGACGACCGTTTTTTCCAACATCCCGGCGTAGACTACCAAGGCATTCTCCGTGCCGCCATTCAGCTTCTGCTCACGGGTGAGCGAAGACAGGGCGGAAGCACCATCACCATGCAAGTCGCTAGGAACTTCTTCCTCAGCAGCAAAAAAACCTACACCCGAAAACTCAACGAGATATTTCTCGCACTGAAGATAGAACGGATGCTCTCCAAAGAGGAGATACTCAAACTCTACCTTAACAAAATCTATCTCGGCCACCGTTCATACGGCGTTGGTGCAGCTGCCTTAGTCTATTACGGCCGGCCTGTAGAAAAACTTGAGCTTTCTGAAATCGCCATGATCGCAGGGCTCCCCAAAGCCCCATCCCGCTACAATCCCATTTCCGACCCGGCACGGGCATTGGTGCGCCGAAATTACGTTCTGGACCGCATGCGGGAACTCAACTATATCAGTCAATTCAAGTATGACACAGCAAAAGCCGCACCGATAACCGCCAAGCTCCATACCACCCCGAGCGAAGTTGAGGCCCCTTACGTTGCGGAAATGGCCCGAGCGGAGGCGGTCAGCCGCTTTGGCCAGGATGCTTACACCAGCGGTTATAGTATCACCACAACTATCGACAGCCACCTGCAATCTGCGGCCAATCACGCCCTTCGGCAAGCTATCCAATCCTATGACAAGCGCCACGGTTATCGAGGAGTTGCCGGTCATTACGATATCGCTGACATCGAGGAAGATATCGAACTGATCGCCCTGCTTGAGGAGCTGCCGGAAGTCACAAGTATGAAGAAGGCCATTGTTACAGCCATTGGCGAGCAGAGCGCAGAGGTCCTTACCGCACAGGGCGAGCAGTTAACACTCGAATGGCCGGGGCTATCCTGGGCAAGTGCCTATGTCGATCACGACATCAAAAAGAAGGCGCCTAAGCAAACCCATGAGGTCCTTTCGGTCGGCGACCTGATCTACCTTTACCATGAGACTCCAGAAGAGGGTGATCCCTATTGGCGCTTGGCGCAGATTCCAGCCGCAGCAGGCGCACTAATCTCCGTCTCCCCGCACAACGGCTCGATAATGGCTTTGGTCGGAGGCTATGATTTTTATCTCAGCAAATTCAACCGGGTGACTCAGGCAAAACGTCAACCTGGTTCAGGTTTCAAGCCCTTCATCTATTCCGCCGCCCTGGAAGCAGACTTTACACCTGCCACCTTGATCAATGATGCCCCGGTGGTTTTCGAAGATGACGGCCTAGAGGCCGTATGGCGTCCGGAAAACTATAGCGGTAAATTTTTTGGTCCCACACGACTCCGTTATGCTTTGACGCACTCACGCAACCTGGTTTCCATACGACTGTTGCGCAAGATTGGGATAAAGCATGCTATTACCTACGCCACCCGCTTCGGTTTCGATAAAAATGATCTGCCTCACGACCTCTCACTGGCATTAGGCAGCGGTTCTGTCACACCGCTCGCCATGGCCGGCGGCTATAGCGTGCTGGCGAATGGCGGTTTTTATGTACCTCCGCACGTTATCGACTCGATCCGCGACGACCAGGGAAATGTCCTCTATCAGGCAAACCCGATCCAGGTGTGCGATGAGTCGATGCGACAACTGGCCGAGAAAGCTTCCCAACACGCCGAGGAAGCAACACCGCTGGAATCAGAGAATGCAGATGGAGAGACGGCAAGCGTGATACCACGCTGTGCCAAACGCGCCATAACCGAACAAAACCAATACCTGATGCATTCGATGCTGCGTGATGTAATTCAGCAAGGCACAGCCCGCAAGGCCCGCTCCCTTGGCAGAATGGACATTGCGGGGAAGACCGGCACTACCAACGATCAGCGTGATGCCTGGTTCAATGGCTTCAACCACTACCTGGTCACCACCACATGGCTCGGCTTCGATAATGTGGAACCGCTGGGCCGTGGAGAAGTAGGGGGCCGGGCAGCACTTCCCGCCTGGATAGACTACATGCGAGTGGCACTAAACGGTATCAAGGAGGTCATACCGGACATGCCGCCAAAAATGGTTACCATGCGGATTGACGTCGACACCGGCCAACCTGTGGGCGTCGGCAATACGAACGCGATTTTCGAGGTATTCGAAATAGACAATGCCCCCAAATTGCCGGATACGGGCCGTACCGGGCAAATCGAAGGGAGCGTCTCACCTTCAAACATAACCCCAATTGAAGACCCATTTTAACCGGCAATGCGGACAGGAAAACGTGAGTTACAGCGGCTAATCGCATATGAGGCGGCACGCATTCTGACAGAGCTGCGCTCCGACAACGTCACTTATGCCTGCCAAAAGGCGGCGGCAAAGTATGGCATCACTAAACGCCAGTTTTTGCCTACCCGCGAGGAGGTGGAGAGTGCCCTCAGGGAACAACAGCGTCTGGTTCGTGGTGAAAGGCAGACGGACACCCTACGCACACTTCGCCTCAGTGCACTCAATGCCATGCAGGCATTGATACAATTTAATCCCAAGTTAGTGGGAGCTGTTTTTGATGGCACGGCCGATAGCAACAGCTGTGTGAAGTTGCACTTATTTGCCGACACCCCGGAAGATCTGCTCTTCACTTTGAGTGATCTGCATATACCCTGGCAGGAAAAGCAGCACAGGTTGCAGTTCAGTGACGGCAGAAAGGAATCGGTACCCTGTTTTATCTTCAATGCCGATGGCGTCGGTTTCGAGCTTGTCGTACTGCCGGCAAAAAATCCACGCAATCACCCATTGGATCCTCTGGACAACCAACCCATTCAGGGCGCGAGCATAAAACAGCTGCAGCAACTGGTCGATACTCCCGGTTGAACCACACTTCTCCCGGCCCTAAGTATGTGTTAGTGCATCATCGGTCGCTTAGCGGCACGTAATCACGCCTGGCGTAACCCTTGTAGATCTGACGCGGACGCCCTATCTTCTGCCTCGGGTCGTCCATCATCTCCAGCCAATGCGCCACCCAACCGACTGTGCGGGCTATGGCGAACATCACAGTGAACATATTGTTGGGTATACCCAGTGCCCGATAGATAATACCGGAGTAGAAATCCACATTGGGATAGAGCTTGCGTTCAATGAAATACTCATCATTCAACGCGATCTCTTCCAGGCGCTGAGCCAGCTCGAACATCGGATTGTTCGCATCCGCCAGTTTTTCCAATACCTCATGGCAAACCTCACGAATTATGCCGGCACGTGGATCATACTTCTTGTAGACCCTATGCCCAAATCCCATCAGACGGAATCCATCGTCCTTATCCTTGGCCTTGGCGATATACTTGTCGATTTGCGAAACATCCCCAATCTCGCTCAGCATATCCAGAACCGCCTCATTGGCACCACCATGAGCGGGGCCCCACAGTGATGCGATACCCGCAGCGATACAGGCGAAGGGATTTGCCAACGAACTGCCGGCAAGTCTTACCGTGGAGGTACTGGCATTCTGCTCGTGATCCGCATGCAGGATAAAAAGCAGATTCAGCGCCTTTTCCGCAACCGGATCCACTTCATACTCTTCACAGGGGGTAGCGAACATCATGTGAAGCAGGTTGGCGCAGTAAGAGAGTTCATTGCGTGGGTACATGAAGGGCTCGCCCACGTTATGCTTGTAACTGGCAGCCGCAATGGTCGGCATTTTGGCGATCAGCCTGTGAGCCGCAACCCGGCGTAACTCTGGATCATTGATATCCAGCGAATCGTGATAAAAAGCGGAGAGTGAGCCAACCACACCGACCATGATTGCCATGGGATGCGCATTGTAGTGAAAGCCATCGAAGAAGTGGGTCAGGGTCTCATTCAACATAGTGTGGCGGTTAATCAGTTGATTGAAATCCCGCAGCTGACCTTCGTTCGGCAACTCGCCGTTCAATAGCAGATAAGCGGTCTCCAGAAAATCACCGTTAGCAGCCAATTGCTCAATGGGGTAGCCGCGATATTCCAGAATACCCACCTCACCCTGAATAAAGGTAATCTTGCTTTTGCAACTCGCCGTGGACATAAATCCGGGATCATAGGTGAAGACCCCGGCCTCTTTGTAGAGCGCCGAAACGTCGATTGCCGGGGGACCCTGGATCGATTCACGAACAGGTAGCTTTACCGACACCCCGGTTTCGTCATTCGTCAAGGTATAGGTCTTTTGATTATCCGCCATGTTGTGCTCCGTGAGTTACTTCAAGGCTTGCGTAGGATCGGTGCATTACATTAACGACCGACAGTACCCTACAACGCATGTGGTATAAACTAACAATCAAATAAATATAACTAATTTTTATAAGCTACAAAATTATAGCCCGAGGTCAACGGGGTTCATCAACCAGATTATGTAAATGATAACTATTGCTTTTTAACAAACTCAATCCACAACCGGCCATCCTGACCATATATGGCCGTAATACCATGGGGGAGTGATTATGCAGGTTTACCGCGCAGCCTCAAGAAAGGGTAGTGCCTGCCCCTGAACTGGCCGCAACTGGTCATACCAGGTGACATTTTCATCATATTGAGCAAAAAAGGGCCGCTGTACAAGATCGTGATCCCTCGCCTGAATAAAGCGTAAAACAAACACCTTCTCTCCATTGATCTCAGTGACACCCTGAATCTCCACTTTACCGGGGCCGGCACTCATACTAGGTCCACGGGCGGTGCGTCCCAATCCGGAAACCTGCTTCATCGCATCACGATAGATCTGCCATGCCCTGTAGAGGGGGACCTCGAAATAGCGACGTGCGCCGGTATCCCGTTCCACAAACATATAGTAAGGGTTAACTCCCAATTTAACCTGTTCATTCCACAGCTTTGCCCAATCGCCCGAATTGTCATTGATGTGAGCTAATAAGGGGCCCTGACTGCGAATTTCAGCCCCAGTCGCCCGTACCCTGCGAATGGCGGCCCGGGCAACATCAGTATCCAGTTCGCGCCAGTGATTGTAGTGGGCCATGATGGCGACATGTTTGCCCGCCAATACCAGATGATGAAGCAATTCAATCAACTCGTCGGCATCGTCATCAAAAATGAAACGATGAGGCCAGAATGTCAACGCCTTGGTACCGATACGAATCGTCTGGATATGACTGAACTCGGGGTGGAGCAGCGGTTCCAGGTAGGCCTTTAACTGCTTGCTTTTCATTACCATCGGATCACCACCGGTCACCAGCAGGTCCGTCACCTCAGGATGGTGTCGCAGATAGCTGTAGAGCTTTTCCGCCTCGGTCGTTGCAATACGTAAGGACTTGTCACCGATGAATTGCGCCCATCTGAAACAGAAAGTGCAGTAACTGTGGCACGTTTGTCCCTGACTGGGAAAAAACAGCACGGTCTCCTTATATTTATGCTGCAGGCCGTTGATTGGCTCACCAGATTCGTCCCGCGGTAGATTATTCTCCAGCTGTCCCGCCGGGTGGGGATTGAGCTCGGCACGGATCTCATTGGCCACCACCTGCAGCTCCTTCTTTTCCAATCCGGAGTCTATCGCTATCGCCATACGTTTGAAATGCGCATCCGACAACATGCCACGCTGGGGAAAGGTCAGCTGAAACATCGGATCTTCGGGCGCCCGCTCCCAATCGATCAGTTCACGCAATACATACTCGTTGACCCTAAACGGCAATACAGAAGAGACAACCTTCATCTCATAACGTAACTCAGCGGGGAGGCGTTCCAGCTGACCGATACGGTCAAGGTCACGGGCTGTATAGACAGTGAAGCGCTGTGGCGCATACTCGAAATCCACCGCGCGCAACAGTGATCTGGTTGATTGGGAATTAAGCAGCATAGTCGTCTCCTCAAGAGATCAATAATACGATCCAAGATCCCTCATATGGTTGGAAAATGCAGCCCATAACCACCGGCAGTCGACAGTGACTCGATTTGCGTATCAGACACCTCACAAACAACCAGAGAATCGGGCATAAGGAGGCGTACCCTAACAAACAATGGCTATTGCATCAAAAAAAGCTTAAGACGACATTATGGACGAAGACAGAATATGGCTACATTTACTGACAATTACAGATATTTGCATGCATTTATCGCCATATTATGATTACATTTGAAAATGCAATGCTTCTTGAAATCAAGATTGCTAACTCACTATTTTGCACCACAACCCTACTGGCCCTCATTGCGCCACCTGGCCTACAAGCGGTATGCCAACTGGATTTTTTGTGCAAAGCACTATAAAAAACCGGCTTCTCCATTCATAATATGATTTATATGCCCATAAACCAAATAAGAGGGCAGTAAAAGTAAAAAAACACCAAAGGCACCACCATGAACCTACACGAATATCAAGCAAAATCGCTCTTTGCCAGTTACGGCATTCCTGTACCGCAAGGCCAGTCTGTCTCAAGCCCAAACGACGCCCGAACCGCAGCCCAGGGACTTGACGGCGACATCTGGGTCGTAAAGGCTCAAGCCCATACCGGTGGTCGCGGCAAAGCGGGTGGAGTGAAGTTGGCGCGCTCTCTGGATGAGGCGGAAGAGGCTGCCCGTGAGATTTTGGGAATGACCCTGGTTACCAAGCAGACGGGGCCGCAGGGACTGCCTGTGAATTCGATATTGGTGGAGGAGGGGAGTGACATTGCCAGGGAACTCTATCTGGGCGCCCTGTTGGATCGGTCTCGTTCACGCATCACTTTCATGGCCTCGGCCGCTGGCGGCATGAATATCGAGGAGGTCGCCGCGGAAACACCGGAGAAGATCCTTACAACGACAGTCAATCCTTCAACCGGAATGCTGCCCTTCCAATGCCGCAAGCTCGCATTTGGCCTCGGCCTGACAGGCAGTCAGATCAAACAGTTTTCGAAAATAATGATGTCTCTGTATCGGCTCTACCTGGACAAGGATGTCAGTCTGATCGAAATAAATCCGCTGATCGTCACTTCATCCGGCGATCTTGTCGCCCTGGACGCAAAGATCAACCTGGACAGCAATGCCCTATACCGCCACCAGGAGCTGGCGGCATTGCGCGATATCACACAGGAGGATGAAAAGGAGGCCGCCGCCGCTATACACGATCTGAATTACATAACCCTGGACGGCAATATCGGCTGTATGGTGAATGGCGCCGGTCTCGCGATGGCGACCATGGATATGGTAAAGCTACATGGCGGCGAACCCGCCAACTTCCTCGACGTCGGAGGCGGCACAACCGCGGAAAGGGTAACAGAGGCGTTCAAGCTGATCCTATCCGACACCAAGGTCAAAACGGTGCTGGTCAACATCTTCGGCGGCATCGTCCGCTGCGACCTGATCGCGGAAGGCATTATCACTGCCGCTCGCACCATTGGCGTCACGGCGCCTGTGGTAGTCCGGCTGGAAGGCACCAATGCCCAACAAGGACTCGAAATGCTGGAATCCAGCGGCCTCGATTTCCTCACTGCCAATGACTTTACCGAAGCCGCGAAAAAAGCCGTATCCGCAGCAGCCTGATCAATCAGCAAGGAATAACAATACAATGAGCATTCTCGTCGACAAGAACACCCGTGTTATCTGCCAGGGCTTCACCGGCAAGCAGGGCACATTCCACTCTGAACAGGCTATTGCTTATGGCACCCAGCTGGTCGGCGGCGTAACACCCGGCAAGGGGGGACAGACACACCTCGACAGACCGGTCTTTGACACTGTGCATGATGCGGTCGCCACCACCGGTGCCGATGCCACGATGATCTATGTACCGCCTCCTTTCGCTGCCGATGCGATCATTGAAGCGGCGGATGCTGGAATTCGGGTAATAGCCTGCATCACCGAAGGCATACCTGTCCTCGATATGCTGAAGGTCAAGGAGGCCCTAAAATCCTATGACGCACGTCTCATCGGTCCAAACTGCCCCGGCGTCATTACTCCAGGCGCCTGCAAAATCGGCATTATGCCGGGCTCGATCCACCAGCCGGGCAGGGTCGGTGTCATGTCACGTTCCGGCACACTCACTTACGAAGCCGTACATCAGACAACGCTCGCCGGACTCGGTCAAAGCACCTGTGTCGGCCTTGGCGGAGATCCGATAAACGGGACAAGTTTCATCGATTGCCTGAAGCTGTTCCAAGAGGACGGGCAGACTGAAGGCATCATCATGGTCGGCGAGATCGGCGGTTCTGCCGAAGAAGAGGCGGCAGATTATATTAAAAACCATATCGATAAACCCGTTGTCGCCTACATTGCCGGCGTTACCGCACCACCGGGAAAGCGAATGGGTCATGCTGGAGCAATCATCAGCGGCGGCAAGGGCACTGCGGAAGCCAAATTCCAGGCCTTGGAAAACGCCGGCGCTCAGGTGGTAAGATCACCTGCAGAAATGGGAAACCGTATGGCAGAATTGCTGACTTGAGCGCTGCTCAGCCACCACACACACCGCCTATAGCAGCACCGAGCCAAGTTGTCGCTATGTACTACTTATAGAACTCGACAGGATTGATAAGAAATGAAGCCAGTAATGAGTCCTTATCTCGTTCCGTTTAAAGGCCGACTGAAGCCGAGCACCCTGACGAACGAACCTCCGGGTGACGCACCAGGCAAAAAGGGCTGTAGGAAAGCCCTGGGAAAAGAGATCGACCGACTGGATGAACTCCAGCGCAGACTCTACGCAGAGGATCGCCGTTCACTTCTAATACTCTTCCAAGCCATGGATGCTGCCGGCAAGGACAGCACCATCCGCGCCGTAATGACAGGCATCGACCCCAGTGGCTGCCAGGTATTTTCATTTAAACAGCCCTCAAAAGAGGAGCTGGACCACGACTTTTTATGGCGGACCACACAGGCGCTTCCTGAGCGTGGGCGCATCGGTATATTCAACCGCAGTTATTATGAGGAAACCCTAGTGGTCAGGGTGCATCCCGAGTACCTGGAAGCACAACGCATCGACATTCCGGATGGACTCGATCAACTGTGGCCGCAACGATTTGAATCCATACGCCAATATGAGAGGCACCTGTCGGAGAATGGCACCGTGATCCTGAAATTCTGGCTCAATGTCAGTAAAGGCGAACAACGTAATCGATTTCTTTCCCGTCTCGATGAGGCGCGAAAAAACTGGAAGTTCTCAATCAAGGATGTGGAGGAGCGTCAACATTGGGACAGCTATATGCATGCCTATCATCAGACCCTGGAGGCAACTTCCAGGCCTTGGGCGCCCTGGTATGCCATACCCGCTGACGACAAGCCCTATATGCGTTGGCAGGTTGCACGCATTATCCGCAAAACGCTGGAGGGGATGGAGCCGCGCTATCCCCAGGCCGACCAGGATGAAGCCAAGCGTTTCGCCGAGATGCGCCAGGTACTGAACAACGAATCATGACGACAAAATGATGGCGGTTATGCATCACTCGGCCGTTTTAAGGCTTTTACCCCATCCTTCATAGCATAAGATGAAATCTCAACCTTTGGCGTCTATGCTGAAGGGTAAAGAGTATTGCCCCGGCTTCACGATTGAGGATTGAATCCTAGCAGTTTGCTGACCCGGTATTCGAACCATGCGCCTGCGGAATATCACAACAATCTGCCTGACCCTGTTCATCCTTGGCGACAGCCAAGCGGAGATAGAGCATGCACAGCGCAGCAATCGCCAGATGGCGGTTACTGTCTGCAACGACTATCGGGAAACAAACCGCCTACCCTGTTTTGTTTCGCGCAAGGAGTGTCCCGGGGGGTTCGAGGTTATTGAACGCTTCGCCAACAGCACCGGCCCAAGCTATTCAGCCTGCCGCGACAAGCGGCATGAACGCCCCAGACACTACAGGTCATCAAGCAGACTGTTCAATACCAATAATCAACAGTTGCTGGATCAATTTAAACGACTCATCGGTGAGATTGAAAGACACCAGACCGGCGCACCTGCACACCTGCCACAGGCCTCACAGGATAAACTGGCGGTATTCTTCTCCGGCATCGACCTCAGCCGCATCCGATTGGCACACAGCAAAGCCCTCACCAACGGCTGCTTCACCGATTGTCGAATTATTTTTTGCGCCAGCAAGGATCAAGTCGACGTCTGGACCAACCCTCATGCCCCGGTTTTGACGATAAGACTACTGCACCAGCTTGCCCATGCTGAACGCTGTGAGATTCAGGGTGGACAACACCGGTTTGTCCAGACCTGGTTGCGCCACTTACCCGAAGATGTCCTCACAGCCCTGGAACGCGGCGAACCCATCGACACAAAAAAAATCCACTTTGCGATTTACATGGAAACACACGCGAACAACAGGGCCGAAAGCATCTGCCGTCGCGTAAGGTGTATAAAGGACTGATCCGGTCAGCGTTCACTTCGCATATATCGCATCCAATGCCTTCGACAAGGCACCCCAGGATTGCTTGTCGGCCATTGCATCGTACTGCAGCGGCAAATCGAATTTCTTACCAAAATCATCGGCCTCCGGGTTGGTAAATGAGTGCTTGGCACCAGGATAATTTGTAAAGCTGTATTTCACTTCGGCCCGATCCATCTCCGCCATGAACGCCTCTATATGCTCCTGTTTTACAAAGGGGTCGTCAGCGCCATTGAAGACCATGACCTCGGCCTTTACCGTTCCTTTCGCCGCTGGCGTGGATGCCGGCAGACTGCCATGAAAACTGGCCACCAGATCGAGATCGTGACCGCGCCTTGCCATCTCCAAAACCATGCCGCCACCAAAACAGTAGCCGATCGCAGAGATATCATTCCGGGCCACCGTCTTGTGGTTCTGTAACAGTTCTGTCGCAGCCTGGAAACGGGCGCCGGCCGTCTCCATGTTGTTTTTCACCTCACCTGCAAACCGTCCGGCATCCTTGGGGTGATCCGCCTGTTTGCCCTCACCATACATATCCACCGCCAAGGCCGTGTACCCCATGGCGGCCAGCTGTTCGGCGCGACTACGCGCATAAGCATTGTGACCCCACCATTCATGTACTACCAGAATACCGGGGCGCTTTTTCCCGATCGCATCATCATAGGCAAGATAGCCGTTCATCCGGGTATCACCGTGACGGTACACAACCTCCTCGCCGACAACCGCGCTCATGGCGGTAAAGGGAATACAACACAGCAATACTGCCATTGCAAACCTGTTCATCTGTTCTCTCCTCCTCATCAAAAAAACCACACATTTGGATACTTATACAGACTACACATAGCACAAATACGTGGGTAACATCACCATAATGCGAGTCCTGATATTACTCTTCCTGCTGTTATCGAACAGCCAGACGATCGTCGCCCTCGAACACTCCGTGACCGATCGTCACGGGAATGAAATCTCTATCGACATCAACCAGGCGATGGGGGATATGGTTATGATCTGGCTGCTCGATCATGACGAACCTCGCCCCCTGTTCGATAGTCTGCTGCAGCAGCTGACAGATTCCGGAATTGAGATATGGCGCGTGGATCTGCTGGATTCCTATTATCTGCCCCGCTCGAGCGAGAACGTACGCACACTCGATGGAGAAGGTGTTGCCGCAGTCATCCAGGCCGCCCATAGCAAGACCACAAAAAAGATCTTGCTTGCCAGCTACGATCGGATGCCCCTGCCACTGTTACGGGGCGTCAACCGTTGGCAAACTGCTCGGAAAACATCACGTCTTTTGGGCGCAATACTCTTCTATCCCAACCTGTTCGGCGCTGCACCGATGGCGGGAGAGATCCCTGAACTGGACCCAATACTCCACGTCACCAATCTGCCATTGGTAATCTATCAACCTGAACTTGGCAGTCAGCGCTGGCGATTGGAGCAAATGGTCACGGCCCTTTGGCAAGCAGGCTCACCCACCTATGTCTACCTGGTGCCAAAGGCAAGGGACTGGTTCATCATGGGTGAGGGCGAACCTGACGAGCAGGAAGCAAAGATGGTTGCCAGAATACCCGGGCAACTGCCCAGCCTGACCAGGCTGCTGGATAGCCACCCCAAACCCGCGGCACAGACACCACAGCAACCGACACAGATACCCACCGGCAACCTGTACACCTTGACGGCCGTCGATCAACATAAGCCTGCACCCCCCTTGCGACTGGCAGACAGCCACGATATTTACCTCGATATCGAAGGGTTAGACAACAGGGTTATCCTGGTCAATTTCTGGGCGACCTGGTGCCCCCCCTGTGTCGAGGAGATTCCTTCATTGAACCGACTTCAGGCCCATTACAAAAATCGAGATGTCAGCATAGTGTCGGTCGATTTTCGCGAGTCGACAGAGGAGATAGAGGCATTTCTCGAGGAGAGGCCCGTCGACTTTCCGGTCCTGATGGACAGGGATGGGCTGACATCCCTGGCCTGGCGGGTGTTCAGCTTTCCCAGCTCATTCATCATCGACAGGCAGGGGCGGGTACGCTATACCGCAAACAGAGCCCTCAACTGGGACAGTGACGAGGTGATAGAAGTCATCGATGGATTACTCGCGGAGCCTTGAGTGTTTGTAGGAAAAAAGCGTGACAGGTATCCGGGAATAAATTAGATATTTATTATAAACTAATTGACTCGCGTGTAATCCGGAAGAGACCAATGGCTAGTCAAACCAGTAAAAAGAAGGCTGCTCCCGCCAAAACCAAGCGCGCCGCCAGTGCCGCAACCAGCCGAAAGAAGCAGACTGCCAAAAAGCAGTCTTCAGCAACCCGCAAAAAGCAGACGGTAAAAAAACAGTCGGCGGCATCTGTGAAAAATGCGAAGGATCAGATTGTAGAGTCGACCAAGCAGTCAAACGAGACCCGTGTCCTCCCTGGCTTGCTGCAAGGGTTGCAATCGGTATTCGATAAGATCCATAAGGACAGCCGTGAGCGCGAAGATCATCAGGAAAAGATCATCGAGGAGTTCAGCGAGCGGCTGACCCAGGCCTTCGAACAGAGCCATTCAGAGACGGAAGAGAAGGAGAAACTGCTGCTGGAGAGGCTGGAAGCCATAGAGAAGGAACAGACGTACAGGATTCAGCGAATCAAGCTCTTTTCCTTGCCGGGTACTTTGATCGCAATCGCTGCCCTGATCTATCTCTTCTACGTGGTTCACATCATGGAACGCTCCATGACCAGCATGTCCGCCGATATGAATCAGATAAGGCACCATATTGCATCGATCGGCAACGATACCCATGCCATGTCGGGTGGCGTTGTCGAAATGAATCAGCAAATGGCGCAGACAAACAAGAACATGAAAGCCATTACCACCCAGGTGCAGGGGATGAACGGCAATATGAATCACCTCACCCGAAACGTGGGTGTAATGACGAATGACGTGGGCGCCATGTCGCATACGGTCAGTCCGGTCATGAATGGGATGCGGAAATTCATGCCGTTCTTTTAACCTCGTTCATGCCGGAGTAAAAAATGCCATCCGGCCCTGGGCCGGCCCTAACTGTCCCCAAAATTGATTCCTATCCGTTTCGCGCTGACCACCCAAGGGTGATCCGTGGGCACGAGTTTCTTGTTACCCGCTACTTCTGCCAGGGGAACCGGCACGGCCACTTCACCTTTTGACGCCACCATGACACCGAATACACCTTTCGAGATCAGATCGGTGCAGGCAGTTCCCAATCGGGTAGCGAGCAGTCTGTCCGCGGCGGAGGGTGTGCCGCCACGCTGTAGATAACCAAGTATGGTCACCCTCGATTCAAGCCCGGTCAACTCTTCAAGTTGACGGGACAAGGTAACCGTATGGTTCGCATGGGCAGCCTCAAATGCGGCCAGTTCTGCTTTCGCATTCTTGCGATCCCGCTTGTTGCCGGCTTCACTTCTCCGTTTTCTGAGCATCCGATACTGTTCAGATTCGCCTTTCGGCAACGCACCTTCCGCCACTGCGACGATACTGAATGGCTTGCCGCCGACAGCTCGAGCTCTGATCGATTCAGCAACACTTTCAATATCGTAGGCGATCTCAGGCAACAGAATAACATCCGCACCGCCCGCCAAACCTGACCCCAGGGCCAGCCAACCGGCACGGTGCCCCATGATTTCGACGACTATGATGCGGTGATGACTGTGTGCGGTACTATGCAGACGATCAATGGCGTCTGTGGCGATACCCAATGCCGTATCGAAGCCGAAAGTTGTATCCGTGTGCGCCACATCGTTATCGATGGTCTTGGGCAGCGTGATGATGTTGAGTCCCTTTTCCATCAACTGCAAGGCGTTTTTCTGCGTCCCGCCGCCACCGATGCAGACCAGCGCATCGAGATGGTGGGCCTGGTAGTTATTGACGATAACATCGGTCATATCCTGACGTTTACCGTTGAAATTCATACGGTGAGGCTTTTCCCGGCTGGTGCCCAGAATAGTGCCGCCGCGGGTGAGAATCCCCGAAAGCGTGTTGCCGTCCAATTGCATGATGCGGTTTTCGACCAGGCCGCGAAATCCATCACGTATTCCAATCACCTGCATATCGTAGAAATTGGTGGCCGACTTGCCGACACCCCTGATTGCCGCATTGAGGCCTGGGCTGTCACCGCCAGAGGTCAATATTCCGATATGTATGGCCATGGATGCTCCCTCGCCAGAATTGTTAACCTATCATCAGTCGCAATAAAACCTTCCATGACGCGCTCAGAGCTTGTTGTATGATACACCACTCAAACAATTGGCTGGAGTGGCCCATAACAGGTTCCGGAGAAGGATTCATTCACGCTCCAGCCAATGAATGGATGAGGTATGCCTCACCCGTATCCGCTGGTTGCCGTTTCGATGATAGATCCATCCACGCACCTCGAGGGACGTGTAGAGGAGAGATTCCGGATCATCGATCCCAAACCCCTCCCAATCGTTCCAGGTTATGCGCAAAGCCAATCCACCATCAAGATTCAGCCAAATACCACTGCGACTCTGGCCTACCCGCTTGATATATCCGTTGAGAATATGAAAACCGGTCTCGTTGCCGTTCAGTTTCGATGCATCACCGACGGGGAGGCGCCAAACGCCTTTCTCACCCTTGCGAGCCTCTTTTTCCGCATGTTTGTAGCACTCATGGTTTCTCAGGTTAGGCGGGACAGCGACCAGATATCCGGCCCCTTGCTTTAACATCCGACGATTGATGCTATCGCCGCGATGATCGTACAGGTGAGCCAGCAGACGGCCATACCTGTCCCGTCGTTCGGCATCCATACAGATTCTGACGGAACCGCCGCTCCGCTTTACCAATATTTCAAGCAGATGTTTGGCCTCCTCAGCATTCGGCTCATCGGCTGTCCCCTGTCCAAGTTCCGGTGTGTTCACGCCGATCAATCTAATCCTTCGTCCATCCTCAAGACGCAAGGTATCACCATCATAGATGGAGGAGACCTCGAGCATGCCGGCACTACAGGGTGAGCAGCTTACTGCATGAGAAAAGGAGGGGATGATAAGTGTGGACAGGAAAAAGGCCCCGCAAAGCGGGGCCCTTCTTAAAATATCGATCAGGAACGCCATGCAACTACATAGCGGCACTGCGTGGATCAGCGGCTGTACTTCCTGCGGAATTTGTCCACACGCCCAGCGGTGTCGACGATCTTTTGCTTACCTGTATAGAACGGATGACAGGATGAGCATACCTCTACATGGAGCTCCTCCTGACCCAGCGTGGAACGCGTCAGGATCTCATTACCACAGCTACATACGACTTTGATCTCCTCGTAACGAGGATGAATATCCGGCTTCATGACTGACTCTCTTGTGAGAAGGACATCGTTGACGATCTGCCCTCCCGGGCAGGGAAGAGCGGAATGATATGCCAAGTCGTTCGCCAAGGCAAGTCTCGTTACTGGCGCGATGGCTTGACCGGAAAATCCAGTATTTTACACCCCCTCTTGGTTACACCGGATCTTAGTTTGACATCACCCTGTAAGTAGCCCAACAAGCCCTTTGGACCGATCATGTGATCCCACATCATATTGGAGATCTTTACACAAGCGCTGAGAGGGGACCGGTTCCTGCGCTCCTGATCTATCCGCCATTGCAGTTGTCGCATCCGTTTCTGCCTCTCTACCGGCAGCGTGGAGATAAAATCATCGATGGCTGCCTGGCGCATGTTCTCGAAACGCATCGGATCCCTCTCTGCCAACTGGAGGAGGTGATCGAAATCCAAGTTTCGGTTACTTAGCTGCGTCATCAATCAATCCTGATTCTTCCCTATGTAGGAAAAGCTATCACAGCAACTCGGCTATGTCCCCGATGGAAATTCCTGAAATAGCGTGATAATGCAACTAATTAAGTGGGTTTTTCCAATAAATACATAGACATATTGAAATTCCCATGTAAATGACAATATTTTGACTATATACTGTCAATCCAGCAGGCTCTCACCGCGATCGACACTATATGCCGCTACAATTCGATCCAGCCTAACAGACTCAATCGACCCATCTTTCTGCTTCAACACTAAAAACTCAGCCCTGTCCCGAGTCACAACATCGATCGGCAACACCCTCGCACGATGCTTCACACCCGCCTCATCATGCCAGCTGAGATCCAACATCAACTTTCTCATGACAGCATACTGATAAGTCTCGTGATGGGCACATGCCACAGGTTCATAGTTCTCGTTCATGCATCTATCCCCATTGCCGCATTTGCTATTGATCCCAAAGCCACCTTAGAATCACTGCGTTGATGTGGCCTTTGACCGCGAATTTCTGGAAATCACTATAAGGGCTTGGAAGTATGTCGAACATAAAGAAAGAGATCGAGAGCCTTAGAGCAAAGATTGCACGCTTGGAAAATGAGCAAAAAAAGGCCGAAATAGTCAAGAAGGCGCTTGCCAGTGCCAATACCCAGATCGATAAGATACTGAAAGATAACGGTATAAATTTCGAGGCCTATATACGACACAATTATAAGAGGGTCAGCCGCATAATTCAGAAGATCGAGGGCAAATCCGATAAAACCAAAGCCAAAACAAAGCGCTCGACGCAGAAGAGATCCACACGCCGGGGTCAACGCATACCAAAAACGGCTGCAACCATAAAGATACCGGCCGGGAAATACGGTAACTTACCGAACAATCCCGACCGGGTTTTCGAAGTCAAGGAAAAGGGACCAAGACCCAAATTGCTTAAGGGCTATGCAGAGGAGATAGGATTGGAAGCCTTTATGAATCAGTGCCGAATCGACTGATGACCGGCCCGCGGGCGAATTAAAGAGACTTTTGCAAGATCGATAGAGACCCTGCTGGTACCGAAATGATCAGTATGAACAGGCGCTAGGCTGCATTAAGCGGGCCTGAGCCGGCCATCTGCAAAGGCATCGGACGCACAACCCCGAAACCCTGGGCATAATCCACCCCAATATCGATCAGTTGCTCCAGGGTCTGATCATCCTCCACGTACTCGGCGATGGTCTGTAGCCCCATCAGGTGACCGATTTCATTGATCGACTCCACCATCGCCTTGTCGACCGGATCATTCACCATGTTTGAAACAAAACTGCCGTCGATCTTCAGGTAATCAACGGGCAGGCGTTTAAGGTAGGAGAAAGAGGACATACCGGTACCGAAATCATCCAGTGCAAAACGAAATCCCCGGCGCTTCAACAGACTGATAAATCGAGCCGCCTGATCAAGCCGACTGACAACCGCGGTTTCTGTAATTTCAAACGAGATCTTCTCCGCAGGCAGGTTAAACTTACGCAACTGCTCCAAGATATGTTCGTGCAAACTGCCGTCACCCAGGGATTGGCCGGAAAGGTTGATGGCACAGAGTCCCAGCTCATCCAAACGCTGAGGATTTTCCGACAGCCACCTGAAGGCATGACTGATTACCCAGCGGTCAAGGCTTCCCATGACATTGTAACGCTCCGCGGCAGGGATAAACGCACCCGGCATGATTTGCTTGCCACGCTCATCCTGCATACGCAGCAGCACCTCAATATGCTCATCCCCGATCGCCGAGCTACGCAGGGACATAATCGGTTGTTGCAACAAAGAGAATCGCTGTTGATCCATGGCGCTTTCGATTCTGCCCACCCAACGCATCTCTCCCTGCTGCCGCTTGATCTCCTCATCGTAGGGCTGAAAGACATGAATCCTGTTTCTTCCCATATCCTTGGCCACATAACAGGCGGCATCGGCCGAACTGAGTGCACTGTGGGGACTTTCAGTATTAGGTCCTATTGCAACGATACCGATGCTCACTCCGGTAGAGAAGGTTCTACCTTCCCATGTGAATCGAAAATCCTTGACCACGCTGCAGATCTTGGTCGCGAGGCGTTGTGCCCGATCAAGCTGGCAATTCTCCATCAATAAACCAAACTCATCCCCGCCCAGACGGGCCAACACATCATCGCCTCCGATGGTGCGCTGCAGCCGGTGAGAGAGCTGGCGTAACATCATATCCCCCGCCACATGGCCACATGTATCATTTACCAGTTTGAACTGATCCAGATCCATATACAGCAATACATGCTGCATTCCATGATCCCTGCAGTTGGCGAATGCCTGTCGCAAACGTTGATCGAAGGCATGGCGATTCAACAGATGGGTCAAGGAGTCATGGGTTGCAAGAAAACGCATTTCCCGCATCATTGAACGGGTGGAAGTAACATCCCTGAACACCGTCACCGAACCTTTGAACCGGCCTTCCTCCTTAATCGGGTAAGTTGAATACTCAACCGGAAAAAGCGTCTCGTTTTTTCTTAAGAATGATTCATCTTTGACCCGAACCGATTCACCTCGCTGCAGTACTGCACTATTGAAGGATTTCCCGGCCTCGTCGAACATTCGAACCCGTTTATGAATCTGTTGATTCAATAATTCATCCTGGGGATATCCCAGCATCTCCGCCGCCGCTTTGTTGATGAAGGTACAGGCATCCCGCTCATCAATTCCGAAGATGCCTTCCCCTGTTGACTCCAGTATCAGCGACATCTTTTTATTTACCGCTTCGAGCTGGCCGGAGGATTTCTCGAGGGACTTATGTGCCACCTTATGCGCTTGGGTACGCTCATAATTCTCTATCGCAAAGGCTAGATCCTTCACCATTTCATCCAACAGATCATGGATCGTGAGGGTGAAGTAGTGGCGCTCCTGGGCGTAGACAGTAAGCGTCGCAACCACCAGTTGGTTAGTGACGATGGGAAATACCGCCGCCGAACGGCTGCCACTGAGCTGCGCTAAACGATGCCAGGGCGTTTTCCCCGGGTCGACATCGATTTCATCAATGACCGACGGACACTTTCCATACGCTGAGATAGCCAGGGGACTGTCTGCCTTTGGATTCGTCAGGTCTAGTTCGAATGTGCAGGCCTTGAGACTCTCCAGATTGATCCCGGCACTGGCAATAGGCACGATATTTTTACCTATTTCATTGACCTCGCCAATCCATGCCGCATTGAAACCGCCAAATGTCACGGCTATGTCGCATACACGTTCAAAAAGCACCCGCGGCGATCGATTGCGCAGAATCATCTTACTGGTTTGTGAAAGCGCAGCATAGAGCGCTTTCTGTCGATTCACCAACTCTTCGCGTTTTGCAATCTCTTCAGCCATGGATTTGAAGGCTTGAGAGACATGCGATAATTGGTCATGCTCCGGCAGATTGGCTGCCGCCAGATAGTTGCCTCGGGCAAGCTCCTTCGCAACCTGCTTGAGATGTGATATGGGAAATAGCAACTTCTTGTTCAATAACCATGAAAACAGGATCAAGCCAAGCAAAAAGCCCAGTGCGTAAAAAATAGAGCGTTGTTTAACGATAGCCAGCAGCTGCTTATTGGCATGGCTTTCTATCTGCAAATCGGATCCAACGTCAGCAGAAGTGACTTCACCGGTATCGGGTTGTCGTTGTGGGAGATTGAGTTGTAGATCGGCAGGCGAGACCGCCACCGATTCCGCAGCGGGATTACCGCTAACACTGATCGGGCGATAATTCAGATACACGTCCACTGTGAATAGGCATAGAAATAGTACCGCCATAGTGGCAGCTACTTTGCCATTCAGTTGCATATCATCGTCGTGGCGCTGAAAGCGCCGGATCCCCCATATTCTCAAGTTGGACTGGAATCTAAAAGACCACTAATCCGCTTCTCCAATTTAGTGATCAGATCGGATCTTTGGGTCCGATGCGCTCCCTGCGTAACAGCTCGCGTATCCAGATTAGACGAGGGGTCGCTAAAACTCCTTAGCCGAATCAGTTCTTATTTTTGTGATATCCGCTTAAATTAATACCTTACACCCGGTATGTAAAGATATATTTAAGTTACGTCGGTAACTTCAAAAATCGGGACCAGCTCATTTAGGAACCTGAATCCCAAAGGCGTGGGACAGAGCCGCCCGTGAACGGGGTGGAGCAGCCCTTTTTTGATCGCGGTTTCCAATGACTCCCGTATGAAATCGAGAGCCAGGCCCGTGGTTGCGCTGAACAGCTCCTCCTCCACGCCGTCGTTCAATCTAAGCGCATTCATCATGAATTCGACTGTCAGGTCTTCCGGTCCTAATACCCGCTCGCCCAGGAGAAACGGCAGTGCTCCTGCCCCGGCGGCCAGATAGTCATTGGGATGGCGTCTTTTCCAACGCCGCATGATGACGCCGTCCCGGGTAGTGATTTTACTGTGCGCCCCTGCACCAATACCGATATAGTCACCGAAGCGCCAATAGTTGAGATTGTGTCTGCAACGCTCCCCCGGACGTGAGAATGCCGAGATCTCATACTGTTCGAATCCCGCCTTCAGCAACATCTCGTGCCCCTGCTGTTGTATCTGCCAAAGGCTCTCCTCATCCGGCAGTACGGGGGGTGATTGGTAGAAAGGCGTATTGGGCTCCAGCGTCAACTGATAGTATGAGAGATGTCCCGGAGCCAATCCGATGGCCACGGTGAGGTCCGCCTGAGCCATCTCCGGAGTCTGCGACGGCAGGCCAAACATCAGATCAAGGTTGATTCGCTCGAATCCGCATCGGACCGCCCTGTCCACCGCCGCAAAGACCTCATCCGAACCATGGATACGACCGAGGGCCTGCAACGATTCAGGATTCAGGCTCTGTACCCCAAGAGAGAGCCGATTGACACCCGCTTCCCGATAACCGGGCAAACGTTCGGACTCCAACGCACCTGGATTGGCTTCCAGGGTTATCTCCACATCTTCAGCCAAAGAAATACACCCTGCCACGCCTGACAACAACCGCCTGATACTGTCTGTTGAAAACAGGCTCGGTGTGCCGCCCCCTATAAAGATACTCTGCACCAGTCGTCCTGAAACCGACACCTGTTCCGTACGCAGATCCTGTAGCAGGGCATCCACATAGGCCTTCTCCTGCAGTGCCCCTTTTTGTGGATGCGAGTTGAAATCACAATAGGGGCACTTCCGAGCGCACCACGGTATATGGACATAGAGAGAGAGCGGAGGCAGTTTCAACATACCACTGACAGGGAGCGCCGGAGAATCCGATGACATGCTTCAGACCGCTCCATTGCGACTGGCAAGCTTCCGAACTCCCCGGCGGCAGGATGTGCCGCCGGGAATAAGATTAATGTGCGGATCAGGTTGCGATAGCCGCACTATGCCTTGTCACGTGCCTGCAGGTAGGCAAAATCGGAGATAGCCCCCCATTCGCGTGAGCCTTTGAGGAAACTCATGTAGGAGTCATACACCTTCTTGGCAAAGGCATCCTTGGCAGCCAACTCCTCCACTACCTCGTTTGAATATTTGCGCAGTGTTTCCAGTACGTCACCGGGATAGACGCGAATATCCACCTTATGCTTCTCGACCAGGGTCTTCAAGGCTGCCGGATTACGTGCCGTATACTCCGCCAGCATCTCCTGGTTGGCTATCTTACAGGCATTGATGACGATCGACTGCAGATCCTTGGGTAGTGCATCATAGGCCTTTTGATTGATGATTGCCTCAAGGGTCGTGCCTGGCTCGTGAAAGCCGGGGTAGTAATAATATTTGGCCGCTTTGAACAGACCGAAGGCTAAATCGTTGTAAGGGTTGACCCACTCGGTAGCATCGATCGCACCCGATTGCAGCGAGGTAAACAGCTCCCCCCCAGGCAGATTGACCGGTGTCCCACCGGCACGCTTGAGCACTTCACCACCGAGTCCGGGAATACGCATCTTGAGGCCTTTCAGATCACCGACGCTATTGATCTCTTTGTTGAACCAGCCGCCCATCTGCATACCTGTATTGCCGCCGGGTGCGGGAATCAGGCCGAACGGTTTATACAGCTCCTGCCACAGCTCCAGGCCACCGCCAAAGTAGAGCCAGCCATTCATCTCCTGAGCCGTCATGCCAAATGGCACCGTGGAAAAGAACTGGGCGGTCTCGCTTTTCCCTTTCCAGTAGTAGGCGGCGCCATGCCCGATCTCAGCAGTACCTCTCGAAACCGCATCGAACACCTCAAAGGCCGGCACCAGCTCTTTCGCACCGTATACCTTGACGTGCATGCGACCGCCACTCATCTCATTGATCACCTCAGCCAGCTTGTTGGCGCCGGTGCCCAGCCCTGGAAAGTTTTTCGGCCAGGTGGTGACCATCTTCCACTTGATCTGCGGTTTCGCCTCTGCGACCTTGAGACCTGCCATACCGGCACCTACGGCCAGGGTTCCGCTACCTGCACGCTTAATGAATTCACGACGTTTCATACCTCTCTCCTGTTCCGTTTATGTTATTTATCGAGCATCGAACATTCTAGGGCCTGTTAACACTAATCCAATACGCCCCGGTGGTGCTGTGACCGGCCCCGGCTATGCCAGAAATTGTCAAAACAATCCTCATTTATAGACAAATACAGAAGGGTAGTTTAGCCCTTCTACCGAACAAGACAGCTCTCAACAGGGAGAAAGATTGGCATAGGCCACTACAAGCCACTTACTTCCCACCTCCTCGAAATTGACCTGTACCCGGGCACTGCGACCCTGACCTTCCGCATTCAATACCACACCCTCGCCAAATTTGGTGTGGCGCACCCGCTGTCCCAGACTGAATCCGCTCAGCTCGCCAACCTCCAGGTGGGGTGGACTGCCATATATCGGTTGGCTGATGGCGGGGCCGGCGCGTACCTCCGACATCAATTCCGACGGCATTTCCCGAATAAAGCGTGAGGGGAGGGGATAGCTGTCACTGCCGTGCAAACGCCGACTCTCCGCGTGGCAGAGGTAGAGTTGACGCATCGCGCGGGTTACCCCCACATAACAGAGTCGCCGCTCCTCCTCCAGGCGTGACGGATCATCCGCCGACATACTGTGAGGAAACAGTCCCTCCTCCATACCCACCAGGAAAACCAGTGGAAACTCAAGGCCCTTCGCAGCGTGCAGGGTCATCAGCTGAACACAGGGTTCGGAGGGATCCCCCTGGGCCTCGCCCGCCTCCAATGCGGCGTGGGAGAGAAAGGTGGACAGCTCATCCATTTCATCGGCATCATCCGCCTCATAGCCAAATTGGCGGGTAGCGTTAACCAGCTCCTCCAGGTTCTCCTTGCGGTCAATACCCTTGCCATCGCGGCTCTTGCCGAAATGGCTTGGCAGTCCACTGGCCTGCAGTACCTGCTCAACCGTTTCCGGCAGTGAAAGGTTCGCGCAATTCACCCGAAGCTCTTCGGTCAAGTCGAGGAAATCCTGTAATGCAGTTGCCGCCCGCTTTGCCATCGCGCCTCCCTGCAACAGCTCCGAGGCAGCTTGCCAAAGGGGACAATCAAAATCCCTGGCATGGGTACGTACGGCATCCATAGTCTTGGGTCCGATTCCCCTCGGCGGCATATTCACCGCCCGCTCGAACGCCCCGTCATCCTGTGGGTTATTGATCAATCTCAGATAGGCAAGGGCATCCTTGATCTCCGCCCGCTCGAAAAAACGCAAACCGCCATAGACGCGATAGGGAATGGCCGCCTGCAACAGCGCCTCTTCGAACAGACGGGACTGGGCGGTGGTGCGATAGAGTATGGCCGCCTCCGATTGGCTGTTGCCCTCATCGATAAACCGTCGGATTCTCTCTACGACAAAACGTGCCTCGTCGATCTCATTGAAGGCGGCATAGAGTTTGATCGGTTCTCCTTCACCATCCTGCGTCCATAACTGCTTGCCCAGGCGTGAAGGATTGTTGTTGATCAGGGCGTTTGCGGCATTCAGGATATTGCCGGTGGAACGGTAGTTCTGCTCCAGACGTACCAACCTGACTGTTTCGCAGTGGGACTGAAAGCTCTGGATATTCTCAACCCGGGCACCGCGCCAACCGTAAATCGACTGGTCATCGTCACCCACTACGAAGAGGTTGTTTCGCGGTCCCGCGAGCATTCTGAGCCAGGCGTACTGGATCGAATTGGTATCCTGAAACTCATCCACCAATACATGCTGAAAGCGCTGTTGATAGTGCTGCAGGATATCCGGTCTCTCCCGCCACAGCTCATGGGCGCGCAACAGCAGCTCGGCGAAATCGACCTGCCCGCCCCGTTCACAGGTATCCTGATATTCGCTGTAGAGACGGATCATCTGCTGTTGATAGGGATCGCCGCCATCATCCAGGTGCTGGGGCCGCAACCCCTCATCCTTGCGGCCATTGATGAACCACTGGACCTGTCTCGGTGGCCAACGGGCCTCATCCAGATCAAGATTCTTCAGCAGACGCTTGATTAGGCGAAACTGGTCGTCGGAATCGAGGATCTGAAAACTCTGCGGCAGTCCCGCATCCTTCGAGTGCGCCCGCAACAGGCGATGCGCCAAGCCATGAAAGGTACCGACCCACATACCACCCAATGGCTGACCGAGCAGCGCTTCGATACGATAGCGCATCTCCTTTGCGGCCTTGTTGGTAAAGGTGACCGCCAGAATAGACCAGGTCGATACGGCCTCAGCCGCCAACAGCCAGGCAATCCGATGCACCAAGACCCGGGTCTTTCCACTACCGGCCCCGGCCAGCACCAACAGATTGCCTACAGGTGCGGTCACCGCCTCGCGTTGCGCATCGTTCAGGGGATCGAGTATGGGTGAAACATCCATGGTGACTAGTTTACTCACCCGATGGCGGCAAAAGCCACCATTCAGGGGCGAATTTCAATCAATTTATATAGAATTGAGCGGGAGCAGGATCTTCTCTGGACCTGAGTAATGTCACAAGAGGTAGTAGATGCAGATACTGGCAGGCGATATAGGCGGCACCAATACACGACTCGCACTCTATCAGTCGAGTTCTGAGTCACCTTTAAACCTGCTGCTGCAAGAGACCTATCCCAGCCGGTCCTACGACTCCATCGAGGCCGTACTGCATCGTTTTTTGGCGCACACATCCACCGGGGAGGTCGATCGTGCCTGCTTTGGCATTGCCGGGCCGGTGATCGACCAGGTGTGTGAAACGACCAATCTACCATGGCGTGTATCCGCAAACCGGATCAACGACCGATTCAAATTCAAACAGACCCGACTGATCAATGACCTGGAGGCCAATGCCTGGGGTATAGAGACACTCGAAGAGCAGGATTTCTTCACCCTCAGTCACGGAGCTGACAAGGCTACTGGCAATCGTTCCATCATCGCTGCCGGCACTGGTCTTGGTGAAGCGGGTCTTTATTGGAGCGGAGAGAGATACCACCCCTTCCCCTCGGAAGGCGGGCATAGTGATTTCAGTCCAGCCACGCCGTTGGAATTTGGGCTGTTCCAGGTCTTGCAGAAGAGATACGGGCATGTCAGCTGGGAACGTCTGGTCTCAGGACCGGGCCTGGAGAGCATCTACGACTATTTGCTCGACCAGCAGGATATGCCAACACCCTCATGGCTATATGAGCAAATGGAGAAAATCGGCAAGGCCCCCGCCATCTCCGACGCAGCACTCGACTCGACAGACCCGCTGTGCCGAAAATCACTGGAACTATTTACCCGGCTCTATGCCCGGGAAGCGGGCAACCATGCCTTGAAAATCATGGCTACAGGCGGTGTCTATCTGGGTGGAGGAATCGCACCTCAGATCCTGCCCATACTACAGGAAAACATTTTCATGGAGGCCTTCCTCGACAAGGGACCCATGCGAAAGATCATGCAGTCGATGCCCGTGAAGGTCATTCTAAATGACAAAACCGCCCTCTACGGAGCGGCAAACTATGCCACCAGGATAGAGGCGATAGCCAAGCGATGAGATCATCCAGTTGAGTGGCGGACGTAGTGAATCAGGAGGATCGGCGCGAATGGATTCCCCCCCGGCCTAAGGGGGGGTGTTAAATGAGATCAGACCATTGAGGCTATGAGGAACCCTGTCAACTGCATTGGTCGGATCCCAGGTTACTCAAAGGGCTTAGGCGCCGGAGTCATGTCGGTGGAAGGCGGCAGGATCGGCATTAAGAAGGCAGGCTGATCACCTGTCAGGGTCTTAAGAAAGGCAACGATCTGGGCGTTCTCAATGTCGGAGAATTTCTTGCCCAATTGCAGGCGCCCCATGACATCTACCGCCTCGGTCAGCGTCTCGGCCTCACCGTCGTGGAAGTAGGGATAGGTCATCTCCACGTTGCGCAGGGTTGGCACCTTGAACTTGAAGCGGTCCGCATCCTTGCCTGTAACGGCGCTCAATCCTTCTGCCGGACTCTTGGCCTTGTAGGGTTCCACAACACCCATCTTTTGGAATGAGTTGCCGCCAACGGCCTCACCGTTGTGACAGCTGACACAACCACTCTCTTTAAACAGTGTATAACCAGCCATTTCATCCTGAGAGAGGGCCTGTTTGTCGCCCAACAGCCACTGATCGAAACGGGAGTTCGGTGTTACCAGGGTTTTCTCGAACTCCGCAATGGCTTGTGTGACTTCGTCGATCGTGATCTTGTCGCTACCAAAAACCTGTTTGAACTCCATGACATATTCAGGGATCGAGGTCAGTACGTCGATCGCCAAAGTATGGGTAAAAGCCATCTCACCGGGATTTGCGATAGGCCCGCCCGCCTGTGCCTTGAGATCGGCCGCCCGGCCGTCCCAAAATTGGGCCACATTCAGGCTGGAATTGAGCACTGTCGGTGCATTGATGGGACCCTGTTGCCAATTGTGTCCAATGGATGTCTTAAGATTATCCGTGCCGCCCATACTGAGGTTGTGGCAGGAGTTGCAGGAGATAAATCCTGATTTAGAGAGACGGGGATCGAAATAGAGCTTTTTACCCAATTCCACCTGACCCAGGTTGATATTCTGCACCGGCTTGATGGGCTGAATCGGTTCATCGATAGCCAAAATTGAGGTTGAAAATCCAAGCATAAGTGAAAACATAGCGATTTGTTTGCGTATCATAGCTTTTTACCCAATAGTTGAAATACTTATGTAGCCATCCTCTGCCGTGAAAAGCCTTTCCCGCTTTATTCACCGGACCTGACTCTTCATCGATAGGGTAATTGTTCCGGTTTTTTCAATTTTTACAGGCGCTTGGAGACATAGGTTTCCTGCGCCACATCAAAAACCCTAAACAAAGGCGGGTTTATACTAGAATTAGAATAATTCTAAAACAATGATGCAGATCAACAATTTTGCCGGATCAGTTCGCAGTCTCAACTGTGATGGATGGGATTTGTTCCGTGGCGGTAAAATTGCCCCAGCCTTTCGGCTTGCGTTCCGAAGGAACTACCCTTGGGGTGCGCCTCGAAGTAAGTCCCCTGGGATGGGCCTGTAAAAGCGCCCATAGGGTTAGGGCCTAGGAGCTGTTTCTTACCCGTACGACAAGGTCGACAATCTCCATGGCGGTGCCCGCTGGCAGATCACTGTCGACGAAGTGGGGCGCCAGGCGCTCCTTGATGTCGATCAGATCGCCGGTGTCCACATTATAGAAATGGTGATGATGGCTGGTATTGGAGTCGTAGAAGGTACGGCTTGAATCGATAAAGACCTCGCGCACCAGTCCCTTCCTGACAAATAACCCGAGGGTATTGTAGACGGTGGCCTTGGAAACCCTGGCGCCTGTGTTTTTCACCGCTTCAAACAACTGCTCTGCGGTCACATGCTGATGACGAGCGAACAGCGTGTCGGCGATAAGACGGCGCTGCCTCGTCAGATTGATGTTGTGGTCATCGAGAAGTTTGTCGATACGCGCTCGATCCACCGTTGGGCTGTTGCTTTTTGAGTCCATCGCCAGAGTATAAATACACACTCCACAAATTGCCAAGCCCTTGAACAAAAAAAAGAATAGACCGAGGAGATCGCCCTATATATCACCAGGCTCGGTTTGACCTGCGCGCATCAAGGGCTTACTCCTTATGCTAGCTGGCGGACAAACTTGATCTCGACCCCTGATTTCGATCCTAAATTATTAGGCATTGTCTATCAATATCATTGAAAAGACCGCTCGATTCCAATTAATTTTAACTCTATTCTAGTCATCAGCGAAGGGCCGCACGGCTCGACGTACTTATCCACAATAAACCATCATTTCGGAGAACCAGATATGGAACTCAAAGGTAGTCAAACTGAGCAAAACCTGAAAGACGCATTCGCCGGAGAATCCCAAGCCAACCGCCGTTATCTCTACTTTGCCGCCAAGGCGGATGTCGAAGGATATAACGATGTTGCCGCTCTTTTCCGCTCCACAGCAGAGGGTGAAACCGGCCACGCTCACGGTCATCTGGAGTATCTCGAGCAGTGTGGAGACCCCGCCACCGGACTGCCCATCGGCCCGACTGGTGATAACCTCAAGGCAGCGGTCGCCGGTGAAACCCATGAATATACCGATATGTATCCCGGCATGGCCAAAACCGCCCGTGATGAGGGTTTCGACGAAGTGGCCGACTGGTTCGAGACCCTGGCAAAGGCAGAGCGTTCCCACGCAAACCGTTACCAAAAGGCATTGGACGAAATGGACTGATATCCAGCCATCATCCTGAGCCCATGGTTCGGGATGATCCATGGGCGGCCTCAGGGCCGCCCTTTGTCACAATCAGGAGCAGACTAATGGCAGCAGCACCCAGCAACCAGAGAGAAGGCAATCTGGAGGCCCCGACACGGCATCCGATCGATTGGAAAAACCCCGATTATTACAACGAAGAGAAGCTCATGAAAGAGCTGGAGAGGGTGTTCGATCTTTGCCATGGCTGTAGACGCTGCGTCAGTCTCTGCCACAGTTTCCCGACACTGTTCGACCTGGTGGATGAATCGGAAACCATGGAGATCGACGGTGTCGATAAAAAAGACTACTGGCAGGTGGTCGATCACTGCTATCTCTGCGACCTCTGTTACATGACTAAGTGTCCCTACGTACCGCCTCATGATTGGAACATCGACTTTCCTCATCTGATGTTGCGGGGCAAGGCCGTCAAATATAAGAAGGGCGACGTTAAATTGCGCGACCGCGTCCTCACGAGTACCGACAATCTTGGCAAACTGGCAGGCATCCCGGTGGTTGCCGGCGTCGTCAATCGTTTTAACAAAGCGAAGAACTTCCGCGAGATCCTCGATCACTCGCTTGGCGTTCATCCCGAAGCGAAATTACCCGAATTTCATGCCAGGCCGCTTCGAAAACGGCTGTCTGAAAAAATCGACAGCGCCGCTGAGGGAACACCTGCCGGGACCACCAAAGGCAAGGTCGCACTGTTCAGCACATGCTACGGTAACCACAACGAGCCCCAGGTCGGCGAGGATCTGGTTGCCGTCTTCGAACACAATGACATACCGGTCACCATTGCTGAAAAAGAGCAGTGTTGCGGTATGCCGAAACTGGAACTGGGCAATCTCGACGCCGTGGAAACCGCTAAAGATGCGAATATCCCGGTACTGGCCAAACTGGTCGACGCCGGTTGGGACATCGTTGCGCCAGTCCCCTCCTGTGCATTGATGTTCAAGCAGGAGCTGCCGCTGTTATTCCCGGATGATCCCGAGGTAAAAAAGGTCGCAGGGGCGATATTCGATATCTTTGAATATCTGATGATTCGTCACAAACACGGCTTTCTGAAGACCGACTTCAAACAGGGGCTTGGCAGGATCGCCTATCATGCCGCCTGCCATCAACGGGTGCAGAATATCGGTGCCAAGACCAAGGAGCTGCTCAGCCTGATCCCCGACACAGAGGTCACCGCCATCGAACGCTGTTCGGGCCATGACGGCACCTATGCTGTCAAAAGCGAATTCCATCAACATGCCATGAAAATCGGCAAACCTGTGGTCAACCGAGTCAAACAGGCTGAGGCCGACCACTACGGCAGCGACTGCCCGATGGCTGGCCGCCATATCGAAAACGGCCTGCGTGACGGCACTGCCTCGGAGCATCCCATCACTCTGTTGCGAACCGCATACGGCGTTTAATCAATTAAGGAGTCAATCATGTCAAACGAAGGCTATCATGAACCCCTGGAACAACTCAGTGACGAAACCCGTGACATGCATAGGGCGATTGTCTCCTTGATGGAGGAGCTGGAAGCCGTCGACTGGTATAACCAACGCGTGGACGCCTGCAGCGACGAGAGCTTGAGAGCCATCCTTGCCCATAACAGGGATGAAGAGAAAGAGCATGCCGCCATGGTGCTGGAGTGGATCAGACGGCAAGATCCCAGTTTCGACAAAGAGCTGAAAGACTACCTCTTCACTGACAAGACCATTGCTCACGAATAGAGGGAATGGACCGGTATTCATGAAGTAAAATCAATTAGTGCCAGTTAGCAATAATCTAATCGGTAGCCATGTCGCCTTATGCCACCCGACAAGATCCAACCGCATAACCGATCAAAACCCGGCCGCATGGAAATGAAGGCCGGTTGCAAATATGAGAAATTACACAGGAGAGATAAATGACCCATCTTTCACACAGCGACCTCTACAGCCTCGAGGAGTATGCCCGAATTCGTCAGCAATTCAGGACCAAGGTAATAGACCATAAGAAGAGTCGCCGCCTTCCCATCGGTCCGCACGCCGCGCTCTATTTCGAGGATGAACTGACCATGCAGTACCAGATACAGGAGATGCTGCGGATCGAACGGATATTCGAACAACAGGGCATTCAGGATGAACTTGACGTCTACAATCCGCTGATACCGGACGGGATGAACTGGAAGGCGACATTTATGATGGAGTATCACGATGTGGATGAGCGCAAGAAGGCACTGGCCAGACTGATCGGCATCGAGGAAGCCATCTGGGTAGAGGTCGCCGGCTTCGACAAGATCAGACCCATCGCCAACGAGGACCTGGAACGCAGCACCGAGGAAAAAACCTCAGCGGTCCATTTCCTTCGTTTTGAACTGACCCAGCCGATGATCGATGCCTTGAAAGGCGGAGCAACCCTATCGGCGGGTATTGATCATCCAAACTATGATTATACGGTAGACGACCTTGAGTCCAGCGTCCGTGAATCTTTGATAAAAGATCTTCACTGACCCAATCGGGATGTGATATGCGTCTGCAAACCACGTGTCAGGGTGCCGCTCAACACCCCGGCATGGTGGTCGCACGCTCTCCGCATCGTTAAAAATCGTTAAATATTATAGCCCAAGGGCCCTCAACCCATCTCGGCCGGAGAGTGACGAAACACCGTCATCACCGGTGGATTCCTCAACCAGCCGCCGTGCCGATCAGGCTGAATCCCACATTGTTCCAAGACTTGCACCCCCCGCTTGTCATGCACTACTCAAGCACATCAGTTAAAGTTACAGACATGACAGGTTGACGAAGCAGCCTTTCACTTTAATAATCGAACCTATCCAACATGTATATATGCACGCTGGACAGCCACATATACCAAGAAAGGAACATTGTCATGATCATCGATCACACCTCCCG
This sequence comes from Candidatus Thiodiazotropha endolucinida, assembly GCF_001715975.1. Classification (GTDB taxonomy): domain Bacteria; phylum Pseudomonadota; class Gammaproteobacteria; order Chromatiales; family Chromatiaceae; genus Thiodiazotropha; species Thiodiazotropha endolucinida. The sequence continues at coordinate 141,245 of NZ_MARB01000002.1, read as the reverse complement.
ACTATGGCGCTCACATACACTACCCGTTTTCAGTGCTCTTTTTTTCACCGCACTCATAGGCTGCAGTTCCACGCCTGAACCGGTTGCGGAGATGGCGGCCGCCAAGACATCCCTGGTGGCCGCTGAAAACGAAGAGACGACGAGGCATGCCCCCGTGGCTATCGATCGCGCCAAACAGAAACTGAAGCGTGCCGAAACCGCGATTGCCAAGGAGGAGTATGAGGAGGCGAAAAGGCTTGCTGAAGAGGCCCAGGCCGATGCTGAGTTGGCGCAGGCCATCGCCTCGAAGGCCGAGGCGGAAAAGGCCGTCAAAGAATTGGAAAACAGCATTCAGGTGTTGCGTGAAGAGATCATGCGGGCCAGGAGCAGGTAAACCATAAGCAAACCCAATGATTAGGGGAGATCTACAATGTCTCGAACAATGATCAACTGGATCACCGCCACATCCCTGGCGCTACTCGTCACCGCCTGCGGCACCCTGCAGAAGAACCAGGCACTGCTCAATGCCGAGCAGACCTACGCAGAAGCCAAACAAGAGGAGCAACTGCTGCGTTACGCGCCCACCGAACTGGAGCGGGCCAACCAGGCGATTAGCCGCGCCGCAGAAGCCGAAACCGAAGAGGATATGACCTCGCTGGCCTATGTCGGAAAGACCCGCGTCGAAATCGCCAAGTCGGTCGCCGCGCGCAAGGCCGCTTCCGCAAGACTCACCGAACTGGGTGAAATCAAAGACAAGGAGAGGCTGCGGGCCAGGGAGATCGAAATTCAACTCGAACAACAGGCAAAGACAGAAGCGCTGCGGGAGAAAGAGGCCGCTCTAATGGAACGGGAGAACGCGCTTGCCAAGGCGGAGGCGTTGCGGCAGGAACTTGCCGATCTGCAGGCGATGAAGACAGAACGCGGCATTGTCCTGACCCTTGGCGATGTACTTTTTTCCACCGGCAAGACCGATCTCCTGCCCGGGGCTATGACGACGATCGATAAGCTCGCCTCCTTCCTTGCCGAGTATCCGGACAAGACCCTGCTCGTCGAGGGACATACCGACAATGTGGGGAGCGATAGCTTCAACCAGGATCTCTCCGAACGACGGGCGATCTCGGTCAAAAACGCCTTGATGCAGGCCGGTGTCGATGGATCGCGTATCGACACGATCGGGCTCGGCGAAACGCAACCCATCACCGACAATAGCACCAGCGCCGGGCGATTGAAGAACCGGCGGGTAGAGATCGTCATTCGGGACTGACAACACCACTGCCGTGACTTAACCGGGCAATCCCGATGGCTGGTTAACATGTTCAGGTTTGGCTATGGGTAGGGTGCGGCTCAGCCGCACCCTTTTTTATCTGAAACAGCCATAAACAACATCTCGCCACACGTGAAATTGAACCTCAAGGGCGACTCGCTTTGAGCTGTCTACTGATCCAAGCCAAGAAAAGAAATAAGGCAAGACTGTATATAACAGCCGACACCGGACCCATCCATAGCGAACCATGCTGCTCGATGCCATGCATCGGTGCGGGTCTGATATAGATGGTTTTGCTCCCGGCAGTGGGTGAAGATAGATCGACAACCTTTTCAAACTGCTCTTATTCGACGAGCACTCTTCCCATCTCCCGTCCCGTTCTGAATTCGGTTTCAATTGCCAATCCGTGGGTGGGCACAGTGGCTCTAAGAACACCATTGCTGATGGTCCCATTGTAAAACCCATCCCTGTCAATATTCCAATTGTGGTTTGACACGACACCGTCTATGCGATGACCCATCCAATTAGGGGTAGATGCACGACCTATGTTTTTAACCGTAACAGGCTTAGTATCAATAGGCGTCACACTGACTTGACGTTTGATGGCAGGCAGCCTCTCCGCAGCAGCCACCAAACCGACCGCAATTCCTATCAATGCAAATACGCTCAGTTTCATACCATAGGAAAATAGATAGCCTTGTCGATCATCCTTTTTTGAAACAATCGAGATTACGGCAATCGCAAAACCAATATATATCGAAAAACCGGACCAATAGAAGTATCGATATTCGGCAGATACCGTCACGAAAAGATAACTCAAAAGATTGATCAACCCCGAGCACATGACTGCAATGGCAAACAGTTCATGCTCATCAATTACACCCCGGAAGCAGGTCAATAGTCCCAGTCCGATTATTGCCGCTATGGCGAATACGATTGGCCGGCCCAGGCGGTCATTCAATGACGAGGTCACATAATATTGAACCAATTTGGTTGTGATTCCCGGTGGATCTGTCTTCACTTCCCAATCGAACAGCTTGTTCTTACCCGGCTTGTAAAACATTGATCGGGAATTGGGATCATACAGGCTTTTATGAAAGGTCGCGGACATGACGGTAAAAAACCCTGCCGGATTCCGCAGGATCTCTTTGATCCACTTGTGGGTCAACCTGTCACTACCCCAAATCTTTTGACGCCTCAGTTCCTCATGTATAAATCCGCACTTGCCCCAAAAAGCGGCGGTGTCCCACTGTACCGGCGTATAACACGCCTCGACTATTTTCAGGGATTGCTCATCGCTCCATTTGCCTGGAAAAAGATTATTGCCTTCAACATATGAGAGGCCTAGCAGGTGAAATGTCTTGATACTGTCTCCCGGTTGCAAAGTCTCCGCTTGTGTCAGCTTCAGCAGTGCGCCATGCAGCACAGGCATCATCAACAACAGCAACAAGCCAAGCAGAATATTCCTGCGCCAACCCAGACCGTGGTTAACGTAAAGCATGAGGGGAAGGATGGCAAAAACCGCGTTTAACCGCGTCAGAAACGCTGCCGTCAGGAGAAGATTGGATATCACCTGATATACTATGATTTTACGCTTCGACACACCATCCTGGTGTGCCATATAACCGAACACACTGGCAGACAACAGCCATCCCGCCAACAACACATCCTTGTGTACATTACCTAACAGATTGAACGCCCCGGGCAAAAAGGGGATGGCGAGAAAAAGCAGTGACCAAGCGCCAATGCGTCGGCTAAAAAGATAGGTCAATATGGCGATGCTTCCCCATACCAACATATTGACCAATATTACAAAACCAAACGGCCCGGGTATTATGGTATCCAGCGCCGCCCATGCCAATGTTGAGAATGGCGATTGCCAGTCATTGAACTTGCCGGTAATGATTTGAGTAAGCTGATTGACGGAATCAGGATTCAGGTATCCGGGATAACTTGCATTGAGAACAAACAGTGCGGCGATAACCGCTATCATAAATCCTGTAAAATTGATAACTAAAACATGACGCTCTGTACTACTCAAGTTCTTGAAGTTTCGCATACATAACTTACTTGGGATAAGTAAATACAAAGTGCTTGGCAAGCAAAAAGTTTACCGTCATACCTGACAGGGAACCGAATGCGACTGCAAGTGGCAACCAGACCGGCGTAAGATTCAATGCATTCACTACCGCCGAATAGCTTAAGAGATTGACCGCACCACCACCTATCGATGTGGTGAAATAGCGGGAAAACTCACGCCGTAATGACGCATCCCCTGAAGTTGAAAAGGTATGTCTTCTATTAATGAGCCAGGTTGTCACGACAGCGGCACTGAATGAAACGAGGCGGCCAATATGCGGCCCCATAACCAGATTGCACAGCAAAAGAACAGCGACATCGACAAGATAGCCGATGGTCCCGGCAACCGCGAACATACCGAACTGTTTCATGGCCTAGTCTTCATTCATACTCATGCTGGAAACAGGCGGCATGGAGAGATAGTGCAGCTGCTTTATCTCCCGTCTACCCACGGTGACCGTCTCCAGGATGAGCCCGGTAATAAAACCGATTGCCCCCGTAATAGCCAATCCTGTGCTCAGAATCGCTGTCGGAAACCTCGGCACCATCCCGGTTTCCAGATAGGTGATGACAATCGGCACAGCCAGGATAATCGCAGACAAAATAAAACCGAACGCAATCAAACCGTAAAAGCGAAACGGACGCTCCATGGCGAATAACTTGATAATGGTTTTGAGAATACGAAATCCATCGGAATAGGTTCGAAGCTTGCTTTCCGACTCTTCCAGCCTGGCACCATAGGGGGTACTCACCTCACCACATGGCATACGCAACTCGAGCGCATGAATGGCAAGCTCAGTCTCTATTTCGAAGCCCTGGGACATGGCGGGGAAGGATTTGACGAAACGGCGTGAAAATACCCGATACCCCGACAGCATATCGGTGAATCCGCTGCCGAATATGCTGGTCGTAGTGCTGGTCAGTAAGCGGTTACCTGATTTGTGGCCTCTTCTGTACGCCTCATTGGATTGATGATTGCGAATGCCGACGACCATGTCCAGGTTATCTCGCAACAGTTTCCGTATCATCGTTGGCGCACTCGCAGCATGGTAAGTGGCATCACCGTCTGCCATGATGTAAATATCGGCGTCAACATCAGCGAACATGCGTCTTACCACATTGCCCTTGCCGGGCAGGTTGACCCGCCGAACGATCGCGCCGGCTTTTCGCGCCTTATCCGCCGTCCCGTCGCTCGAACCGTTATCGAAGACATAGATTGCAGCGCCAGGTAGGGCGTCACGGAAATCAGTGATGACCCTCTCGATTGCGGCCTCCTCATTGAAGCAGGGCAGGATTACCGCCAGCCGGTAACCCGCCGGGCGCTCAACGAGCTCATTATTATTTTGATAGTAGGGCGCGAGGGTAGATGGAAATGAATCCCTTGCAGGTGATTCCTTATACCTTGGTTCCATGATGACGATATCTCATGTTAGCTATCCACACGCAAAAGATACCTTAAAATAGCTGCAAATGCAGTAAATAGCGGTTATTCACTCCTTATGCGGAGGCCTCTTACCGGCGTCGCACCCCTCCATTCCTCCACACAGCAAACCGGGCCGGCAGTTAACTGCTTTTTTCTGATCAATACTGTCCCAGTCCCATTTCGATATAACCGGTGGGGCAGACCTCCTTGCAAATATGGCAGCCGACACACTTGGCGTAGTCCGTGTCCACATAGCGCCCCATGGCGCGTTCATGCTTGTTCACGCGATAGACCGCATCCTGTGGACAATAGATGACACAGTTGTCGCACTCGAAGCAGAAACCGCAGCTCATGCACCGCTTTGCCTCAGTGACGGCGGTCTCCTCGGAGAGACCCGTGAAGCGCTCGATCATGCTTCCCAGCACGTTGGAGGCATTCACATCCATCTCATCCCGGGCATTCAAAGGCTCGTAAGCGAAGTGGCCTGTGAACATGGCACTGCTCTTGACTACGTCCGCATCGGCACGATTTTCAAAATTGTGCACGGACCATTTGGCGCTGTTGGTACCCCAGGTCGGGCCATGATTGTACTCTTCCGGTGAGAGATCTCTCTGAGACAATTCCTGCAGTAGATTAAAGTGATGGCCTTCCACTTTGGGGCGCTCATCGAACGCCTGGCCACGCAGGTGATTATCGATGCTCTGTACCGCAATCGAGGCTTGGCCGATAGCGGTTGTCAGCAGGTGAGGGTTTACCGCATCCCCACCCACGAAGTTACCTGCTTTCCCTTTGACCTGCATGCTCTGGTCGGCATCGATCAGATTCCAGTCATTGGCAATGCCATCGATCCCTTCGTAGTCGCCTGTCTGGCCGGTGGCGGCGACAATCAGTTTGCACTCTATCTCGAACGGCTCGCCATCGGCCTCCATCTTGCCTGAGGACCAGTCGACCGGTTGCACTTTCAGGGCATAGGCATGGCCCTGCCCATCCAGCATCACTTCAAGTGGCGCCAAACCGTCGTGAATCTCAACACCCTCGGCAATGCAGGCCTCCAGTTCGTGTTTGGTGCAGGGGGCCTTGGCAATGGGACGGCGATAGACCAGCCAGCAATCGGAATCGATTCGTTCGGCAGTCTTGTCGTCACTCTGGCTCCCGGTACCGTCAAACACCGCCTCCGGACGCTCCGAGTTCTCGAGGTGTGCCACTTCGCCGATACGCTTGGCCACGGCGGCCACGTCCATCGCCGTGTCGCCGCCACCGATTACCAGGATACGCCCGTCCAGGTATTTCAGGGCACCGTCATTGAAGGCCTTCAGAAAGGTCATCCCATCCACACAGTTCGGGGCCTCGCCGCCTTCGACACGCAGTGGCTTGCCAACCACGGTGCCGACACTCCAGAAGATGGCATCGTACGCTTTCTCCAACGCCTCGACCTTCACCTCGCGTCCCACGCGCGTGTTCAGTTTCACATCGATACCGCCCACGTCCAGGATACGCTGGATCTCATGTTCAAGCACATCCCGGGGTATACGGTAGCCGGGAATACCGAAAACCATCTGGCCACCAAGAGCGCTGTGCTCCTCAAAGATGGTACAGCGATGACCGAGGCGACGCAGAAACAGCGCTGCGGCCAGACCGGCAGGACCACCACCGATAATCGCAACCCGCTTACCGGTATCGGTTTCGGGTTTGGCAAAGGCGAGATTATTCACCCGTGCCCAATCGCCAATGTACTGCTCAATGGAGTTTATTCCGACATAGCCATCAAGGCCGTTGCGATTACAACCCTCCTGACAGGGGGCCGGACATACGCGACCCATGATTGCCGGAAAGGGATTTGCCAATGTCATACGTTCGAAGGCATGTGCTTGCCAAGGCTTGTCGCCTTGAGGTTTGTCCAAACCGCGCACGATCGACAACCAGCCGCGGATATCGTGACCTGACGGGCAGGCATTCTGACAGGGGGGCGTGCGCTGGATATAGGTCGGGCAGATGTAGGACTCACCTTGAATCACCACATCGCAATCCCAGTCATAGTGCTCATCATCGCCATCTTCATAGCGGCGATAGGTTGGGTCATTCTCGCTCATTTTCGATCACTCCACTCTAAATACCGCATAATTTCATAGTGCTGACACAATACCTCTTTCCGAATAGTACCCAAACTCCCTTCTCACCCTCTGGCGCGGTCATCTGCATCCTGTGCATCTATACCCGCCATCGGACCGGCCCGTCAAGCGTCTCTGTCCGCCATAGCTGCGCGGATTCGGTACCCAAAGAATGATAGTCGACAGTCCGCAGCAGACAAGTGAAGCATAAGTTTTTTAAAGGATACTTAAAGGCGGCGAGGAGTCCGTCACACAACTAATAACTAATTTGCAATCAATTGCTTAGTCATCGCTTCATATGTTTGTCAATGAACTCAACCAGTGCATTTGATTCGTCAATATACCTTAGGTGAAGGGACTCGACGAGTTCATCTTCACCCTGGTCTTCAACCCTACTGATTTCAAACTCAGTATTCCGACAGGCGTCTTGGAGTTGCTTGTGCTCCTTGGCAGGCACACCGTGCTCTTTCTCATAGATCCAGACCAGCAGGTCATCTTCTGTTGCCACCCATTGAGGAAGACTCAGAATCTCTGATCCGGAATCTGAAAGCGATGAAACGACATCGGAGAATTCCCTTTCATCTATTTCAAACGGCTCCCACTCAACGCCACCACTCATACCTGAATCAATAATCCCTTTGCGGAGCACGGAGTTAATCACTCTCCGATTTGGTATACCATAGGTCAAAAAATAGGGGATTTCGCGTAAAAGATCGGCCACAGAACCTGTAGCTTCAATAGCTTCACCCACGGTTAGAATCGTATACGCCAATTTTTTCATCGCAGGATATTTTTATGGTTGAGCCAGCGGCTAAAGCCATGTATCCAAGCCATAGTAACTGCCCCCTTTGATTGCGCGTACAACTTTGTATCAAAACGGTTACTGAGCGGATAACAGATGAAACGCTTTTCCATTGCCGTTGAAATCATACTGATACCTGTCCGTTGCATACTGTTGCCCAATTATGATTCGCAATACCAAACTATGGATGTAAATATGGAGATTCAACCGATGCAGCCACTGACAAACATTCTATATATGATATCGACTTTATCCGGGTTACTGTTTTTACTGGGGATTTTGCTGATTAGTACAATCTGGTCCATTAGTTATTTTTTCAGCTGGCTGTTCTAACCAAGTCACAACCTATCATTACCGGCCTGCAAACAGCCCTTCGCCAGTGGCTTTGCGGGGGACGTGAGACACCGCCGATCATGTGATGAATCCCCATCGACTTATCGACATACAACTCCGCCGTTTAAGCCGTGGTGGAAAAGCTATCGGATAAAAGACCCTTACTACCGTAAGAGAGAAATTTAAATTGCGCCAAGCAGATTTTAGGTCGTTCAATTTCATCGCCAGACAGCAATTCACTCCATAATCGGTATGGCGATATTAGAAGGCAGACTACAGATTAATAGCGTTACAAAGTTGAATTAATCCGACTCAATCAACATGTGCGAAAGCGCCTCCTCGATCAATACGATGTAAAGTCTCGTCAACAAACTCCAGATGGTCTTGAGCTGCATTGCGGGCACGCTCAGGATCGCCCTCTAATACGGCATTCAGCAGATTGGTGTGTTGACGTGACAAAGGCTCAAAGATACGCGGCAACTTATAGAGCTGATTCAGATTGCGTTGCACATTAGCCTGTAACAGACAAAACAGGCTGCGCATGATCTGCACCAGTATTTCGTTATGCGAGGCTTCGGCAATGGCAAGGTGAAATTCAGCGTCCGCCTGTGCTTCGACCAGTCCTTCTCCTGCTTCATGCGCAGCGATCATACGATCGTAACAGTCGCGAATCTGTTTTCTATCCTCGTCGGTTGCGCGTAAGGCGGCAAAGTAGGCACTGGTGCCTTCCAGCGCGTGGCGTATCTCCAAAATATCCGGCCATGTCTCCGGCCGGGACTCCATGCGCCGAACCAGGTCCTCACAGGCATCACCGCTGAGATTGCGATTGACGAAGGTGCCGCCTCCCTGGCGGCTGTGCAGTATCCCTTTACTGGCTAGTTTTTGAATCGCTTCGCGCAGGGAAGGCCGGGATACTCCAAGCTGTTCCGCCAGCTGTCGCTCTGCCGGCAGACGCTCACCCGGGTTGAAGTCGCCTCTCTCGATCATCGATTCGAGCTCGACTGCAATTCGATCCGATAGTTTTTCCGTTTTCACTCAATATGCCCAGTGGTAATACCAATTACACTCAATCATAGAAGGTGCGTCTTCTGATTACAAGTGGTGATAGGCACATCTGTCAGCCCAGCATATCCCTTTATAACTAACTGTATTAATAGATAATTAAAAAATATCAACCAGCAACGAATATCCCATTAATAAAATTCATCAGATCCTTCTTTGACAAAACCCAGGGGATCTATCAAGGCTATATGGTATTACCAATTTACCATTTGGTAATGATTTTGTTATACAGGCTAAGCCTTAACCGGGTCTTGTAATGGTGATGTTGCGCCGGAGACCCGTCCAGAGGCAGTAGCCGATCTTACATTGCATTCATTCAAACGCCTTGCGGAGGTAGGAAATGAAGCGGAGGAATCAAATGAGCCGACGGTTATTGTCGATTTGGACAGTGGCAGCGCTGAGTCTCGTATTAGTTTCGTCACCGGCAGTTGCGGCGAAAAAGGTGCTGCTGAAGGTGCCGGTCTGGTTCGGTACCCATCTGACCGGACTGGGCTCCACCCCCAAGTAGCTTGCGGAACACGTCAATGATGCTTCCGGCGGCACCGTCAAGATCAAGATCTACGAGCCCGGTAAGCTGATCCCGCCGAAAGAGATCCTGGAAGCGGTCTCCAAAGGGCAAGTCAATGCCGGATGGACGACACCCGCTTACAATACCGGCCTGATTGGCGAAAAGGGTGCGATCTCTCCCGCCTGAAGCGGCAGATTCCCGAGGATTGCAAACAGGGCTATTCGAACAGCCGAACCTGCGAGATCGGCCTGTCGCGCCATACGGTAATTCCCTATCGGTCAATTGCCTATCTGATCGATTACTGTTACGCCTCGAAGCTGGACCTCTCAGCTTCGGTTATATCCCGCCACAACCAGATTGACGGATGAGATTGCTTGTAATATCTCTTTAAACTCACCGAATAACCTAACGTACATCATCGATGCCTAGATTGGTAAATAGTGGTGGTCTTTATTCCCGAATGGATGCGTGACAATCACAAAATAGTCAATAGACCCACTTCAAGCGAAACCACTCTTCCAAGCAGTAAATATTGCATCAAATCGATATGTTGGCAATCTATATGCGCCAGTATGCAGTCACTGGTAGTATCTTCCGCTTGCAGCCAAAAGCAGTCTTTTGAGAATACTGATTACAACAGTCACTTAAGCAGGCGTAATCAGTATCACTATTGATTCTAATTAAAATGTGGCTGTACTCGAGTGAGCATGTAATTCGAGTACCCGATTTGATCACTCCTAATCTAGTGGTCAAAATACAATGCACTACAATACCAGTAAAATAGTGTCAGAGAGGTACATTCTCCGACACTATTTTTTGCACACTAACTAGCAACGGCATACTGATGTTGGTCGAAATAACCCGTCTTGTCCGCCAGCCATCCGGTCACACGTTTGGATGCCATAAACGCTGACCAGGAAACCGTAACAACCAACGCTGTATCATTGTAATGTTCTTTGTAGGCATCGATTATGTCATCACTCATCTGCTCCGGTGACAAAGCAGTCAATAAAGCCAAGCGTACTGCAGCAGCATTGGCTTGATTTAGCCCGACTGTCTTTGGCGTCAGCCACGCACGACTCAGACCCATAGGGGCACCCTGCCATGATTTGATTTCATTTTTTACGACTTCCCTAACCCGCTGCGGTACATGCGCGCTCGCAGCTTTCTCTACTGCCGAGGCCCAGCGCGATATAGCTGCAGAGATTGTGCTGTTACCGGCCGCCCATTGCAGATCCTGAGGCAGATCGGCCGGACCCAGCAGGCCGATAGAACGTCCGGGCCGTAATCGTCGCAATACCGATTCACGTAACTCGACACCGGTTAAGCGATAAAGTATCGATTTTAAAGTAGTAGATGAAATCGGCGTGGCCAGCGGCGAACCGGAAAAGAAGACCTGCGCATATCGGTTGAAATAACTCAACATCATAGCAACACCAATAACTTCTGGTGCCTCATCGTGGGTAAAAGGTGGCTGATATAGAATCTCAGCATCCTGATCGTAAACACTCTGCGCCCATGCATGAAGCAGGCGAGTTCTCTCATCGGTAATTTCGTCTTGCTTGTGATAGCGCATCTGTTCCGCCAGTTCCAGTTCATTGGCACCATAAACCACACTGTTCATCAGATCCTCACAGTAGGCACAGCTATTTACCTGAGAAATGGTGACACCTAGCGCTTCCTTGTCTTCCCGGGATAAGTGATTATCGGTAAGTACAATTTCACGCTCTGCCATCCACACACCTGCCAGCATTTCTGGTGATACCGCGTGAGTGGTCATTGGCGCATTGATAAAAAACTCATCTATAACCTGGTCATAGACTTTTTTAACCAGCCCTTCTGCTTTGTGATAAGGCTCCGGCTGCACATAGCGTCCAGTCATATTTGACAAAGCATCAAAGAATCTCGGTTTAATGAATTTTGGTAACATCTAATCATCCTCCTCTGTGTAACGTCTTTAATGTGCTTACTGTTAAAGACGCATAAAGGAGCATTGCAGGTCCCGTCATATTTAAATTTCTGCGGGATTAAGGATAACAATTAGCTTGGCGAGTGCTATCGGCAAACAGCAAATGCCACAGGCGATAGGTCAAATAATTAATTTCTTCGGGATAAGCAAATAAGTAATCTGATGCTAACGCAGATACGCATACCCATTATTCTGCAGCATTATAATTTCAGCGTCAGCCATAGGAACCATAGCGACAAATTCGTGAAAATCGTTAGCTGTATATCCCTGTAATTTGGCAGAGGTGATACATAATCTAAATTCGATTATTTCTCCAAAAGTTAAACTTTTCGCTCGTTGCATCAGACCGGAATATTCAGCCTTTGTTTTGGCGAATATTGGAATGGTTCCCTCATGAATCACTATAACGATTTTCGAGTCAAACGAATTGTTACCGTAAAGGTTTTGAAGCAAACTTACCCTATCCAGTATATTCGTGAGATCTAGGGGATCTGAGCTGGTTACATCATATACGGCCTTGGAAGGGGCGTATTCCGCATGAGTGGTTGCAACCACAAATAAAAAAAGCGCAGGCAACAGATATAATATCAACTGTTTGATCATGATTATCGTTCATTCAGTAATTGTCTATTAAATTTTTTACGCGTTTTCTTAGAGTTTTTGGGACTTTTGGCTTTGACGTTTTCTTTAAGCGTTCATTGATTTTGCGTTCCATCTGGGCTCTTGAAAAGCAACTTTTACAATGCCTAAGATGATGTTCTAATTGCTTAATGGCTTCCTCATCTTTAAGCTCATTATTGATGTAGGCATATACATGATCGAACGCTTCCAGACAATCACTATCCAGAGCATCATGTAATTCATCTCTATCTTTTGCTTTCTTTGTCATGTGCCAGGCTCCATCACGTTTTTATTCGGTAATAACCCAGCTTCAGTGGCTTGTTGCCAAAGAAGCCGCTGTAGCAATGTGCGGCCTCTATTCATTCTAGAGCGTACTGTTCCTGGCGACACACCTTGTATTTCTGCCGCTTCATCGTAGGAAAATCCCTCAAGGTTCACTAGTATCACGGTTTCTCTAAATGCTTCAGGAAGTCTCTCTACCGCCTGCAATATTTCCTCTCCTAAGAGGTTGTTGACAAACTCCTTTTCCGGGTTAGCCCACCAATACAAAAACTCATCGGGCTGCTCGATCAATAACGAAGCAATCTCACTTTCTGCAAATTTTTCACAATCATCTGTGTAATTCATGCTTGCTGTACGTTTCGTGCTTTTACGGTAATGATCGATAAATATATTGCGCTGTATACAAAATATCCATGGTCTGAAACGATTCTTGTCTTTTAAGGTATCTATTGAACTCCAGGCCTTCGACACAGCCTCCGCTACTAGATCTTCGGCATCGGCATCATTCTTTGTAAGCCGAACCGCCATCGCATAAAGGGAACCCATGCTCTCTTCAATGCATTGACTGAACCAGTCCTTAACAACCCGTTGGCTTTTATCATTCACGTTAACCATTGTATAAACTCTATTTCTATACATGTTTTGGCTGTTACAGTTATCGGGAGGTTGCACTTCCAGTATAAACCGCCCTTTTTCCAACGGATATGTATTGGCTGTTATATTTGATAATCAGGCCCTGATATTTTTCAGGGCCTGATATTATATAACCCACTCTAGAAAGATAGTGTACTGGCACCATTGCTGACCACACCCAACATTGCAGCAGAACCTGCAAGTTCAGCGCCTTCGATGAGATCATCCTGATCATATCCACGAACTTTGGCACATGGCGGACATACCAAAATGGAACCACCGCTATCGATGATCGTTTGCATCATCTCCTTAACGGGTGGATCAAGAGGATTGGGGCGTGCATTTTCCGCAGCACCTCGGCGCGCCCAATCAGCCCCAGCACTGACCAGAAACATTGTCACCTCATAACCCGTTGCAATTCCCCCATTTGCGACACTCCATGCTACTGAAGCACGCTCATCATCACAGCCTCTTGTTACAACAATAACTAATTTCTTCTGATTTTTCATGATGTTTCTCCTCAATTTCTGAGTAAGTACAAACCACTTTTCAATCACACATCCGCCGAGAGAGTTAGTACTCGGCATAAAGCAGCGTGTTAACAGTAGAGACGCATCATGAGAAGAAATAGGTCCCTAATTCGGACAATTTTTGAAAGATGTATAAATTTCTTTATAGGGAATTACGTTGATACGATATGTGACCGGCAACTTTTAAGCAAAACTGATCGTTTATCTCTTTTATACTAATGGCAGCATTTGCATAATGGCAGTAAATCCACTTTTCATTCACAGTGGTGACTATAGATCGAAAACGAAAGTCGCTTGGATGAATCTTAATGTCTGCTTTTTTTATTAAAGGACATGAACCCTTTCCAGCAGTATGATGCCCGTACACTTCTATAGGAGAATTTATTTTAGCTCACTGATAGATGATCACTTCAAGCCCAAAAAAGACTTGAACAACACCCTTCTTAAATTAAGCAGTTTCTCAAAGAAAACTATTTTCGAACTTAGCTACATATTTAGACATTAATAGCTGGTTTTCGACTTTGATTGTCTGGAACAGTACGACACAAAGTGTTGAGCGGGAATAAAGTCCGTCAAAAAGAGTCTATCTAACTCATTGATTATCCTGATTACCCCTAAACCTCAGCCATTCTCAAGAGGCGATATGGCATGGGTGGAGTGTGAAGAGCGGCAAAAAGCAATCGTTCAATCATGGCGGGTAAATCGAAACGGCGGTTAAACCGATATTCGAACTCAGCACGATAACGCGACACATGTTTATCTCAAATCGCATGAAAAGTACCCAACAGACTGTTTTTGACATTACCCAACATCGTGTTTACCCATTTGAAGCACGAATACTGGACACTTTGGCGCCCACCACCCGTCACCATGGGGTTATGATGGCAATCAGCGGTTGTCACGCCACTAAAGCACCAAAGCCCATCGGTAAAGACTTCGCTGCCAGGCATCAAGCAGGACCGGGCGTATCGGGCGATTTCACGTTTGCGGAAGCCCCTTACACGACGCAGTTGAATTTTCATGGGCCTGCCGTCCCGCGTCGTCTCAACAGCAGCCACGAAAGGGATTTTGTTGCGCGATCCACGACCACGCTTACCGGCTTGCTCGCCTCCCAGATAAGCATCATCCAATTCGATGCGACCGGCCAGTTTTTTTCCACGCTCACGTTCCATCATCACCTGCATCAACTTATGCTTGAGTCGCCAGGCAGTGTTGTAGTTCACCCCGATTTTGCAGGAAAGTTGCAGCGCCGAGATACTTTTCTTGCGTTGGGTCAACAGATAGATCGCAAGAAACCACGTTCTCAGCGGCAGCTTGGTGCCATGGAAGATGCTGCCGGCGGTCAGGGAAGTCTGATGATGGCACTTGTGACATTGATATATCTGACGCTTTTTGAGTTCACAGCCTGTTGTGTTGCCGCACTCAGGGCAGACATAGCCCGTCGGCCAGCGCAGATCATACAATGCCTGACGACACTGATCCTCGGTCCCGTATTGTTCAAGAAAATCGTGCAAACCAAGGCCTTTTTGAAATTGAATGGTATTTCTCGGCATGATGAAATCCTCTTTTATTCAGTAGGTTCCATTATGCTTGCACCACAGGCTCAATAGCTGAGCTTCATGAGTAATCAGGTTGATTATTGATACACCTATATTCACTGTAAAGTCCGTCACAAAAATCCACTAGCTTGTTGATTTGCACTTAAATTAGACCCGGGATTTGCATTGAATAGTGACCCATAATCTCTCTGTGAAGCTCGTTAACATGTAAGAAAACTATGGACCAGGTATTCGATGCAAATACTTTGAAATATGGGTCAATTTAGCATGCAATTCTACATATACGTCCATCAAGGAACGATCTCATCACTTCAAACACAACCCTACTCAAGCAGGCGAATCCGATTCACCCACCGGTCTGCTACCTTTTGCTGGCTACCCGCGTCAGGATATGCCCAAGGGGCTGCCATTTCGACTCAAAGACTATCTCGAACTGCTCGACTGGACAGCCCGCGCCATCCTGGAAAATAAGCATGGTTATATACCCGCGCATCAGCCACCTATTCTTGAACGTTTACAAATCGAACCCAAGTATTGGCTCTACATGACACAGCATTTTGAAAGCCGCTTCAAAGGACTGGTCGGTGCCAGTTATGTGTTGAAAGCGGTTTGTCGAAAACTTGAGTATCAGCGAACGCCGAACCTGGGTGCAGTGTTACAGTTGCTCGCCTAGCGAAATCGTAAAAACCCCAGCAGGCCATGGATCAGCGCAGGCTGAGGTGTTGATATGTCTGTGGCTGGCCATTCCCCTATAGAATTTCTATCTTTAACCCGATTACCGGCTTTTTTCCCACTATTTCTAACGATTGGTCGTCACTCAGCAACAACGAATATTATTTGGTCTGTTCTTATTACTGAGATGTTTTTGATCTTTTTGATTGGGTGTCTTATCTATTCTTTATTGACCTGTTCGCCTACCCCGAAGTAACGGTGACGCGACCCTTCGTCGGGCCGTGGAGCCATATGAGCGACAAGGACAATGCTATACACGTACTCGGTTGGGAGAAGTGGCGTGTGGGTTGGTTGGATGAGACGGGTGATGCGACCGGTAAGACCCTCACCCGGGTCGCCAAGCCGACAGTTGCGACACCGATTGTCGACAGTGACTACACCATCAGTGCGACGGATGCCGATAGCGATACGGTAAAGCTGGTGGCAATCGAGGTCGGCGACCGGCTGTACTACACGGCCGAGTATCGGCGGCAGAGCAACTTGGACACGGATCTGCCCGATGCCGGCGTGGTGATCACCAAAGCCAACGAGCATATCAATCAGGGCGAGGGGCCGGTGATCGTGCAGGAGTCGGATGTGACGGCGGGTAACCTGGATGATGCACCGTTTACCATCAACGCACCGCGCAACCTCTTTGACGACATCGGCTCCGGGGTCAACATCGAAGTGACATCGATGGATGCCAATGAAGCACAGATCCGACTCAACTATGCGCTGCCGCCGACAGAAAACGACGTCTACGTCTCGGACATAAATGAGCGCTGGAAGAGTGAAGATGTTTGGGTCGATGCACCCGATGTCGGTGGTAACTTTGAAGCCGATCCTTTAGCGGTTATCGATACAGACGAACAGCCTGTGGTCGGTGAGCTGAATAAAGTCTATGGCCGGGTGCGTAACCAGGGTCACGCGGATGCGACCAACTTCGAGGTCCATCTCGAGATTCGTGAGCCTTGGGGGGCGGGGGGCCCGTGGCGCTCGTTGAGAATTGAGAACGTACCGCTACTGCAGGGCACAGACACCGATGATCCTGCCTTGCCCAACACTCAGGTGGCGGTGGTGTACACTGCACCGGACGGCACCACCCAAGTCCACTATGTAACAACCGATGAGCATGGTTGTTACGTTGACACCCTCAGTGTCGCTGAACCGGGACGTTGGGAGACTGAGGTGGTCTTGGAGGAAGACGACTGTCGCGAGGGTGCGGCAGCACCGACTGGTACAGTCGAAGTACCGCCAACACTCTGTGGTGGTCCGCTATGGTGTTGCTGGATATTGTTGGTCTTGGTGGTTGCTGTGATTGCCACTTTGTTGTGGTTGGCACGTTTGCTTTGTGGCATTAAGTCTGCCACGCTGCCGTTCCTTATCGCTTTACTGGTCACCATTTTGTTGATATGGCTGATTCTGGCCCGATGCGATGTGATGCTGGGCTGGTTGTTATTGGTGATCGGCGCAGCGATCTTGCTTGCCGTATTGATCATATGCTTTACCCGGCTAGCACCGTGCTTTGGCAGTGGCCGTGAGTCAACCCGGGCTTGAGCCGGATTTAATATGCGTCCCTGAGCGGGATTCAGTGACGCATATTGATTAGCATATGATATTGATCCTTTACTAATTGATTCACATTGGATTACAGATCCTATGTATTGATAATTAGATTCACTTTATTCAGATACTTATTCAACTCAGGCTGGGGTAATATTCAGTGCAACTACCGGCCCAGTAATGAATGCAAATCAACACCTCAGAGTTCCAATACAGGTTTTACCCCATTTCCACTGGAGCTTATGGTTATACATTCTTAATCCACCGATTGATCGACGAAGTGAAAATACGAATCGAAAATCTCAACATCGCAAAATACGCACTTTGGTTTCGCTGCTATCGATAACCTGCCACAACACTCGCATTCCGCGTTGTGTAATAGATGATCGAAATGATCAGCAAGGCTCTCCACTTCGGTGGCTAACTACACGAGACAGAGCTGTTTGTACAGTATTGTTTACTTTCTTTTAAGAGCTAATAGCAACGATAGTAATCACAATCCAAGACTTCTTCGTAATAGCCATCTCCATTGGCGTCCATACTTATAGTATCAAGACCCGAGCCTAACTGGATCAAAGCCGAACTATAGTCGCCGCTCAACTTGATTCTTCCATCTTCTGTCGGATCCAGAGGGCAGATATCGCTCATACTATTACAGGTGGCAACCGCGTTGACGGTTGTTACGTCTACATAACCAAAATCAGAGTCATATATTCTGCCGGAATAGCTGGATCCGTAATAATATTTCGAAAAGTAAAGATCCCCCTTATGCGTGTAATCTTTTTGGATGTAATTTGTAAAAGTACCTGAGCCCGTTGAATTAGAAAGGGTGAAATTCTTTGTGGTATTCTGCCAGTTGAACTCTGGGTCGCTAGTATCATGATAGAATTCAATCGTTCCATCCATTATTACGGACTCTGATCCTAAAGTAATTTGTAAGTTACTTGTCGAAAAAAGAAACCCAGAGGGTATGGTGATATTCCCGCTACCCGTATAGGTTTCCGTATTGTAAATAGACAGATCGATTGAGCCGGTGAAAGTTAATGTAGAGTGAGATGAACAATCTTGGTAATTCGAAAAATCTAGGGTAAGGAATCCTGACGAAAGCGCTTCATCGAGAGAACCGGAAATCTGAACCGAGCCTCCGCATGGGTTATCTATGATAATTTCGACATCGCCAGTCTGATAGGTGAGTGTGTCATAAGTAAAGAAATCAACCACATCTATGATCAAGGTGCGGGCAATATCCAACCGAATGGCAACTAAATAATTTCCTACCGATGAGAAATTGACTTTAGCCTGCTGGTTAAAGGGAACAGTAGTTATATCCGGAGTAGTATCACCCGCGCCGCCGCCACTGCCACCGCCGCAACCAGGAAGGAGAAAGAATAGAAAAAAAGAAAAGAGAAATGTCCTCATATCATACTCCATATAATACATCCCTTGATGAATCGAGAGTCTACTAAGTTAGCCTCTCCATTCGCATCCATCATTTTCACCATAGTAACAGGTGCCTACTAGGTATAGGAAACTATATAAGACAATCGGTCAAATAAAGACTTCCACTTTGCGGTAATACGGACCAATGTATAGAGATGTGGCAGACACCGTGCGTCGAATGACAATTGATGAAGATACTGGCCTGAGGCAAATAACCTAACCGTCACCCGCAACATGCTACTCGCAGGTTACCGTGACGGACTTTGTTCCCGTTCAACAGTTACATCCATCTACATCACCTACTCAACCGTCACCGATTTCGCCAAATTCCGCGGCTGATCCACATCGGTCCCCTTCAAAATCGCAACATGATAGGAAAGCAACTGCAACGGAACGGTATAGACGATCGGCGCCGTGGAAGGATAGATGTCGGAGAGGGTCAGGTTCTGGAAGCGGTCTAGGCCGATCTTCACCTTCTGATCGCTGAACAGGAACAGTTCACCGCCACGGGCACGCACCTCCTGCAGATTCGATATGACCTTTTCCAACAAAGGATCGTCGGGTAGCGCGCAGATCACCGGCATCTCGGCGTCGACCAACGCCAGGGGACCGTGTTTGAGTTCACCGGCGGGGTAGGCCTCGGCGTGGATGTAGGAGATCTCTTTCAGTTTCAACGCGCCCTCCATGGCGATCGGGTAGAAGCTGCCTCTGCCGAGAAACAGGGCGTGGTTCTTTTCCGCAAAGGCATTCGCCATCTCTTTGATGGCATCGTTCAGCTCCAGGATCACTTCAACCTGGCGTGGCAGTGCATGCAGTTCCTCTACCAGCTCACGCTCTCTCTCGGTGCTCATGCCGCGGCGCTTGGCCAGGGCGAGTACCAACAATCTCAGAGCCACCAGCTGGGTGCTGAAGGCCTTGGTGGATGCCACGCCGATCTCAGGGCCTGCCCGGGTCATCAGGGCCACATTGGATTCACGCACCAGCGAGCTCTCGGGTACGTTGCAGATGGTCAGGCTTCCCAGGTAGCCCTGGGTCTCGGCGCCACGCAGTGCGGCCAAGGTATCCGCGGTCTCGCCCGACTGGGAGATCGTAACGAACAGGGTGTTCTCGGGCACCACCACCTGTCGATAGCGAAACTCGCTCGCCACCTCGACGCTGCAGTGAATGCCAACCTCTTCCAGCCAATAGCGTGCAACCAGGCCGGCGTGGTAACTGGTGCCACAGGCAATGATATGTACGTTTTGAGTCTTGTCCAAGAGTTGTTTCGCTTCGAAACCGAATGAATCTTCGAGCAGTTTGCCCTTATGAATCCGTCCCTCCAGTGTCTCAGCGATCACTGCGGGCTGTTCGAAGATCTCTTTCAGCATATAGTGCCGGTAGGGTCCCTTTTCCGCGCTCGATGCGGAAACCCGCGAGGTGCGGACCTCACGCTCCACCTGCCGACCCTGGTCATCGAAGATCCTCACCTCATCCCTCGAGACATGAGCAAGGTCGCCCTCATCCAGGAAGATAAAACGTTGTGTTACCGGCAACAGGGCAAACACATCCGAAGCGATAAAGTTCTCTCCCACGCCAAGCCCGATGACCAAAGGACTGCCGGCCCTGATGACCACCATCTGATCGGGATCATCCGGACTGACAACAGCCAGCGCATAGGCGCCGACCAGTTTACTGCTCGCCTTTCGTATGGCTTTGATGAAATCGGGTTCCGATGCCAGCACATCCGCCAGCAGATGGGCAATGACCTCGGTATCTGTCTCAGAGGTGAAAGTAAACCCCTTGGCGCTCAAGTCCTGACGCAGATCGGCATAGTTTTCGATGATACCGTTGTGTACGATCGCCACCCGCTCGCCGCTCATATGAGGATGTGCGTTGCGCTCCGCCGGCATACCGTGTGTAGCCCAACGGGTATGAGCAATACCCAGACTGCTCGAAAGTGCGGCCCCATCGATCAGGTCCTTGAGCGCGGCGACCTTGCCTACCGAACGAATCCGCTGAATGTGTTGACGCTCATCCAGTACCGCAACCCCGGCCGAGTCATAACCCCTATACTCCAGGCGTTTAAGTCCCTCCATCAGGATGGGAACAACATCCCGTTGTGCGATTCCACCGACAATGCCACACATGCTCTAACTCCCCCTGGATGTTACGCTTTCGGCTTCTTGACCGGTCTCTGCCAGCCATCGATGCTGATCTGTTTTGCCCGTGTCAGGGTCAGCTTTTCCGATGGTGCGTCTTTACTGATGGTTGAACCGGCGCCGATGGTCGCACCCTCTCCGACTATCACCGGCGCGATCAACTGGGTGTCCGAACCGATGAAGGCGCGATCACCGATGACCGTTCTGTGTTTGTTGGCGCCATCGTAATTGCAGGTGATGGTGCCGGCGCCGATATTGACCTGTTCACCGACCTCGCTGTCACCGACGTAGCTGAGGTGGTTTATTTTACTTCCGTCTGCCACCTGGCTCTTCTTTAACTCGACGAAATTACCGATATGGACATGATCGGCCAGACGGCTCTCCGGCCGAATCCGGGCAAAGGGACCAATGCGGCATTCGCTGCCGATCTCGGCGGCTTCCAATACACTGTTGGCAAAGATCTCTGTCCCTTCGCAGATTGAACAATCTTTAAGCACCACATTCGGACCGACCCTGACCCCGTCCGCGAGGCTGACGTTACCCTCGATGATGACATTACAATCGAGGAAAACATCCTGTCCGGTGGTCAGGTGGCCGCGAATGTCGATGCGCGAGGGATCCGCCAGGGTAGCGCCGTTGTGCATCAAGCCCTCAGCCAGCTGGCGCTGGTGGTAACGTTCGAGATAGGCCAGTTGTTTGCGGTCATTGACCCCCATGACCTCCTCTTCACTGTCCGGGTGGACCGCCTGGATATTGACCCCGTCCTCTACCGCCATGGCGATGATATCGGTCAGATAGTACTCTTTTTGCGCATTGTTATTATCGAGTCGAGCAAGCCACTTCTCGAGTCTCTCCCGTTTTACCGCCAGGATACCCGTATTGATCTCGGTGATCTCCTGCTCACGCTGGCTGGCGTCTTTCTGTTCGACGATGCGGATAATCCGGTCCATACCGTCACGCACGATACGTCCATATCCAGCGGGATCGGGTAGATCGACCGTTAGCAGCGCCAGGTTGCTCAGTCTCAAGCAACTCAGCAGACCGGTCAGTGTCGAACTGCTGATCAAGGGTACATCGCCATACAGAATCAGCACCTGGTCGACTTTTCGCAGAGAAGGCAGGGCCTGCATCACCGCATGGCCGGTACCGAGGCGCTCGGTCTGTTCCACCCATGTCAGATCAGGAGCGGAGAGCTGAGTAGGCACCAACTCACCCCCGTGGCCATAGACAATGGTGATCTCATCAGGATTGACCGAGCGTGCCGTATCGATCACATGACCGAGCAGCGCCTTGCCGGCCAACTGGTGCAGAACCTTGGGAAGCCTGGAACGCATTCGCGTACCTTCACCCGCAGCCAAAATAAGTGCCCCCAGATCCATCAATTCACCTCAATGCTGTAACCAATCCCGAGGATAGCTTAATACCATTCGGCAGTACCAGCTTCCAGGTAAAAAAATCACACGCCAGATCAGAGTAGGCTTTTAACGCTTGCGGGGAGATGAATGTATAGAGGTGTCAATTCAGTGTATGGGATTGGCCCGGCATACCCACTGACATGGCATCTTCCTTGGTCGCGTCCCTAACCTCGAGAATCTTGACCTTAACCACCAGTGTCTTGCCTGCGAGAGGGTGGTTGCCGTCGACCGTCAACTTACCATCCTCGATCTTGGTGACGTAGAAACTCTTTACCTCGCCGGCCTCATTCTGCATCTGTACTTCTGCACCCATCTGACGAAATTGCGGGGGCACATTATCGATTTCGTCGGTGAAGGTCAGGTCCGGATCATACTCACCGAAGGCATCACTGGAGGGGATGGTAAGAGTGACTTCATCACCCTGGCACTTACCGGCCACCGCGCGATCCATACCGCCAATCAGTTCGGTTTCACCGCCATGGATATAGCTGACCGGAAGATCGCTCTGTTCCAGGGTATTGCCATCCGGGTCGGCAATAGAGTAAGTAAGGGAGACGAATTTTCCGTTCTGGATAATATCTTTTGACATAGCGGCGTGGCGTGGGGCCTGATAAGTCAGGCCCTGTTATTAGGATGGGATTATCAGGCGCCCTTACCCTTGCGGATACGTTCGATGGCTCGCAACTGTGCCGCTGCCTCCACCAGTTCAGCCTGTGCCTTGGCGTATTCGAACTCGGAGGTTCGGTTCGCCATGGCATCTTCAGCACGGCGCTTGGCCTCCTGGGCGGCCGCCTCGTCCAGGTCTGTGGCGCGAATCGCCGTATCGGCGAGTACGGTAACCACATGGGGCTGAACCTCGAGAATCCCGCCGGAGACATAAAAGTGCTGCATCTCCTGATTATTCCCGGTGTCGACCCGGATCTCACCTGGTTTCAGTTGAGTCACCAGCGGCGTGTGGCGGGGAGCGATTCCCACCTCACCCATTATCGCAGGGGCGTATACCATCTCAGCGAGACCGCTGAAGATCTCGCCCTCGGCGCTGACGATGTCCACATGGATTGTCATGGCCATCTATTCTACTCCCAGCCGATCAGGCCTTGCCACCGCGTTCGACGGCTTCGTCGATACCGCCGACCATATAGAAAGCCTGCTCCGGCAGATGATCGTATTCACCTTCGACGATTGCCTTGAAGCTGGCGATAGTGTCTTTCAACGAGACATACTTGCCGGGGGTGCCGGTGAAGACCTCGGCCACGAAAAAGGGCTGAGAGAGGAAGCGCTGTATCTTACGTGCGCGCTGCACCACCAGTTTGTCTTCTTCCGAGAGCTCATCCATACCCAGGATGGCGATGATGTCTTTCAGCTCCTTGTAGCGCTGCAGGGTACCCTGCACGGCACGAGCCACGCTGTAGTGCTCCTGGCCCACCACATTGGGATCGAGAATACGGGAGGTGGAATCGAGCGGATCCACCGCCGGATAGATACCCAGCTCGGCGATCTGACGGGAGAGCACCAGGGTCGCATCCAGATGCGCGAAGGTGGTCGCGGGCGAGGGATCGGTCAGATCGTCCGCCGGTACGTAGACTGCCTGGAAGGAGGTGATGGAGCCGGTCTTGGTGGAGGTGATACGCTCCTGCAACGCACCCATCTCCTCGGCCAGGGTCGGCTGATAACCCACCGCGGAGGGCATACGGCCCAGCAGCGCGGATACCTCGGTACCGGCCAGGGTGTAACGATAGATATTGTCCACGAACATCAGGACGTCACGGCCTTCGTCACGGAAATTCTCGGCGATGGTCAGTCCGGTCAGGGCCACACGCAGACGGTTGCCCGGGGGCTCGTTCATCTGACCGTAGACCAGGGCCACCTTGTCGAGTACCCCGCCTTCCTGCATCTCGTGGTAGAAGTCGTTGCCCTCACGGGTACGCTCACCCACACCGGCGAATACGGAGAAACCGGAGTGTTCCACCGCGATGTTACGAATCAACTCCATCAGGGTAACGGTCTTGCCCACGCCGGCGCCGCCGAACAGACCGATCTTACCGCCCTTGACGATGGGCATGATCAGGTCGATTACCTTGATGCCGGTTTCGAGGATCTCGGTGGTGGCCGCCTGATCTTCCAGCTTTGGCGGCAGACGGTGGATCGGCATCAGCTTGTCGGCCTTGACCTCGCCGGCCTCGTCCACCGGATTGCCGAGTACATCCATGATACGGCCCAGAGTACCCTGACCGACCGGGATACTGATCGGGTCGCCGGTGGACTCCACGGTGACACCGCGCTTCAGTCCATCGGTCGATCCCATGGCGATGGTTCTCACCACCCCGTCGCCCAGCTGTTGCTGGACTTCCAGTGTGAGGCCCGCCTCTTCAATCTTGAGTGCCTCGTAGACCTTCGGCATCTCACCGCGTGCGAACTGTACGTCCACCACAGCGCCGATGATTTCAACCACTTTGCCCGAACTCATTTCTGGTTCCTCTTGCCGCTCCAGGCGACTCTCAAAATAATAAAAACTAATTCTTTTTCCAGGCTGTCATCAGACAGCCGCCGCACCGCCGACGATCTCCGAGATCTCCTGGGTAATCGCGGCCTGGCGCGCCTTGTTGTAGATCAGCTGCAGCTCATCGATCAGATCACCCGCATTGTCCGAGGCCGCCTTCATCGCCACCATTCGTGCAGACTGCTCACTGGCGCCGTTTTCCACCACGGACTGGTAAACCAGGGATTCCACATAACGGCTCAGCAGGTTGTCGAGCACATCTTTCGAATCCGGTTCGTAGATGTAGTCCCAGTGGTGCCTCAACTCTTCCTCCATGGTGGAGGCAATCGGCACCAGCTGTTCGACAGTCGGACTCTGGGTCATGGTGTTGACGAAGTGGTTGTAGGCGATATAGATACGATCGATCTTGCCCTCGGCATAGGCATCCAGCATCACCTTCACCGTACCGATCAGGTCCTCGATGTGGGGTGTGTCCCCCAGGTGGGTCGCCTGACTGACCACATTACCGCCGAAACGGCCGAAAAATCCCAGCGCCTTGTTGCCGATAGTACAGAAATCGACCTCTGTACCGCTGTCCCTATGGACCCGCATATCCTTAACCAGCTTGCGAAACAGATTATTGTTCAAACCACCGCAAAGCCCTCGATCGGAGGAGACGATGATATACCCAACCCGTTTCACTTCACGCTCGATCATGAAGGTGTGCTTATACTCGGGATGCGCGTGAAACAGATGCCCGATGACGTTGCGCATCTTCTCCGCATAGGGCCGCGTGGCCGCCATCCGGTTCTGCGCCTTACGCATCTTCGAGGCCGCCACCATCTCCATCGCCTTGGTGATCTTGCTCGTATTCTTGATACTGGCAATCTGTGTGCGTATCTCTTTTGCGCCTGCCATAACTCTGAACCTTATCTCGTGTTACGTACTCGGCTTACCAGGTATGGTTGGCCTTGAAGTCCTTCAACGCATCGTGCAGCGCCTGCTCGATCTCGGTGTTGTAGTCACCGGTCTCGTTCATCCTGTCCATCAGCTCCTTCTGACTGCTCTTCATGTAGCCGTTCAACGAGGCCTCGAAGTCAACCACTTTGCTGGCATCCACATCGTCAAGATAACCCTCATTGGCGGCAAACAGCGAGACGGCCATGCCGGCGATGGAGAGCGGTGAATACTGGGCCTGCTTCATCAG
The DNA here is from genome assembly GCF_001715975.1 of Candidatus Thiodiazotropha endolucinida. Taxonomy (GTDB): domain Bacteria; phylum Pseudomonadota; class Gammaproteobacteria; order Chromatiales; family Chromatiaceae; genus Thiodiazotropha; species Thiodiazotropha endolucinida. The sequence continues at coordinate 115,140 of NZ_MARB01000002.1, read as the reverse complement.
TTCGGTGACGCGTTCACCGCGCTCCAGCTGTTTGCGGGTCGCCTCGTCCAGATCGGAAGCGAACTGGGAGAAGGCCGCCAACTCACGATACTGGGCCAGGGCCAGACGCACACCGCCGCCCAGCTTCTTGATGATCTTGGTCTGCGCGGCACCACCCACACGGGAAACCGACAGGCCGGCGTTGATGGCCGGGCGGATACCGGCGTTGAACAGATCCGCCTCGAGGAAGATCTGACCGTCGGTGATCGAGATCACGTTGGTCGGTACGAAGGCCGACACGTCACCCGCCTGGGTCTCGATGATCGGTAGGGCGGTCAGTGAACCGGTCTGGCCTTTTACCTTGCCATCAGTCATCTTCTCCACATAGTCGGCGTTGACGCGCGCGGCGCGCTCCAGCAGACGGGAGTGGAGGTAGAAGACGTCACCGGGATAGGCTTCACGGCCTGGCGGACGACGCAACAACAGAGAGACCTGACGATAGGCCCAGGCCTGCTTGGTCAGATCGTCGTAGATGATCAGCGCATCTTCACCCTTGTCGCGGAAGTACTCGCCCATGGTACAGCCGGAGTAGGGGGCGAGGAACTGCATGGCCGCGGAATCCGCCGCGGGCGCCGCCACGATGATGGTGTGCTCCATGGCGCCGTGCTCTTCGAGCTTGCGCACCACCTGGGCGATGGTGGAATTCTTCTGGCCGACGGCGACGTAGATACATTTGATGCCGGTGCCTTTCTGATTGATGATGGTGTCGACCGCCACAGCCGACTTACCGGTCTGACGGTCACCGATGATCAGCTCACGCTGGCCACGGCCGATCGGCACCATGGCGTCGATCGCTTTGAGGCCGGTCTGCACCGGTTGGTCAACCGACTTACGCTCGATAACGCCCGGCGCGACTTTCTCGATGGGAGAGGTCTCATCGGCAGCGATGTCGCCCTTGCCGTCCAGGGGGTTGCCCAGCGAGTCGACCACACGGCCCAGCAGGGCCTCGCCCACGGGCACCTCGAGTACGCGGCCGGTACACTGAACGGCGTCGCCTTCACTCAGGTGCTTGTAGTCACCCAAAACCACGGCGCCGACTGAATCGCGTTCCAGGTTGAGTGCCAGACCGTAGGTATTCCCCGGAAACTCCAGCATCTCGTAGGACATGGCGTCCTCGAGACCGTGGATTCGGGCAATGCCGTCGGTCAGACTGATGATCGTACCCTCGTTTCGGGCCTCGGTCTTGAGATCGAATTTTTCGATCTTGCTTTTGATCAGGTCACTGATCTCGGATGGATTGAGTTGCATGATGGCTTCTCGCTTAGATTCCCAATTCGTTCGCCAGTTGCTGCAGTTGTCCACGGACTGAGCCGTCGATAACCATGTCGCCCGCACGGATGTGAATACCGCCGATCAGCTCGGGGTCTTTTTCACTGGTGATGGTGACGTTGCGTCCCAACTTGGCCTTTAAGGCTTCGGCAATGAGTTTTTCCTGCGCCGCATCGAGGGCGAAGGCAGAGGTGACATGTACCTTGCTGACACGCTCTTTGTCCGCTTTCAGCTCTTCAAAGAGCGCGTCGATCTCCGGCAGCACATTGAGTCGGCCGTTCTCGACCAACACCTTGATCAGATTGCCGCCCTCTTCGTCGACATTATCGCCCGCGATCTCCAGCAGCAGTGACACCAGGGCGTCCTGCTCGATCAGCGGATTACCGACGATCGGGGCCATCTCCTGGCTCTCCACCACCGTGGTGAGAAAGCTCAGCATGTCGGACCAGACGTCGAGCTTACCGCTCTCTTCTGCGCGCGCAAACACCGCTTCGGCGTAGGGACGGGCAATAGTGGTTGCTTCACCTGCCATGATTCCGCCTTAAATCTCTTGTGCCAGCTCGTTGACGATATCTTTGTGCGCCGTTGCGTTGATCTCCTTTCTAAGGATCTTCTCAGCACCGGCCACGGCCAGTTCGCCGATCTTTTCACGCAGGTGCTCACGAGCGCGGTTCGACTCCTGCTCGATCTCTGCCTGCGCAGCGGTCAGGATACGCTCGCCTTCTGTGCGTGCGGTGTCCTTTGACTCATCGACAATTTCAGCTGCCCGTTTCTGCGCCTGAGCCACGATCTCAGCTGCCTGCGATTTGGCTTCGTGCAGAACATCCTTGGCCCGCTCTTTCGCAAGCTCCTGTTCGTGCTGCCCGCGCTCGGCGGCGACCAGGCCATCGGCTATCTCTTTTTTGCGGGTCTCCAGCGCACCCATGATCGGGGTCCAGATATACTTCATCGTGAACCACACGAACACCGCAAAAGCGAGCAGCTGACCTATAAGCGTCAGATTGATGTTCATCCCGGAATTACCTCTCGTTGGACGAGATGATAGAGAGTTCGCTCAATGGCCCGGATCAGGCGACAGCGAACAGTACGTACATGGCCAGACCCACGGCGATCATGGGCACGGCGTCGACCAGGCCCATGACGATGAAGAACTGGGTACGCAGCATAGGAATGAGTTCAGGCTGACGTGCGGCGCCTTCAAGAAAGCGGCCACCCAGTACGCCGATGCCTACCGCGGCACCCAGGGCACCCAGGCCCATCATGATCGCGCCGGCAATGTACAGCAGTGCTTGTTCCATTATTGGTCTCCCGTTTAATGAACTAGATAGTTTAAGGTTAAATCAGTGTTCGTGATGCGCCATATCCAGATAGACGATGGTCAGGGTCATGAAGATGAACGCCTGCAATGTGATGATCAGGATATGGAAAATCGCCCAGCCGAGCTGGAGCACGCCACCGAACAAGCCAAGAATCAGCCCGGCATTGTACATGATGGCGATCAGAATAAAGATCATTTCACCCGCGTACATGTTACCGAACAGACGCAGGGCGAGTGAGATAGGTTTCGCGATCAGACTGACAAACTCAAGAATGAAGTTGACCGGAATGAAAAGTATGTTGACCAGGACATTGTTGGATGAGAAGGGCTGCAGGGTCAGCTCACCGGCGAAGCCGCCGATGCCCTTGATCTTGATGCTGTAGAAGAGAACCAGAATGAAAACCCCAATGGCCATACCGAAGGTGGCATTGGGATCGGTCGAAGGCACAACCTTCATGTAGTGGATACCCAGCAGCTTGGCGAGTTCCGGGATCACGTCCACCGGCACCAGATCCATCAGGTTCTGCAGGAATATCCAGACAAAGATGGTCAGCGCCAGGGGCGCCACCAGGGCGTTGCGGGCGGAAAAGGAGCCACGCACGCTCTCATCGATGAAATCGACCAGCCATTCGACGAAATTCTGCAGACCGTTGGGAACCCCGGCGGTGGCCTGCTTGGCGGTCTTGCTGAAGAAATAGAGAAACAGGATTCCGAGGCCGATGGACCAGAACATGGTATCCACGTGGATCGCCCAGAAGCCCATCTCCTTGGCTTCAGCGGCAGATTGCGCTATACCCCAACTCCCATCCGGGTGTTTGCCGAATGTCAGATTGGTCAAATGGTGTTTGATATATCCACTGGAGGTGAGCGTGTCGCCAGCCATACTTAAAAACCTATGAATGCTGTCTATCTTCAATAACCAATACAATCAGCGGAACCGCTACCTGTACGAACAGATAACTGCCCAATAATGCACCAATACTCAGCGGAGTGATGGTGACAATTGTCAATCCGAACATCAGTCCCGTGATGATCAACTTCTGGATTTCGGCGCCAAACATGCGACCGGCTATTTTTTGCGGATCCTGTGCGCGGTAGTGCGTAAAGGATCTGTGGGCAAAATAGCCGTTTGCCACTGCAGCAATCAGACCACCGATAAACCCTGACAGTGCAAAGGTCTTACCGAATGCCAGAAGCATTAACCCGATCAACACCGCCGCTCCGAATTGGAGCGCTACAATGGTACGGATCTGGTTGTTTCCGGTAAGCTGCATGCCGGTTTCCCGGTACCCTTTATATGAGCCTAACCAGCAAGGAGGGAGGAGTATAAGGGGTCTTTGATATAAGGTCAAAGGATAGATGCATAAATTTTTTCATAAGTTGTCAATTTTCGGCAATCGCCATCCGCAACAACCCGGAATATGGGTCAATCGGATATTTTCAAGCCACTTGCCTCTTCTCTGCGAAGGGTCGTTCCTTGACCGTTTCAGCGATATCTGCGGTTGGGGGAGGTGCCGGGACCGCCCCGTGGACCAGGGAGGTTTTCCCAATTGGTACCGGGTCCGCCCTTCGGTCCCGGAGGATTATTATCCCTGTCATAGCGGTAGTGGGGATATGGCCGTTTGTAATACAACCCGGAGCCCGCTCCTCCCACCGGCCCGGGTGGATTGATGCGATAGCGATATCGCCGATCGGGTGAGGCTCCCGGCCCACCCTCAGGCCTTGGGGGGTTCTCCCAGTTGGTACCGGGGCCACCTACAGGTCCCGGAGGATTGTTGTCGATATCCATTGCCAACCCTACATCTGTCGTAAAAATCAACACAAGCGACAGTAAAACCAGCCTGGATCCCCCGATCAATTCATCCTCCCTACTCCAGCATTGAAATACGCTAAATACACCTAAAGTCAACGTAATTAAGTAACAATTATGTACGAATATCACCCCTATACTTTATGTCATATAAAAGTAGAACGAATTGGGGAAGACCATGGAAACAACCTTAATACGAGTAATTAAATACGGTTCGAGAGGCGATGACGTCATTCAGGTTCAACAATATCTCAACAAGGCTGTATCCGTTAAACCCGAACTGGTCACCGACGGTATCTTCGGTGCCAAGTCAGCTGCCAGAACCCAGCAGTTTCAACGCGACAATCAACTCGTTGCCGACGGTATCGTCGGGCCGAACACGTGGGCACAGCTGATCGCGTTAATGAAGAACCTGTTGGGTATACCACCCATTGATAAGGGCAAGCATGCGGAAATACGAAAAAGGGTTTTATCGGAAGCGGGTAAACTTGTCGGCAAGGTGGATTTCTCTCAGCTCATAGGCGGTAGGCCGAAAGGTATCGATATTGTTAAGACCATCTTCAAAGAGGCCGCGAACGTCACCCTGCAGGATGCCAACTTCAAGGATCCCCATAGCAAGGTCTGGAGTCCACAACCATTCGTCGGTGGAAAGAAAAAAAGCTGGTGCGGTATTTTCTGTGTCTATTGCTATCGAAAGGCCGGGCTAAAGACCATCAGGTGGGATATCGCTGTCGGCGCGCCCAGAGGAAATATAGGACTGAATTCATGGAGTCCCCAGTTTGTACAAAACATTAAACTGGCGGACATCGGCGCCGTTGCCACACGCCAGCACCATTTTCTCATAGAAAAGGTCGATTCAGGCAATCCGTTCAAGCCCCGCCTCAATACCATTGACGGCAATCTGCTGGCGGGAAAGATCCAGCGCCGCACTGGTTTTCATCAAGTCGGCAAGGATAATTTCAACTACTACTCCCTGAAGTAGGGCTGCTGCCAGATTGTTGCGCCTGCCGGTGTTCGGGGTCACCCTACCTCGTCTACACGGTGGGTGTTGTCCAGAAAATAAATATATTTGTGCTTATTCGCGTTCATTTGCGGACTAAATTAATCATTCGCGTCTATTTGCGGCTTTCCGATACAACTCACAATCATCAAGTAACCGATTCAGTGGCTGTGTATTGTGGGTAATTTCGTTGCTTCACTTTATATGATCGAGGATCCCTTCGAGTTCATCGAGACTGTTATAGCCGATGACCAGCTTGCCTTTACCCTTGCTCCCCTGTTGCAGATCGACTTTGGCCCCCAGCTTCTCCGACAGGTCAGTGACCAGGCGGCGAATATCGGGATCCATCGCCTGAGTGGCGCGGGCGGGTTTCGGCTTCTCCTCCTGATTCTGTAAGCGGCGCACCAGGCGCTCCGTTTCACGCACTGAGAGTCCCTTGGCCACCACCTGGTTTGCCGCCCGGGTCTGCTCCTCTCCTTTCAGTCCAAGCAGGCATCGGGCGTGGCCCATCTCCAGGCGCCCGCTCTCAACCAGTGCCTTGACCTCTTCGTTGAGCTCCAACAGGCGCAACAGGTTGGTCACGGTTGTACGTGACTTACCGACGGCCTTCGCCACCTCCTGATGGGTCAGCCCGAACTCCAGCAGCAGGCGGCTCAAGGCATTCGCCTCTTCCAGGGGATTGAGATCCTCCCGTTGGATATTTTCGATTAAACCCATCGCCATGGCGGCCTCTTCGGTGACCTCCTTGATCACCACCGGGATCTCATCCAGGCCCGCCTGCTGGGCTGCGCGCCAGCGCCGCTCACCGGCAATCAGTTCGTAGCGCTCATTCTCCACCGGACGTACCACAACCGGCTGGATCACCCCCTGGGCGGCGATGGAGTCGGCCAGTTCGCGCAGGCTGTCGGCATCGAACTCCCGTCTCGGCTGATAGCGACCGCGCTGGATCAGATCCACCGGGAGTCGATGCAGATTATCGTGTTTGGCTGATGTCGTCTGTTTGCTCTCGGCCTCGGCCTGCACACCCCCCAGCAGGGCATCGAGACCGCGACCCAATCCTCTTTTCTTTGTCGCCATATCTCTCTATCCGTCAGGCGGTTTGGGTTTGCACATCGCGCATGCGATGCCGTCTCAGCAATTCACTGGCCAGGGCCAGATATGCAGTGGCACCGCGTGAGCTCTTGTCATACAGCAACACCGGTATGCCATGGCTAGGCGCCTCGGCAACACGCACGTTGCGCGGGATGATTGTGTTGAACACGGCATCCTTGAAATGGGAAAGCAACTGTCCGGAGACATCGATCGCCAGATTGTTTCGTGGATCATGCATGGTGCGCAGAAAACCCTCTATCTGCAGATCCTGATTGAGATGGGTCTGTATCTGTTCCACCGTATTCATCAACGCTGTCAGGCCTTCCAGGGCATAGTATTCGGTCTGAATCGGAATCAGTACGCCATCCGCCGCCACCAGGGCGTTGAGGGTCAGCATATTTAGGGATGGCGGGCAGTCGATCAGGATATAATCATAGCTGGCCTTCGCGGGTGCCAACGCAAGGTTAAGCCGCTTTTCCCGCATCGAACTGTTCATCAAGCCGACTTCCGCCGCCGTAAGATCCGCATTTGAGGGTAGCACATCGAAGCTTGCCTCGGGCGCCCGCTGCACCGCTTCACGCAGGGTCGAATCCCCCAGCAGCAGTTCACAACAGGAGTTCTCCAGGCTATGTTTGTCGATACCACTGCCCATACTGGCATTGCCCTGTGGATCCATGTCCACCAGCAACACCCGTTTCTTCATGGCAGCGAGGGAGGCCGCCAGATTGACGGTGGTCGTGGTCTTACCGACGCCGCCCTTTTGATTGGCGATTGAGATGATGTAACCCATGGCGTATTTCGGTTCCGCGATAACAGGAACTGCCTATCATAACGGTAGTGCCGTTGAAGGTGGTACCCTTTCTGTCACTTTGCATGAAATCCGGCGACCTGGCCGATCCGCACCAGGCAGCGTTCACCCGCCTCGAAGGGAACTCTCAGCGGGATGACATCAGTCGTCACATGGGCCGGCAGTTGCACGATCTCTTGCTCTGGAATGCTCCCTTTCATGGCCAGGATTTCTACCCCCGGCTGGTGCAGGCCGGCACTCAGTGCGAACATATTCGGCAAGGCGGTAAAGGCCCTGGCAATCAGGGTCTTAAAGGGTCTGTCGGCTTGATATTGCTCCACCCTGGCATGCACCGGTTGGACATTCACCAACCCCAATTCCAGCTTGGCTTGTCGCACAAAACGGATCTTTTTGCTGTTACTGTCAAGCAGTACGAAGTCTGAATCGGGCCGCATAATCGCCAGGGGTATCCCCGGCACGCCGGCACCGGTACCCATGTCGAGGCAGGGCCCAGGTTTCAGGTGTGGCAAGAGCGCCAAACTGTCCAGCAAGTGTCGTCCGACCATCTCAAGGGGCTCACGAACCGCCGTCAGATTATAGGCGCTGTTCCATTTCACCAGCAGTGCCAGAAATTCTATCATCAGGGTTTGTTGCCGCGCATCGAGATCCAGCCCCATCTCGATGGCACCCGCCACGAGCCGTTGCCGGCAGGCCGCATTGTCATACGTCTCATCAACCATCAGGCTGACCGCTTTTTCAGATGAATCAACAACAGGGAGATGGCGGCAGGCGTGACACCGGGAATACGCCCTGCCTGCCCGAGGGTTTGGGGCCGATGCCGCTGCAGTTTCTCCATCACCTCCGAAGAGAGTCCGCGTACCGTCGCATAATCGAGTCCATCGGGCAGTAAAACCGCCTCATTGGTGCGCTGTTTCTCTATCTCGCCCCGCTGGCGATCGATATAACCGGCATATTTTGCCTGCACCTCGAGCTGTTCGATGACTTGTGGGTCCGTTTCGCCCGGGCCCAGTTTGGTCAACCCCATCAGTTGCTGATAGGCCACGTTCGGTCTGGCGAGCAGATTGATGGCACAGGCCTCTTTGGAAAGCACGCCCCCCAAGATGGCTTCCGCCTGAGCCGGTTCGACATCGCCGGGGGTAAGCCAGATCCCCTTCAGGCGCTGTTGCTCACGTTCGATGGCTTCACGTTTACGGCAGAATGCCTCCCAGCGACGATCATCGACCAGACCGAGATGGCGTCCGGTTTCGGTCAGGCGCAGATCGGCATTATCCTCACGCAACAACAGCCGGTACTCGGCCCGGCTGGTAAACATGCGATAGGGCTCCAGGGTACCCTGAGTGATCAGGTCGTCCACCATCACTCCGAGATAGGCCTCATCTCTTCGTAGTGTCCACGGCGGTTGTTCCCGGCAGTAGAGCACCGCATTAACCCCGGCCAGCAGCCCCTGAGCCGCCGCCTCTTCATAACCGGTGGTGCCATTGATCTGACCGGCAAAGAAGAGGCCTTGCAGACATTTTGTCTGCAGTGTCGCCTGCAGATCGCGGGGGTCGAAGAAATCATACTCGATGGCATAACCTGGCCGCGTCACATGCGCCTTCCCGAATCCCTTCATGGAACGAACCAGGCGGTACTGGATATCGAACGGAAGACTGGTGGAGATACCGTTGGGATAGACTTCATGGGTATCCAGCCCCTCGGGTTCAATGAAGATCTGGTGCGATTCCTTATCCGCGAAACGCACGATCTTGTCCTCGATAGAGGGGCAGTAGCGAGGCCCGACACCTTCAATGACACCGGTATACATGGGTGATCGGGAGAGACCGCCACGGATGATTTCATGGGTTTCACGATTGGTGTGGGTGATATGGCAGCTGACCTGCCGGGGGTGCTTCTCGGGTGACCCCAGAAATGAAAATACGGGTGTGGGTGTATCGCCTGGCTGATCCTGCAGCTGTGAATAGTCGATGCTGCGGCCATCGATTCGAGGCGGGGTGCCGGTCTTCAGGCGATCGACACGAAAGGGTAGTTCTCGCAGTCGCTGGGAAAGTGCATTGGCGGGAGGATCGCCTGCACGACCACCTTCATAGTTGGACATCCCGATATGGATTCGACCACCGAGAAAGGTACCCACGGTCAGGACCACCGCATCGGCGCGAAACTTCAACCCCATCTGGGTGACGACACCGGTCACCCGTTCCTGCTCAACCAGAAGATCATCCACCGCCTGCTGAAAGATCTCCAGGTTGGCTTGATTCTCCAGGGCATACCGAACAGCCGCCTTGTAGCGCACCCGATCTGCCTGGGCACGGGTGGCGCGCACCGCTGCGCCTTTGCGAGAATTGAGAATGCGAAATTGAATCCCGCCGAGATCCGCCGCATAAGCCATAATTCCACCCAAGGCATCCACTTCCTTGACCAGATGGCCCTTGCCGATACCGCCAATGGCGGGATTACAGCTCATTTGACCCAGGGTCTCGATGTTGTGACTGAGCAGCAGAGTCCGGACACCCATTCGCGCCGCGGCCAGTGCCGCCTCGGTACCGGCATGCCCGCCGCCCACTACAATCACGTCATAACTGTTGGTATAAAACATGGGTCTCTATATTCGGTGCTGGAGTAAAAAATTCTTTAATCGCGAATCGGCTAGTTTAGCCGATACGACAGACACCACGGAAATCTATGAGTTCTGAACTAAAAAAGATTATCGACGCCGCCGGGAGGATCCTACTGGGCAAGCAGGAGGTGATTAAACTCTCCATTGCCTGTCTACTGGCGCGGGGACACCTTTTGATCGAGGATCTGCCCGGCGTCGGCAAGACTACCCTGGCCCATACCTTGGCACACATGCTGGGACTGCACTATCAACGCATCCAGTTTACCAGTGACCTACTGCCCTCGGATATCATCGGTGTGTCGATTTATGAGCGAAGCGAACAGCGTTTTCAATTCCATCACGGACCGGTATTCGCCCAGCTGGTCCTGGCTGATGAGATCAACCGCGCCACACCCAAGGCGCAAAGTGCCTTATTGGAGGCCATGGAGGAGCGGCAGGTCACCACTGATGGCGTCACCCACGGCCTGCCTGAACCGTTTTTTGTCATCGCCACGCAAAACCCGGCCCATCAAGTGGGTACCTTCCCCCTGCCGGAATCCCAGCTCGACCGTTTTCTGATGCGCATCCGCATAGGTTATCCCGAAAGAGAGGCGGAGCGAGAACTGCTAGGCGGCGAAAACCGACGGCAAATGCTCAATAGGATGCCTGCTGTGATAGACAATCAGAGACTGACGGCATATCAGCAACGGGTTTCACAGATTCATGTGGCGGACGCCTTGATCGACTACTGCCAGGACATACTTTCATTTAGCCGCACATGGCCGGACTACCGCCACGGCCTCTCCCCGCGAGCCGGTTTGGCGATCTTGCAAGGCGCGCGGGCGTGGGCGATGATCGAAGGCCGCAACATGGTTTTACCCGAAGATCTGCAGGCTATTCTTCCGGCCACCATTGGCCATCGGCTTCAACCGGCGGGCGATAGCGGTGAGCCTCAGGGCGACAGCCTGGTGATGAACTTAATCAGTTCCGTACCGATCCCTTGAGATGACTACGATAACGACGGGTCAGTGGCTGAAGCGCTTTCGCCGACGCGGGCGGCCGGAGTCCCGCGGCAGGGTCCGCATAGTAGCGCGCAGCATCTATATACTGCCGACCCGCCAGGGAATGCTATTGGCCCTGTTACTGATGACGATGCTGGCCGGTTCTATCAACTATGGCAGTAATCTGGGTCACTTGATGACTTTTCTGCTCGGTGGTATCTGGCTGATATGCATACTGCATACCTGGCGTAATCTACTAGGCCTGATGATACAGCCAGGTGAGGCTGCTTCTGTCTTTGCTGGCCAAACTGCCGATTTTACCCTCCGGGTAATGAATGACAGTAGAGCCGATCGTTATGGAATTGCCATCAAATCCAGAAACCAGCTTGGCGGTAGTGTCGATGTCAAAGCCGGCTCGGATGGCGAGCTGCATTTACCGATCAAGACAGAACGGCGCGGTCTTCTGCCAATACCTGAAATCATCATACAGACTACCTATCCACTCGGTCTCTTTCGAGCCTGGAGTTATGCTCAGCTAGAGCAAAGCTGTCTTGTCTATCCCAAACCGGCCAAACAGGGTAAACCACCAACTAGCGCGATCTACAGTCACAGCGATAGTGGTGACAGAGGCGTCGGTGCTGACGATTTCATAGGATTGCGCAGCTACCGGGTAGGGGATTCGCCACGTCAAATCGACTGGAAGGCTCAGGCCAGGGAGCGGGGACTGCTGAGCAAACAATTTGGTGGTGACAGGAGTGAACAGGTCAGTCTCGATTGGGAACTGTTGAAAGCGTTCGAAACAGAACACCGTCTCAGCCTGCTCTGTCGATTCGTTTTACAGGCTGAGGAACAGGAGCAATCTTACAGTCTGCAGATGCCTGGTGAAAAGATTCCTACCGGCTCGGGACCCTTACATCAACAACGTTGTCTCTCACTGCTTGCCCGCTACGGCACTGACAATGAAACAGCCGGTTGACTACACGGTAACACCGGCTTTCATGTCGAAGCTCACCTTGATCATGGGCTTGGCGTTATTGCCGCATGTCAGCAACATCCCGCTAAACATTTCACTCTATTTATCTCTATTGTTCATATGGCGCATCGCCGGTCTCCATTCAAGCAAACTGCAACCCGGGCGCTGGTTGCTTCTGGCGGTTACTCTCGTCTCAATCTCTATCGTCTATTCACAATACCAGACCCTGCTGGGTCGAGACGCGGGTGTCGCGCTATTGGGAATAATGTTAATGCTGAAGGTAATGGAGATAAAAAAGCGCAGGGATATCTATATTTCAGTATTTATCTCCTACTTTGTCATCATTACACAATTCCTGTTCAGCCAATCATTACTACTGACACTCTATCTCATTATCATCGTTACCTGTCTCACTGCGTTGTTACTGGAGATAAACCGGGTAACTCCTGCGCATAATTTTCTGCCGCCAATCATAAAGACAATACAGATAACCTCCCAGGCATTACCCATTGCAATCATTCTGTTCATCATATTTCCACGCATCACTCAACCGCTGTGGAGCTTTGGTTCAGAATCATCTGCCAGGACGGGTCTCAGCGATCGAGTCACACCGGGATCTGTCAGTGATCTTATCGAATCATCGGAGGTGGCATTCAGGGCAGAATTCAAACAACCCCCACCGCCGACTCAGCAGCGCTATTGGCGCGGTTTGGTACTGTGGGATACCGATGGGTATAGCTGGTACACAGATAAGGAACAGCCGATAACCAATATCAATACGCAATTGACCATGTTAAGCCAGCCGGTCAAAGATGAAATCTTCCTGGAACCACATGATGAAAAGTGGCTGATCGCGCTTGATGTTCCGCTCGAAGCACCTGCCCGAAGCAGACTGACCGATGACTTTCAATTAGTTCACAATGAAAGGGTGACTAAACCAAAAAACAATAGCCTTCACTCCTTAACCAAGTACAACATGTCAAACCTGACACCCATGCTGCGTCAAAGGGCATTGAAGCTTGGTGTGACAGTAACGGATCAGCAACGTAAACTGGTTGCACGATGGAAGAGAGAATCAAACAATGACAGTGAGATGGTTGAACAGGCCTTGCGCTTTTTCAACACCAATCCGTTTGTATATACACTCTCTCCGCCGACATACCTGAGCAATCCCGTTGATGAGTTTCTATTTGAAGGCAGGGCAGGCTTTTGCGAACACTATGCCACCAGCTTCAACCAACTGATGCGAATTGCGGGCATACCATCACGTCTTGTATTGGGCTATCAAGGCGGTGAATACAATGAGTTGGGTGACTACTTCATTATCCGCCAATATCACGCCCATGCCTGGTCAGAGGTATGGCTGGAAGGACGGGGTTGGGTAAGAATCGATCCAACCGCTGCAGTGGCCCCGGAACGGATCGAATATCCCTTGCGACTCGCTTTCGGTGAAGAGGGTGCGCCAGCCATGTTCGAGCTGGATGGGAGTGGATTGGCCGCATCGATGATCCGTCATTTCACTCATGCACTCGATAGTGCCAATATCCGATGGCGTCGATGGATTATCGGATACAGCCGGGAGCACCAGTTTACCCTGATGCGCAATTTCGGTTTCAACACCTATACGACAATTCAATGGAGCCTGATTACTGTGGGATTGGTGGCGATTGTTTTGTTGGTTGTCGTCTTCAACATCGTACGACAGGGCAGGTTACGGCTCACCCCAACACAACAACTCTATCAACGCTTTTGTAATAAGCTGTCAAAGCTTGGCATCACCCGCAGAGCCTATGAGGGTCCCATGGATTATGCTAAGCGGGCTGCTCGCAATCGTCCGGATCTGGCGGACCAGATCATGGCGATCATCGATCTCTACATCAGGCTGCGCTATGCCTCACAAACGAGGGATTATGAACAACAGCGTACATTTGCGCGACAGGTTCGTCAGTTTCGTCCGCGACGAAGATGACACCACTCAACCATGCAAAAAGGCATACAGCCTGTCTTTCAACAATACCCGGCGCTTCTTCATCTCCTCCATGTGGAAATCCGAAACAGGGTTGTGCAACTCCTCAAGATTGCGGATATGCGCATCCAACCAGTCATATTCATCCATCAGGTTGTGGAAAACATCGTTACTGGCGCGTAATTCGGCAATCTTATCGGCGTATTCCGGAAATTCATGTAACAGATCATGGGGTTCACCCAACATAATTCCGCCTCCTCGTTCATTTCGTTAACCTATTGCACCACAGTTAGCCCCGACTTTACCATGGCTGCAATGTGCTTGATCAAAAAAATCGTTAATGATACAGCTTCAATTACCCACTGCCTGAAGTCAGGCCCTATTTTCCGATACAGAAGCTACTGAAGATACGCCCTAACAGATCATCAGCCGTGAATTCACCGGTAATCTCAGATAACGACTGTTGAGCCAAGCGCAGATCTTCAGCCAACAATTCACCCGCCTGATCTCGTTGCAGGCTCAACTCCCCTTGACGGAGATGCCCGATGGCGCGTTCCAGGGCGTCCAGATGACGGCGTCTGGCGATAAAATCACCCTCACCCAGATACCGGTAACCCACACACTGCTTAAGGTGGGCTGTCAGCAGATCGATGCCATCGCCACGGGTGGCCGACAAGGCGACCTCAACCTCTGACTCATCCTCAAGTATGCTGGGAGTGTTGCCGGCAATATCGATTTTATTGCGGATCAGGGTAACCGGGACACCCTTTGGCAATTGATCTCTATCGATGGCGAGGTGATGCGGGTCAGTAGAATCGTCAAATACCCAAAGTACCCGATCAGCCTGTTCGATCTCCTTCTTTGCGCGACGAATCCCTTCTGCTTCAACCGGGTCATGACTCTCCCGCAGACCTGCGGTATCGATAATGTGCAGCGGCATGCCATCGATGGTGATGCGTTCACGCAGCAGATCCCTGGTGGTACCGGGTATATCGGTGACGATCGCGGCCTCAGCACCGGCCAGGGCGTTCAGCAGGCTCGATTTTCCGGCATTCGGTCTACCCGCGATTACCAGGGTCAATCCATCTCTCAGCAATCTGCCGCTATGTGCGCTTTGACGCGTCGATTCGATCTCATCGAGGATTAAATGTAAACGCTCACTGACATTACTGCAGGTGAGAAAGTCGATCTCCTCCTCCGGGAAGTCGATGGCTGACTCCACATAGAGACGCAATTCGATCAATGACTCCACCAGCCGGTCTATCTTGTTTGAGAATGCTCCTTGCAAGGTACGCGTGGCCGATCGAGCCGCAGCCTGGCTCTCCGCATCGATCAGGTCTGCTATCGCTTCGGCCTGCACCAGATCGAGCTTGCCGTTTAGAAAGGCCCGTTCGCTGAACTCACCCGGTCGTGCGAGACGCGCACCCAACTGAAGTGTGCGTTTGAGCAGGAGATCCATAACAACCGGACCGCCGTGCCCCTGCAATTCAAGCACATCCTCACCGGTGAATGAGTGGGGCTTGGGGAAAAAAATGGCCAGACCACTATCGATCACCGTTCGATCCTGATCGAGAAACGGTTTAAAGCGCGCTTGTCTGGGTGATGGCATTGAATCCAACAGGGCGTCGGCGATATCTCTGCATGCGGGGCCACTGATGCGGACGATGCCCACACTCCCTCGCCCCTGGGGGGTCGCTACAGCCGCGATGGTATCAACCGGCTGCATGATGTCAACAAACCCTGATCAGTTCGCCGCTTGTTCGATCTTGCGCGTGATATACCACTGTTGAGCAATCGATATCAGATTGTTGACCACCCAATAGAGCACCAACCCGGCAGGGAAGAAAGCAAAGAATATGGTGAACACAAATGGCAGTGTCATCATGATCTTCGCCTGCATTGGATCAGGTGGCGCCGGATTGAGTTTCTGTTGCACGAACATGGAGACACCCATGATTAACGGCAATATGAAATAGGGATCCTTTTCCGACAGACTTTCAATCCACAGAACCCACGGTGCCTGTCGCAACTCCACGCTCTCCAGCAACACCCAGTAGAGGGCGATGAAAACAGGTATTTGAACCAATATAGGCAGACAACCGCCGAGTGGGTTTATCTTCTCCTTCTTATAGAGCTCCATCATGGCGGCCTGAATGCGTTGCTTGTCATCGCCATAGCGATCCTTGATCGCCTGTATCCGGGGCGTGAACTTGCGCATGTTCGCCATCGACTTGTAGCTGGTTTCCGACAGCTTGAAAAAAGCCGCCTTTATCAGCAGGGTAAGAATGATAATCGACCAGCCCCAGTTGCCGACCCAGTTGTGGATAGTCTTTAAAAGCCAGAAGATCGGTTTCGCAATCACGGTCAACCAGCCGTAATCGACTGTCAGTTCGAGTCCTTCCGCAATCACCTCCAACTGATCCTGCAGCTTCGGGCCAACATAGAATCTGCGGGTCAAGGTGGTGCTTTCACCTGCAGGCACGGTTACTGTGGGAGAGTAACTGCCGATCAAATACTTTCCACCAGAGAGGGCATTGGTATAGTAATGCTCGACCTGATCTTTGGGCGGTATCCAAGCACTCAGAAAATAGTGCTGAATCATCGCCAGCCAACCCTGATCCGATTCGACATTCAGCTTCTTCTTCGCCATATCGTCGAAGTCCACCTTTTCGTACTTGTCCTGAGGGTTGTAGAAGACCCCGCCCGTGTAGGTGTAGGTGGTAAAACCGTTGCCGTCACTACTCGGTTCCATTCGCTGCAACTGTCCGTAATCCCTGGCTGCCCATCCCACGGCGGATTGGTTATCTATCTGATAACGAACATCGGCAAGGTAACTGCCGGGACGGAATATGAACTCTTTGGTGACCTGAATGCCATCGCTATGCGACCAGACCAGTGGCACAACCAGTTCATCACTGCCATCGACCATCTGGTAGTGGTCCTGTTGTACCTGGTATATCGCCTCGTGGTCGGGCGCCTTGCCCTTTTCACTGCCGATCAGGCCTGATTGGGCGATGAAAATGTCGGGTTCCCGCGGACTCAGAAGTTCGACTTTCACATCAGGCTGCTCAAGGGATATGGGGTAATCGAGCAGCAGCGCCTTCTGCACCGTTCCTCCCCGGGTGGATATCTCCAGCTTCAGCAGATCGGTTTCGACGTTTACGATTTTCGCCTGGGTGGATCCGGCGGAGCCCTCCGCGTTCTCCGGTCCGGCGGCAGCAGGCAATTCAGCTGTTACCTCCACTGTCGGTACAGCAGCGGCATCAGCCGAAGTGTCGGTGCTTGCCGGAGTGGATGCGCTCTGTGGCTTTGGCTGGCTTTGCGGACCATAGTCCTGTTGCCAGGCTTGATAGAGCAGCAAACCAACGAAGGCGAGAACAAAGAATAGGATCAGTCGTATATTATCCATGTAACTGCTTTTTTCGGGGTTCGGGTACCGGATCTACACCGCCTTCATGCCAAGGATGACAGCGAGAGACTCGTTTGATAGAGAGCCAGAGACCCTGCAGGGTACCGTGCTTTTCCAAGGCCTCCAGCGCATAGGTGGAACAACTGGGATAAAAACGGCAATGCTGTCCCACAAACGGGCTCAGGATCGTTTGGTAGAGTTTGATCAGAGAGATCACGATGCGGCGCATTTTTCCACCATCTTTCGCCAATGTTGTTCAAGGGAATTCAAACATTGCCTATTCTCGGCATTTACAGCGCCATGTCTAGACACAACCACCAGATCGAGTCCGGTGAGCAGCGCCTGGTTTAGTCTGAAACTTTCCCGAATCAGACGCTTGATGCGGTTTCTATGCACGGCACTGGGACTGCTTTTTTTTGAAACCGCCAAACCGAGTCGTGCGCAATCAAGCTGGTTGGATCTGGCCAGCACCAGAAACAAGCCATCGGAAGAGCGTTCCCCATCATCAAAAACCCGACGGTAGTCGCCGGGCTTAACAAGTCTGCAACGACGGGGAAAAGTCCCTTCGGATGTTGGCAAGGAGCGTATATATTCAGAGTGCCAGGCGTGCACGTCCCTTGGCCCGACGTGCCTTCAGCACCTTGCGGCCGTTACGTGTTGCCATACGCGCACGAAAACCGTGGGTACGCGCCTTCTTCAGATTACTGGGTTGAAAGGTTCTTTTCATAGCTGCTTACCGGTAGATCCGCCAATAAATTGAAAAATAATTTATGGTCGAAAAAAAGACGCGTAGCCTAGTCCTAAACACCTATCCCTGTCAATAGACAATCCGCTAAAAAAAGTGGACGCCTACTCCCATTCGGCTATAGATAACTGCTCCGACCGCAGGTAGACTTGACAGTTCGAAAGGGTATGGCCAGAGGGCGTCGCGGAGCCGGTTAGCTGGTTATAGGAATCGATCTCAACTCATCCAACGCTGCTGGAGAGAGAACTTGAACCTTTGGCAACGATGTACAGAACATCTTGAGCAGGTATTATCACCTCAACAGTTCAACACCTGGATACGCCCGCTGCAAATCGTTGAAGATCAAAACCATCTGAAACTTCTCGCACCCAACCGGTTCGTACTGGATTGGGTACGCAACCACTACCTGGATACAATTCAGGATCATCTGAATAGTTTGTGTGATGGCAATCCGCCGACCGTCAAAGTGGAGATCGGCAGCAAACGACGGCCTACACAAAAACAGAACAACCAGGTTAACTCCAACAAGCTTACCGCCTCCGAGGATAAGAACCCTTCAATCGACAGCAACCTCAATCAAAGCTTCGTATTCGATACATTTGTCGAAGGAAAATCTAACCAGATTGCGCGCGCTGCCTCCATGCAGATCGGTGAAAATCCCGGAAAGGCCTATAACCCGCTCTTTATCTATGGGGGCGTGGGTTTGGGAAAGACCCATCTCATGCATGCGGTGGGCAATATGATGCTAAAGAAAAATCCGCAGGCACGTGTAGTCTATCTTCATTCGGAACGATTCGTCGCCGAGATGGTTAAGGCTTTACAACACAACACCATCGAACAATTTAAGAAGCACTATCGCTCAGTCAATGCCCTGTTGATCGACGACATACAATTTTTCGCCGGCAAGGAGCGCTCTCAGGAAGAGTTTTTCCACACATTCAATGCACTGTTCGAATCCCAACAACAGATCATCCTCTCCAGCGATCGCTTCCCGAAGGAGGTCAGCGGCCTGGAAGAGAGGCTCAAATCGCGATTCGGTTGGGGCTTGACCGTCGCCATCGAACCCCCTGATCTGGAGACACGGGTCGCCATCCTGCAAAGCAAAGCGCTTCAATTGAATGTCGAACTACCAAACGAAGTCGCTTTTTTCATGGGCAAACGGATTCGCTCCAATATCCGGGAGTTGGAAGGGGCGCTACGCAGAGTCATTGCCAATGCCACTTTTACTGGGCGTGAAATCAATCTCGACTTTGCCAAGAATGCCTTGCGCGACATGCTCGCAGCTCATGACAAACAGATCACGATTGAGAACATTCAAAAGACTGTTGCGGAGTATTTTCAAATCCGCACATCTGATCTAACCTCTTCAAAACGCAGCAGATCCATCGCCCGACCCAGACAGATCGCCATGACACTTGCCAAAGAGCTGACAAATCACAGTCTTCCGGAGATCGGTAATGCCTTTGGCGGTAGAGACCATACAACAGTCATCCACGCCAATCGCAAGGTCAAGGAATTGCGTGAGAGCGATCCTCGCATTTCTGAAGACTATTCCAATCTGTTGAGAACCCTCAGCAGTTAATGTGGATAAAATGTTGAGAAAATCGGGTAAGATTAAAATGCCGGGCTATCCACAAACCATCAACAGATAATAGCCAAGAACAGAAAGCGGTAAATCACAAGAGAAAATGAAAAAAACCTATAAGAATCAATTAGTTAATAACTTACCCCCATACTTAACCAGGGTCTAATAATAATAACAGTTCTACTTTCTTAAAAAGAATTAATTAAATGCTGAGTGGATAAACATGAAAATAAAGACAGATAGGGAAAACCTTCTCGAACCAATGCAGAAGATTGCTGGTGTCGTAGAAAGACGCCAAACACTACCTATACTCGCCAATATTCTTGTCAATGCCGGAAACGGTATGATCCAGCTCACAGCCACTGACCTCGAAGTCGAATTGAAAACAGAGGCTCAGGTTGAATGTGAGGGTGAGGCCGATTTCACACTGCCTGCCAGAAAGCTTCTGGACATCTGCAAAGCACTCCCTGAATCTGCCCCGATTACACTTGATGTCAGTGAAGACAAGGTTCGCCTACAGTCAGGCAGAAGTCGATTTTCACTCAGCCTGCTTCCCGCAAGAGACTATCCGGTCATAGAGCCAACACCCAGTAACAACATAATGACCATCAAAGAGGCAACACTCAATCGACTGATTGAAAAGACACAATTTGCAATGGCTCAGCAAGATGTACGTTATTACCTCAACGGCATGTTGTTCGAGATAAACAAGGGTGACTTAAGGACCGTTGCAACGGATGGACACCGACTGGCTATGAGTCAGGCTATGAACGCTGCGCCTGAAGAAATCAACCAACAGATCATTCTACCGAGAAAGGCGGTGTTGGAATTAGGCCGTTTACTCACAAACAATGATAATGACATCAAAATTGAGTTGAGCAACAGCTATATTCGCGTATTACTTGATAACGCTATCTTTACATCAAAACTGATCGACGGCAGGTTTCCTGAATATCAACGGGTGATGCCTACTGGATCAGACAAAGAAGTCGAGGCAGACAAAAACAGTCTCCGACAATCACTTACTCGTGCATCGATTCTATCAAATGAAAAATATCGCGGTATCCGATTTGAATTAAAAGAAAACTTGTTACAGCTTCAGGCCCACAATCCGGAGCAAGAAGAATCGGAAGAGGAGCTCGAAGTGCAATACAGTGGAGAAGAATTGAAAATTGGATTCAATGTTGGATATCTGTTAGATGCAATCAATGCGATAGGAGAGGAGGCAATAATCATAGAACTCAAGGATACAAACAGTAGTGCCCTGATCTATGGTAAGGAAAACGAAGAGAGCAGATACGTTGTAATGCCTATGAGGATCTAGAAAATAATCAGGATTGAAAGCTAGTAACACAACAAATTGCACATAGAAACAATAAAGATCGAGAATCTGCGCAATATAGCCAACGCGGAACTATCCCCACATAAAAAGATAAATATCATCGTCGGGTGCAACGGAGCTGGAAAGACAACCCTATTAGAGTCAATCTATCTACTTGCCAGAGCACGCACTTTCAGACAACAAAAAACAGGACGTCTGATAAGAGAGGGCGAGGAGCAGCTCAGCCTATTTACGTCTTTTCAGACGGCAACAAATAACAGACATCACATAGGCCTACGAAAAACAGTCAGCGGCACTGTGATACGCAAAGATGGCAAGAACCTAAAAAAACGCTCAGATCTTGCTAAATCAATACCACTTTCAATCATCACACCCAATATACAACGCATTATTGAGGATGACCCCAATAACAGGAGAAGACTCTTAAATTGGGGAATGTTCCACGTGGAACACGAATATGCATACCTGGCCAATAGATATAAGAAAACACTGATTCAGAGAAACAACGCACTACGAGGATCGAGAGAGCAGATAAAGGTTTGGGATAGGCAGCTTATCCAGTTGGGTAATGAGATAGACAGGAGAATGTCCAGATATACGAAAATCTGGAATGACACGCTCAATGCTTTAATCGATGTAACAGGCTTAATTAAACCTATTTCACTGGAAGTAAAACAGGGATGGAAAGAGGAATTATCGTTCGCTGAGGCAATAGATAGAAATAGCAAAATAGACAAAGAACGCGGTTTTACAAGTTGTGGACCTCACAGGTCTGATCTGAAAATATTGCAGGATGGAAAACCAATAAAAAATATCTTTTCAAGAGGCGAGGCAAAAATAGCAGCAGTCATCATGCTGCTGTCTCAGACGAAAATATTGGAAGATAGAACAGGGGAAAGTCCGGTTCTATTAGTCGATGATCTGCATTCAGAATTGGATAATGAAAGATACGCACATCTACTCAAGTTGATTGAGGAGATGAAAGTTCAGAGTTTTGCGACGACACTCGATTCAGATAGGTCAAAAAATCTACTTTCTGCAGATGCTTGTCAATGGTTCCACGTGGAACATGGCGATATTTCTTTTCTGTATTGACCAAGCCTTCTCAAATGTAGAAATGGTTCGTATGGATTGAGAAATTATAGGTATAATAGCGCGTTGGATCCCGTTTCCTGGGTTACTGATCTATTCATGGAATTTTTATGAGTTACGATTCATCGAATATCAAGGTTTTGAAAGGTTTGGATGCTGTACGCAAGCGTCCCGGTATGTATATCGGTGATACCGATGATGGTACAGGTCTTCATCACATGGTATTCGAGGTTGTCGATAACTCCATAGATGAAGCGCTTGCCGGTTACTGTAATGAAGTCAAGGTCACTATCCACTCTGATCAAAGTGTGACTGTGAGCGATAATGGTCGTGGCATACCCGTTGACGAGCACCCCGAAGAGAAGAAATCCGCCGCAGAGGTCATCCTGACTGTCCTCCATGCCGGTGGCAAATTCGATGATAACTCTTACAAGGTATCAGGTGGACTCCATGGTGTAGGTGTCTCTGTGGTCAATGCCTTATCCGAAGAGCTTAAACTGAAGATTCGTCGTCAAGGGAAGATCTGGCGACAGATCTACAAACATGGTGTTCCTCAGTCCGACCTGGAAGCGATCGGCGAGACAGAGAGGACTGGTACCAGCGTTACCTTCATGCCGAGTAGTAAAACCTTCAGCAATATTGAATTTCATTACGATATCCTTGCAAAGCGTCTCAGGGAACTCTCATTTCTCAACTCCGGAATCAAGATAATCTTGAAAGAAGAGGCTTCCGGAAGAGAGGATATCTTTAAATACGTGGGCGGGATTCTCGCATTTGTTGAGCATCTCAATCGAAACAAATCACCGTTGCATGAGAAAGTCTTCAGTTTCTGTGATGCACGCAACGATGTAACGGTCGAGATCGCAATGCAGTGGAATGAGTCATATCAGGAAAATATCTTCTGCTATACCAACAATATTCCACAACGGGATGGTGGTACCCATCTGGCCGGTTTTCGTGCAGCACTGACTCGTACCCTCAATCAATATATTGAGCAGACCGGATTATCAAAGAAACAGAAGGTCAACACTTCAGGTGATGATGCCAGAGAAGGTCTGACAGCCGTGCTGTCCGTGAAAGTACCGGATCCCAAATTTTCATCTCAGACCAAGGATAAACTTGTATCTTCAGAGGTGAAGGGTATTGTAGAGACACTCCTCGCTGACAATCTTAACGATTTTCTTCTCGAGAACCCCGCTGAAGCCAAAAATATCGCGGGTAAGATGCTGGAGGCTGCCCGCGCCAGGGAGGCAGCGAGGAAGGCAAGGGAGATGACGCGGCGCAAAGGCGCCCTGGACATAGCCGGTCTGCCAGGTAAATTGGCCGATTGCCAGGAGAAAGATCCCGCTCTTTCCGAACTATACCTGGTTGAGGGTGATTCAGCCGGGGGTTCCGCCAAACAGGGCAGGGACCGACGATATCAGGCTATTTTGCCCTTGAAGGGAAAGATCCTGAATGTTGAGAAGGCCCGTTTCGACAAGATGCTCTCATCCGCAGAAGTGGGTACCCTGATCACCGCATTGGGATGTGGTATTGGCCGAGAGGAGTTCAACCCCGACAAGCTGCGTTACCATCGGGTCATTATCATGACGGATGCCGATGTGGACGGCGCCCATATTCGTACTCTGTTATTGACCTTTTTCTATCGTCAGATGCCGGAGTTGATCGACAGGGGGCATATCTATATTGCTCAGCCGCCGCTCTACAAAGTGAAAAAGGGTAAGCAGGAGCAGTATCTGAAAGATGATCAAGACTTGAACAACTATTTTCTGCAGAGTGCCCTCGACAACGCATCATTAGTGGTTACCAGCGGTGCACCTCCGTTGACCGGCGAGAGTCTTGAAACCCTGTCACGTGCCTTTCTTGCAGTGATGGCCAGTATTCAGCGTCTCTCGCTCAGATATGACGGTGTTTTACTTGAAAAACTGATCTATATGCCGAAAATGGATGAGGCAATGATCGAGAGTGACAGTGAAATTTCTATTTGGATCAATGAGTTAGAGTCAAGGCTCAATACAGATTTGGGAATTTCGGAATCTTGTACATTGAATCGGGTTGATGAAACGGATGCCGATGAAGCGGGAATATTACTGACCCGAAAAGTACATGGAATCGGTAATGAGCATCTAATCCCGTTCGATTTTTTCAGCAGTGTCGAATACCGTAAGATTGTCGAATTTGGTAGTCAGTTGAATGGGCTGCTAAGTGATGATGCGGTGGTCAAACGGGGCGAGAAGGAACGACCGATTTCAAGTTTCAAACAAGCCCTGGATTGGCTGATGGAAGATGCTAAAAGGGGTCAGCATGTTCAGCGTTACAAGGGTCTCGGTGAAATGAATCCTGACCAGTTGTGGGAGACTACAATGAATGCCGACAGCCGACGTCTGTTGAAGGTCAGTATTGAAGATGCAGTGGCAGCCGATCAGATCTTTTCAACCCTCATGGGCGATCAGGTCGAGCCTCGACGTGACTTCATCGAGACACATGCATTGACCGTCGAAAATCTTGATGTCTGATAAATTGAAATGTCCGCAAATAAACGCTAATTAACGCAAATAAAGAAAAATAGAGACATATAGAGTGTCGCTTGCGGTACAACTTTATTCTTAATGAGTCTGCTTTAAACAAATCCTGAAAGACCTGGTTCAGCTAATAACACAAAGATATTTGCTTTAATTAGCGGACTTAATTGTTATATCAGCCCCGGCTCTGAGGCAGATGCTCAACCGTAGACTCGATCCATTCCTCAGCCGCTTGGTTGATCTTCGCTGCGCTAAGACCCTTTGTCTGGATAAGAGGCCCTATGCGGACATCGATGGTACCCGGGTATTTTCTGATATCGCGCCGACGCCAGAACACCCCTGCGTTATGCGCGACCGGCAGTACCGGATAACCCGAATTTTCTGCCAATAACGCACCGCCGATTCCATAGCGTTTGCGTGTCCCAGGGGCAACCCTCGTACCTTCGGGAAAAACAAATACGTTCTTTCCCGATTGGAGTCGTTCTGTACCTTGTTCGATGATCTGTTCGACGGCTTTGCGCCCCGATTTTCGATCGATGGCGATGGGTTTGAAATAGTACATTACCCAGCCCATAAAGGGTACGAAAAGTAGTTCTCGCTTCAATACCCATGACTTTGGGCCTGGTATAAGACTGATGAGTGCAATCGTTTCCCAGGCTGATTGGTGTTTGGCGAAGATTATGCAGCTCCCTTCGGGGATATTCTCTTCACCCTGCAGCCTGTATTTTAAACCGCAGATGTGTTCCAGTCCCCACAGATTGATCCGACTCCAAGCATGGTCGAACCGATGGATGCCGTTCTCCGGAAGCGCCCAACCAATCAGTGTACCGACGGTTGCAATTGTAATGGTGCTGATCAACAGCAGGACAAAATAGAGAATGGATTTGAAAAGGATCATTGGTTAGTTCTTTGTTGTTCGATCAAATGCTCGGTTACGCTAAAGAGATCCTTGAATACAGGTACTTGAGGATAGGTTGCTCTAAGTTTTTCAACCGTTTTCTCGCCGTTGCCAGTGCGAACCAGGATCGGGTATGCCTTGATACTGATCGCAGCTTGAATATCCCTCAATGAGTCACCAATCACCGGTACCTCCTTGAGTGATTGTTGGGTGCGAAGACCTATCTCCTCATAGAGACCTGTTTTGGGTTTTCGGCAGTCGCAGTGATCTTCCGGTCCATGGGGACAAAACAGTATGGCTTCAATGCTTCCACCCACCGCTTGCACAGCATCGATCATTTTTTGATGAATGGCATTCAATGTCTCGATGTCGAACAGGCCACGGGCAAGACCGGACTGATTTGTGGCGACAAATACACGGTAACCAGCCCGGCTGAGTTTGGCGATGGCCCGCAGGCTGTTGTCGATGGGTATCCATTCATCGGGGCTCTTTATATATGCGTCCGAATCCTGATTGATTACACCATCCCGATCTAATATGACAAGTTTCACAGAAGTAAGTACTTACTTTTAGTCCACATCACGAAATTCAGAGACCCGGATACGACCGTTGATCATACGGGATTCGCGTATACTGAGTTTTTCCATTTTGTCCCAAAATGCCTGATTGAGATCGAAATCCTCGGCGATGGCAGTCCCCATGACCAGTATTAGAAGGTCCGCCACCTCTTCCGCCAATGCCTGTTTACTCTTACCCTTGGTGACACAACTGGAGATCTCACCCAGCTCCTCCGCCATCAAGGCGACACGATAGGTTAGCTCTTCCCCCCCTGTCTCGTGAAAACGATGTTTTTCGTGGAATGCCCTTACCTCCGCGAGCATATCCTGGTATGAGTCCCGGTTCATTTGTGCCCTTCCTGAGTCTGCAGTCTGGAGATGTCGGCCACGCTGAGGAACAGACCTTCCAGTTGTTTCAACAGAGTCAGGCGATTGTTTCGTACAGTAGTATCATCGGTCATGACCATGACCTGATCGAAAAAATGGTCTACCGGTTCCTTGAGACCGGCCAGTATTTTGAGTCCCTGCGTGTATTCGCCGCGTTCGAACAGGGGTTGGGCCTGAGGTGTCAATTCATCAAGTTTGTTGGCGAGGGTACGTTCGGCATCATCTTGAAAGAGTGAAGGATCGGCGCGTTGCGCCAGTTGTTCTTCGCTCTTTTTCAGGATATTGCGTATGCGTTTGTTCGCAGCGGAGAGGCTTTCCGCTTCCGGTAATTTGCTGAAGTCGTTCATGGCATTGATTCGACGGTCGAAATCCGCCAGATTGCCGGGCTCTACTTCGGCTACCGCCTGAAACAGATCGATACTCACACCGTCATCGATGTAGATGCCTCTGAGTCTGTCCATCATGAACTGATGGACTTCATCCACCACAGCTGTTTCAGTCAGTTTACCTGACATGGAGTGTGAAACTGCATCGAGAAGTTCTCGCAGATCAAGCGTAAGTGAGTGCTCACGTATGATGCGCAGTGCTCCCAGCGCTGTGCGTCTCAATGCAAAGGGATCCTTATCACCGGTCGGCTTTAAACCTATCCCGAAAATACCGATCAGCGTATCGAGTTTTTCAGCCAGCGAGATAGCGATACCGGTTTTTGTCTGTGGCAGTTGGTCACCGGAGAAGCGTGGCATATAGAACTCGTCCAAGGCTTGTGCCAGTTCCGGATCCTCGCCGTCTCGCAATGCCTGGTAGCGTCCCATGACACCTTGCATGGATGGAAATTCGCCAACCATATGTGTCATGAGATCACACCGGCTCAACAGTCCGGCTCGTTGTGCGAGTTCAGGATTGCCCTGTATATGGCTTGAGATCTGCTTGGCAAGGTCAGCTACGCGCTCTGACTTTTCATACATGGATCCAAGCTTGTTCTGAAAGACCACCTTTTTTAGGGATTGCAGATGATCCTCGAGTCTGACCTTGCCATCCTGTTGCCAGAAAAACATCGCATCCGCCAGCCTTGGGCGAATCACACGCTCATTTCCTTCTCGGATGATTTTTGGTTTCGGGCTTTCGATATTGGCAATGGTGACGAACTGATTCATCAGTTCGCCATCACCATTGAACAGGGGGAAGTATTTCTGATGGCCTTTCATGGTGGCGACCAGGGCTTCCTGAGGCACCTCGAGAAAACGCTCTTCAAAACTGGCGGATATCGCTACCGGCCACTCATTAAGTGCGGTCACCTCGTCAAGCAGGTCCGGATCGAAGTCGGCCGTGGCGGCGACTTCGGCTGCACTTTTCTCAACCAAGCTATGTATCTTCTCTCTTCTTTCCTCAAAGCTGGGAATGACATATCCAAGGTCCTGCAGCACCGAGCTGTAGTCTTCCGGATTGTAGATGGTGATTGCTTCCGGGTGATGAAAACGATGACCATAGGTCAGGCGGTCGGACTGTGCATCGAGTATTTCGCAGGGTACGACCTGTTCACCATGAATAAATGTCAACCAGTGTACCGGCCGCACGAATTGCGCCTCGGAATCACCCCAGCGCATGCGCTTGGGTATGGGAAGCCTGTTCAACGCCTGAGTTGCGATCTCCGGCAGAAGGTCGACGGCCGGTTTTCCAGTCTCATGAATACGATAGCTCAGCCACTCCCCCTTGTCGGTTTCCAGGCGTTGCAACTGATCTACCGTGGTATTGCAGGAACGGGCAAAGCCCTCCGCAGCCTTGGTTGGATTACCGGCCTCGTCGAAAGCGGCCTTGATCGCCGGGCCACGCCGGTCGATTTCACGATCGGGTTGACGTACGGCGCAGTCTCTGATCAGCAATGCCAATCGGCGTGGAGTGGCATAACTCTCGATCTCTGCGTGACCGAGATTGGCCTGTTCGAGTCCGAGAGTAAAATTCTCTTTCAGCGAGGCAGACAACTGCTTGAGTGCTTTCGGGGGCAACTCTTCGGTGCCGAGTTCAAACAGCAGGTGGGCCTGATCAACCATTGGCTGCCTCCTTTGTCGACTTCAACATAGGAAAGCCGAGTCGTTCGCGGGCGTCATAATAGGCTTGTGCCACATCCCGGGCCAGGCCGCGTACTCTTAGGATGTAGCGCTGACGCTCGGTGACTGAGATGGCATGACGGGCATCCAGCAGATTGAAGGTGTGGGAAGCCTTGAGAACCTGCTCATAGGCCGGTAGCGGCAGGCCCAGTTCAATCAACTTTTTGGACTCCTTCTCACACTGGTCGAAATGACCGAACAGGAAATTCACATCGGCGTGCTCGAAATTGTAAGCGGACTGCTCCACTTCGTTCTGATGGAATACATCACCGTAGGTCACTATACCCTGAGGGCTTTCGGTCCAAACCAGATCGAACAGGCTCTCCACCCCCTGGAGGTACATGGCAATACGCTCCAGTCCGTAAGTGATCTCTCCGGTCACGGGGCGACAATCCAACCCGCCTACCTGTTGGAAATAGGTAAACTGGGTTACCTCCATGCCATTCAGCCAGACCTCCCAGCCCAGGCCCCAGGCGCCAAGTGTGGGAGATTCCCAATTGTCTTCAACAAAACGAATGTCGTTGCTAGTGAGATCGAGGCCGAGCATCTCGAGGGAACCGAGATAGAGTTGCTGGATGTCCTTGGGTGAGGGTTTCAGTACGACCTGATACTGATAATAGTGCTGCAAGCGGTTTGGATTTTCGCCATAGCGACCGTCGGTGGGTCGACGGGAGGGTTGCACATAAGCGGCATACCAGGGTTCAGGCCCGATTGAACGCAGAAAGGTTGCAGTGTGGAATGTGCCGGCACCCATCTCCATGTCGTAGGGTTGCAGGATGACGCAGCCTTTGTCTGCCCAATAGTTTTGCAAAGCGATGAGCAGATCCTGAAAGGTCCTGATTTCACTTCGATTCGATTCTGTCACTTGATTCACATCGAAACCCCGATTGATGCGGTAGAAAACCGCGTAAGTATAACGATGCTCTCAGTCAATGGCTAACCCGAGCATTGTCCCGGTATCTGATCGCAGTTGGATTCAGAACGGTCTGCAGGTATAGGGTTGTGGATAGTGTCGGCGGTTCGGGTATTGAGTACCGGCCCGGGGATGGTGTCGGCCTCAGCGAGGCCGCTGCACAGATTGAGTACCTGTGAGGAAGGTTTGATCTACATGGCTAGCGCTCCTTTCATCACTTCCATCACGGTGCCGCCGCCCGCCTGTTGCAGGTATTCGAGTACGATGGGTGTGAACTGACCGATCATATCCGGTGACAGCCCCAGCTGACTGAACGATGTGGCCAGACCAGCCAGATTGCCCAATCCACTCTCACCACCCAACATGGATGCCACGGCACCGGCTCCGCTTGTGGCGTCGCTCAATGAGGGTGCGGCGGCGATAAGGCTGTCTAAATCGGGCACCACGGCTGCGATCTGGGAGAAATCCTCGTTGGTCAGACGATTTTTTGCCAGTTCGAACAAGGCACCGGCACCTCCGGCAGCCTGTTCGGTGGTAATACCCAATTGGCTGGTCAGGCTATCCAGCAGGCTATTGGCGGATACAGCGGTGGAGGAGAGAAAAAGCAGACACGCGAGGGCCAGGTTACGAACGACATCCATGGTGTACTCCGATTAAAGTCAACGTTTTTCGATGTTTACAATTCGATACAAGTGTTAGAATGGGACCATTATATCCTTATACCCTACATTGCTTTTTATACTCTTTTGTAAATTATTGTGAGGCCATTAATACCGCGTATAGCGAGAGTAGTTAAGGTATAATTCCGCACTTTTTAAACAGCACAAATCGATGAGCGAACAACGAAAAGCGGTAGCATTGATTTCCGGAGGGTTGGACTCTCTGCTGGCTGCACGTGTGATCCAGGAACAGGGCATCCATGTGGAAGGCATCAACTTCTTCACCGGTTTCTGCGTCGAAGGCCATACGCATGCCATACGCAAGCGGGACCAGAAGAAGGAAAAAAGAAACAATGCCCTTTGGGTTGCAGAGCAACTGGGCATGAAACTGCACATCGTCGATATCATCGAGGAGTACAAACAGGTACTGCTCAATCCCAAACATGGATATGGGGCCAATCTGAACCCCTGTCTCGATTGCAAGGTTTTCATGGTGCACAAGGCTTATGAATGGATTAAGGCCAAGGATTTCGATTTCATCATCACGGGTGAGGTGATCGGTCAACGACCGATGTCGCAACGCAAGGAGACAATGCCTATCGTATGCGATGAATCAGGCGCCCATGACCTGTTGTTAAGGCCGCTTTGCGCCAAGAATTTGCCCATGACAAGGCCTGAGATAGAGGGCTGGGTTGATCGAAACCGGCTTTATGGTTTTTCCGGACGAAGCCGCAAGCCACAAATGGCGCTGGCGGCGCAATTCGGTATAGAGGACTACGCACAGCCTGCCGGCGGCTGCTGTTTTCTTACCGATGAACAGTATGCAGTGAAGCTGAAGGATCTTTGGAACGCCCGCGGGAGTAAACAGTATGAGTTGGATGACATCATGCTGCTGAAGGTAGGCAGGCACCTGCGGCCATCGAGCCGTTTCAAGGTGATCATCGCCCGTGAAGAGGGCGAGGCCAATTTCCTACAAGGCTATCGGAAGCGTTATCCGCATATCAATACAGTGAGTCATGGCGGTCCGCTGGCCTTGATCGATGGCGAAATCAATGAGCGGGATATCGAGTTGATTGGGCGTGTAGTGGCCCGTTACAGCCAGGGACGGAACGCGGCGGAGGTTGAACTGCGCTTTACCGATCTATCGGGCGATAGCCGGTCATTGAAGGTAGTGCCGATGCCGGCCCACCAGGTCCCGAAGGAGTGGTTGATTTGAACCGCAGGATAATCGACTGTCGCCGCCTGCTCTGTCCGATGCCGGTGATCAATGTGCAAGATGCCGTCGAAGGTCTTCCTGCCGGTGACCAGGTCGAGGCAGTTTGCACCGATCCGGGCGTGCTTAAGGATATCCCGGCGTGGTCACGCATCAATGGCCATCGTGTCATAGAGGCAAAGAGCCTCGGCGGGGAGTACATTGTGATAGTGGAAGTCGTGCAGGACAGCGAATCATGAGTCGGGAAGAACGCTATGACGTCAGTCGCCGGGTTGCCGTAGCAGGCGCATTGACCAATACAATATTGGCTTTCGTCAAATTGTTCTTCGGTTGGTTGGGTCATTCCCAATCCCTATTGGCGGATGGTGTGCATTCGCTATCCGATTTGCTGACAGATGCCCTGGTGCTGTTTACCGCACGGCATGCAAAAGAGGCCCCCGATGAGGAGCACCCCTATGGTCACGGTCGGTTCGAGACCATCGGTACCCTGGTGCTGGGCGGTTTTCTGATCGCAGTTGGTGTCGGGATTGTCTGGGATGCCGCAGATCGGTTGTTTACACCCGAACAGCTGTTACAGCCGGAAACCTTTACCCTCTATGTGGCCGCCTTTTCCATTCTTGCCAATGAGGGGCTGTTTTTCTACACACGCTACTTCGCCAACCAGATCAATTCAAACTTGCTGCGGGCCAATGCCTGGCACCACCGAACCGACTCCGTCTCTTCGGTTGTGGTGTTCGTAGGTATTGGCGGCACCATGATGGGCCTGCCCTATCTGGATGCCATCGCTGCAGTACTTGTCGGGTTGATGATACTCAAAATCGGTTGGGATCTGGGTTGGACGGCATCCCAGGATTTGGCGGATGCGGGTCTCGAAGAGGAGTCGTTGTCGCAGATTCGCGAAGTGATCGGCGATATTTCAGGGGTCAAGAGTGTACATATGCTGCGTACCCGGAAGCTGGGAGGTCATGCCATGGCCGATGTGCATGTCCAGGTCGATCCCTGGGTGAGTGTCTCCGAGGGGCATAGAATCGCCGAAGTGGTTCAGTACGGATTGATCGACCGGGTGGACGTACTGGAAGATGTCACGGTCCATATCGACCCGGAGGATGATGAGGCTGGGCCCTCCTGTGCCCACCTGCCGCTTAGATCGGAGGCAGAGGCCACACTCGACCGGCTCTGCAGTGGCGTTTCCTGCTATGACCAGAAAGCGCGCGTGGTTCTGCACTATCTTTCAGGGCGCATTGATGTCGAGCTCTACTTGCCATTACACTGCTTCGTCTCTAATCAGCAAGCAGAGCAGTTAAATAACGATTATCAGGCGGCGGTCAGGGGATCGGAGATATTCAGGGATGTTCACATCTGGTTCGGATAGCACTGTTATGGTGCGCGAAAAAATTGACATGCACTATAATAGTGCGCTTACTCTGGCCTTATTTGTCAACACCATTTGCCTTATCGGTTGACAGCTTGAAGCCTATTCCAGTGGAAGATGCGGTAGAGTCAGATTAACTCTCTAATTTTTATTGCGTTTCAAGACTTTTTATTGGAGATGGAACTGCTTGGAATTGACATTGTAAGACCTTTTTTTTCGAGTGGCATGAAATCTGCTTTTCTGCGTTATCCAAAGCGTCCGGTATCCTTGGCCGGCTGCATAAAGCTACGAATGGCTGATTGTGCTCAGCATTTAATAACTGAAAATCCTGGAGATTAAGATGGCCGTAAAAGCCCTGAAGATGATCAAAGACAATGACGTGAAATTCATCGATCTGCGTTTCACCGACACTCGCGGTAAGGAGCAGCACGTCACACTGCCCACCACCCAGGTCGATGAGGACTTTTTCACCGACGGCAAGATGTTCGACGGCTCATCCATCGCCGGTTGGAAAGGCATCAACGAATCGGACATGATCCTGATGCCCGAAGACGATAGTTCGGTCATCGACCCCTTCGCCGACGAAAACACCCTGATCATCCGCTGCGATATCCTGGAACCCTCCACCATGCAGGGTTACGAGCGTGATCCCCGCTCCTTGGCCAAGCGTGCCGAGGCCTATCTCGCCTCCACCGGAATCGCCGACGCGGCCTTCTTCGGCCCTGAGCCCGAGTTCTTCGTCCTCGATGATGTGCGCTGGAGTATCGACATGAGCGGCTCGATGGTCAAAATCGACTCCGAAGAGGCTGACTGGAACTCCGAGCGTGTTTACGAAGACGGTAACATCGGTCACCGTCCCGGTGTAAAGGGCGGCTACTTCCCGGTCCCCCCGGTCGACTCCCTGCATGACCTGCGCGGGGCCATGTGTCTGGCCATGGAGGAGATGGGTGTGGAAACCGAGGTGCATCACCATGAAGTGGCCACCGCCGGCCAGTGTGAGATAGGCACCAAGTTCAATACCTTGGTGACACGTGCCGACTGGGTGCAGATCCAGAAGTACTGCACCTGGAATGTGGCTCATGCATACGGCAAGACCGCCACCTTCATGCCCAAGCCGCTGGTGGGCGACAACGGTTCCGGTATGCATGTGCATCAGTCCCTGGCCAAGGGAGGCGAGAACATCTTCGCCGGCGACCAGTACGGCGGTCTCTCAGAAACCGCGCTCTACTACATCGGCGGTATCATCAAGCACGCCCGTGCCCTGAATGCCTTCACCAACGCTTCCACCAACTCCTACAAGCGCCTGGTGCCCGGCTTCGAGGCCCCGGTCATGCTGGCCTACTCCGCCCGGAACCGCTCCGCCTCCATCCGTATTCCATGGGTCTCCAGCCCCAAGGCCCGTCGCATCGAGGTGCGTTTCCCCGATCCGACCGCCAACCCCTACCTGGCCTTCTCCGCCATGCTGATGGCCGGCATCGACGGTATCCAGAACAAGATCCATCCCGGCGACGCCATGGATAAGGATCTGTACGACCTGCCGGCTGAAGAGGCCGCCAGCATCCCGACAGTCTGTCACAGCTTCGATCAGGCACTTGAGGCACTGGATGCGGATCGTGACTTTCTCACGGCGGGTGGTGTATTCACCGACGACCTGATCGACGGCTATATCGACCTGAAAATGGAAGAGGTCACTACCATGCGAATGACGACGCATCCCGCTGAGTTCGATATGTACTTCAGTCTGTAAAGCGTCTCGATTTGTTTTGATATTTTGTAAAAAGCGCCCCTTATGGGGCGCTTTTTTGTGGTTATGCGAACATAGTCGCTTGTTTAGTTGGGTATGACTGGTCTATTCTTTGTGCATGCGTATTGTCGTACTGTTAATGATTCTGTTGATGGCATTGCCCCTGTTCGCCAGGGATGTCTACAAATACATCTCCGAAGACGGCGAGGTGATCTATTCCGAACGCTATCATCCGGATGCGGAACGCATTAAGGTCACCGACAGCAAGAAGTCAGCCGTGCTGTCACCGGATGATCAGAGTGATGAGGCCCGTGCGGCGGCGGGTGAATATGCCACCTTTACAATCGACCAGCCGAATGATGATGAAACCATTCGCAATGAAGACGGTTCGGTTCCGGTAGGCATCACCCTCTCGCCCGATCTTGCCGAAGGCCATGTGATTCACCTCTATGTGGATGGCACCAAACTCGATTCGGATATCAAGCAGACTCAACTCATCCTTCAGCAATTGAGTCGTGGCACCCACTCTTTGCAGGCAAAGATCGTCACGAGTGAAGGGGAGTCCCTCAAAGAGTCCAATAGCATCACCTTTCACCTGCGCCAGCCGGCGGTTAATTAAGACCCTCTCGGTCAATTATCAATAATTTGGCCTGCTTAATGGCTGGGTCGATTGGATTGGTGTCAACAGGCCCTGGGCCCAGGCGTCTGTGAAACGCTCAAATCACATGCAGGGGCAAGCCTGCCGGCCAGCTGTGCACTATAATGGTGCATAAGTTGGATTTGTTAATTCTGGTTGTATTGAGTTGCCGTCGTACTCGATGGCGCATCGCCATGCAACATTGTGATCTGGTATCCAGACTGTGACCCTAACCAGAATTTCTGCCTTCTTAATCAATCATTTAACAGGTCAAGCGGACAGTCACCATCGATGGGACAAGATTATGCTTAGGTTCGGAAGTGTTGGCCCGCAAATTGCTCAAATTAGGCCATGACTACCGATCAGGCAATCACAGGCATGGAGAAACGGGTACTCGATAATCTGAGTACCGCCATTCTGCTGTTTGATAGGGAGTTCAGACTGCAATATATCAACTCTTCAGCTGAGATGATGTTTGGTGTCAGTGCCCGTAAGGTGATCGGCATTCCCGCCGGCGAACTGGTCAGCTGCTCCGGAAATGTGGTGCACGAAAACCTTGAAAGGTCATTGCAGACCGGCCAGCCATTCACTGAGCGGGAACATCAGATAATTGTTCATGAAGACAAAGAGATCATGGTCGATTGCACTGTGATACCTATAAGGTTGGATCAGTATGTCAATGAATTTCTGGTCGAGATTCAGCAGGTCGACAGGCAGCTGAGAATTTCGCGGGAGGAACAGTTACTGGCACGTAACCAGGCCAGTCGGGCATTGGTGAGAGGCCTTGCCCATGAGATCAAGAATCCCCTGGGCGGACTCAGGGGCGCGGCACAGCTGCTGGAGAGAGAGCTTCCCGATGCCGCCCTGGCGGAATATACCCAGATCATCATAGAAGAGGCCGACCGGCTGCAGAATCTGGTGGACAGGATGTTGGGACCGAACAAGATTCCGGTGATGAAGCGAGTCAACATTCATCAGGTGCTTGAACGGGTCTGCAGTCTGGTGCGGGTGGAGACCGGTCCGGGGCTGGAGATCATCAAAGACTACGATCCGAGCATTCCCGATTTAAAGGGGGATATGGATCAATTGATCCAGGCATTTCTCAATATATTGAGAAATGGCGTTCGAGCTGCTGGGCCCAGGGGGACCATGGGGATAAACAGCAGAATCCTTCGTCAATTCACAATCGGCAATATACGCCATCGCCTTGTGGTGTCGATCGAGATCTCGGATAACGGACCGGGTATTCCGGCTGAGCTTCAGGAGCGAGTCTTTTTTCCATTGGTATCGGGTAGCGACGGCATGGGTTTGGGTCTCTCAATCTCCCAAACCCTGATCAACAGGCATCAGGGTTTGATCGAGTTCACCAGTAAGCCGGGACATACGGTTTTTAGAGTATTACTTCCACTGGAGCAGGTAGATGGATAGATCATGCCGGGTATGGGTCATCGATGACGATCGCTCGATTCGCTGGGTGTTGCAGAAGACCCTGGAAAAAGCGGATATGGATGTCACCTGTTTCGAGAGTGCGGACGGGGTGATGAACTATCTGGATAAAGAACAGCCGGATGTTGTGGTCTCGGATATCCGCATGCCGGGAATGGATGGATTGGAACTGCTGGAGTTGCTTCATACGCGTTATCCGGATATGCCGGTGATCATCATGACCGCCCATTCTGATCTCGAGAGTGCTGTATCCGCCTACCATGGCGGTGCTTTCGAGTATCTGCCCAAACCCTTTGATGTGGATGAGGCCGTACAACAGATCAGACGGGCATGCCGCCAGCAAATCTCGGAGGATGAGAAACCAACTCAGGACAATCTTGATCAGGAGAAGGTGATTATCGGTGAAGCACCGGCGATGCAGGAAGTATTCCGTGCCATCGGACGCCTGGCGAGATCGAACATTACCGTATTGATCAATGGTGAGTCCGGTACCGGAAAGGAGCTGGTGGCCCATGCCTTGCACCGTCACAGCACTCGTTCCACTGGTCCGTTCATCGCATTGAACATGGCCGCAATACCGAAGGACCTGATGGAATCGGAGTTGTTCGGTCATGAGCGCGGGGCCTTTACCGGCGCGCAGACACGCCGTACCGGACGTTTTGAACAGGCCGATTGCGGTACCCTGTTCCTGGATGAGATCGGGGACATGCCGGCGGAATTGCAGACGCGATTGCTTAGAGTGTTAGCCGACGGTGAATTCTATCGGGTTGGTGGTCATGAGCCGGTCAAGGTGGATGTACGTATCATTGCCGCCACTCATCAGCATCTGGAAGGATTGGTAAAACTGGGTTCCTTCAGGGAAGATCTGTTCCACCGCTTGAATGTCATACGTATTCATATTCCCTCATTGCGTCAACGGCGGGAGGATATTCCGTTGTTGATGAAACATTTTCTCAAAAGCGCCGCAGAAGAGCTTGCGGTTGAGACGAAGTTGTTGTTGCCGGAGACAGAAGCCTACCTGAGCCAGTTGGAGTGGCGGGGCAATGTTCGCCAATTGGAAAATACGGCTCGCTGGTTGACGGTAATGGCCTCCGGGCAAGAGATACACGTTGATGATCTGCCGAGCGAATTGAAAGAGCGCAGTGACACGCAATCCGCCTACCCCGAGGACTGGCGACAACAATTGCGCGATTGGGCGAGAAAAAGGCTTCAGGAAGGTGGTGAAGGCATACTCAATGAGGCAGAACCGGATTTCGAATCGGCAATGATCGAAATAGCCCTGGAGC
The DNA here is from genome assembly GCF_001715975.1 of Candidatus Thiodiazotropha endolucinida. Lineage (GTDB taxonomy): Bacteria > Pseudomonadota > Gammaproteobacteria > Chromatiales > Chromatiaceae > Thiodiazotropha > Thiodiazotropha endolucinida. The sequence continues at coordinate 77,359 of NZ_MARB01000002.1, read as the reverse complement.
ACACCGCCGGCAGACGGCAGGACGCGGCCCGCTTGCTTGGCTGGGGGCGCAACACCTTGACCCGAAAAATCAAGGAGCTTGGTTTGGAGGGGTCTTGAGTCTTAAATGTCTCAGCCTTGGTTTCCCTCCCTTACTATTAACCCGCTATCGATATGTTTGCTTGGCGTGCGCATGACGTTATGATTCAAGCCTGATTCAGGCGGCGATTGATTCAAATCGGTGGCTGCCGATCGGATGAGTGTTAACAGTCCCTGGGTAAACAGTTATGGATTCCAGTTCAGTCGAGCTGCCTGGCAGTGAAGTCGAATCAATCGTATTTGAAAACGGCACCCTTACGATACGGTTTTCACGCGCCATTATCATTAAAACCATGAGTGGTTCAGATGAACGGACCCGATGGTGGCAGGCGGGTGCCTTGGTGTATGAAGGCGCAGAGCTCGAAACAGATATACCTGTGTGTCCCTGTATCTGTGAAGGCGGTGATGTGGGTGAGAATGTCTATACCTACAGGGATATGGTCCCGATCCCTCTCAACAGTCAGGGCCGGGCCCGCTGCGATCTGAAGTTTGATAAGAGTGATGAGCGGCTCCAGGCCTGGGCCGGGGGCGTCAGATTGGTGATGGATGATCGTCCGCGCTATATCGAACATATACGCAATTCGGATTGATATTCGAATATAGGCTTCGAAACTCATTCAATGCGGGCAAGGTGACAGAAAGCAGTAAAGTCGATGGGATTCATCTTGATGAACCTGATTCTGTTCGACTATTGAGATCGTTGCGGCGAATTGGCCGTTTTGTTGAGGCTTCACACAATCTATTGCCATGCAAATTACGTTAATCAGACACGGTAGACCCGAATATCAGCTGAGCGGCCGTGTCAGAGCCGATGAGTTGCCATCGATTGCCGAACGATATGACGCATCAGGCATCATGGACACCCCACCCACAACGACAATCGATGCAATAGCAGGGCATGATATTGTCGTTTGCAGCCACCTTAAGCGCTCCCTGGAGTCGGTTAGTGAGCTTGGTATCAGTGATATACATCTCTCGGATCCGCTGTTTGCAGAAACCATGATTCCGCACTTTGACACCGGATCGATAGCACTGCCCGTTGGGATCTGGGTTGGTCTATTGAGGCTGTTATGGTTACTGGGTTTTGCCGCGAACGGAGAAGCGCTGTCGAAAGCGCAATATCGGGCGGAACAGGCGGCAGAGAAGTTGATGGAGCTGGCAACAGGTGAAAACCATGTAGTCCTGGTTGGTCACGGCCTTTTCAACTATTTTATTGCAGGCGCTTTGTTGAAAAAGGGTTGGTGTGGACCTAGAAAACCCGGAAGGGATTATTGGGAGTTCGGCTGCTATCAACCAGATGCCAAGCGATGGGCGGCGCGGGTTGTTTCAGGTAATTTATAACGGGGTGTACAAGCCAGCACCAGCTCGATCGAGCGCTCCAGGGAGATCTTGTGTCCGATGGATATATAGAGAGGTTTCACGCCGCTACGCGTACGTAAAACGGCACCTATCGTCTCATCCTTGTCGATCAGTGGAACCCATCCCCCCTTCTCCGCAGGGACAGTGGCATGGCTTCCGATCAAACGGGTTTTGGCGACGCCCACGCTGGGTATGTCGGTATACACTCCGAGATGGCATGCAAGCCCGAAACGTCTTGGATGTGCTATACCCTGTCCATCGCAGAGAAAAATATCGGGAGGTTGCTGGAGTTTGGATAGCGCTTGCAGAATGGCGGGTACTTCCCGGAAAGAGAGCAGGCCTGGAATATAGGGGAAAGAGGTGGGTAGCCTGGCGATCGCCTGTTCCAGGGGCTGCAGTTGGGGATAACTCAAGACAACAATTGCGGCACGTGTGATACTGCCATGTGCCTCGAATCCCACATCCACACCGGCAATGCGCTGCAGTTCAGCGTAACAGTTTCGGCCGACGACCTGCCGCCTCAAGCTATTCTGCAGGGCAACCGCTTCAGTTGGTGAGAGGTTCCAACCATGGGATAACATCTCGGATTCCACCATTGGTTTATAGAGTAGTTTTACAATAGTCGGCTGATTTTTCTTGAAATATACTATGATCCAGTTAAGCTTTTCCGAGTTCTGTCGATAATTGTCCCATATTGGCCATTGAATTCATCGCCAGCCGATCTTTTGGACACATGATATTTAGATGTAGCAAAGATTATGTCAGTTGAGTTATTTAATAATGGTAGTCACATCTGTGTGGCATTCAGAGATCTGGTATCGGGTGAAGCCGTCCAGGCGAATCAGTTTCTGATCTATGATCATCAACACGCGGCATTGATCGATCCAGGCGGTGAATTGACCTATTCCCGCCTGTTCATGGCCATCAGTGACTACATGAATGTCAAGAGACTGGACTATGTCATCGCGTCGCATCAGGATCCGGATATCGTCGCATCGGTGAATAAATGGCTGGTGGGCACCGACTGTAAGGTGGTGGTTCCCGCATTGTGGGAACGTTTCATACCCCACTTTACCCGTCCCGGCCGGTTACAGGATCGGGTTGTGCCGATTCCCGATGAGGGGATCAACCTGGAACTGGGCAATATACGCTTGATGGCCCTGCCTGCGCATTTTCTCCATGCAGAGGGTAATTTTCAGTTTTATGATCCGGTCAGCCGTATCCTTTTTTCGGGTGATCTCGGCGCCAATCTTCCCCCGGGTGATCTGAATGCCCCGGTGAAGAAGCTATCGGAGATCATGCCTTACATGGAAGGCTTCCACAGACGCTATATGAACTCGAACAAGGTGTGCAACCTGTGGGCGAACATGGTTCGTCAACTCGATATCGACATGATAGTACCGCAACATGGCCGGGCGTTTCTGGGTAAAAAGGTTGTCAATGAGTTCATCAATTGGATAGATGGCCTTGAGTGCGGTGTCGACCTGATGACGCAAAACAACTATCGCTTGCCCTAGGGCCTGTTAACAGGCCCTAGTCCCTCGCTGTTTGTCGGTCCGAGGCAAGTTCGCCGATCCAGAATCCCAGATTCTTCTCGATAAACTCCTCCACGGGCATGTAGTGCGAACCGTCGCAGGAGAAGGTGAGGCCCAACATGCCATTCATGATATTGATTGAGGCGCTGCGTAGATAGATGGTTTCGTCGGCAAAACGCAGTGCCTTGAACTCACTGAATACCTCGCGTATCTGATGTGGTGATACTTTAGCCCTTTCCGGATAGCGGTGGAGAGGGTAGGCCAGTACGATATCCGGGTCGACGATCTCGTCAACACCATGCACCTGGTAGGTATACGGATCGTTAAGCACCCAGAATGAGCAACGGCCGCTGGAGTAGTGGATCTTACAGTGAAAAATCCCATGTTGTGTCATCAGGTCATAGATGGTCGCATGAACCGAATCGATATTTTCATCCAGCCGGCTCTGGATCCTCTGCTGCATGAACAGGGTGCCGCGCACCGCGGGATCGCCTTTGAATTGCTGCCAATGTTGTGGTTCCTTGATGAGGCCTTCATCGGCAACCAGTTTGTCGAGGGAGAAATCGGCGGCAATGAAACCCAGCAGCGCCTCATCCCTCCTGACGGCCTGAAGCGCGGTGACACACTCCCTGTCAGAGAATTGGCTGTGGTAGACCGAAGAGAGCATGATGCCCTTGAACGGCAGATTGTTTTTCAAATAAGGGCGTTTGGAGAGGTCCCTCCCCCGCCAGCTTTTGTCCGCCTGGCCTGGCAGAATCAGTGATGATATCTCTTGTCCCTCCAGGTCCCAGGCATAGAGAAATTCACAGTTGGTGATCTGATCGATGTGTTCGAGCAGCACCCGGTCCAGTGCGTCGATATCATCCCAGACAGGAATACAGTGCCTGGCCAGCAGCGATAACGGCTCAGCCACAGTCGAGGCAAGGGCGTCCTTCTTGGCAAGGATGATCTGTTTTACGGGTGTCATAGATTTCTCATTACAGCATTGCTTTTACGCAGATAGTATCCCATACACGGATAATGGCTAAAATGGTGAGTTGGTGATTCTGCGTATTAAACATCGAGTGTCTACGGGCACTGTTTTGCGTGTACAATCGGCTGCTGTTTATAGCGTAACCGTTTCGAAGGATATCTCTGTGGCTAGATTGAAAAATGACCGATTTTTGCGGGCGCTCTGCCGTGAGCCAGTGGATGTGACCCCAGTCTGGATGATGCGCCAGGCCGGTCGGTATCTACCTGAGTACCGGGCCACCCGCAGCAAGGCGGGAAGTTTCATGGATCTGTGCCGTAACCCGGATCTGGCCTGTGAAGTCACCATTCAACCTTTGGACCGCTACCCGTTGGATGCGGCCATTCTCTTTTCCGATATTCTTACCGTACCTGATGCCATGGGACTTGGCCTCTATTTCACCGAAGGCGAAGGCCCCCATTTCGAACGGCCGGTACGGGATGAAGCCGCTATCGAAGGATTGGCAGTGCCGGATATGGAGGATGACCTGGGCTATGTCATGGATGCCGTCCGTACCATTCACCGCGAATTGCAGGGGCGGGTGCCGCTGATCGGGTTCAGTGGCAGCCCATGGACCCTGGCGACCTATATGGTAGAGGGTGGCGGCACCAAGAATTTCTCAAAGGTAAAAGGGATGATGTTTGACCGCCCGGATTTGATGCACCGACTGTTGAGTAAAATCACTGATGCAGTCGCTGCCTATCTGAACGCGCAAATTGATGCCGGCGCACAGGCTGTGATGATCTTCGATACCTGGGGTGGTGTGCTGACGCCGCAGCACTATGAGGCCTTCTCGCTTGCCTACATGCGACAGATACTGCAGGTATTGAAGCGTGAGGTGGAGGGCCGCAAGGTACCCGCTATCCTATTTACCAAGGGCGGTGGATTATGGCTGGAACAGATGGCTGACAGCGGATGTGACGCATTGGGTATCGACTGGACCTTGAGCCTGGCCGATGCAAGGCGTCGTGTAGGCGATAGGGTTGCCCTGCAGGGTAATCTCGATCCCTGTACCTTATATGCATCGCCGCAACGGATCAGGGAAGCGGTGGCTCAGGTGTTGGCCAGTTTCGGCAAGGGTAGCGGCCATGTGTTTAATCTTGGCCATGGTATTCATCCCGAGATCGACCCTGAACATGCGGGCGTGTTTGTGGAGGCGGTGCATGATCTGAGCCGCGACTACCATGCTGAAGAGTAATCCGTGAGGGAAAGACGATGAAAGTAGCACTGCTGGGGCTTGGCTTGATGGGTCTTCCGATCGCCCACAGACTGGTTCATTGTGGCCATGATGTGATTGCCTGGAACCGCTCGAAAGAACGATTGAAGATCGCGAAAGAGGAAGGATTGAGCGTGGAATCATCACTCACTGCAGCAGTGACTGCCGGAGAGGTATTGATTCTGACCCTCAGTGATGCCGAAGCGATCAAAGATGTGCTGTTCGACAGCTCGGTGAAGCCGTTGATAAAGGGTAAGTCGGTACTGCAGATGGGCACCATCTCTCCCGATGAGAGTCGTGACATCGGCGCAAGTGTGGAAACGGCGGGTGGAGACTATCTCGAGGTGCCCGTATTGGGGAGTATTCCGGAAGCAAAATCCGGTGAACTGATTGTCATGGCGGCAGGTTCAGAGAGCGCATACCACCAGACCCTGCTGATGCTGCGGGGGCTTGGAAAGGAGGTTGAGCACCTTGGGCCTGTAGGTAAGGGTGCTGCAGTGAAATTGGCAATGAACCAATTGATCGCCGCGCTTACCGCAGGATTCTCACAGAGTCTCGGCCTGATTCGCGCAGAGGGTGTGGAGGTGGAACAGTTCATGGGGTTATTGCGCCAGAGTGCCCTCTATGCGCCCACCTTCGACAAGAAACTGAAGAAATTCATGGAGCACGACTACAGCAATCCTAACTTTCCCTTGAAGCACCTGATCAAGGATATCGCCCTGTTTCAGCAGGTGACAGAGGCATCGGGTATGAACAGTGAAATTTCAAATGCCACGTTGAAGGTTCTTATAAACGGTCAGAATGCAGGTTACGGGGATGAGGACTACTCATCCCTCTATGAAGCGATCAATCCGGGATTCGATGCAGAAACAGACATCGGTTGTTAACAGTCGATTCTACAACGACAGCCTGTTTCCATGACGGGTGTCGGAGATACGCCCGGCGACTGAGATAATCCCATCACCGGGCGATGCCGCTTATCCGATGAGTACCGATGCAATAATACCGAGCAGAATGAGACCGACTGCGCCGATAATGGCCTTTTCACTGCCTAACATAGTTGTAGCCTCCTTTAACAAACACCTTAAATAAAGAGTCGTTATGTCTTGCCTTACAACCAGTCCCTTGGATCTGGTTATATGTATACACGTGGTGCGAAAAAATTGAATTTCAATATTTGCAATCAAATACCATAATATTTATAAGGCATTAAGCTTTGTAATATCTATATCGATGATTTGTTGAATAATATGGTTCACTTGCAGACAAACAATCGGTCGATCCCCGTGGCTTATCTGGCAGAGTGTTGATCGAAATCAAAGGTCTGTACAGGTCAATCGAGTAGCATGCCACGGTTTCCGACAGCCGCTACGAGAGTCCATCGTGAGTCCATATCATTTGCCCGTGGTTGATATTACTGAATTACCAAGTGTGGCCCTGACATCCATGAACGAAGTCCACATGGAGGAGGTCGGCCTGATCAATCGGCTGGGTGAGATGGTGTTGCAAGCCATTGATGGCGCTCTCGATCCTGAACAGATCAGCCATCTGCTGGCTGAGTGGGTGGAGCATACTCGTGCCCATTTCGAGGGTGAAAACAGATTGATGGAAAGCTATGCCTTTCCGCCCTACCCTGTACATAAGGCGGAGCATGCTGAGGTGCTAACACGAATCGAGTCAGTGCAGGATCAGTGGTTGAGGGAGCAGGGATTACAGCAGCTTGCCGACTATATCTTTGTTGAATGGCGGGCCTGGTTTGACCAGCATGTGAAGAGCATGGACATGGTTACCGCACAGTTTCTCAGCCAGGTCATGTAACACCGATCGATTGATTTGCGGAGGCCAGGGCGGTAGAGGCTACTCCACCGCCCATTTTCATTCAGCCAAGCAGTACTGCGGCGACAATTCCGAGTACCAAAATGGCTATTGCTCCAACGATTGCCTTTTCACTACCTAACATGGTGATGTCCTCCAAGTTTGACACTGACCATAAAAGTTCACGCAACTCGATGTAAACGCTGTGCAGCATTAACACTGCGCAGAGTAGGGTAATTGCTCTTGACGCAGAAACAACTGATTAATATCAATAAATTAGCTATTAATAGGCGCTTCACGAGCAAAATTTGGACTATTTCTCCTTTCCTGGTACTTTCCGATGGTGAACGTCGCGTAGGTCAGGAATATGCCCATTGACTGCCTTTTCATGGTAAAACTCCCTATCTAGACCTCTTCTTTGACAGAGTTAAATATGAGTTTGTTGTTTAGTGAGCGCCCGGGAAGGCATGAACGCCATCTGCTGCGAAAACATGAGAATCCCCTTTTCCCTGAGGCGGCCCGCCAGCTGACACAAGCGCAATTGAGGGAGGCCCAGCGCCGCGATCATGAGGAGCTGGTGGCCTATATCGGATATTTACGCGGCCTGGTCGGAGAGGCTGTGGCGCTAGGTCCACATGAACAGAGCGATGTCATTTTGGGATTGAAGGAACGGCTCGACCAGGCCTATGAAACAGCATGTCGCCTGGCTGATGATCAAACGCCCAACAAAGAGGCGATTAAAAAACTGGTGGAAGTGATCATGCGATCGGTGTGGAAGGGTTCGGGGAATGACTCCCTTGCGCATCAAGAGTTGGAACAAGAAGAGATAGCTCGCCGGGCACATTATGAGTTGCTTGAAAGCCCCCTGGTGGCGGACCTTCTGGATCCTGAATCACCGATTGCCCAGGATGAGCTGCTGCCTGCCCTGTTGAGTGCCGATCAGGCCGAGTTCGAGGCCGCAGTCACCCTGTTTGATCCGGTCCAGCTGAAAGCCCTCCTCACCCAGGCGGTAAGTCAACCTATTCCCGATGCGAGCGGAGAGATTTTCGAACAGGGAGTTGCGCGCATGGAACAGATAAAAGCACGGGCCAAATCACTTCAGGTCGAATAAGTTCGCAGACGCTGGCCCGTGTCGTGTCGGTTAGAGAGTAAGCTGACAGACAATCGACAAAAAGGCGGAGACGCATACGGGTGGCAGAATAGAATGGGAATGAGCACCTATGGATATGCATTCCCTCCCAGGAGCGTGGAACGGTAGAGTAGCGGTTATTTTGTGGTGATTTATGCCTATTCGCGGCCTGTTCGATTAGGTTTTTTACCGGTCTGATCTTCAGATTGTTTTAAACAGCCCCTAGAATCTGTCGGCAAAATTCTGCGTCCAGTAGATGACGTAGGTGGATGCGGAGTTTTCAGCAACCGCGGTACCCACTTCGCTAAAACCGGGATTCATGATATTGGCGCAATGACCGGGGCTGTCCAGCAAAGCGGACACGGTGCTCTCCTCATCAGGGTAACCGGCCGCGATATTCTCGCCATATGTGCGCCAGATATACCCAGTAGCAGTAATACGGTCTCCCGGATCTGAATCGTCAAGACCGGTATGGCTGAAAAAGTTGTTGTCGGCCATCGATGTGGAGTGGCCTTGAGCGGCCTGCTCGAGGCTGCAGTGCCAGGCGAGCGACGGCGCCGCCGGATAGTTGGTGGTGCCGCAGGATCTTGCTACGGCCCTGGCGTCGTTGATCAGGCTTAGCATAGCCTTATCGCTTGTGCTCATACAGAGATCGATGGTGCTTTGTGGTGTCTCTCCCAGGTTATATTGTGATCCCGTAGTGAAGTTCCAATTGACACTCGCCACAGGATTGCCGGCCAGGTCCTGCAGGTTACCGGCAAGGGTGACAGTGTATGTTGTTGCCGCGGTAAGTGCCGCATCAGGGGTCAGCGATAGGCGGTTGTTTTGGTCGTCGTAGCTGACGCTTGCCGAAACAGGGGAGGAATCGACACTTAGCTGCAGGCTTTGATTGTTGATCAAGGATTCCAGCAGTGGCTCGTCAAAATCCACACGGATACTGGTTGTGACTGAGACATCGGTGGCGCTTGGTTGTGGTACTCTTGCCACGATGGTGGGTGGCGTGCTGTCCACCATTGGCGTTACGGTGATGGATATCGCCGCACTGTCGGAGAGCTCGCCATCGTTTACCTGCAGCAGGAAACTGTAGGTGGTTGCCTGTTCGACGCTTGGAGCTATGAAGCTGAGGGTTGGACTTGCCACGTTCACCAAGCCGATCGATGATCCCTGGGTCTGACGCCAGATAAAATTCAGGGTATCTCCATCCGGATCGCTTGAGCCGGAACCGTCCAAAGTCACGGTCTCACCCGATGTGGCCAGTTGTGAGGCAGTCACCCGAGCGGTGGGCCGTTGGTTTGTCTGCACCGGATCAGGTGGTGCTGTCTCTTCTGTCTCGGGTGGGGTTTCATCACCGGCAGCCGGAGTATCCTGCTCTGCCTGGTCTTGAGTGTTGTTCTGCTCAGTACTGTTGGTGCTCGAAGTATCGCTGCTCGAGCCGCCGCCGCAGGCACTCAGCGTAATTCCCAGTGCTATGACTATCACCACCAGAGTTTTATTCTTGATCAACAACATATTCTTAATCTGCATTTCTATTTGATGCACCAACAGACAGGGTCTGCCGAATCGCTTCTTTTTAATCGGCGCACGGTGAGAAAACTACAGTAAAGAAAAGTGATGACCAATGGTTGAGTTCACAAATATGCAAGCAGCTTCACAAACATGTCCGGTTGAGACCGGAATGTTCGATGACAAGATCAGCTGCAGGGCATCCTATCCTTTGCGATACGGTTAACCGGTATTTCGCAGTCCAGCGGAAATGGCGTTGATTGAACGCAGTAGCGGACGCAACCACATCTCTTCCTCTTCCTCCTGGAGATCGGTGTGGCGATAGTGCCTGAGAAGACCCAGCTGTATGTGGTTGAGGGGGTCGAGGTAGGAGTCGCGACGACTGAGCGATTTTTGCAGTACTGGCATGTCATCCAGCAGATTATCTATTCGGGCTATCTTAAGAATCTGCTTCCTGGTCCGCTCGTATTCGAGTTCAATTTCGCTGAAGATTCGATCCCGTGTGGAGTTGTCACCACAGAGGTTGGCGTACTCCCAGGCGATGGTCATGTCGGTTTTGAACAGCGCCATCTGAGCATTGCTCAGTAGCGCGTGAAAAAAGGGCCAGTGCCTGTACATAGCCTGCAGGGTTTTCATGCGGCCTGGCTTTTGCCTGCGCCATTGCTCAAGCGCAAAGCCGATGCCGTACCAACCGGGAATGTTCTGCCTTGCTTGTCCCCAACCGAATACCCATGCAATAGCCCTGACCGATGATTTGGAACGATTGCCCTTACTACGATGCGAGGGACGTGAGCCGATATTCATCATTCCGATCTCGTTAACCGGTGTGGCCTCATAGAAGTAGTCGAGAAAGCCGTCGGTGCCTTCGGTCAATTTTCGAAAATGTTGTTCGCTGATGGTTGCGATCTCTTCCAGGGCTTCGAGATATTGTTGTTTCTCCTCCCTGATATCGCGTACTTCACCAAGACTGGCTTTGAAAAGCCCGGTGATGCCCATGGTCAATTCGAAGATGGCGGTTTCGAAATTGCTGTATTTATTTGAAAGTACCTCGCCCTGCTCGGTAAATTTTATCTCCCCTTTAACCGTATTGCCGGGCTGGGCAAGAATGGATTGATGGGTGGGGCCGCCACCACGGCCTACCGTGCCTCCACGACCGTGAAAGAGTCTGCACTGAATACCTTGTTTTTCCGCAAGCGCGATAATACGCTTTTGGGTTTGATAGAGATTCCAGGCTGAGGCCATGATCCCGCCATCCTTCGCGGAGTCCGAGTAGCCGAGCATGACTTCCTGTCGATCATTATTGGCGTTAAGCAGCTGCCGATAACAACTATTGGAAAACAGTTCGTCGAGGATCGATTCACTGTTCTTCAAGTCATTGATGGTTTCGAACAGGGGTGAAATTTCAAGCTGACAAAACCAGGCGCCGTTCTGCAGACCGATAAGACCCGAGAGGCTGCCAAGGAATGCGACCTCCATGATGTCACTGGCATGGTGGGTCATGGAAATTACATACTGTCCAATCGCGAGGGGACTGATATCGCGTTTACTGTCCGCAATAAGGTCAAATACCTCAAGTATGTCACGGGTCTCTTGAGAGAGTTTATCCACCTGCAACGGTTGTGTCGTACCCTCGGTAATCACGCTGTCGAGCAATTGTATGCGCTGCTGACTGTTCAGTTTCTGATACTCGGTCTCATCGCCGGTAATACGGAGAATCTCAGCCACGGCACTCGTGTGCAGGGAGGACTCTTGTCTGATATCGAGGCGTGCCAGGTAGAAACCAAAGGTCTCGGCAAGATGGATCAGGTCCTGCAGCTCACCCTCTGCGGCATCTTCATCGCCATGGCTGAGCAATGAATGAGATATCAGCTTGAGATCACGTTGGAAGGCTGTCTCGGTGGTGTAGGCTTCCGGATTCGAATCCTGTATTGGCGTTGGCGCCGCCTCGACGGTTTGCAGTGACTGTTTCAGTCTTTCGCGAACAATGAACAATTTACGCCGGTAAGGTTCATCCTCGAAGCGTCTGGGATTGTCTTGGAAGAAGGCTTGATAACGTTCGTTGTCGGATTTGAGGCTCTCGTTGAACGACCAGTTGGGGGTACAGAACCTGTCGGAGAAGGTCAGCTCCGCAATCAGCTTGTCGACACGACGAATATACTCACCCAGTATGGTTTGCTGTTGCAGTTTCAGTGCAAGGCGGGTGACTTCCGCTGTGACAAAGGGGTTGCCGTCACGGTCTCCGCCGATCCAGGAACCGAATCGAATAAAGGGTGGCAACTGGATACCATGATACTCCTGATGGTCGGCATAGACCCGGTCGATGCCGTTCTGAAGGCGGCGAAAAACCTGGGGGATAGCTTCAAACAGGCTGTTTTGGAAGTAGTAAAGCCCAAGACGTATCTCATTCCGAACCTCGGGTCGCACCGCCCTCACCTCTTCGGTTTTCCATAAGATCTGGATTTGCGTCTTGAGCGATTTAATCGCCGCTTGCCGTTGGTTTATGCCGCGTTTCGGTGCATCCAGCACCTCGCTTGTGAGGAATATTCGCCGTAACAGTTTCATGACGACCAGGCGTTTCGATTCTGTCGGGTGGGCGGTAAAAACCGGTATATAGGCTGCATCATCGAGAATGTTTTGCAGTTGCTGTGGTGCAATGCCCTGTTTGCGGAAGCCACGCAATGTGTGATCGAAAGACCCCTCCCAAAGCTCGCTGCCCTTGCCTGCAATACGCCGGCGTTGACGATGCAGAAACGCCTCTTCTGCGATGTTTACCAGCATGAAATAGATACTGAAGGCGCGTACCACGGCACTGAGCATCTCCGGTTGCAAGGATTCGATCAGTCGGGTGAGGCGGTTATAGAGTGCACGATCAGGTTTTGCATGCAGTTTCAGGTAGCCTTTACGCAACCGTTCAACGACTGTGTAAGTCTCCTTGCCCACCTGTTCGTGCAGGACTTCACCCAGCAGTACGCCGAACAAGTGTACGCGCTGGCGCAGTGCCTTATCATGCTTGATGCAGGCTTTCGCGAAGGTATCGGTCATAAAACTCACCTTAAATATGCTTATTATTGTATTGAGTATGAGTAAACAGTAGCAGAAGTAAGGCGCACATGATTACACCCGAACCACTCAAATAATATTGAAACGACAGTCGATGTGAATAAGGGGGATAACGTCTGGCTAGACCAATACAAGCTCGATGCCGTCCTGCATCAGTTGATCGATGAAACGCTGTTGCCACGCCTCCCCATGCAGCTGTCGGATGGTTTCAAGCACCAGATACTCAGGTCTTAAGGCGGTCTCGTCGGTGTAGCGACTGAGTCCCTGCAGGCAGGCTGGGCAGCTTGTCAAAAGCTTAATCTGCGGTACGGCAGCCGGGTCATTTTTGAGCAGTCTATCTATGCCATTGTGGAGTTCTTCCGATTTCCTGAAGCGTAACTGATTGGCGATGTCGGGGCGGCTGGTTCCCAGTGTGCCCGCTTCGCCGCAGCAGCGGTCGCTCAGCAGTATGGGTTTGCCCATCAGGTTGCTGGCAACCTGTTGTGGTGTGTAGTGTTTGATCGGGGTGTGACAGGGATCGTGGTATAGATACTCGGTCTGCTGATCACCCGGTAACGAGATTCCCCGCTCCATCATGTATTCGTGAATATCGAGCAGGCGACAGCCGGGAAAGATCTTCTCGAACTGATATTTCAGCAGTTGGTCCATACAGGTGCCGCATGAGACCAGCACGGTCTTGATATCCATGTAGTTCAGGGTATTGGCAATACGGTGGAAGAGGACCCGGTTCTCGGTGGTGATGCGATGTCCGCGTTCGTGGAGGCCGGCTGCGGTTTGCGGATAGCCGCAACAGAGATAGCTGGGCGGCAGGACCGTCTCCGCCCCCAGTTCACAAAGCATGGCAAGGGTGGCCATACCGATTTCACTGAACAGACGCTCAGAACCGCAACCGGGAAAATAGAAAATCGCATCACTCTCTTCATTGACCTTTCTTGGGTTGCGCAGAATCGGCACAGAGTCTGTGGTCTCCAGCTTCAGGGCATCCCGCAGGGTCAGTTTGAGCGGTTCGACCCGTATCGGTTTTTGCACCATCTCCACCACCATTGCCTGGGGCTTTGGTGTTCCTGTGGTGGCTTTGGGTGGTTGGTTTTTGGGCTTGCGCATACCGGCCTTGCCAGCCAGGGTGTAACCGAGATTGAGCCCTTTGAAGCCCCATTCCGCCAATCCCTTGCGTAGCCAGCGGATGGCGGCGGGGTGAGTGATGTTGAGAAAGGTCAACGCGGCGGCTGTGCCGAGGTTTCTGCGCTTTTTACCCCGGTCCACGAGGATTTTTCGCATCATTGTCGTCACTTCACCGAAATCGATATTGACCGGGCAGGGGTTTTCGCATTTGTGACAGACCGTGCAGTGGTCCGCGACATCGTTCATCTCAGCGAAGTGTTGCATGGAGATACCGCGACGGGTCTGTTCTTCGTAGAGAAAGGCCTCCACGATCAGACCGGTGGCAAGGATCTTGTTGCGGGGAGAATAGAGCAGATTGGCGCGGGGTATGTGGGTCATGCAGACCGGTTTACACTTACCACATCGCAAACAGTGCTTAATCTCGTCGTTGAGTGTGCCCAATTCACTCTCTTCGAGGATGATGGCCTCCTGTTCCAGCAAGCGCAGCGAGGGCGTATAGGCCATCTCCAGATCGGCACCCTCGATCAACTTGCCGCGATTGAACCGGCCCTGGGGGTCGACCTCCTGTTTGTATTCAGCGAAAGCGGTGAGTTTATCCGCTTCCAGGTATTGCAGTTTGGTGAGGCCGATGCCATGTTCTCCCGAAATCGCCCCACCGAGAGAGATCGCCAGATCCATTATACGGTCAACAATGCGGTCTGCTTGCTGCAGCATGGCATAGTTGTCTGAGTGGACAGGTATATTGGTGTGCACATTGCCATCGCCGGCATGCATGTGCAGGGCGACGAACAGGCGGGAATCTCGCAGACGGGCGTGGATATCACGCATCGCCCGGCGGATTCGGCGTACCTCCTGCCCGGAGAATATCTCATCCAGGCGGGTGGCGATTTCGTTGCGGTAAGAGACCACCAGGTCGCGTCTGAGCAGCAGGTCGAGCAATCGGTCACCGGGCTGGACTGTGCGCTGAACAGCCTCGTCTAAGAGTGCGCCATGGGCGTCGGCGGGGGCGTCGAGCTGAGTGAGCAGCGAGTGCCAGCGTTGGCGGGCCTGTGTCACCGCCTCCCGCGCCAGATCGAGCTTCGCCTGTAGGATGGAGCGGTTTTCGTCACTCGTCTCAAAATCGTCATCCGGTTTGCGCATTGAGTGGTCACCGGCGAGATAGGCAATAACCTCTTCGGCGATTCGAATCTTGTTCTTGATCGACTCCTCGATATTGATACGTTCGATGCCGCGGCTGTAGTCGGCCAGCTTGTCCAGTGGGATGACCACATCCTCGTTGATCTTGAAGGCGTTGGTATGGGCTGAAATCGCTGCCGTGCGGGCGCGGTCGAGCCAGAAATTGCGGCGCGCCTCCGGGCTGCTGGCGACAAAGGCCTCCCCTTCCCGGGCCTCTGTCATGCGTATGACCTCTGTGGCCGTGTGCTCCAGCCTCTCTTCATTGTCACTGGCAATATCGGCCAACAGCACCATTTTCGGATGCTCATGGCGGGGTGCCTTGGTGGAGTATTTGACCGCTTTCAAGTAGCGCTCA
Organism: Candidatus Thiodiazotropha endolucinida; assembly: GCF_001715975.1. GTDB lineage: Bacteria > Pseudomonadota > Gammaproteobacteria > Chromatiales > Chromatiaceae > Thiodiazotropha > Thiodiazotropha endolucinida. The sequence continues at coordinate 62,003 of NZ_MARB01000002.1, read as the reverse complement.
TCCAGATGTTCCAGGCCGACCAGTTGAACCTCATCGTGCCTGTCGAGATAGCGCTTGATCTCGATGATGGCAGGTACTGCCTTACCGATGTCGCTGCCGAAAAACTCCATGCACAGGGTGCGTACCTGTTGCGGCATCCGGTGCAGGATAAAACGTGCCGAGGTGATCAGGCCGTCGCAGCCCTCTTTCTGAACACCGGGAAGCCCGGCTAGGAATTTATCGGTGACATCCTTACCGAGACCCGCCTTGCGAAAGGCGCTTCCCGGCATGCTGAGGATCTTTGGTTCGGCTTCCGGCGTATTGTTGCCGCTTTGATAGCGGGTAAGCCGGAACCGTACCTCCTCCTGTTCATGGATCTTGCCAAGATTATGGTTGAGGCGCTCGATCTCGAGCCACTCACCATTGGGCATCACCATGCGCCAGCTGGCGAGATTATCGAGGGTAGTACCCCAGAGCACCGCCTTCTTTCCGCCCGCGTTCATGGCGATATTACCGCCGATGGTCGAGGCATCCTGGGAAGTGGGATCGACCGCGAAGGCGAGACCGTTTGCCTCCGCCATCTCGGAAACACGGCGTGTAACGACACCGGCGCCGACACGGATGGTCGGGATCTTGTCATCGACACCGGGCAATGCGCGATACTCAATCTGATCGATGAAATCGAGTTTTTCGGTATTGATTACGGCGCTATGGGGATCGAGAGGTACGGCGCTGCCGGTGTACCCCGTACCTCCGCCACGGGGGATCAGCGTCAATCCGGAATCGATGCATGCCTTGACGATGGGGGCGATCTCCTGCTCGGAGTCGGGAGTGATCACAACGAAGGGTATCTCTACCCGCCAGTCGGTTGCGTCCGTGGCATGGCAGACACGGGCGAATCCACTGAAATCCACGTTGTCTGGCCGGGTCAAACCGATGAGATTGGTCTTGCTGCTGCGGCGTAACGCTATCAGTTCGTCAAATCGCCGATCGAAGCTGTTCACGGCTTCCCGTGCCGCAAGCAACAGGGTCAAGGCCTTCTGATTGCCGTTGGCGCGGTTTTCGAATTGATCAAGGCGATGTTTCAACGCCCCGATCAGGGCCTCTCGACGTGATTCATTGTCGAGCAGGTCGTCCTGGAGGTAGGGATTGCGGCTGATAACCCACATATCGCCAAGTACTTCAAACAGCATCCTTGCAGAGCGTCCGGTGCGGCGAGTTCCCCGTAGCTCCTCGATCAGTTCCCACATGGGCTTGCCAAGGAACCGGATGACGATCTCCCGGTCAGAGAAGGACGTATAGTTGTAAGGAATCTCACGTATTCGTGGCGATGGCTGCATATCGGTCTAGGGTCAGGAGGCGTGTGGCGAGGTAACAATCAGATCGACTATTGTAGCCTAAAAAAGAATGGCCCTTCAGTTTACAATTATAGAATTTATCAATACATCATCCTGTCGATTCATGGGGGATTTTCGATGAAGTGGAAAAACAAAAGTATCACTGGGAGTATGCTCTCCTTGACGCTGGCGTCATCGTTGATATGCGCATCGCCGGTAGCCTGGGCCGATGACATAGAGAGGGCGGTCGAATACCGTCAGGGCGTGATGAATGTCTTCGGCTGGAATATGAAGGCGATGTCCAACATGATGAAAGGCAAGATTCCGTTCGACCAAAAGGTGTTCGCCCATCATGCAAAAGACCTGGCAAGTGCCTCCGGGCTGAATCTGTTGCCAGGCTTTCCCGAGGATTCAGAATCTGAGGAGAGTGATGCGCTGCCGGAAATCTGGATGGAATTCGATGACTTCGAAGCCAAGTATCAGAAACTGGCAGAGGCGGCCAGGAGCCTGAGTGAAACCGCTGTCAATGGAGATAAGGCGTCCCTTGGCAAGGCTTTGGAGACGACGGGCAAAGCCTGTAAGGCCTGCCATAAGAAGTACAAAAACTGAATCAGGGAAAATCGGGGCCGGTGTCGCTCTCCGTCAGGATGCGGTCGATACTGCAGGCGATATTGAATTGATCGCTCTCGGCGGAATCGCTGCGAATTACCTTTGCATCCGCCAGCAGAGGGGGCGTGATGGAATGACCCGGTATGATGGCAATGGTTATCTTGGTGCCGGGTGCCATCTCCCTGTCGGAGCTCATCAGCAGGCCTGAATTGCTGAGATTCTTTACCTTGCCGGTGGAGACCTGACTCTCGCCTTCGATACGGTATCGGACCTCGCCATCCACCACCATCCGATAAAAGTCGCGCTTCTCGATAAAGTCATTCATATCTAATGTCTCCCCTCGGCATTGTCAGATATGGAACCCCTGGATTTCTAATCTATCAATTTAGAGTCCAGTATGTAGCGATAACAAGCACAAACCAGTCGTTTTCTTCCTGGATTTACACAATCTTGCGAAGGATACTGTGGCCATCTCGAGAGACTGTAGGCCAATCCCGGGGGAAATGACAGCAGTAACTTGTCGCTTGCTGCTGAAGTTATCTCTTGTGAGCGATCACGGGAAGACCCTATGATAGCCATGACTGAACTCAATGATTCATGAATGAAGCGAAAGATTGTTGTCTAATGAGTACGGGCCTCTTAACGTTTAGATCAAACGCGAACAGTGGTTGCTCAAAATCATGGTGCCTGCAGTGTGTGTAGTCCACACTCAGGCATGAGATAGGTCATCAACCGCGTAGTCGAGGATTAGCATGGATATACGTATAACAGTTCTGGCATCGTTGATAGCGGCCTTGCCGGCCCTGCTGCAAGCGGGAGATGTCTACCGGTCTGTGGATGCCGAGGGTAATGTGACCTATACCGATACACCGCCGAAGACAGACAGTACGGTAGAGAAGATCGAAATCCAGCCGGGTCCCTCCGAGGCATCGAGACTCGATACAGAGGAGCGCAATGCGGCCATCCGCAAGGCAATGGAAGAGGCCAGGGCAAAACGTCTGGAGAAGAAGGCTTCTCGAGAAGAGCGGTTATCCAAGGCGCGCGAGGAGCTGGAAGATGCTGAAGCCGATCTGGAACGGACCAAGGAGCTTGGCGATGATGATCGACAATATTTGAGCGGTGGAAGAAGCCGCATCAAACCCGAATATTTCGACCGCATCAAAGAGGCGGAGGATAAAGTCGAGGCCGCACGGAAAAATTTCAAGGAAATCCGCGGCTACTGATGCAGACCTATCTGGTAGGCGGGGCCGTCAGAGACAGGCTCATGGGCAGGCCGGTCAAGGAGCGTGATTTTGTCGTTGTAGGCGCCGATCCCGATATCATGTTGGCCCGGGGATTTCAGCAGGTCGGCAGCCATTTTCCGATTTATCTCCATCCCGAAACCCATGAGGAGTATGCGCTTGCCCGCAGTCGACGATCTGCGGATGGCGCCAAAGGCGACTTCGCCGACGATGGTCCGGTCACCCTTGAGCAGGATCTTGCCCGGCGTGACCTCACCATCAATGCCATGGCAGAGGATGAGCAGGGACGGCTGATCGATCCTTTCGGCGGCCGTGAAGATCTGCAAAGGTGCCTGCTTCGTCATGTCTCCGATGCCTTTGTCGATGACCCCATCCGCATTCTGCGCGTCGCCCGTTTCATGGCACGCTATGCCGATTTCGGCTTTACCGTGGCGCCTGAGACTGAGGCCCTGATGGTTGAAATGGTGGCGGCCGGGAGGTTTGACAAGCTGGTTCCGGAGCGGGTTTGGCAAGAGCTGTCCGGGGCGCTTGGCGAGCCATGTCCCAGATCCTTTTTCGAGACTTTGCGAGGGGTGGGGGCGTTGCAACGGGTGTTTCCGGAAATCGATGCGCTGTGGGGCGTTCCCCAGCCGAAGCATTGGCATCCGGAGGTGGATTGCGGTGAACATACTATGTTGGCGCTACAGGTCGCCGTTGACTTGAGTGATGATCCGGAAGTCAGGTTCGCCACGCTTACCCACGATTTGGGTAAGGCGACCACCCCAGAGCAAATATTGCCAAGTCACTATGGCCATGAGGCTCGCGGCGTAAAGGCGATTCAACGGTTTTGCAGTCGTATTAAGGCGCCGACCCGTTTTCGCGAACTGGCCTGCCGTTGTGCCACATTTCATGGATATCTGCATCGATTATACGATTTAAAGCCGAAAACGGTTCTGAAACTGCTTGCTGGATTGGATGCCTTTCGCCAACCGCAGCGCTTACAGCAATTCATCCTGGTGTGTCAGGCAGATTACCAGGGACGACTGGGTTTTCGGCAACGTCCCTACCCTCAAGCGCATGATCTGATGCGCATCTACCAGGTTGCCTCAGAGGTGTCATCGGCAACCCTTGATCCTACGCTGATGGGCAGGTTGTTAGGCGATGCGATTCGTCGAGAGAGGATTAAGCGTATAAGTGACGTAATGAACTCGCTCGAAGCAGCCGTCGATTGAGGATGGCGGCTCAATCGACCAGGCGTTCGAAAATCCTGAATCCGGCGACATAGGTGCCAATCGCCGAACCCAGGGTACTGAAAAGAAAAATCAACAGGGTTCGGGAGACCCGGTTTTTCCACCAACCACGAAATGATGTGGTGTCGTTGCGCAGACGCGCGAAGTCGGCAACTGTCGGTTTGCGTAGAAACAGCTCAGCGGCGGCGGTCACCATGCCGGCGCCAATGGTCGGATTCAGTGAGGTCAGCGGTGCCGCGAAGAAAGCGGTGAAGACGGTCAACGGATGGGCGGCGGCGAGTAAAGCGCCCAGGGCGGACAAGCCGCCGTTTATCAGGACCCAGTCGACCACCAGCTGCCAACCCAATGATGGGCTGCGTTGAAAGCCGATAATAAAGCCGCTCAGTATCAATACCACGATGATCCATGGAATCAGCTTCGGCCAGCGACTGGGTTTGGGTTCCTGTTCGAGTTGCCTGATCTGCTCATCAGGAGTGGCGGTAGGATTTTGCAGGTAGTTGGCGATACCGTTCATATGACCGGCGCCCACTACAACCAACAGATCTTCATGCCCTTTGCTTGTGACTTCCTGCAATAATCTGGCGGCCATATATCGGTCGCGTTCGTCGATCAGCGGTAGGTAGAGGTCTTGGCGGTCTTCGGCAAATTCGGCGAAGGTCGTCTCGAGAATATCTCCCTCTTTCAGATGCTCGATCTCCTCTTCGGAGACCTCCTCCTTGGACAGAATGGTGCCGAGGATGCCGGTGAAGAGGGCAAACCGCTTCCACCATGAAAGATTGCCTGCCACCCGCTTGAGTGTGGTGCTGATCTCCCTGTCGATCAGCAGCAGGTCGCGATGGGATTCCCGGGCAAGGCGGATAGCTTCCCTCTGCTCCTCTCCGGGGGAGATGTTGAACTGGTCGGCCAGCCTTTGCTGATAGGCGCCGAGGGCTAAATTCGCCATCACCATCATCACCCTTTTCTCCCTGACGACCTTTAGCAGATCCATTTTTGCCAGGTCGTCCGGATTGATCAGCGCATTGTAACGGCTTGGACACAGCTCTACCGCCACCGCATCGTAGTCACCGGTTTCAAGGAGTTGTTTAACCTTTTCCGCGCTTGAGCGCGATACGTGGGCTGTGCCCAAAAGGGTTATCTTGCTATCGCCAAGAATCACTTCCCGTTGTGGTTCCCGATCTGTCTGGGGCATGGTGTTATGTCATTCAGTTACAAAAGCCTGCCATTCTAACAGCCTCTGCATTGGAGAGTGTGGATAATTCGCTTGAATTTTGTATGGCGTTTGCCTGATTTCCAATTTACAGGTAGCGTAGGCAACTGACTTGGAGTGGTGGATTGAGCGTGATGAACAAAAACATTGTCTGGCATGAAGCGACGGTCACACGTGAACGGCGTGAAAAGATGAACAGGCACCGGGCCAAGTTGCTGTGGTTTACAGGGCTCTCAGGATCCGGCAAGTCAACACTGGCCCATGCGCTGGAGGAGGAGCTGCACCAGAGGGAGTGTCGCACCTATGTCTTCGACGGAGACAACGTTCGTCATGGCTTGTGCCGCGATCTTGGATTCAGTACCGAAGACAGGAGTGAAAATATCCGTCGAATCGGGGAGATGGCAAAGCTGTTCGTGGATGCGGGTGTGATCGCCCTTACAGCCTTTATCTCGCCCATTCGTGAAGACAGGGAGCGAGCCAGAGGGTTGTTTCCTCACGGGGATTTTATTGAGGTTTACGTAAGCTGTCCTCTGGAGGTGTGTGAGACCCGGGATGTAAAAGGGCTCTACAAAAAGGCGCGATCGGGCGAGATACCGAACTTCACCGGAATTTCCGCGCCCTATGATGTGCCGGATAAACCTGAGATAGTCATAGAGACTCAGGATCGGACAGTACAGGAGTGCGTTCATGAGTTGATCGAGGCACTGGAACAGCGAGGTGTGATACCCACCAAGGTGGTATAGCGGCCGGTTGCCTAGGGCCTGTTAACAGGCCCTAGATCGTTTCGCCTTCAGGAGGAAAAATCGTTGTCACATAGATTAATCATCACCATTGCGTTGATAAGCCTGCTCACGGCATGCCAGACCTTGGGGGAGCGTAAACGCGCACAAACGTTGCAAGACACATTACGCAGCTACGAGGCGACCGTACGTTGGAGTTCAGGTCAACATGCGTCGAAGTTTCAAGATCCGGAACATGCTGCGACGGACAGAACCCCGGGGCGTGCGAATATCAGGGTAACCGGTTATGAGGTGATTCAGGGACCGACCATGCTGGGTGATAAGCGTGCTGTTCAGACTGCGGTTATCCAATTTGTGTTTCAGGAGAGCCAGGTCGTAAAGGAGATCGCGGATCAGCAGGAGTGGCTCTACGATGAAGCGCAGGAAAAATGGTATTTGAACAGCCAACTTCCTGAATTTAAGTAGCAATCCCGCAAGCGCCTGATATAACGAATAAGCAGTGAACGTGCAGCCACACCAATTTTCGCCCACCTCCCGTTTTCTGCTGTCCATGGCTGCATTCGTGGTGGTTGTGGCGGGTATGAAGGCGGCCGATACATTACTCATCCCTTTTCTGTTATCTCTTTTTATCGCCGTTATCTCTGCGCCACCGCTGTTTTTTCTGAAGGGGAAAGGCGTGCCCGGCGGTCTGGCGATGATACTGGTCGTCGGTATGATCATAGTGACAGGCGTGCTGATGGCCTGGCTGGTCGGCGGGTCGTTGGATGACTTCACCAACAATCTGCCCAAGTACCAGGAGAGTTTAAAGCTGCAAAGCACCAACTTTGTCACCTGGCTCTCCACCCTGGGTGTGGAACTCAATGTTCAGACCATCACGACCTATTTCAATCCGGCGAAGGCGATGGCGATGGCCGGCAAGTTGATGGGCGGCCTCGGCAATGTACTGACCCAGGCCTTCCTGATCCTGATTACCGTGATCTTTATGCTGCTGGAGGCGAATGCATTCCAGGCAAAATTGAAAAATCACGCGGAAAGTCCCGAGCGATCACTGGCCAGAGTGAAGGCAATCACATCCAGTATCAAGCAGTATATGGTGATCAAGACCTCGACCAGCATGTTGACCGGCATTTTGATCGGTGTCTGGTTGTGGATATTGGATATCGACTATCCGGTGCTCTGGGGAGTGCTGGCGTTTCTGTTCAACTATGTACCCAATATCGGCTCCATCATCGCCGCGGTACCGGCGGTACTGCTGGCACTGATTCAGTTCGGACCACAGGCGAGTCTATGGACGGCTGTGGGATACCTGGTGGTGAACAGCCTGGTGGGAAATGTCATTGAACCGCGCTTCATGGGAAAAGGCCTGGGGTTATCGCCGCTGATCGTCTTTATTTCCCTGGTCTTCTGGGGATGGATACTGGGGCCGGTGGGTATGTTTCTCTCGGTGCCTTTGACAATGACCATGAAGATCGTACTCGACAGCAATCACGACACTCGTGGATTGGCTGCCATGCTCGGATAAGATCTCAGGCCGTCAGCATCTGTTTGGCGCGGGCAATCTTTTCTTCCGCCTTGTCCAGGATCTTCAGACTGAGTTTTGGTGTCAACTCACCCAGATTGAGCCGTTTTACAGCAGGGACCTGATCAAGGGTCGGCAGATGCTTCATCTCATCACTGCCGATATAGGTATGCAGTTGGGAAACGATGACCAGGTCAGCATAATCCCCCTCCCCTCCATGCTCCCGTAACCAGTTTTCCGCCTCTTCCGTAACCAGTATCAGGTCGTCGATGAAGCCCCAGCTACGCAGTATCTCGCTACCGATGGGGCCACGTAGATCGTGCATTACCTGCGCCAGCTTTTCATTGTCATTGGCGACCTCGGTATAGTTTTCCGCGTAGCTGAGAATTGCCACGTTGCCGATATCGTGCAGTAGTCCGGCAAGCAGGGCATGCTCGGCATTGAAGCGACCGGAGATTTTGGCTAGGACATAAGAGATAGCGCTCACCTTGACGCTATGCTCCCATAACCGGCGCATCTGCTCTTTCAAGACACTCGAATGTGTATTGAACAACTCTCTCAATGCGAATGTCAGGACCAGCTTATGGGTCGTGTCGGCGCCCAGGCGGACGATCGCGGCGGCACAGGAGTCGACCGGCGTCACACCGGCATAGAGAGGACTGTTTGCGGCACGCACGAGCTTGGTTGTAATCGCCGGATCGGTCTGGACGATATTGGCCAGTTTTCTCGCATTGGTTGTTTCGTCCCGCATAGCCCGGCCAACACGTACGGCCACATCGGGTAGACTCGGCAATACCAGTCGGTTGGTATTGAGGTCATCGAGCAGGACCTGTGTCATCCTGCTTTCGGCAAGTATCGGATCTATGATTTGGCTATCGCTGCCTAACTCGGTCGCGGTAAACCCTTCATCGTCATTCAAAAGGCCCTCAAGCAGACTGTTTTCGATCACCAGGTAGTCCGTTGGGGACATGGCCTCTACGGTGTAGCGTCTGGGGATCAAATTGGCGATGGGGCTCTGTGCCTGAGGGGAGTCATCGAGGATCTCAGTGACCCGGCCGTCAGTGGAGAGAAGCCGTAACTTGCCTTTGATGAGGTAGAGGCTGAATGGCGTGATATCTCCCTGCTCCAGGATCTTAAGACCCCGCCCGGCTGAATGGATCTGTATGGAACGACCAAGCAGCTCAAGTTGAATGTCGTTGAGTTGATCCAGGGGATGAAACCGCTTCAGGATTTCAGGTGTGGGGTGTACGACAATCTCACTCATGCTTAAGACTATCCTTTTTCAGCAACCACATTTTGCGGTCGGTTGTTGGTTCAACTGCAGTGTCCCGACGAGCTGATCGACTGATTGCAGTTTGTGGCGCTCCATATAGCGCATAATCCCAGTATTGATAGTTTTACAAATTAACGGATCATAAAAAAGGGCTGTGCCCACACCGACAGCACTGGCGCCTGCGATCATGAACTCAAGGGCATCCTCTGCCGAAGCAATCCCCCCCTGGCCGATGATGGGGATATTGTGATCGCGGCAGACTTGATAGACCTGATGGACCTTCAACAGCGCCACCGGTTTTATCGCCGGCCCGGAAAGGCCGCCCTGGTTATTGCCTATCAGGGGGGTACGGCTATCGATATCGATCGCCATGCCCATCAGGGTGTTGATGACGGCGAAAGCGTCACTCCCCGCCTCAATACACCCTTTTGCATTGGCAGCTATATCTGTCTGATTGGGCGAGAGTTTTGTGATCAGTGGCTTGCGTGTCGCCTTTCTGCACGCCTCCACCACGCGTGCCGACATCGCCGGATCGTTACCGAAAGCGACACCGCCCTGCTTGACGTTGGGACATGAGATATTGATCTCTATGGCATCGATGGGTGAGTCGTCGAAACGCCGGGTGACTTCAAAATACTCTTCCACCGTGGAGCCGGAGACGTTGGCGATGAAACGGGTCTCGGTGAAGTCGAGGGAGGGAAGAATCTCATTGATGACATGATCGACACCGGGATTCTGTAGTCCGATTGCATTCAACATACCATCCGGTGTTTCATAGACTCGATGGGGTTGATTGCCCAGGCGTGGCTCCAGGGTGGTCCCTTTGAGGCAGACGGCGCCGGCATCCCGATTGCTAAAACCGCTCACCCTTGTGTACTCTTCGCCGAAACCGACACATCCTGAGAGCAGTACAATGGGTGAATTGAATTTAAGTCCACAGAACGCTGTCTGCAGGGTTGAGGGGCCGCTATTGTTCATCAATCTATTCTTTTTCTCCAGCCGGGGGTGAGGAGTGTTTCATGTTGTACTCTACGAGCCGGAAATTCCACCGAATACCGGTAATATCATACGCCTCTGTGCCAATAGTGGCAGTAAATTACATCTGATTCACCCCCTGGGCTTCGATCTGGATGATAAAAGGCTGCGGCGGGCCGGGCTCGATTACCGGGAGTGGGCCGATGTCGGGGAGTTTGAGACCATCGAGGCGTTTATGGAGAGGATTGCGCCGAAAAATCTCTATGCCTGCACCACCAAGGCGCAGCGCTGCTATGCGGATGTGACATTTTTACCCGGTGATGCGCTGTTGTTCGGTCCGGAGAGTCGGGGCCTGCCGGCAAATCTGCTGGGCGGATTGGAAGCGACTCAACGTATCCGTATTCCCATGCTGCCGCACAGTCGTAGCCTGAATCTTTCCAACGCGGTCTCGTTGATTCTCTATGAGGCCTGGCGTCAAGCGGGCTTCGAGGGAGGAGTTTGATTGGATTTGGATTGAGGGGTTTCCGGCATTGAATTACAGACCTTCGGCCTTTTGCCGCCTCTCCAGCAGGTTGTGCACGGCCTCTTTAGGCGCCAATCCCTCATACAGCACCCGATAGACCTGCTCGGATATCGGCATCTCCACGCCATGCCTTTGCGACAGGGCGTAGACCTCCTGGGCCGCGTGTACCCCTTCCACTTCCTGCCCGATACTCAACCGGGCCTTTTCCATGGAGAGACCCTCGGCAAGGGCCAGGCCCATGCGGCGATTGCGGGATTGGTTGTCGGTGCAGGTCAATACCAGGTCGCCCAGTCCGGCAAGCCCCATGAAGGTCTCCTGCCTGCCGCCGAGTTTGAGGCCCAACCGCATGATCTCAGTCAGCCCGCGCGTGATCAATGCAGCTCGGGTGTTGGCGCCAAACCCGAGTCCGTCGGCGATACCGGCCGCAATGGCAAGGACGTTTTTGCTGGCGCCGCCTACCTGTACCCCGACCAGGTCATCGCTGGTATAGGCACGAAACCAGGGGGCGTGGAGGAGTTCGGCAATGCGTTCCGCGTGTTCTGTTGTAGTGGCTGCAACAGTGACAGCGGTGGGTAATCCCCTCGCCACCTCGCCGGCGAAGGTCGGTCCGGAGACGACAGCCAGCTCTCGACCGGGCAACCGTTCGGCGGCAACCTCGCTCAAAAGTTGCTGTGTTTCCGGCTCAAAACCCTTGGTTGCCCAGGTGATGCCGGGCTGGGCTTGCAGCAAGGGGGCTATGTTGGAGGCAACACTTTGAAAGGCGTGGCTGGGTACGGCGATAAGGATCTCTGAAGCGCCGTGTAAGGCCTTGTGCAATTCGATTTCAGGATGAAGCAACGGTGGAAATCCAACCCCCGGGAGGTATTGCTTGTTTTCCCGGTCCCGGATCAGCGCCTCGATCTCCTCTTGCAGATGACCCCATAGGCTGACCCTGTAGCCGTTGCCGCTGAGCAGTATCGCCAGGGCTGTTCCCCAGGATCCGGCCCCGAGTACCGCGATGGTACTGTTATTCGGCTCATCCATGGCGCTGAATTCGCTTCGAGTTCATAAGGGCCTGTTACCAAGTAACCATTCGGCTTAGTGCTGGGCTTCGCTCTCGGCCTGTGCCTTTTTCGCCAACTCCTGTTGATGCTGTGCATACAACATATCGAAATTGACCGGTTGCAGCACCAACTGCGGGAAACTTCCCTTCATGACAATGTCGGAGATGGCCTCGCGTACAAAGGGGAACAGCTGATTCGGGCAGTAGGCGCCAAGCAGCGGGCCCATCTCCTGATCGGGAAAGCCTGCGATGCTGAAGATCCCCGCCTGCTTGACTTCTACCAGGTAGGCCGTGTTGTCTCCCACCTTAGTGGTCACCGTGACAGAGAGCGTCACTTCATATGCGGTGTCAGAGAGTTTGTTTACCTCAGTGTTGAGGTTTACGCCGGTCTCCGGTTTCCACTCTTGCTGGAAAACCGCCGGCGTGTTTGGTGTTTCGAATGAGATATCCTTGGTATAGATTCGCTGCAGGGCGAATTCTCGATTCTGTTCGTCTTGTTTGGCATCTGTCATGACTGCTTCCTATGAGGTGGGGCTACTTGGATTTCCGGGTAATGGGAAGATTCGCACTTTGCCAGGCAAGTATACCCCCTTTCAGGTTGTAAACTTGTTCGAATCCGGCTTTTTTCAGTTGCGCAGTGGCTGCAGAGGACTGGGCACCGGAGCGACAGCTGATAATTATCGGTTTCTCCTTGTATTTATTGAGTACACCTATCTGATTGGCGAAACCGTTACTGGGTATGCTGATCGCATTGATGATGTGACCCTTGTTGAAGTCGGCTGCCGGTCTTACATCCACCACCACGGCATCCTGATGGTTGATCAGCTCAGTTGCGGCGACGGGATCGACGGCGTTTTTGTCACCGACAAGCAGGTTGAATATCAGGAATCCGGCCACTACGACAAACGTAAGGACGAGTATCCAGTGATTCATCGTGAATTCGATGAGCTGTTGCATTGGTGCCTCTTATGCAGATTAATCTATCAAGGGGGGGAGAGTTTATAACAGGAGGGCAATAGGGTTAAGGGCTGATTGCCGATAACCATGAGAAATGATTCGACATCACTAATCAGCGACAGCCCGCCTGAGGCGGGAACGGGCAGAATCAGCCTTCAGCTGTGTGTGCAGAAGACCTCGCGCATCATTCCGATCAGTTTAAGGGTTCGAAAATCGCTGACCCGGTAATAGACGCGATTGGCGTCTTTTCGGGATGCGAGGATGCCCTTATCCCGTAGTATGGCAAGATGCTGAGAGATATTGCTCTGTGAAGTGCCTACCTGCTCCACAATATCCTGTACACTCACCTCCTGGCCGCCCAGAGTACAAAGTATTTTCAGGCGCAACGGATGGGACATGGCCTTGAGTGAGCGCGAAGCACGGTCGACGTCTTCATCGGTGGCAAATAGATTTTCCATCCCCTCTGTCTCCTGGAGATTGAGGGGTTGGGTGCTTTTGTCGTATTTGTTTTCCATGAAACCAGCCTTTTTACCAGTAACTAGGGCCTGTTAACACTAATCCAGTCGGCCCTCCCGGGACGATCGTCAATCCGGCAAGGCGCGACAGAGCCCATCGGATTAATGTTAACAGGCCCTAATACAATAATACGCTGTTTTTCCACCGAATGAGAACCCCTTTATATTATCCGGTTAATCAGTGCGCGATTCTGGCATGCTAATCCCGACTTCCCGTGGATTCTGGCTTGCTTCGGGGATTGGTGATTTAATGGGCGATTGGCCTAATCATGAGTAGTAGATATTCAGAGAACAAATAATGACGGAGAGACCCAAACCGGTTGCCCTGATCATCCTTGATGGCTGGGGTTATAGCGAGGACACGGAAGCCAACGCCATTGACAATGCAGTTACGCCGGTTTGGGATCGCCTTTGGCGTGAGCAGCCTCACACCCTTATCAATACGTCCGGGGCCTCTGTCGGTCTCCCGGGAGGGCAGATGGGTAACTCCGAAGTGGGTCATCTCAACCTGGGGGCTGGACGGGTGGTCTACCAGGAGTTTACCCGGGTCAGCCGCTCGATCAGGACAGGCTCTTTTTTTACTAACAAGACCCTCACTGAAGCGGTTGACAAGGCAATCGCCAGGCAAAAGTCGATACATATCATGGGGCTCCTCTCTCCCGGTGGCGTCCATAGCCACGAGGAACATATTCATGCCATGATCAAGCTGGCCGTTGAGCGGGGGGCGGAACATGTCTATCTTCATGCCTTTCTGGATGGTAGGGATACCCCGCCGAAGAGTGCCGAGGCTTCGATCATTGCGGCGAACGCTGTTTTTGCCGAATTGGGCAGAGGACGGATCGCAACCCTTAGCGGTCGCTACTACGCTATGGATCGTGACAACCGCTGGGATCGAACCGAACAGGCCTACGATTTGCTTGTGGCGGGTAAGGCGAACTATCAGGTGGAAGATGCCCGACAAGGCCTGCTTGATGCCTATCTACGGGGAGAGAGTGATGAGTTTGTCAAGACTACGTCTATCGTGCCTGCCGGAGAGGAACCGGTAACCATAGGTGATGACGATGTAGTGTTTTTTCTCAACTACCGCGCAGACCGGGCCCGTCAGTTGACCAGCGCCTTCGTCGAAGAGGACTTTGCGGGTTTCGAACGCAAGCAAAGTCCCAGTCTAGGTGAGTTCGTCAGTCTCACCCGCTACCACAAACGCTTCGAGATACCGGTCGCATTCCCTCCGGAAAAGTTGCGTAATGTATTCGGTGAAACCATCTCCAAGCAGGGGTTGCGCCAATTGCGACTGGCCGAGACGGAGAAATATGCCCATGTCACCTTCTTCTTCAATGGCGGTCGTGAGCGGCCGTTTGAGGGGGAGGAGCGTATCCTGGTGCCGTCGCCCAAGGTGGCGACCTATGATCTGAAGCCTGAAATGAGCGCCGAGGAGGTCACCGATCATCTGGTGACGGCGATTGGGGATGGCAAACATGATGTCATCATCTGCAATTACGCCAATAGTGACATGGTGGGGCACACCGGGAAATATGAGGCGGCAAAAATCGCCATCGAGACCCTGGACCATTGTCTGGGCAGGGTTTTGAAGGCCATTCGTCTGGCAGGCGGTGAACTGCTGATCACTGCGGATCACGGTAATTCCGAACAGATGGAAGACCATGAGAATCATCAGCCGCACACGGCGCATACAACCAATCCGGTACCGTTGGTTTATGTTGGCCGGGGCAATGCGGAACTGCTGGAGGGCGGCGCCTTGTGCGATATATCGCCAACGCTGCTGAAAATCATGGGACTGGCTCAACCTGATGAGATGCAAGGTCATCCATTGATTAACTTTACGCGGGAGGTTTGATAGATGGGGCGGGCGAGCGGCCTGATGGTTCTCTCACTGGGATTGATGCTTAGCCTCTTATCCCACCCCATTATCGCAGAGGAGTCCGAACAAGAGGCCAGAGCCAAACTGGAGCAGGTAAAAGAACGCATCCAATCACTGCAGAAACAGTTACGCTCAACCCATGGCAAGTGGGAGCAACAAAGCCAGGCCCTGCAAAATACAGAGAAGCAGATTGGAGACTTTGCCCGCCGAATCCGGGTGACGGAACAGAGTTTGAACCGACAGAAGCGCCGTCTTGCCGGGCTTGAAAGTGAGCGTGCCGATGCACGCCTTCACCTGGATCAGCACCGTGCCTCGCTTGAGCGGCAGCTACGCGCGGGCTATGCCATGGGGCGGCAGGAAAAGTTGAAAATACTACTCAATCAGCAGGATCCCGCGGTAGTCAGTCGTATTATGGTGTACTACGATTATTTCAACTCGGCCCGTGTGCAGCAGATGAACACAATCAAAGAGAGTCTGCGGCATCTACGGAGCATCGAGCGGGAGATAGCTCAGGAAGAGCAGCGTTTGCAACAGCTGTTGTCAAAGAACCAAAACCAGAAACGACAGCTTGAATCGGCCAGGACCGGACGAAAGAAGATCATCGCGAGTCTCAACAAGCGCTTGAAGGACAAAGGGGCGGAGCTGGATGGTCTCAAGTCGGATGAGAAGCAACTTCGATCGCTGCTTGCACAGATCCAGCAGGCGCTCTCTGACATCCCCCTCGACTCCACCGCTCATGTTCCCTTCAACTCCCGTAAAGGCAAACTGCCCTGGCCCTCCCGCGGCAGGCTGGTGGCGCGCTTCGGGTCGGAGCGGGAAGTGGGTAAACTCAAGTGGGACGGGGTGCTCATCGCGGCTCCGGAAGGGCAGGAGGTTCACGCCATTCACCACGGCAGGGTCGCCTTCGCCGATTGGTTGCGGGGTTTCGGGTTGTTGCTGATCATCGATCACGGCGACGGTTACATGAGCCTTTATGGCCACAACCAGAGCCTCTTCAAAGAGACCGGCGAGTGGGTTGAGCCGGGAGAGGTGGTGGCCCAGGTGGGCAACAGTGGCGGCCGGACATCGTCCGGGGTCTATTTCGGCATCAGACACAATGGACAGCCGAAAAACCCGATCCAGTGGTGTCAGCGCATAAAAGGCAGAAAAATTGCCGATTGGGGACGTAAAATCAGACAAAAGGAACTATCTTTTTATGCAATCACTCACACTTTTCAAGGGTCAACGCCGGTGATGCCTTTGGCTATTGGACAAACTGCCGTACAACCATTGAGCTAGGGCCGATTGGATGAGTGTTAACAGGCCCTAGCTGTAAGTTAATAGGTAAAACAGATGATAAGAGTAGTAAGACAAGCTTCTCTGCGAGGTCTTGGTCTGATTATAGTTTGTGTCAGTCTCTCACTGACCGCATTTCAGACACTGGCGAAAGAGGAGCTGGAGAGCCTGCCCCTGCAACAGCTGCGTACATTTGCCGATATCTTCGGGCGCATCAAGGCCAACTATGTGGAGCCGGTTGAGGATGAGGTGCTTCTGGAGAACGCGATTCGCGGCATGGTTTCCGGTCTCGATCCTCATTCCAACTATCTGGATGCGGATGATTATAAAGAGCTGCAGGTGGGCACCAAGGGCGAATTCGGCGGCCTGGGTATCGAAGTGGGCATGGAAGACGGCTTCGTCAAAGTGATCTCCCCCATTGACGACACCCCCGCTCAGCGTGCGGGGGTCCGTAGCGGTGACCTGATTGTTCGCCTCGATGACACCCCGGTCAAAGGGCTCAGCTTGAACGAAGCGGTCGCCCTGATGCGCGGGAAACCCGGCACCTCGCTCGAATTGACCATCGTGCGGAAGGGGGAAGAGAAGCCGCTCAAGATTATCGTGGTGCGCGACATCATCCGGGTCGTCAGTATCAAGAGCCGTCTTCTGGATGAACGTTTTGCCTATCTGCGCATCTCCCAGTTCCAGACAAATACCACCAGTGACATGCTGAAATCCCTTGATAGACTGAAAGGCGAAGTGGAAGGGTCACTGCTGGGCATGGTGCTGGATTTGAGAAACAATCCTGGCGGGGTATTGAATGCCGCCGTTTCCGTCAGCGATGCCTTTTTGGAGTCCGGATTGATCGTCTACACGGAGGGGAGAGAGAACGATTCCCAGCTACGCTTCGAAGCGGCGCCGGATGATGTTCTCGATGGTGCACCGATTGTGGTTCTGGTGAATGAAGGCTCGGCGTCGGCCTCGGAGATCGTGGCGGGCGCACTGCAGGATCAGAATCGCGCCGTCATCATGGGTAGCCGCACCTTCGGCAAGGGTTCGGTGCAGACCATCATTCCCATTACCGACACTGCCGCGGTCAAGTTGACGACCGCAAGATACTTCACCCCTTCCGGGCGTTCGATCCAGGCGGAAGGGATCGAACCCGATATCGAACTGGAGGACCTGACCGTTTCGAAAGCGGAGGATACCCAGGTCAAGCCGATCAAGGAGTCGAATCTTTCCGGTCATCTTCTCAATGGAAACGGAAATGGGAAAGGGACGAAAAAGAGTGAAGAGAATAAAGAGAGTCAGGCCGATGAGAACCGGGATATGGTCAAGAAAGACTATCAGTTGGGTGAGGCACTGAATCTGCTCAAGGGTCTGGCCATTCTGCGTAGCAAGAAAACCACAAGTTGAGTGGAGAAAGGCCAGCGATGCATCGCCTTGGTTTACTGATCTGCTCGATATGCCTGTTTGCAACCACATCGGTCGGTATGGCGGATGAGGGCGATACCGCATCACCGAACCCGGTGAAGATAGCCCTGATCATCGACGACCTGGGAAACCAGAAGGATGCGGGGGAGCGCGCGCTGGCCCTGCCGGGGGCGGTGACCTACTCCTTTCTGCCGCAAACCCCTTTTGCCTGGCAGCTGGCGAGCAAGGCGCACGCCTCGAATAAAGAGGTCATGCTGCACCAGCCCATGGAATCGGACAACGGCAATCCCTTGGGCAATGGGGCACTGACCCTGGCTATGTCGAGGGAGCGATTCATCCATACCCTGCAACGCAATATTGCGTCCGTTCCCTATGTCGCAGGGGTCAACAACCATATGGGAAGCCTGTTGACCAGGGATCCCACGGCGATGCGCTGGCTGATGAGCGAGTTGCGCGCCAGCGGGCTCTATTTCATCGATAGTCGAACCACCGACGCCACAGTCGCTGAACGCGTTGCCGGTAAAAATCTGATTGCCGCTTCACGACGGCACGTGTTTCTCGACAATACACCGAAAGAGGCCGAAATCAGGCGTCAGTTGGAACAATTATTGTTCAAGGCGCGCTCTCAGGGTCATGCGATCGGTATTGCCCATCCCTACCCTCAAACCCTGAGCGTACTTCAAGAAGAGTTGCCTAAACTAAAACGACAGGGTGTTGAGCTGGTACCTGTCTCTGAACTGATCAATAGCGGGAGGCCACTATGGCACGCGTACTCGTCCCCCTTGCCGAAGGATGCGAAGAGCTCGAAGCAGTCACCATCACAGATCTACTGACACGGGCCGATATCGAGGTGGTTACCGCCGGCCTTAAAGACGGGCCGGTGAAGGCCTCGAGAGGCATCACCCTGGTGCCGGATACCACCCTCGATGCCGTCATGGATCAGGCGTTCGATATGATGGTGTTGCCCGGCGGCCTGCCTGGCGCCGACTACCTCGATGCGGATCCCCGCATCCATGAGATGCTGAAACGCCTCAATCAACAAGGCAAGTTCACCGCCGCAATCTGTGCCGCACCCAAGGTGCTGGCCGGCGCCGGCCTGTTGCAGGGACGGCGAGCGACCAGCTATCCGGGGGTGCTGGACAATATGGATCTGCCCCAGGTCGATGTACAGCTTGAACGGGTCATCAGCGACGACCGGGTGATCACTTCCCGGGGGCCGGGCACGGCAATGGATTTCGCCCTGGAGCTGATCGAGCAACTGAGCGGCCGGGAAACCAGAGACCAGGTAGAGCAAGGGCTGGTGCGCTGACTTTTACCGTTATCCACGCTTAGCTTCTGTCCAGACGTCGATAACCTATGGCCTCGCTGATATGCGGGGTCTCCACCTCCGGGCTCGCCTCCAGGTCGGCGATAGTGCGCGCCACCTTCAAGATACGGTGGTAGGCGCGCATCGACAGACCAAGTTTTTCGATGGCCCGGTGCAGTAGTGCGTTGCCCTGCTTGTCCGGCGTGAAAAACTTCACGATGTCCAATTCCAGCAGAAATTAAGAGTGGGGGTCCTATTTATGCAACTGCTTAGGCACAGATGTCGATAGCAAAGATCTCCGCCAACAATTTCATCCAATCGACGATCCACTGGCGCCGATGTTCATAGCTCTTGCCGGTATGTGAATCAACGCAGCAGTGAAAGGCGAGACGAACACAGTGGGAGACGCAGCGGTAATAAGGGGTGGTTTCCATTGATACCTGGACTTTCCTTGGCTTGGGCATGATATCGCTCCTTGATATCGAGGACTAACGAGAGATCGCCATATTGGTTTGTTTTTGGCAAATTTAGGGTGGATGTCCTATTTAACTGATGGTTATTGGCGTAGCCTGTATGACCTTCATACGAGTTTATACTTATGAAAAAATATTTTAAATGGTTACTACCGATATTAATTGTCTCAATAATTGGAATGGTGGCAACTATGCCGAATGTAGATAGTCATGGGTATTGGTTAGGAAAAAGCAAGAGCGATATAAGATATTTGAAGGATGCTGTCAATGAATATTGGCAAGACCATAAACAACTTCCAAGTGCGGAAGAGGGACTCATTAGTTTAGCTAACAATGCTAAGCAAAAGAATGATTCTAATCAGAAACGTTATCTAAACCGGCTGCCACGAGACTACTGGGGGAACAACTATGTCTATAATATTATTGAAGACGGGAAGAAATTCGAAATATATTCCGCCGGCCCAGATGCAGTAGATAATGAAGGTAAGGGAGATGACGTAGTGATAGAGGATAAGCAATATAGTTGTGAATTATACAATGACTGTTTGACATCAAGGGATTATGCTTATCGGGTCTTTATCGTAACTATGCTAATCACGATCACGATTATATTATTGGCGTTGATATTTTTAATTGGCGCCCACATCATGCTAAGGGTAAAGGATAAAAGTGCCAGTAGTTCTATTCGGTAATCATTTACGATTTATAGAAAAATATTTAATATAAATAATAGTAGTTGGGAAGACCCGATAAATCTTCTTTCGATAAAAAAATGGTCTGAAACAGAAGATGCGTTATGACAAATTCTCACAGTATTTGTGATCTAAACTTGCTACCTGAATTAGAACGGCAAACTGATAACGATGTGCGTTGGAGTGCTGCGGCGACACTTACAGACTATGCAATGTACCTCCCAGATCATGTGTGGCCTATTATATTGAAACACGGATCTAGCAGTGATGAGGACCTAAGGACTGCCGTGGCAACTTGCCTTTTAGAGCATCTTCTCGAGTATCACTTTGAAGCGTATTTTTCAAAACTCGAAAAAGTAATTTTAGATAGTAACAACAATTTGAAGGATACTTTAAGTTTGTGTTGGAAATTAGGTAAATCTGAATTACCAGAAAATTCTGCTAGATGGGAGCCTTTAATTCAATCCAATTAGCTTAAACACGAAGTGTTTTCAAGACAGTCTTTATAAAGCTACTGAGTTAGCTCCTGTCCAAACGCCGATATCCAATCGCCTCACTGATATGCGCTGTCTCCACCTTAGGGCTCGCCTCCAGGTCGGCGATGGTACGCGCCACCTTGAGGATGCGGTGGTAGGCCCGCATAGACAGCCCCAGCTTTTCGATGGCCCGGTGTAAAAGCTCGTTGCCCGCTTTATCCGGGGCGGCCACCTGTTCGATATGCACGCCTTGCAGGACCTGGTTGGTGCAGCCCTGCCGGTCGAGTTGTATTTCGCGGGCATCGATGACCCGGCGGCGAATGGTCTCGCTCGACTCCTCTTGTCTCTGCGGCGATTGACGGTTGATCTGCAGCGGCTGCCTGGGCACCTCCACATGCATGTCGATGCGATCCAGCAGGGGACCCGAGATGCGCATGCGGTAGCGAGTGATGCGGTCGAGAGTACAGTGACAGCGGTTGCTGCCGTCTCCCAGGTGGCCGCAAGGACAGGGGTTCATCGCCGCGATCAGCTGAAACCTTGACGGGTAGTCGACCTGGCGGTTGGCGCGGGAGATGGTGATGCGACCATTTTCCAGGGGTTCGCGCAATACCTCCAGGGTATGCCGATCGAATTCGGGGAGTTCGTCCAGGAACAGCACGCCGCGGTGCGCCAAGGAGATTTCGCCGGGTTTCGGATTGCTGCCGCCGCCGACCAGGGCCGCCGCCGAGGCCGTGTGATGGGGGGCGCGGAAGGGTCTTTGACGCCACTGGGCGGGTTGGAAAGCCCTGTTGTTGGCCACCGAGTGAATGGCTGCGGACTCCAGCGCCTCCTCCTCGCTCATAGGGGGCAGGATTCCCGGCAGGCGGGAGGCAAGCATCGACTTGCCAGTGCCGGGCGGACCGATATAGAGCAGTGAGTGGGCACCGGCGGCGCTGATCTCCAGGGCGCGCCGGGCATGACTCTGTCCGTAGACATCGGCCATATCGAGTCGGCTCTTTTCACTCGCCTCGATACCGTGCGTGCTTTTGTATTGTGCCAACGGGTTGACACTGTTGAGGTGTGAACAGACTTCGAGGAGGTGGCTGGCCGGATAGCACTGGAGTCCGTTGACCAGTCCCGCTTCACCGGCATTCTGTTGCGGCAGGATCAGGGAGCGCCCGGCGTCGCGCGCGGTGAGCGCTGCAGGCAGTATGCCGCTGATCGGGCGCAGTTCGCCGGACAGGGCAAGCTCGCCGCTGAACTCATAGTGGCTCAAGGGGTCCATCGTCAATTGATTCGAGGCGGCCAGGATGCCGAGGGCAATGGGCAGATCGAATCGCCCCCCCTCTTTCGGCAGATCGGCAGGCGCCAAATTGATGGTGATGCGCCGGGCGGGAAACTCAAACTGGCTGTTGATCAGTGCCCCTCTGACCCGGTCTTTACTCTCACGCACCGCCATTTCGGGCAAACCGACGATGGAGAGGCCCGGAAGGCCGTTGGAGAGATGGACTTCCACGGTGACCAGGGGTGCTTGTACGCCCTCTTGAGCGCGGGAATAGAGAATGGCGAGTGACATAGATTCCTTCCTTGGAATAGCGTTCGATCCGATGCTGATGAAGCGCTAGCCGGTTTTATCTTCCAGTTCCTTGATCTGTATCTCCAGCCGCTCAAGCTTCTCACGTGTACGTGCCAGAACCGCCTGCTGAACCTCAAACTCCTCGCGGGTCACCAGGTCGAGCTTGGCAAGTCCGGACTCCAGGGTGGCGCGTATGTTTTTTGCCACATCGGCCTGTAATGCCTGGATACCGCTGGGCATTGTCGCCGAAAGCCGGGTCGTCAGTTCATCGATAAGTTTCGGATCAATCATGCGGCAGACAATAGCCAGTGACGACCCCTTTGTCCAGCGAAAGAGGACGCGGTTCCGGATAATCTTTGTGGCGAAATTCCCCTTGCAGGATTGATAGATGGAACAGCGCTGGTTCATCGATCCACCCGCAGATATATCGATCCGGCCATTTCGCACCAAGCCGGTGCACAGGTCTGGTGCAAGGGGATCGGTTGTGATCACAAACCATGCACGGCCATGTGAACCGGTCAGCATCATGCCTACCAATTATTGGGTATTTCCTGCAATTTCAACAGGTTGGAAAAGTTGGCACGAAGTCTGAAAAGACAGCAGTAGTTTCGCCTCGTCAAGCTATGAGTCGAGTTAACTGATTAACCCATGTTTCTAATTGATTAAGAGGAAGTATAACGATGAAGATGAACCGTCTTGCCCAAGCCTGTGGCGTTGCGATGTTAGGGCTATCGTCCATCGCTGCGGCGGAAGTCAGCACCAATATCGGTGTTACCAGTAACTACATCTGGCGCGGGTTGACCCAGACCGACAACACCACCGCATTGTCCGGTGGCTTCGATTGGTCTGGCGAGTCGGGTCTCTATGCGGGTACCTGGCTGTCTGAGGCCTGGGACGATTATGAGCTCGACCTGTATGGCGGTTACGCCGGCGAGGTGGGCGACTTCGGCTATGATGTCGGCCTGATCCATTACGCCTATTCAAGCGACGCAGAATCTGATTTCACCGAGCTTGCCGTGAGTGGCAGCTGGCAGTTTCTCACCGCCGGTCTCAACTATGTCTTCTCTGCGGAGGATGCGGTCGAGGTTATCGAAGAGGATCTCTACTACTATCTGGGCGCCAGCTTTGACCTGCCGCAGGACTTCTCCATCGGCCTGACGGTCGGTTTCGTCGAACCGGATGGCGATGGCGATGATGATTTAGAGGACTACACCCACTATCAGGTCGACCTGACCAAGGCCACCGGTGATTTCGGCGACGTTACCCTGAGCGTCTCTGACACCGATCTCGATGACACGGACGCTGCCGGTGAAGACTCCGATATGCGTTTCTTCATCTCTTGGAGCAAAGGCTTCTGAGACAAATCGGCTTGAGTTAACTATTTGATGTACAGCCCGTTCAGTGACGGGCTGAACGAGGAGCAATCAGATGAAAATGGTTTCAGCAATCATTAAGCCGTTCAAGCTTGATGATGTCCGCGAAGCTTTGTCCGAAGTGGGCGTGGCGGGTATCACGGTCACCGAGGTCAAGGGTTTTGGGCGTCAGAAGGGACACACCGAACTCTACCGCGGTGCAGAGTACGTGGTCGATTTTCTACCCAAGATCAAGGTCGAAATCGCCGTCGATAACGACATTGTCGATCAGGTGGTGGAAGCGATTTCCAATGCCGCCAAGACCGGCAAGATCGGTGACGGCAAGATCTTCGTCACTGACGTGGAACAGGTCGTTCGTGTGCGTACCGGTGAAACCGGTCCCGAAGCGCTGTAACTCACTAGCAACATTTATTTGGAGAGTATCGTGGAAGCGATTACACAACTCAGTTACGCACTGGATACCTTCTACTTTCTGGTATCCGGCGCGCTTGTCATGTGGATGGCGGCTGGTTTCGCCATGCTCGAGGCCGGTCTGGTGCGAGCCAAGAATACCGCTGAAATCCTGACCAAGAACGTCGCCCTGTTCGCCATCGCCTGCATTATGTATATGTTGATGGGCTACAACATCATGTACCCGGGGGACGGCAACGGCTATTTTCCGGCGCTCGACCTGGGCTTTATGTTCGGTGGCGACAACAGTGTCGAAGATGTGCTGGCCAGCAATGGCGAGACCTACTATTCCGGTATGTCAGACTTCTTTTTCCAGGTGGTCTTCGTCGCCACCGCCATGTCCATCGTTTCCGGCGCCGTGGCCGAGCGGATGAAGCTCTGGGCCTTCCTGCTGTTTGCCGTGGTAATGACCGGTGTCATCTATCCGCTGCAGGGTTACTGGAAATGGGGCGGCGGTTTTCTGGATGCTGCCGGTTTCAGCGATTTTGCCGGTTCTGGCGTGGTACACCTCTGTGGCGCAGCAGCAGCCCTGGCGGGCGTCATTCTGCTGGGAGCCCGTAAAGGCAAGTACACTGCCGATGGTCGAGTCAATGCCATACCCGGTGCCAACCTGCCATTGGCCACGTTGGGTACATTCATCCTGTGGCTGGGTTGGTTTGGCTTCAATGGTGGATCCGAGCTGAAGATCTCAGATATCGGCGAAGCCAATGCTGTCGCCGCAGTTTTCGTCAACACCAATGCAGCCGCAGCCGGCGGCGTAGTGGCGGCGCTGCTTACCGCACGTGCGCTGTTTGGTAAAGCGGATCTGACCATGGCGCTCAACGGTGCGTTGGCAGGTCTGGTGGCAATCACGGCCGAGCCGTTGACACCGGTTCCTTTGGAAGCAACCCTGATCGGCGCTGTTGGCGGCCTGCTTGTGGTCTTCTCCATCATCACAATGGACAAGATCAAGATCGACGACCCGGTGGGTGCTATTTCGGTGCATGGCGTGGTCGGCATGTGGGGCTTGATTGCGGTTCCTCTGACCAATAGCGATGCCTCAATCGGACCGCAGTTACTCGGTTTGGGAGTAATCTTTGCCTGGACGTTCGTCGCCAGCCTCGTGGTATGGCTGATCCTTAAAATTGTGATGGGTATCAGGGTCAGCGAAGAGGAAGAGTACGAAGGTGTCGATCTCGGCGAGTGTGGACTGGAGGCCTATCCTGAGTTCACCGGAAACCGGGGTTCAGGTCTGTAATACATCTGTTGGATGATCCTCCCTTTAAGGGCGCTTCGGCGCCCTTTTTTTATATCCGGTTCAGTTCCCATCATCCCGCTGATCAAATTCAGTTCAGAAAGCCGTATATGGAGGGGTATAATCCCCATTCACAAATGCTCAATTCAGACCGAGCCATTCATTACGATAGATGTCATCATTGAGGTAGACTGGCCCTAAGCCGGTGAATTAGCCAGTACGCGCCACAAGCGGAACGGTAAAGACACGAGGGTGATAGATATATCTGCAAGGAGCTGCTCAGATGTTGGATACAACAAGTAAATTACCACGGCTGTTTACGCAATCTCTGCTGTTTGTACTGTTGATGGCGGGCTTACAACTGCAGGCGGAGGTCTATAAATGGGTGGATGAGCAGGGTCGTGTGCACTTCAGTGACCGGCCGGTGACGGGGGAATCCACAGAGATAAGGATCAGGGAACAGGAGAGTCCCCAGCCAGCGGCGGGACAACATGACAGGCAGATGGAGATGCGGCGCATGCTGGATGTCTATGCAGAGGAGCGTGCGGAGAAGAAAGAGGCAAAGCAGAAGCAACTGGCTGAGCGGAAAAGACGCAAGCAGAACTGCGTGCGCGCCAAAGACCGCTACAATTCCCATCTTCGGGCGACAGGTATCTATAATTTAGGCAATGACGGTGAGCGGCGTTATCTGAGCGAGCAAGAGCGTGCGCGGCATATAAAACGGCTTAAAGCCGATATCACGCGCTGGTGTCGGTGAAGGGGTTACATATAGGTGATTTCCGCCTCGCTGACAATCCGGTTTCTCCCCTCCTCTTTGGCCTGGTAGAGGGCCTGATCGGCACGTTCGAGCAGGGTCTCGGGACTGTCTCCCCTGCGACAGCTGGCAGCGCCCACCGAAACCGTAACCGATGGCAGTTTCTCTTTGGTGCTTCTCTTAATCAGTATCAGTTTAGCAACCGACTGGTGGATCGTTTCGGCGATGCTTATTGCATGGGTGATATCCGTTCCCGGCAGAAGCACGGTAAACTCCTCTCCACCATAGCGCGCGGGAAAGTCCACATCCCGCAACTGGTCTCTCATGATCAGTCCGACACGGCGAATAACTTCATCCCCGATCACATGGCCGAAGTTGTCATTGAACCGTTTGAAATGGTCAATATCGAGCATCAGTATGGAAAAAGGGGTGGATGCACCGTTGTGCGCCTCGACCAGTTCGTGCATACGTTTGTTGAGCGCACGCCGATTGAACAATCCTGTCAGCGCGTCAGTGGATATCTCATCGCGTAGCTTTTTCACTTCGGATTGCAGTGACAGACTCTGCTCTTCGGCCGACTCGAGGTGGTCTTGCAACATACGATTGTTTTGCATCGCTTGTGTGGTGGCCTGCATCAAGGTCTGTGCTATGCCGCGCAGATCTTCGAGACTGGGATTGGCATCCAATGCATGGCTCTGATTTAGCAGGGTCTCGCTGAAGAGATCGGTTTGGCTACAGTTGTTTGTCACTCCTTCGAGAACCTTGAATAGTAGATTGTGCAGGTCAGCCAGGTGGTCGTCCAGCTTGTCGTTTTCAGCGCCCTCGAGGCAGAGATTTTCAAACAAATGAAACAGAAAATGGCTGTCCAGATGGCCGGTTTTGTTGAGCTGGGCATCGATTATTCGTGTTAATTCACCATGACGCTGAGTGACATACTCATAGGCAACATGGTAACAGACAGGTGTAATGGGAATGTTGTAACGAATCAGCAGGTCCGTTGCCTGGGTATGCCATTCATTGGCCTCATCCGCTGCATCCAATCTGAAGCAGTGTGAATTGAGCATGGTAATCTGTACCGACTTATTATTGTCCCTGATTATTGGTGGAGATTATCTTTCCGGATCTTTCGGTTTCCCTCGTTTGCGACCGAAACGGCCACATCTTGAGGAATATATGGCAGGTAGTGTTAACGGATTGGCATTAAAAAAGGGGCTGGTCGCCCCTTGTAAGCTTAGGTGTTGAGAATTTTGTCAGTGCACACTGCCGAATGAAAGGTCCAGTGAGTAGGGTGGCAGTGGAATACCGGCAATCTTACACGCTTGGACTACCGGGCCCCTTGGAAAGAGCGTATAGAGATATCTTTTGCCGCCTCGATCCTTGACTTGTGTTGTCATCGCCTTAAGCACCAGTCTGGCGCTGCAGGTGGTGCCATGTTCTTCGCAGTGGTGGCGCAGGAAATGGATTATCTCCCAATGCGCATCAGTTAACTCGATATTCTCTTCCGAAGCCAAGGCAATCGCCTGCTCTTCGGTCCACTCATCGAAACCTTCCGGTGTGTTGCTGTTCTCGACAGCCATTGGGTTCATTTCGGGCATGGTCGTCTCCAGTGGTGATGGTCGTTCGTTTTAGCTTCATGCATTTATAGTTTTAGGGGCTCGATTGAGTCCATGCTCTAAAAAGATAGATCAGATTTTCGGAAAAACCAAGAAAAATAGTAGGACATAGTGCGGTCACACGGCAGGTTTGTGAAACTGGCGACAAAAGGGTCTGATTTAGCTACTATCTTCAAGCAAAATTTTATATGGATTTTCCGCTGCTTATGTCTAAATCATCCCAATTTGTCCTGGTCGATGGCTCCTCCTACCTGTTTCGCGCCTATCATGCCCTGCCCGACCTCAGTAACTCGCAAGGTGAACCAACAGGTGCGATTGTCGGCGTACTGAACATGCTGCGTCGGTTGATCAGCGATTTTGATCCCGACTATATGGTGGTCGTATTCGATGCACCCGGCGGCAGTTTCAGAAATGAGATTTATCCGGAGTATAAGGCCAATCGCCCCCCTATGCCGGACGATCTGCGCGATCAGATAGAGCCTCTGCATGCGATCATTCGGGCGATGGGCTTGCCGATGCTGGTGGTACCTGGGGTCGAGGCGGACGATGTGATCGGCACCTTGGCGCGACAGGCCACGGAACAGGGGATAGAGACTATGATTTCCACCGGCGACAAGGATATGGCACAGCTGGTGAATGAACGCGTCACGCTGATCAACACCATGTCAGAGACCACCACCGATATGGCGGGGGTATTGGACAAGTTCGGTGTCAGGCCCGACCAGATTATTGACTACCTGGCCCTGGTAGGTGACACGGTTGATAATATACCGGGTGTTCCGAAGTGTGGTCCTAAAACCGCGGCAAAGTGGCTGAATATCTACGGCACCCTGGATAATCTGATCGCTCATGCGGATGAGATCAAGGGTAAGATCGGCGAGAATCTGCGCGCCAGTCTGACACAATTGCCGCTCTCCCGTGAACTGGCAACCATAAAGCTCGATGTCAGCCTTGAAATGAGTCCAACTGATTACCGACCGGTTGAGCAGGACAGTGCTGAATTACGGCGTCACTATCAATGGATGGGATCGAACCGCCTGCTCGCAACCCTGGATGACGTGGAAACGGATGAGCCACAGCAGGCAGCGGAACAGACCGCTGTAAACTATGAGACAGTCTTGAGTGAGCCGGCGTTGAAAAGATGGATCGCGCAGCTGGAGGCCCATGGCTTGTTCGCCTTCGATACGGAAACCACCAGTCTCGACTATATGCAGGCCGAACTGGTCGGGCTCTCATTTGCGGTACGCCCTGGCGAGGCAGCGTATGTCCCTGTTGGTCACGACTATCCGGGTGCGCCAACTCAGCTGCCACGTGAGTTAGTGCTTACTTACATGAAGCCGCTGTTAGAGAATCCAAAACTGAAAAAGGTGGGTCAAAACCTGAAATACGATATGAGTGTATTGGCCCGTTACGGCGTCGATATGCACGGCATCGCGTATGACACCATGCTCGAATCCTACGTGCTCGATTCCACAGCTACACGGCATGACATGGACTCCATGGCCAAGCGCTATCTGCAACATGAGACAATCCACTTTGAGACGATAGCCGGCAAAGGCAAGAAGCAGTTGACCTTTAATCAAATTGATCTGGAGTTAGCCGCCCCATATGCGGCTGAAGATGCGGATATTACCCTTCGCCTGCATAATTATTTCTGGCCGAAATTCGAAAGTGAGCCTTTACTAACATCATTATTGACGGAACTTGAGGTGGCGTTGATTCCGGTGTTGTCGAGGATGGAGCGAACCGGTGTGGCTATCGACAGCAGTATGCTGCGTAAGCAGAGCGATGAGTTGGCAAGCAGTATGCACCAACTCGAACAGAAGGCCTATTCCCTTGCCGGCCATAGTTTCAATTTGGGTTCACCGAAGCAGATTGGGGAGGTCTTCTTCACCGAACTGGCACTCCCGGTGATTACAAAGACACCCAAGGGGGCGCCCTCAACGGCGGAATCGGTGTTGGTCGAATTGGCGGAACAGGGGCATGAGCTGCCGGCAGTGATTCTGGAGCATCGCGGTCTCTCCAAGCTCAAATCGACCTATACGGACAAACTGCCTGAAATGGTCAATCCGCAGACCGGACGAGTACATACCTCATACCACCAGGCGGTGGCGGCAACAGGACGACTCTCCTCCACCGACCCCAACCTGCAGAATATTCCCGTACGCACAGAGGCTGGCAGGCGCATTCGCCGGGCATTTGTAGCGCAACCGGGCTGGAAGATGCTGGCAGCGGATTACTCCCAGATAGAATTGAGGATCATGGCCCATCTGTCAGGGGATGAAGGGCTTCTGCGAGCATTTTCCGAAGGCATGGATATCCATCGGGCTACTGCGGCGGAGGTTTTCGAAGAGCCGCTGGACCGTGTGACAACGGAACAGCGACGCTCTGCCAAGGCGATCAACTTCGGTTTGATCTATGGTATGTCAGCATTTGGTCTGGCGCGTCAGTTGGGTATTGAGAGAAACGCGGCCCAGGCCTATGTGGATCTCTATTTCAAACGCTACCCCGGCGTGCAGGCATTCATGGATCGGACGCGTGAACTGGCCCATGATCAGGGTTATGTCGAGACCCTTTTCGGCCGCCGTCTTTACCTGCCTGATATCAACGCAAAAAATCATCAACGCAGGACGGCGGCGGAGCGTACGGCGATCAATGCGCCGATGCAGGGGAGTGCGGCTGATATCATCAAACGCGCCATGTTGGCTGTAGACGCTTGGATACTGGCCAGTACACCGCCCGCGCGACTTCTTATGCAGGTTCATGATGAGCTGGTGCTGGAAGTCGAAGAATCCTATGTCACTGAAGCAAAAGGCATTATTGCGAATTTTATGGAGACGGCGGCCAGTTTGGCAGTGCCCTTACTGGTGGATGTCGGGGTCGGCGAAAACTGGGATCAGGCGCATTGAACTTTATATAAATTCACCAGTCTATCTAGCTGTAAGTCGTACGACGAGGGTCGCTTTTCCTCCCTTTGCGACCCATCCTTCCCGGTGACCCCATCCGGGAAGATCCGGCCCCGTCAGTCTCTCCCCTTAGGCTGATGGGGCTTTCTTTTTTTTAGCGGCCAGCGGCCAGCAGTCAGCGACCAGCAGGTTGCGGTCAGGGGGATGGGTTTGTGTTCGAGTCCGGTTCCAGTTCGAACCACAGGTCCAGCACCCGGTGGCACTCGTCAATGCCCTGTTTTTTCAATGCGGAGAAGCGTTGGATTGAGATCTCCGGGCGATCACCGAGCTCCTTTTTGACCTTCAACAGGGTGTTTTTGGCAGCGCCGGTCTTGAGTTTGTCGGCCTTGGTCAGGAGGATGTGTGTCGGCAGGCCATGGTAGGTATTCCATTGCAACATCTGCAGATCGAACGCTGTCAGCGGATGACGGATATCCATCAATAAAACCATGCCCCTGAGACATTGCCGTTGTTCGATGTAGTGTGCAAGTGTCTTTTGCCACTCTTTTTTGATCGATTCCGCGACCTTGGCATAGCCATAGCCCGGCAGATCTACCAGCCGACGGTCGCTGTCCAAAGAGAAGAAATTCAGAAGTTGGGTCCTGCCTGGTGTTTTACTGGTTCGTGCCAGAGATTTCTGTCCGCATAAGGCGTTCAGGGCGCTGGATTTTCCGGCATTGGAGCGTCCGGCAAACGCCACCTCGAAACCGCTGTCTGTCGGGGATTGGGAAAGTCGGGCCGCACTTTTCAGGAAATGGGCCCGGTGATAATAGGGATTCATGGCATTGCTACTAGGTCTCGAAATGCCATGGCGGCTGTTTGGGTCAGCTGCTCCAGAGTCGCTGGATCCAGGATTTTTTGCTCAACCTGGGTTGAGCGCCTGCCTTGAGGAAAAAGCCGCTATATTGCATGTCCTCTTCCATGATGTGCTTGGTCAGCCAGGTCTTGAGAAAGTGCATCAGCTCAAAACCGATGGCGGTCTTGCCGGTGGCTACTTTTTCTTGCAGGTCTGCCACGGACTGGAGCAGCTCTTCATGTATCTCTTTATGGTCTTCATAACCAGGGTAGTTGAGGATTCGCATCAAGCTCTCTTCAACCGCAAAATGGATCCTCGTGTAGTCAGCCAGATCACCCAGGATACTCTTCACTACATCACTGCCATGGCGTTGATGAATGGCTTCATGCATCTTGTTGACGAGCTCGACGAGCATCTTGTGCTGTTCATCGATTTCTTCAATGCCGACACTGAGTGCGTCGGACCATTCTACGAATTTGCTCATAACTGCTTCCCTATGCCTGCGAGTAATGTCTGATTTGACAACAGAAAATCCCGGCATTGTGACAGGGATCACGCAGCCGTACAACTTAGTGCGGCAGGATTGTTTTTAACTTTAGTCGGTTTTTTTCCACTCGCCCGACTTTCCCCCGCTCTTTTCCGTCAGCCGAATGTCGCTGATTATCATGCCCCTGTCAACGGCCTTGCACATGTCATAGATAGTCAGGAGGGTGATCTGGGTCGCGCACAAGGCTTCGATTTCAACACCGGTCTGGCCTACGTTTTCCACGTGGGTATGGCAGTGGATTGCATTCTCGCTCTCATCTGGACGAAGGTCGATCTCAACCTTGGTCAGTGAAAGCGGGTGGCATAGGGGAATCAGTTCCGGCGCCCTCTTGGCGGCCATAATGCCGGCGATGCGTGCGACACCGAGCACGTCTCCCTTTTTATGGCTACCTTCCAAAATCATCCGCAGTGTTTCGGGTTGCATGGTGATACGGCCCTCTGTGATGGCCCTGCGCCTGGTCGATGGTTTGTCTCCGACATTGACCATATGGGCCTCACCGGCGGCATTGAAGTGAGTGAAATCAGTCATGAGTGCTCCTGTCCTTCATGGACAACAGAGTTTGAACAACCAAACGACTCTCCTCGGGCCTTGATTGGCGCTTTTCCGGCTAAACAGCGCCGACAGGCCCTATTGTCCAGCGTCAAGCTCAATCTGCTTGGAAACCTCTCGCGATTCAAAGGTCATATTCTCCAGGTCTGCCATGACATAGGTTGCCGGTGATTTTCCGACACCACCAATCGTACCGGGATTGACCAAATGGGTGACACTGCCTTTGATATTCACGAGTTGCTCGATTTTTAATTTATGGCTATGCCCGCAACAGACCAGGTCCCAGTCACCGGTTGCAGCCATGGCTCTTGCGTAGTGGGGATAGTGGACGAGAAAGATATTACGTCCTGCCAATTCGACCGCGGCATCCATGCCGTGGTAGTGAAAATTGTTCTCATCCCGGCTTGCAAGCCGTCCCAGGGTATAGAGATCACCGCTATTGTTGCCATGGATGACATGAACCGGCAAGTCATACTTGTCCAGACAGTGTAGCGTACTCGGCGCGACCACATCGCCACAGTGCAAAACAGCTTCCGCCTCCTCGGCCTTGGCCGCCTCAACAGCGGCTTCCAGCAAGGGAATATGATCGTGGCTGTCAGAGAGAATGCAGATTTTCATCGCGTACTACTTCCTCGCTGCAGTACCGGGATATACGGGATATAGGGGAGTAAACTTAGCCATGAAGGGCCGGCCGTTCATGGTTTAGAAGTTCGGTTTTTCCGGTGCGTCTTTGTACATCTGTACCGAGTTGCTGACCTCCTCTTTGGCGGCCTCGGCACCTTCCCAGCCCTTAACACGTACCCACTTACCCTCATCGAGGTCCTTGTAATGTTCGAAGAAGTGGGCAATGCGTTCCATCAGTTCCTCAGGCATGTCGTCCGCCGATTTGACATGTCTCCAGCGACTTGAAACGTCATCCGCCGGTACCGCAATGACCTTGGCGTCATCACCGGATTCATCGGTCATTTTCAAAACGGCTACCGGTCGGCAGCGGATCACAGAGCCAGGGATCAACGGGAAAGCGGTGGGTACCATCACGTCGCAGGGGTCTCCATCGTCAGATAGCGTGTGTGGGATATACCCGTAGTTGGCCGGATAGTGCATGGCGGTGCGCAGGATGCGGTCGACAAACATGGCGCCTGTCTCCTTGTCCACCTCATATTTGACCGGATCGGCGTTGGACGGGATTTCGATAATGACATTGATTTCATCAGGAATATTGTTTCCTGAGGCGACTCGGTCCAGATTCATATTTGAGACCCTTGCGGTTGATCGTAGCTGACTATATCCGGCAGGCGGGCCGGAATTCGTGTGAGGTGTGAAGATTACGGATAACCTCGTCGGGTGTCTAGCCCAAAGCCTGTGTGAGATTGCGAAATGTTCAAACTGATGTCCACAGTAGGATTGTGGAATTATCCGGGTTTCCGCATCTAATCAGGCCGCACAGGCGCTTCCGGGCCCGATGAGTGAGAAAGTAATTTGTACGGCAGCCTTGAACACCAATTACCACAATTCAGGAGATGCTGATCAACGGTTTTTTGTCCAGGTATGGCGTCCATTTACGGTTTGTGAATTTTGTGTCAGGTATCCGTACGACCAGGTAGGGGCCGTTACGAAAAAGGGGAGCCGAAGCTCCCCCGTGCGTGTTGACAGCGCTGGCTCTGCTAGAGAATAGGCACGATCAGCAGGGCAACAATGTTGATGATCTTGATCAGCGGATTGACCGCGGGACCGGCGGTATCCTTGTAGGGGTCGCCTACCGTGTCGCCGGTGACCGCCGCCTTATGGGCATCCGAACCCTTACCACCGTGGTTGCCGTCTTCGATGTACTTCTTGGCGTTATCCCAGGCACCGCCACCGGCGGTCATGGAGATGGCCACGAACAGGCCGGTGACGATGGTGCCGATCAACAGGCCGCCCAGCGCCTTGGCGCCGGCGTCACCGCCCATCAGCCACCCGATGCCCAGGGCCACTACGATCGGCATCAATACCGGTAACAGCGATGGGATGATCATCTCCTTGATGGCCGCTTTGGTCAGCAAGTCCACAGCACGTCCGTAATCCGGTTTCTCGCTGTGATCCATGATGCCGGGTTTTTCCCGGAACTGGCGACGCACTTCGTTGACAATGCCGCCGGCGGCTTTGCCAACCGCTTCCATGGCCATGGAACCGAACAGGTAGGGGACAAGTCCGCCAATGAAGAGACCGATCAATACCGCTGGATCGGAGAGTTCAAAGCTGATGGTCTTGCCTGCGTGCTCCAGGGTGCTGGTGAAGTCGGCAAACAGCACCAGGGCGGCCAGACCGGCGGAACCGATGGCATAGCCCTTGGTGACGGCCTTGGTGGTATTGCCCACGGCATCCAAGGGGTCGGTGATATTGCGGATCTTCTCATCCAGTTCAGCCATTTCGGCGATACCGCCGGCGTTGTCTGTGATCGGGCCATAGGCATCCAGTGCAACGATGATACCGGTCATGGAGAGCATGGCGGTCGCCGCAATGGCGATGCCGTAGAGTCCGGCCAGGTCGTATGAACCCCAGATTGCGGCACACACCGCAATCACAGGCGCAGCTGTGGACTTCATGGAGATGCCCAGGCCGGCGATGACATTGGTGCCGTCACCTGTGGTGGAGGCTTGGGCAATCTGACGCACCGGCGAGAACTCGGTAGAGGTGTAGTATTCGGTAATCACTACCATCGCGGCGGTCAGAACCAGGCCGATCATGGCAGAACCGAACAGCTGCATGGTGTTGAAACCGCCGACTCCGTCCATGATCATGTCAGTGGCGAAGTAGAAGGCGATGGCGGCGAGGAGACCGGATACGATCAAACCCTTATAAAGAGCGGGCATGACGTTGGTGTCTGTGTCCTTTGCCTTGACAAAGAAGGTACCGACGATGGACGCGATGATGGAGACACCGCCCAATACAAGCGGATAGAGTATCGGTGCTGTGCCGGCATCGGCCATCAGCAGACCGCCGAGCAGCATGGTTGCAACCACGGTAACGGCGTAGGTTTCGAACAGATCGGCTGCCATGCCGGCGCAGTCGCCCACGTTATCACCCACGTTATCGGCGATAACCGCGGGGTTGCGGGGGTCATCCTCGGGGATGCCCGCTTCAACCTTGCCTACGATATCGGCACCCACATCGGCGCCTTTGGTAAAGATACCGCCACCAAGTCGGGCGAAGATGGAGATCAGCGAACCGCCAAAGGCCAGGCCAACCAGGGGATGCAGGGGATCCTCGACCCCCATGGCGATGAGAATGGCGTAGTAACCGGCCACACCCAACAGTCCAAGTCCGACAACCAGCAGGCCGGTAATGGCGCCGCCGCGAAATGCGATCTGCAGCGCCGCGTTGATGCCGTTGTCGGCAGCTTGAGCCGTGCGCAGATTGGAGCGAACGGAAATATGCATGCCGATGTAGCCGGCAAGGCCTGAGAAGACGGCGCCGATGGCGAAACCGACCGCAGTCGCGGTTCCGAGGAAGTACCAGAGTATGACGAACAGGATTACGCCGACGATACCGATAGTGGTGTATTGGCGGTTGAGGTAGGCCTTGGCGCCTTCCTGTACGGCGCCGGCTATCTCTCGCATCTTCTCGTTGCCTTCGGGCTGCGCAAGTATCCATTTTACGGATAGGAAGCCATAGGCAAGCGCGGCAACCGCACAGGCTAGGGCGAAGATTAGTTCTGTGTTCACTTATACATCCTCCAATGAGATAGACGAAATGGGTTCTGGTAACAATTCATTTACACCACCTGAGCCCTGACGCAGTCCGGTCAGGCCGGTTTCGATCAGCAGACCATTCTGGCAGGGTTGGGCGCACAAAAAAAGGGGCTTTTAAGCCCCTATTGATTTAGATTAAAGTTCAAAGCTGTCCAGTTTCCTGGGTACCGCCACACCCTTCATGGTGACATAGTCTGGCATGCCGTTTTCAGTGTAGGGAGGATAGGCCTCGCCCTTGATCAAAGGATAGAGGTACTCCTTGCAGGCGGCCGTGATGCCGAATCCGTCATCGGTGATGAACTCCATCGGCATCATCTTTTCGACATTCGCCACCTCGCTCAGGGGGGCTTCGCCGATACTCCATTTGTATGGGCTGGAAGACTCCCGCACCACTGTGGGCATGATGGAGTTTTTACCCTCCAATGCCTTCTCCACTGCCGCCTTGCCCAAGGCATAGGCCTGCTCGACATCAGAGGCCGATGCAAGGTGACGGGCGGCCCGCTGCAGGTAGTCGGCCACGGCCCAGTGGAATTTGTAACCCAGGGCGTATTTGATCATGTTGGCGACCACGGGAGCGGCGCCACCCAGCTGGGCGTGGCCGAAGGCGTCGCGAGTACCCTGTTCGGCGAGAAATTTACCATCCGGCCAGTGACAACCCTCCGAGACCACGATGGAACAGTAACCGTGTTCCTTGACCTTGGTGTCGACCTTGGCGAGAAACTTCTCCTGATCGAATTCCACCTCTGGGAAGAGAATGACAACCGGTATGCCGTTGTCCTCAACCAAACCGCCGGCAGCGGCGATCCAGCCGGCATGGCGGCCCATGACTTCGATCACGAATATCTTGGTCGATGTGGCAGCCATTGAGCGTACATCGAAAGATGCCTCCAGTGTGGAGACGGCGATATACTTGGCTACCGAACCGAAACCCGGACAGTTGTCGGTAATCGGCAGGTCGTTGTCCACCGTCTTGGGTACATGAATCGCCTGTACCGGGAAACCCATCTTTTCAGACAGCTGGGAGACTTTGTAGCAGGTGTCGGCCGAATCACCACCGCCGTTGTAGAAGAAGTAGCCGATATTGTGGGCCTTGAAAATCTCAATCAGGCGCTCGTATTCCCTTTTATTGTCTTCCAGGCTCTTCAGCTTGAAACGGCACGACCCGAAACCGCCGGAAGGCGTGTGTTTGAGAGCAGCGATATCCTCAGCCGATTCGGCGCTGGTATCGATCAGGTCTTCGGTAAGCGCGCCTATGATGCCATTGCGTCCGGCGTAGACATTGGCAATCTTATCGGGGTGTTGGCGGGCGGTTTCGATAACCCCGCAAGCGGAGGCATTGATCACCGCGGTGACCCCGCCCGATTGGGCATAGAAGGCATTTTTAGCAGTCATTTATTATGATCCCCTTAGTTTATTGATATCTATTTAAAAATCCGGGTACGTATCAATGGCCTCTATAGGTCACCTCTCTCTCTTGCCGCATGATCGGCCTGAGCCTGCAGCAGGGAGACGATGCATTCCGTGAGGTCGTCGTATTCGTCGACACCGGTGCCATACTGTTGATAACCCCGGTAGAAAAACTGGCAGCGGTATTTGCGGCTGCCGGTTTTGAAAACAATGAAATTGCAGCCCTCTTGATTCCAATAGATGACCGGACAGCTCGATAGCTCTCGATCGGAGGGCATCAGGCGTATCTCGGCATCTGCAATCTGGGTTTCAACTTTACCTCCGTAACGTTCAGTCAACGTGGTTTCGATGATCCAGTGTTCAGATTCTGTTATATCTGGAATTTCAGGCATGAAGGCCACTCTGCATTAGGTCACTGCATGAGGCAGAGAAGAATAATCTAATTGATCTGTTTAGTACACAAAGTCCGTTGACTTTGCGGGAAATCTTGGATTAGCTTACCCAAGCTCACAGCTGGCGGCTAATGCAAAACTTGGATGGAGCCATGGATTTTCTTAATTGATACACCCGACAAAGGGATCTGACAGTGGAATTATGCATGAAGAGTACCTGTAGCAACGGTGGCCGGATTAAGCGAAAAAATATCGTGGGTGTCTACGAGATCCAGCTTAAATAGCTGTAATAAAAGGAAAAACAACTTTTTGTTTGTAGCGTTGGAGATATCAGGGGATGCGAATTGTAATACTGGGGGCACCGGGGTCGGGTAAGAGGACACAGACAGACCTGCTGGCTGATAAATACGGCCTATCCCCAGTGATGACGGGCGAGCTGGTGAAGGATGCTGTGCTGAAGCGGACGCCACTGGGTCTCGAAATTAAAGGACTGCAGGAAGCCGGCAGGGTGGTAACTGAGGATATAGTCCTGGCACTGCTGCGTGAGCGGTTGCTGAAAACTGAACTCCAGGATGGTTTCGTACTGGACGGCTTTCCCAGAAATCTCCTGCAGGCGCTGACTCTCGATGAACTGATGATCGAGATCGATCAACCCTTAGACCTGATTCTGCTGATCGATATTGAGACAGACACCCTCATGGAGCGCCTGGTGGGGCGACGCACCTGCCGCAGTTGCGGGCTGCTCTACAACATCTATAGGAACCCTCCGGTTGTTGATGGTGTGTGTGATGTCTGTGGTGGACGCCTGCACCAAAGGTCGGATGACAACGAAGAGACGGTCAGCAGTCGAATTCACGTCTTCGACCATCTGATATCGCCCCTGATCACCCACTATGGGAAGCAGGGTAAATTGGTCAAGATTGACGGCAATGGCGAGATCCATCAGGTTTTCCAGCTTATCTGCAAGACGATCGATGAAGGAAGCCGGCAATCCGGTCAGGATGCCTCGATTGAAGCTCCGCCGGTACTCGAGGAGCGTACAGAGGAGAGCGATAAGAGCCTGGTACTTGAAGAAGCAACCACCCGATCTGCCGCAGAGACAGTGGCTCCTGTGACTGTTGCAAGCCGGGAGAAGAAGGAAAAGGTTCCTGCTCCGATCAAGGTGGCGAAGAAAAAGGCGAGCCGAAAGAAGACTGATACGAAACGGGCAGCCAGGAAGCAGACAAGCAAAAAAAAGCCGGCTGCCAGGCAAGTGGCTAAGAAAAAGGCTTCCAAAAAGAAGTCGAGCACACGGACAGCGGCAAAGTCACGCGCGGTTAAAAAGAAATCAAGCACTCATCGGACTGCGCAGAAAAAGCCGGTAAAAAAGCAACCAAGCAAGAAGAAGCCAAGCAAGAAGAAGATGCCGAAATCTGAAGTGGCTCCAAAGAAGAAGGTCGCGACAAAAAAGGTTGCTACAAGGCCGTCAACCGGGAAAAAGGCAAAAGGCACAACCGGAAGTACCAAGAAACGCAGCAAGGTATCGGCCAAGTCCGATCGAACAGCTCTACGGCAGCGTGGCAAGGCGGTAAAAAAGCGCGCGAAAGTGAAAGCAAAAGCAAAGAAGAGGGTTTCCACCAAGGGCGTGGCCAAAAAGAGGACCCCTAAGAACACCGGATTGAAAAAAGTGACGGCAAAGGTTTCATCCGGCAAGAAAACAGCGGTGAAAAAAACTAAATCCAAGCGTTCCAAATCCAGGAAGAAGTAGAGACTTGGGTAGTGACTGTAAACAGCTAAGTCATGCTTTCTGTTGCTTGGGAATAATATTCGTTTGTCATAAATACCCAAAAAACGTAAGGTAATAGACATGGACCTGTGACATGGGAATCACACTTCATGGATAGGCTTAACTACTGCTTAGGATTAATCTTCGGCCCTCTTCTGCTTCTCTCGGTATTGCCTGCTCAGGCCGCCATGTATAAATGGTACGATGAGCAGGGCAAGTTGAACTACACACAATCCCCTCCTCCTCCTGGAAGCCGGCGGGCCACTATCAATAGCGACAGTTTCAGTTCGGTGAATATGCGCAAGGTGCCGACGATCAAGCGTGCCAACACAACCAAACGAAGCAGAAAAAAGGCGAGTAGGGTTGTTAAGAAGAGGCGAACCAAACGGACTACGCGTTCTACTTGTTCGCTGCGCTAGCCGGCCACAAGAAGAGAATATCCGAATCAGCGTTTTCTGCTCGTTGTTCGCTGCGCTACCCCTTTGACATTGAGGAGCGTTTAAATTCGGTGCCCTTGCAGCCGGAACAGGGTGGGATGTGTCCGGTTTTTTTGAAGTGCATCTCCTTGTTGCAGCTTGTGCAGACAAGGGTTCCGGGCCCCGTAACCTCGCCAGTGTGATAGAGTGACGATTGGCTGGCCCGTTCGGCGAGTTTCGCCAGCTCCAGCTTGGTTTGATCGGCAACCCCGGTGAACATTTCAAACAAGCGGTTTTCCACCTGCTGCACATCGAAGCGCCACCAGGCGGAGAGCTGCTCACCGGTCTCCAGCAGGTAGTTGGCCGCATCCTTCATGTCACGCTCGATGTAACCAGACACCTTCTCCGCTTCCTCCCGGCTGAGCTCACCCAGTTCGATCAATTTCTCTCTGGCATCCGCCAAGTACTCCTTGATACCTGGAAGGGTATTCTCCCTGGCGGACTCCGCCGCTTTGTGTACCTCATTCAGCATTTTATCGTAGGCTGAGGCCAAACGATCAAAGGGATCTTGGGGTGTCGAAGGTGACATGGCTGACTCCTTGGATCTGGGTGCCAATTCTTGTTGCTCTACAGATAATGATGGATCAAATTTCCGCTATCGCCAAGGGTTGGAATTCGTGGCTGTTGCCTGATTGCGGTGGTATTCAGTCTGCCGTATCGAACCAGCCTTTTATCAGCAGAAAACCTCCACCTGCACCCAACCCCGTTCCCAAAACGGTGGCCAGGGTTATTGGCAGCAATCCGCCACTGCCAAATACCAGCAGCAGAGAGCCGCTTAGCAGCATGGCCCCTCCTGCAATGGTGGTGATGGTATTCCGGTGGTTTTGGCGCAGCTGTTTGCGCAGCATGTCGAGTTCATCTGATTTCCATTTGAGCTCAATTCGGCCGGATGCCGCATCGTCGATGATCTTATTCAGCTTTTTAGGTAAATCGGGCAGGTGTTCGGCAATTTCAGGCAGGTTCTGTTTAAGCTTGCCGACGAAGGCCCGGCGTCCGATCTGCTCGCTCATCCAGCGTTCAAGAAACGGCTTCGCGGTGGTCCAGAGGTCGAGCTGAGGATAGAGTTGCCTCCCCAGGCCCTCTATGTTGAGCAGGGTCTTCTGCAACAATACCAGTTGCGGCTGAACTTCCATATCAAATCGTCGGGCGGTTTGAAACAGCCTAAGCAAAAAATGGCCAAATGAAATCTCACTCAGTGGTTTTTCGAAGATCGGTTCACTGACCGTGCGTATAGCCGATTCGAACTCCTCGACCCGGGTTACTTCGGGTACCCAGCCCGATTGGATATGGAGTTGAGCCACGCGTTTGTAGTCACGGTTGAAGAAAGCCAACAGATTTTCCGCCAGGTAGCGCTTATCCTCCTCGGTCAGGGTTCCCATGATGCCGAAGTCGACAGCGATATAACGGCCGTTGGGTTCGACAAAGATATTACCGGGGTGCATGTCGGCATGAAAGAAGTTGTACTTGAAGACCTGGGTGAAGAAGATCTCGACACCTCGCTCCCCAAGCAATTTCATGCTGATGCCCTGTTGCCGCAATGCATCGATGTCACCCACGGGGGTACCGCTGATACGCTCCATGACCAATACATTCTGTCGGGTCAGATCCCAGTAGACCTCCGGGACATAGAGGGCGTCGCTGTTGATAAAATTGCGCCTCAATTGGGAGGCATTGGCTGCCTCGCGCATCAGGTCCAATTCGTCGAATATGGTCTTCTCATACTCCTGAACGACCTCCACCGGTCTCAGACGACGACCCTCCTTCCAATATTTTTCAGCCAACCGGGCGATGGTGTAGAGCAGATCCACATCCCGTCGGATGGTTTTTTCAATCAGTGGTCGTAAAACTTTGACGACCACTTTTTTTCCATCCTTCAACTGAGCTGTATGCACCTGTGCAATGGACGCTGAGGCGAGCGGTTGCTCATCGAAGGCCTCCAGTAGCTCGTCGATGGGCCGGCCATAGGCCTTCTCGATTATGGCTCTGGCCTTCTCTCCCGGGAATGGTGGTACCCGGTCCTGCAGCTTGGCCAACTCATTCGCCAGGTCATCGGGCAATAGGTCTCGCCGTGTGGAGAGAATCTGGCCGAATTTAACGAAAATGGGTCCGAGATCCTCCAGCGTCCGACGGATACGGACCGGATAGGGTGAGCGATCCTTGCGAAACCAGAACCAGGGAGATAGGTAGATAAGAAATCGAATCGGCCGGAACAGATGTGTGGCGAGGATGACCTCATCCAGGCCATGGCGCAGCAATACAAGGTTAATGTGGATCAGCCGGATGGCCTGGGAGGGGTGAATCACGAGGCCTTGTCCTTATCATCCAGATGCTGCCTCAGTCGCTGTACCCGGGCCTCGAGCCGGTCCGCGTCATCGCGCAACCGGTCGATCTCATCGAGGAAGGTGGATATTTCATGTCGGGAAGGAAGCAGGCGCAGCTCTTCCTGGAGATACTCCTGAAGATTCTGTTCTGTGGTTCTGTTTACTGAGCGTCCCCAGCTGATCGCAGATTTCACCAGCTTGCCTATTTCGTGGGCGGCTATATCGCCGGTAACGCGCGAAAGCTGCTCCTCCCAGTCGATATCAAGATCAGCCAGGAGGGCGCCGAATTGCTGTGCAAGTGCGGTATCACCCTCAATCTCGACCGTGCCCTTGAAGAGTTGGTCCGCGCTCTTTCTGGTACCGCGCATACGCATCAGGTCGAAGGGAGAACCGCGTAAACTGCAGTCGGCCTGACCTTCGTAATCATTCAGGACCTGGATACCGTTCGGGTCGGGGATGAGATAGAGGGGGGCTCCCATGCCCAGCAGGTCCAACCGGATCACCTTGCCATGCATGGGTGTGAGCCGGGCGGGAGTCTCCGGATCGAGGTGAATGGCCTGATTCAAAAGCGCTTCGAGGGTTGCAGAGAGAGCCGCGGTAATGGTCATGGCAGATTCTTCCTGCGATCCGGTGTCACTGCGAGGGGGATTATCTGAGGGCTGGCGGGCAACATCGATCGATAATACCTAGAGTTTATAGCCCCGATGAATAGCCACAA
Organism: Candidatus Thiodiazotropha endolucinida; assembly: GCF_001715975.1. Classification (GTDB taxonomy): domain Bacteria; phylum Pseudomonadota; class Gammaproteobacteria; order Chromatiales; family Chromatiaceae; genus Thiodiazotropha; species Thiodiazotropha endolucinida. The sequence goes on along the minus strand of NZ_MARB01000002.1, from coordinate 18,717 downwards.
CACCTCCGGTCAGATTGAAATAGTCACAGCGTTCGAAGCCGGCATGCTCCATCATACCCTTGAGTGTCTCCTGGTCCGGGTGCATGCGGATGGACTCGGCCAGATAGCGATAGCTCTCCTCGTCATCGGTGATCAGTTTGCCGATTTTCGGCAACAGGGTGAACGAGTAGAGATCGTAGACCTTCTCCAGGGCGCGATGGGTGGGTTTGGAGAACTCCAGCACCAACAGGCGTCCACCCGGTTTTACGCTATGGAAGATTGTATTCAGCGCCAGCTGTTTATCGGTGACATTGCGCAGACCGAAGCCGATCGTGACGCAATCGAAATGGTTGTCGGGAAAGGGCAGATACTGAGCATCGGCCTGTACATAATGCAAATTACCGACCCGTCCCTGGTCTTCCATGCGCTCTCTGCCGACCTGCAGCATCGCGGCATTGATGTCGGAGAAGACCACCAGTCCGTCATCACCCACCAGGCCGCTGAACCTGGCTGAAAGATCTCCAGTGCCGGCAGCCAGGTCCAATACCCTGTGCCCCTTGCGGACGCCTGAAAGCTCGATGGTTTGACGTTTCCACAGACGATGTATTCCGAGAGACATCAAGTCGTTCATCAGGTCATATTTATTGGCAACCGAATCGAAAACCTGGCGAACCCTGCCAGCCTTCTCACCGACAGGAACGTCCTGATAGCCGAAATGTGTGGTCTTCTCATCCTTCATCAATCTATACCTGTCTAAGCGGGCCGTATCCGGGCAGATCTATACCACCGCCAGCGTCTGTCGTTTAAGCCGAGGGCGCTTTGCGCTCATACCCGGCGGTTTTCAGCCGTTGCAGATAATCCTGCCAGTTCCGCTCGTAGTTCAGGCCGAGCTGATAGAGCGTATCCCAGGAGTATATGCCGGTGTTGTGCTCATCATCGAAGTGTAGACAGATGGCATAGTTTCCCACAGGATCGATATGGGCAATATTCACCTCTTCTTTGCCGACCTGCAAGACCTCTTGCCCGGGTCCATGGCCCTGCACCTCGGCAGAGGGGGAAAATACTCTGAGATACTCCGCGGGATAACTGAATTTACTGCCATCGTCGAAGCTGATTTCCAGAACACGGGACTGCTTGTGCAGATGGATCTCAGTCGGATTGGGATGTGACATGGTTTACTCTCACTCTGTGTTAACAGGCCCTAACTGCCAGTCTGCATTCTATCCCCGGATCGAACCGACTATACCCGGTTGGTACAGGGTGATCTGGTCTGTAAGCCCTATAGAATGTACTGACTCAGATCTTCGTCCGCCGCCAGCTGTGAGAGTTGATCATCGACATAGTTCTCATCGATGACAATGGTCTCTTCGGCATGCTCCGAGGCCATGAAAGAGATACTCTCCAGCAGGCGTTCCATCACTGTATGCAGGCGGCGTGCGCCGATATTCTCTGTCCTTTCATTCACTTGCCAGGCGGTCTCCGCAATGCGGCGTATACCCGCTTTGCTAAAGCTCAGGCGCACATTTTCCGTCTCCAGCAGGGCCTGGTACTGCTCGGTGAGCGAGGCGTCCGGCTCGGTAAGGATGCGGGTGAAATCATCGGTCGTGAGTGCGGACAACTCCACCCGGATAGGTAATCGGCCCTGGAGCTCGGGGATCAGGTCGGATGGCTTGGCGAGATGGAAGGCGCCGGATGCAATGAACAGAATATGATCGGTCTTGACCATGCCGTGTTTGGTGGAGATGGTACATCCCTCCACCAGGGGCAGCAGATCGCGTTGCACCCCCTCGCGGGAGACGTCCGCTCCCCGGGTCTCGGCACGGCTGGTTACCTTATCCAGCTCATCGATAAAGACGATCCCATGTTGCTCCACCATCTCCAGCGCCCGCAACTTGAGATCCTCTTCATTGATGCGCTTGGCCGCCTCTTCGTCACTCAGGACCTTGAATGCATCCTTGATGCGCAGTTTGCGGCGTCGCGTGCAGCCACTCCCCAGATTTTGGAACATGCCCTGCAACTGGCTGGTCATCTCCTCCATACCGGGAGGCGCCATGATCTCGACCCCTACCGGGGTGGCGTTGACCTCGATATCGATCTCCTTGTCGTCAAGCCCGCCACTTCGCAGTTTGTCGCGGAATTTCTCCCGGGTCGCATCGGAGATCCCCGAACTGGTCTCGCTGTCGCCCCAACCCGAGCTGGAGGGTGAGGGCAGCAAGGCGTCTAGAATCCGCTCCTCGGCGGCCTGACTGGCTTCACCGGAAACCTTGGCCATCTCACCTTCCCGCACCATTTTGACGGCAGAGTCGGTCAATTCGCGGATGATAGAATCGACCTCTCTGCCGACATAACCGACTTCGGTGAATTTGGTCGCTTCCACCTTGAGAAAAGGCGCGTTGGCCAGTTTGGCCAGGCGTCGAGCGATCTCTGTCTTGCCGACGCCGGTGGGGCCGATCATCAGAATGTTTTTTGGCGTGATCTCATTGCGCAGGCTCTCGGAAACCTGGGCGCGACGCCAACGGTTGCGCAGGGCGATAGCCACGGCGCGCTTGGCGTCAGTCTGGCCGATAATGTGCTTGTCCAGTTCAGCGACGATCTGTTGGGGGGTTATTTCCGACATCAATGATTTCCGCAAATTATGGTCCGACTCAGAATACCTGGTGAGCGATCTAGGTTTTGCTGTCCAACTCTTCCAGTACGAGGTTATGGTTGGTATAGATACAGATATCGGCGGCGATACCGAGTCCCTTTTCGACGATCCCGCGGGCCCCGAGTTCCGTGTTTTCCAACAGTGCGCGGGCTGCGGCCTGGGCGAAGCTGCCGCCGGAACCTATCGCCATCAGGTTATGCTCCGGTTCGATCACGTCACCGGTGCCGGAGATGATCAGCGAAGTCTCCTCGTCGGCGACGCACAGCAAGGCCTCCAGTCGGCGCAGCGCCCGGTCGGTGCGCCAGTCTTTGGCCATTTCAACGGCTGCGCGGGTGAGGTGCCCCTGGTGCTTCTCCAGTTTGCCCTCAAAACGCTCAAACAGGGTAAATGCATCTGCCGTGGCGCCGGCGAAGCCCGCAATGACCTTTCCTTTATAAAGCTGCCTCACTTTACGCGCATTGCCTTTCATGACGGTATTGCCAAGCGAGACCTGGCCGTCGCCACCGATAACCACTTTACCGTTACGCCTGACTGATAGAATGGTAGTGCCTCTGAAGTTTTCCACGCCGATCCCGAGAGTATTTAATGAGGGGGCGATTGTACCTGAGGTGGGGGCCGGTGAAAAATCGACAACCGTTCGAGCATGATTCGCACAAGGTTTGGGAGGCTACATTTCAGTATCCTTCAATCCCTCCGGAGTGATCTCTCACTGTCATTGAATTTCAAAAATATTAGGGATTTCACTTCCTTGTTTGACGTCGGTATCCATGGCAGAGTCACGCGTATGTTTATCAGGCCCATCAGAATTGCGTTTTTTTGCATGGTCTGCTTTGCCTCGACTGCACCGGCAGACGATTCAGGCCGACCGGTGCCATCGTCTTTGAACGCCCATGAGATAGCCGGGCAGGTCTATGTCGCGGCGCACGGCGGACTGGTAAAGAATGCGCTCAGCAAGCGCAGTGGCCGGGAGGTTGCATTGGTTGTCAATCGAGCGCCGCAGGCGATGCGTAGCCGCAACAGGGTGCCTGGAGTTCAGACCTTCGACACCTATGTCAATAATGTTCCGCAAGACCCTGCCATAGCGAGTCAGCAGATGGCGATCCTGACCTCGGGCAAGACCAAGGGCACCGGGGTGCTGTTCACACGCTACACCGATCCGCAAAAGGGCAATCTGATATCGATGTGGTTGCCCGCACTGCGTAAGATCAGGCGTATCAACGAGCCATCCCATGAAGATGTCTGGTTCGGCACCAATCTGACCTATGGTGAGTTGGTGCTGCGTCGGCCAGAGGATGAAACCCACGAACTTCTTGGCGAAGGCGTTATGCAGGAGTGTCTGGCCGTCATGCAGCTGCAACGCTGGGAGCAGACCCGCTATACACGCGACCTGCCCGCGCCCCAGTGCGGGCACAAAGGCAAACCGGTATACCATCTGAAAAGCACCACCAAATTTCACAATTGGTGGTATGACTACCATGTCAGTGATATCGATAAAGAGACATTCGCCCTCTATCGAACTGTCTATTATAAAGGCGATGAAAAGGTTAAGACGGTATATATCGATTGGCAGTCCCTGGATCAACCGGATCCCCGGATCGCCTATCCGCGCTATATTTATGCGATCACCCATGGGGACGGTAAGGACAGTCTTGTCTATGTGCCCCGCAGTACCATCTCACTCAATGTGGATCTGCCGGATAGTTTCTGGTCCGAAAAGACATTGCAGAATTACAACAGAACCAGGAAGCCGTAGCGGCTTTTGCATGATTGATGGCTAACGGCAACTATGCGGACCGCTATGCACGTTTTGTGCTGAAATACCGCTGGGCTGTGATCACGCTCTGTTTCGCCACCACAATCTGGGCGGCCTTTTATATCGACAAGGTCAACCTGCGCAATGATCCGGATTCCCTGCTCCCCCTCTCCAACCCTTACATTGCGACCAATCTCTACACGGAGATGACCTACGGTATGGGCAATCTCATGGTATGGGGCATGAAGATCAAGCAGGGCGATATCTATCAGCCTTGGTTTATTCGCATGGTCCAAGCGTTTTACCGTGACGTGACTGCGCTCGATTACGCCAACAGCGGTAACTTTGTCGGCCTGCCCTCGCCGAAGTTGCGCAATATCGGTATCGATCCAGGGGGAAGTCTCGATTTCAGCCGCCTGCTGCCGGCCAACGGCCTCTCGGACAATCCGTTTGAACAGCACAACCAGATTGCCTATCTGCGTCAGGGATTGGAGAAGCATCTGGTGCTGCAGGCCCTGCTGCTCTACTACCAGGATAGATCCGGTGAAAAGTGTGACATGGTGGGGGCGGATGGCGAGATCAGCACTGCATCCATGGCTCGGTTGCATCAGCAGTGCCGGCCTATGGGGACATTTATCATCGGCGATTTCAGTAATGAGCTGAAACAGAACCATCTCAGCTGGATTGCCGATATGAAGGCGCTGATGGCCGATTACCAGTCGCGCTACGGCGACCGGGTGGAGTTCACCATATCCGGCGAACCCTATTTCCTGGCGACCATGGTACAGGAACTACGGGACAAGGCGTGGCTGTTCGCTGTCTCGCTGCTGATTATCCTGCTGATTCTCTGGTATGAGTTTCGCCATTGGAGCTGTGCAGTGCTGCCCCTGCTGGGCGTCGGTATGACGATCATCCTGACGCTCGGACTGATGGGCTTCACACAATTCAAACTGACCACCATGATGGCGTTGACGCCGATGCTCTTGTTGGCCATCGGTATCGGCCACTCGATGCAGATCACCCGGCGTTTCATGCAGGAGCTGGGACAGACCGGCGACAAGGAGGAGGCGGCATATCGATCGATACGTTCGACAATCGTACCCGCGGCACTCTCTATCGGGACCGACCTGCACGGCTTTTTCGCCATCTCATTTGTCGATATCTCTTTTTATAAGGCCTACGCCTATTTCGGCATCTTCGGTATGTCGACGCTGATTCTGACCACCACGACACTGATACCTCTTCTGATGCTGACCTTTCCCCCCACCATCCATAGTCATGAACATGAGCGCGGCTGGGAGTTACGGCTGGCGTCAGGGCTGACGGCCCTGATCACAGGCCGCTGGAAATGGGTGCCGGTGGTGGCGGTGATCGCCGTCTGGTTACTCTCAGCACACTATGCGGAATTAGGCCGCGGCTTTACCGCAGTCATGGCCGGTGAGGCGGGTAGAAGCGATCCGGAAGTGGCCCGTATCCAGGACGAGTTCGACATCATGCCCGGTGTGGAAAAAGGTATCCACTATCCGCGTGCGGCATTCAAGGATCACTACCTGTTGGGTGAGCTGCTGGGAGATGGTGGTGAAGTGAAGCCGATTGCGGATCTGCGGACCCTTTCCCGCCAGATGCCTGGTGTTATCACGGCCAACCTTCTGGTGCGTTCCAAAGCGGGAACCCTGCCAACTTGCGGACTCGATGCCTGGGACCGGGAGGGTCGCCGGGTCATCGGGCCTGAGCGCTGTTTCGATGAGCAGGAAGATCCCCCTCAGGGGGTGTTTAATGATGCGACCGTGCTCGAAGCGCTTTCGAAATTTGAGGATTGGCTGCGTGGCCACCCCAATATCGGTTACACCATCTCTTATGTACAGTTTGTAAAAACGCTGAACATGATCCTCAATACACCGCCGCTGGAGCCTCCGCTGGGCCATATGAATCTTCATGCCATACCGACCCTGGCACATATAAAACAGTTTCCATACGCCTATCGCACCAAAGGTGGACAGGGTTACCTGCCTGACCCGGATGAGACGGTACAGTTATACAACGGCATGTTGGTGACCGGGGCGGGGGCCGGGGATCTGGATAGTTTTGTCAACACACGAAACTGGGATGAGGGTGTGATTGTCGGCTTTGTCAATACCATGGATCCAGTGGAGACACACCGTACCATCGTCGATTTCCAGAGCTACATCAACACCCATCAGGACGATCCCGGGATGGATCAGTTGCGATTCGGCATTGCGGCTAACGAGACGATTCAAATACCGAATGAAGAGGGGCGCAGTATCATTACCGATGACACCATACCGGGTAAGGCCGCGATCGGTGGCTTTCTCGGGGTGACCGAGGCGACCCGCGATGTCGCGTTTAAAGAGTGGCTAAACGCCCCGGTGGCGACATCGGTCACAGTCTTCATCATGACTCTGTTGATGTTCAGGTCTTGGGTGGTGGCGTTTATCCTGATCGGTCTCTGTTTCATTACCCTGATGACTCAGTACGGTCTTGGCGCCTATATGTCCTCCATCGGCGAGTGGTCGGCAAATCTGGCGTTTCACGTACAGGTGGCTTTGAGCATCGCCATGGGGCTGGGTGTCGATTATGGCGTCTACATGGTTTCCCGATTGCGGGAAGAGTATCAGGCCAATGGCGGCATCTGGAAGGCGGCCCTGCGCAAGACACAGGCCACCACCGGATCGGCGATCATTATCTCCATGGTTGTGCTGCTCAGCAGCTTTATCCCCCTGATGAATACCGAACTGGCAAACCTCTGGTCGGTGAGCCTCTATATTTCGGAGGCGCTGATCATGGATGTCTTTATCGCCCTCACAGTATTGCCGTTGATGGTCTATTGGTTAAGGCCGAGGTTTGTATTCCCTCTCTGAATGAGTCGGCTGTAAATGCCCTGACCTTCTTACCACCGTGGCGTTGCCTATGATTAGGTTCCATCTCAATTGGAGTGTGGGCATTGTTCATGTCAGGTTTGTACGAGTGGTTCTCTAATATGCCAATTGAGTTGAGATCCAGTATGGGAAATGGATGATCCACACTCTAAGATTAAGAGTAATGCGTGCGCCAGATACGTTAGATAACACAATGACCTTCAGACAACGACATCACTATCTGTTCATCCTGCTGATATTTGGCATCCTGGCTCCGCTCTTGCTTTGGGCCAGCGTCCATTTCACCCGCCAGCATGGATTGACGGGGCTGGCCGAGGAGACAGAAAATGATCTAATGATCTTTGCGCGCAAGCTGGAGGACTACCTGACCGGTTATGACCGGCTTGTCGGTTCCGTAGCCGCAAGTCGACAGGTGGGCGCCCTGCTTAGAAATTCCCGGGATAAAAAGATCGTCAGCGTGGCGAATACCTATCTCCAGACACTCAACGAGGAGGTGCGTGCCAGCGCCATCTATGTGATGGATCTCGGCGGTAATACCCTTGCCGCCAGCAACTGGCAAGCGGAGAAGACCTTTGTCGGCAATAATTACGGCTTTCGCTACTATTTCCAACGCGCTGCAAAAGGCCTGATGGGGCGCGACGTGGCGATTGGCACGACCTCCGACGTGTTGGGCTACTATGTCGCCCGTCCAGTTCTCGATCCCGGATCGGATCAGATCATTGGTGTTGCAGTGATCAAAGTCACACTGGACGAGTTGGGCCTGCTCTTCTCCGACCTGGATCTACGCCTGTTGGTGGCCGATCGGGAGGGTGTGATCTTTCTCACCAGTGAATCACGCTGGCACTTGAAGAGTCTGCGACCTATAACCACCTCAACAATCGAGAAGATAAGCCGGTTCAAGCGCTATGCGGATTCTCTTTTCACGCTTTTGCCGATGCGAGAGGAGCGATACTGGGACGGTGTCTCTAAACTGGTGGTTCTCGATGATGGGGTGGAGTACCTGACACAGGCCACGCTATTACTCTCCCGTGGATGGGAGATGCATGTTTTCAAACCGACCAAAGATGTAAAAGAGCATGTCTACTTTGCCGTGACTGCCAGCCTCCTGCTGAGCGCGCTGCTCTTTCTGACGGCACTTTATATGAATCAGAGGTATCGTTATCTGAAAGATTTGAAGGCCGCGGCTATCCACGATTTTCTGACCGGTCTCTATACCCGGCGTTATATGGAGGATGCCGCCAATGCCCAGATCAGCCGGATCGGTCGCGGTCAGGTGAATACTATTTCGGTGGCCATGATCGATATCGATCACTTCAAGCAGGTCAACGACGAGTTCGGTCATCGGGCGGGCGATCAGGTATTGCGTGCGGTAGGCAAGGCTATCGCTTCTGAGGTGCGCCAGGGTGACATACCGGTCCGATATGGCGGTGAAGAGTTTCTGGTGATCATCAACGCATGTAATGAGTGTGATGCGGCCCACTTGGTGCACCGAATCCTTGAGCGGCTCAAATGTCTGCATTTTCGTGGTCCCATCCGAAAGCTTAAAATCACGGCGAGTGCCGGTGTCGCCCACTATCGGAAAGGGGGTACCTTGGAAGATCTCCTGCAACGGGCGGATGAGTTGCTTTACAAGGCGAAGGAGGATGGGCGTGACCGCTACTACGACGACGAATGCAAAAGGCCGGAAACACCATGATCAGACTTTGCATAATCCTCATAGTCACGCTGTTCGTCACACCGATCTCAGCGTCCGATGAATCATTGGTTATCTACGGTTCCCGCCAACAGGCGTTGATGGCACCCCTCCTGCAGGCCTATCAGGCATCGAGAGGGGTAGCGGTCCGGTATGTTCAGGATAAATCCGATACACTGTTGCAGCGCCTGGCTGAGGAGGGTGATGCGTCTCCGGCGGATCTGCTGCTGACGGCTGATATCGGTGTATTGGAAGCTGCAAGGGAGATGGGTCTGTTGCAGGCAAAGCAATCTCAGCTGCTCAGCAGCCTGATCCCGGCTGAATATAGAGACCCTCAGGGCTTTTGGTACGGACTCTCCCTGCGCGCCCGGATGCTGCTGTATGTCCCCGGTCGTATCCCCCGGTTTGAATTGCGGGACTATGCGGATCTATCATCTTCCGCGCTCGAGGGACGGGTCTGCATGCGTGATTTGAAGCACGTCTACAATCAGTCATTGATCGCCGCCCTGCTCGCGCGTTGGGGCGAGAAGCGAGTGAGAGCGTGGTTGAGCGGGGTCATCTTCAATCTTGCCAGACCGCCACAGGGGGGGGATCGTGATCAGGTGCGTGCGTTAGCGAAGGGGGAATGCGATGTGGCGGTGGTCAACAGCTACTATTTTGCCATGATGTTGGACAGCGACAATGAGAGGGATCGGGAAGTCGCAAACCGGGTGTCCCGGGTCTGGCCAGAAACTGGCGTGCATGTGAATATCAGTGGTGGTGGGGTCACTCATTATTCGCCGCACCCTCAATTGGCGATCGATTTCCTGGAGTTTCTGGCCGGGTTTGACAGCCAGCGCCTGTTCGCTGAGCTGAATCATGAATATCCTGTCGTGGCGGGCGTGCCCGTGTCACACACTTTAATGCGATTGGGTGCGTTTGAAGCGGACTTTCGTCCATTGGCACTGATTGCCCGCCAGCGTGAGAAGGCTTCAAAAGTGATTCATGACCTCTCAAATACAGACTAAACGATTGTGTGGCATTCTATGAAAAAAGCCTTCCCTGGCAAGATGACGAATCAGATATTCTCGGGTTCCATTTTGATTGCACCGCAAGGACACTCCGCGGCGCACATACCACACCCCTTGCAGTAGTCATACTTGAACTCGAATCGATTGCCCGGCCCCAGCTTGGTGATCGCGTTGTCGGGGCAGACGCCATAGCAGTTGTCGCACTCGAAGCAGTTGCCGCAGGACATGCAGCGGCGTGCCTCGTAGGCGGCATTGACCTCGTCCAGGTCGCCCACCACCTCCGCGAATCCGCTCTGACGCCGGACGATGTCGAGCATCGGCCGTACCGTGCGGGGGGCGTCTGAGTAGTACCAGGTGTTCATTTTGGCGATGTCGGCAATCTCGTGTTTATCGGGTTTGATGTAGGTCTCCCCCTTGAGCCAGGCATCGATACTGCGGGCGGCATGCTTGCCATGGCCGATGGCAGTGGTCACCGTGCGCGCGGAGGGCGCCATGTCGCCGCCGGCGAAGATGCCTTCGGCGCCGGTCATCATCTGTCGGTCGACCTGTACCGAGTCTGCTTCGATCCTGACCCCCTCCAGGGGTGTCAGCAGATCGGTCTCGACCCGCTGGCCCAGGGCCTGGATCACTACGTCCGCAGCGAACGGCTCGAACTGACCTGACGGTTGAGGCCACTGCGCTTCGCTGTCGACCATCAGTTCCAACTGCAGGCTGCCGTCCCGGATCTCCCGGATCGCCCGCAAGGGCAGGATCTCCACCCCCTCTTCCAGGGCCTCACGGATCTCCATCTCATGGGCCGGCATCTTCTCGCGCGCCTCGAAGACCACCTGGGTGACCCGGGTCGCCCCCATGCGGATGGCGGTGCGGGCCACGTCGATGGCGGAGTTGCCGCCGCCGTAGACCGCTACATGGCCACGCAGCGCCACATGCTCCTCCTCCTCAACCGAACGCAGTAGGCTGACGGCGTCGAGCACCGGTACGCTGTCGTCGGCGGGGATTTCGATCCGTTTGGCCTGCTGCGCGCCGATGGCGAGGAATACCGCATCGAAGCCATTGGCTTGCTTGAAGCCCTGGATGTCGTCGATGCGGGTATTCAGCACGATCTCCACCCCCATCGCCTCGATACGCTGAATCTCCGCCTTCAGCTTTTCCCGCGGCATGCGGTACTTGGGGATGCCGTAGCGCACCATGCCGCCGGCCTGGGGGGAGGCCTCGTAGACGGTAACCTGGTGACCGAAGCGGCACAGGTGGTAGGCGCAGGCGAGTCCGGCCGGACCGGCACCGACCACCATCACCCGCTTGCCGGTGTCCCGACCCGGTTCGACCTTCCAGCCCTGGCGCAGGGCTTGGTCGCCGAGAAAGCGTTCCACCGAGTTGATGCCCACCGCGTCGTCCACGTGGACCCGGTTACAGGCGCTCTCGCAAGGGTGGTAACAGACCCGTCCCATGACGGCGGGAAAAGGATTGTTGAGCATGATTTCCCGCCAGGCCTTTTCGTAGTGGCCCTCTTCCGCATGGTAGAGCCAGGCCTGGATATTCTCGCCTGCCGGACAGGCGTTGTTACAGGGAGGCAGGCGGTCCAGGTAGACCGGCCGATCGGTACGCCAGGAACCGGTCTTGTTGAGCAGACTGCTGCCCACGTCGAGGGTAATCGCAAAGGGTTTTTTCATGCTCAGTCTCCCTGCTCGTCGATGAGGCCGAAACGGCGGATGTTATTGTCCGCCACCGTCTGAAGCTGGGCCAACTGTGTCTCGTTCTTCAGGGTGTGGGCGAAGCGGCGCTGTAGTTTGAGGTAGTCCGATACCGGAACTTTGCGGCGGATCTTGGTGGAGGCGGTGATTTCACCGTACTCCGCCTCGAACAGGGGGTAGAGTCCGCTCTCCACGGCGAGCCGGGCGATCTTCACCGTATCCGCGGGCTTGGAGCCCCAGCCCAGGGGGCAGGGCACGAAAACCTGGATATATCGGGCGCCCCGGATCGACATGGCCTTTTCCACCTTGGCTTCCAGGTCATGCAGCCGGTCTACGCTGGCGGTCGCGACGTAGGGAATACCGTGGGCCATGGCGATCAGGGGTAGATTCTTACCCTTGTCGAAATCGGCCCCGGGTTCCGGACCCACCGGCATGGTGGTGGCGGTGCGCGCCGAGCCGGGTGTGGCGGAGGAGCGCTGTACCCCGGTGTTCATGTAGGCCTGGTTGTCGTAGCAGATGTAGAGCACGTCATCGTTGCGCTCGAACATGCCGGAGAGCGCGCCGAAACCGATATCGGTGGTACCGCCGTCGCCTCCCTGGGCGATGACCCGTACATTCTCCTTCCCTTTGACCCGCATGGCCGCGGCGATGCCGGTGGCGACGGCGGGGGCGTTGCCGAACAGAGAGTGCATCCAGGGGATGCGCCAGGCCGACTCAGGATAAGGGGTGGTGAAGACCTCCAGACAGCCGGTTGCATTGGCGGCGATCAGCTGGTTGTCGGTGGCGCGCATGGCGGCATCGATGGCGTATCGCGCGCCCAGGGCTTCGCCGCACCCCTGACAGGCGCGGTGGCCGGAGTCGAGGGAGTTGGAGCGGTCCATGGTCGCCTGCACCGTACGCTGGGCCTCGTCGAGCAGGCGATTGCCCACGGTGAGGGTGCCAGTTTGATAGAATTTCACTTGTTGATGTGGCATGTCGCTCCTCCTCAGGCTGTCTTGGCGGCGTCGACCACGCCAACCTCACGCAGGATGTTTTCCGCCGCAGATCCGGAACGGGTGTGTGCCCGCTCCCGCGCCAGCTCCCGTTCCACGATGTCGCACTTGATATCGAGGAAGCTGGTCTCTTCCAAATCGTCCTGCATCGCCCTCTCAAACAGATCGGTGAGTGACTTGCGAGTGATGGGGCGTCCACCGAGTCCGCCGATGACGGTGTAGACAGGCGTACTCAAGCCACGGGTCGACATGCGGACATTGTTGGCGACGATGCCGCCCATGCCCACCGCCAGACATTTCTCGAACACCACAACCCGTTGGCACTCCAGCAGTGCGTTTCGCAGGAGTTCCTTGGGGAAGGGCCGGTAACAACGGAGGGAGATGGCGCCGATCTTGTGTCCCGCATCACGCATCGTGTCGATCACATCCGCGATGGTGCCGATCACCGAACCGAGGGTGACGATAATAGTCTCAGCATCCTCTGTCCGGTAGTTGGAGATGAGTCCACCCGAGTCGCGGCCGAAGATGGTTTTGAACTCCTCGGCGATCTCCGGGATCAGCTCCAGGGCCTGCATCTGCTTGTGGTGGGCCAGGTAACGCACTTCGGTGAAGGCCTCAGGTCCCACCATGGCGCCGATGGAGATCGGCTCCGCCGGATCGAGCACCTGACGCGGCTCGAAAGGAGGGAGAAAGCGGTCCACCTGTTCCTGCTCGGGTATATCCATCCGTTCGTAGGCGTGGGTGAGGATGAAACCGTCGACGCAGACCATCACCGGCATACTCAACTTCTCGGCGATGCGAAAGGCCTGGATATGCAGATCCAAGGCTTCCTGGTTTGTCTCGGCGAAGAGTTGGATCCAGCCGGCGTCACGCATGGACATGGAGTCAGATTGATCGTTCCAGATGTTGATCGGTGCGCCGATGGCCCGGTTGCCCACCGTCATCACGATGGGCAGGCCGAGACCGGAGGCGTTGTAGACCGCCTCGGCCATATAGAGCAGGCCCTGGCTGGCGGTGGCGGTGTAGGAGCGGGCGCCGGCAGCGGAGGAGCCAATGGCCACGGAGAGAGCCGCAAACTCCGACTCCACGTTGATGAACTCGCACTGTTTCAGGCTTCCGCTCTTCACCATCGTCCCCAGGTCCTCCACGATGTGGGTCTGGGGGGTGATGGGATAGGCGCAGATTACCTCGGGGCGGCACAGGGCCACCGCTTCCGCGATACCGTGTGAACCTTCGATCTGCTTAAGCATGGGTCGCCTCCTGCAGCGCCGAAGTTTGCGCCATCGCGTAGGCGACCTTGGCCGCGGTGATATTGGTCTGACCCACCTTACCGGGGAACTTGGTCTCGATCGCCTCGATAACCGAGTCGATTTTGATCACTCCGGTGACCGCCGAGAGGGCGCCGAGCAGGACCGCGTTAGGCACCGGACGTTTGACATGGGTCAGTGCGATGTCGGTGGCGGGCACAGTGCAGACGTGTCCGTCGGGCAGGTGTTCAACAGCATTTTCGATACCGAGCTCTTCGATGGTCTTGCCGGTATTGATCAGCAGATGGCCGTCTTCGGTGAGGCCGTTGAAGACGTCGATGGCATTGAACAGTGTCGGATCCTGGATGATCAGGATATCCGGTTCGAGTACCGGTTCGCGCAGACGTATCGGCTGATCGTCGATACGGCAGAAGGCGACCACCGGGGCGCCCATGCGTTCGGAGCCGAAGCTCGGTACCGCCTGGGCATGTTTGTCTTCGAGGAAAGCGGCGACGGAGAGCATTTCGGCGGCAGAGACGACCCCCTGGCCACCGCGTCCGTGGATGCGGATCTGAAACATGTGTCTTTTCTCCTGTGAGGTAGATTATCCGGCGGCCTTGTGAGCAGACGGACGAACCTGACGGATTGGGTGAATCCGTACACCTGATGAACAAAAAGATGATGCGTGCTTGTTCTTGTCACCGGAAAAATACCGGCGCGAGTTATTGTGCTGCATAACATGAGCGCTTTCTGTTGTAACAGCCGATGGGTTTTGGCTGTGTGGCGCTCTTGTTGGTGTGAATTCAGATTGTATCCGAATCCACGGGGGCGAAGTATCTACAGGCCAATTAATAATGTAAAATAATATATAGTGCATATATATAAATATTAATGATATGGATCTCCGGCAACTTAAGTCATTGGTGCTCCTGGTTGAATACGATTACAGCGTGAGCCGGACAGCGCAGAGTCTGCATCTGGTTCAACCCGCTGTCTCACAGCACATCAAACAGCTTGAGGCGAACCTGGGTACAAGACTATTTTTGCGCCAGGGTAAAAGACTGGTTGGTTTGACTGAGGCAGGGGAAAGGGTCCTGCACTATGCGCGCAACATCCAGGCCGATACGGCCAATATCCTGGCGGTGGGTCAGGATCATGTCTCCGAGGATGTCGGTACCCTGCGTATCGGCACTACCCATACACAGGCGCGTTACGTGCTACCGCCGGTCATCCGGCAGTTCAGCCTGGCTTACCCGAAAGTGGAGCTCCAGATACTGGAGGGCAGGCCGCAGCAGCTGGTCGACATGGCGGTTCAGGACAAAGTGGATTTTGCCATCTGTACCGAAGCGCTGAGCAACAACCCGGCGCTGCTGGCGATACCCTGCAACCGGTGGAATCGCTGTCTCATAGCGCCAGATTTACATGCAGTGTTTAAACGCAAGCAAATTACCCTCAAAGCGCTCTGTAGATACCCGATCATCACATATGTAGTCGGGTTTACGGGCCGTGGGCATCTGAATGATACATTCAGCAATGCAGGGCTGATGCCGCATGTGGTCTTGAGTGCCACAGACACCGATGTGATCAAGACCTACGTCAGAGAGGGCTTGGGGATCGGCATCATCGCGGAATTGGCCTATGAGCGTGAAAAGGACCGAGACCTGGGGATGCGGGAATTGAATCACCTGTTTCCCTGGGAGGTGACGAAAATCGGCTATCGAAGGGATAAATATCTACGTAATCATCAACAGCGGTTTATCGATCTGTTTCGGGCTGCGTCCGCACGCATGGAAAGCGCCACGGAGAGTGCTGATCCAGGTAAAAGCCGCTAGGGCCTGTTAACACTGTTTACATACCATTCGCCGTCTCAATCCCGCTTCTTCTTGGCTCTGGGGTGGGCCCGGTCATAGACATCGGCCAGGTGTTGAAAGTCAAGATGGGTATATATCTGGGTGGTGCTGATGTTGGCATGCCCCAGCAGTTCCTGAACGGCGCGTAAATCGCCGGACGATTCCAACAGATGAGTGGCGAAAGAGTGACGCAGCAGATGAGGGTGGACATTGCGGGGTGTTCCCTGGGCGACGGACCAGGCATGGAGTTGGCGCTGAATGGTGCTGCGATTGATTCGCCTGCCCCGTACGCCGACGAAGAGTGCAATCTCATCCTCAGTCGCCATTTGCGGCCTGATCGCAAACCATTGCTCAAGGGCCTGTTTGGCAATTTTACCCACGGGCAGGCGTCTCGCTTTCGCCCCCTTGCCAGTGACTTCGACCAGCTGTTCCTTGAGGTCGATATCCTGCAGATTGAGATTTACCAGTTCCGCCAGGCGGAGTCCGGATGAATAGAAAAGTTCCATGATCGCTCTATCGCGGACAGCGACCGGGGAGTCGTCAGTGATATCCAAGAGGCGACTGACCTGATCCGGGTCGAGGGTGACAGGCAGCTTGCGCCTTACCTTGGGTGCGCGGACACCGAGTGCCGGGTTGGAATCAAGCTGCTGTTCCCGAATGAGAAAATTAAACAGTCCGCGCAGGCTGGAGAGTTCGCGATGCAGGCTTTTGGCCGCCAGTCCCACCCGGTGTCGTGTCGCGATGTAGTGCCTTATATGGTGTTGAGTGATCTCTTCCCAGCGGGTTAACTGTTGCTGCTCCAGCCAGGCCATAGCCGCTTTCAGATCACGTTTGTAGCTCTCCAGGGTGCGGGGCGAAAGGCGTCGTTCATGCCGCAGGTAGTCAAAATAAAGCGCTATCCACTCCTGGAGTTGCAGGCTGCTGGGAGAGGACACGGATACTAAATACCGGGGAGGGAGACGGCCTGCAGGGTGCGGCTGATTATCTCCCCAAGGCGGGTGAGAAATTCGGTGCCATGATGAGGGGCGAACCTATCGGCATCACAGCTACCGATGGCGAGCAGACCGAGCACCCCCTCGCTCTTCAACGGGATCAATGCAGTAGAGGCGATTCGATCACCTTCGGTACCGAAGATATAGTCGAGTTGATCCTGGTCGAGTTTTCCGCAGATCGGTTGATTTTGACTGAAGAACTGTTCAAATGTGTCGGTTTGACCACTCAGGGTCTCGTCCAGATGCTCATCGATATTACTGGCGGAGAAAAGTCTCAACTCCACGGCATCGGCCTTGAAATCGTCATGCAACTCATCTTCCAGTGCATTCAAGACCTCTTCGAAGGTGGCGGCATCGATCAGTTCCAGGGTCAGCCGGTGCATGCGATCCTGTAACTGACCATTGGTTCGCGCAACCTCCAGTAGTTCCGAGAGCTTTTGTTGAGACTCTTGAAGCTGGCTGCGCAGCGCCTCGACCTGGCGTTCGATCAGAGAGACAGCCGCACCGCTTTCGTGAGGTATCTCGATCTTGCCAAGCAGTTCCGGGTGGTTAGCGAAGAAATCGGGGTGGTGATTCAGGTATTCGACCACCTGTTCTTCCAGTTCATCCACTTGTGTAGATTCTTTAGGGGCTTTTTGTTTCATAGGTCGATGGTTCCTTCGTACACGATCTCTGCCGGACCTTCAATAAGTACGGGTTGGCCTTCTGAGTGCCACTTTACCACAAGATCGCCGCCAGGTAGGTGTACCAAGACCTCTTCATCAAGCAGACCAAGCCGGCGGCCGGCTGCTACGGCTGCGCTGGCGCCTGAGCCACAGGCCAGCGTTTCTCCGGTGCCGCGCTCAAACACACGCAATCGGATCTCTGTGGTGCGGTCGATCTGCATGAAGCCTACATTGGTGCGATGCGGGAATCTGGGATGATTCTCGATCAATGGTCCCAGTTTTGCCACATCCGCCTGATCGACACTGGGTACGATGAGCACCGCATGTGGATTTCCCATCGATACCGCAGACAATGATACCTGTTGATCGTCGACATCCAGGAGATAGGTATTTGCCTGTTGTGGCGCTGTAAAGGGTATCAATGCAGGCTCGAAGATGGGAGCGCCCATGTCGACCTCCACATGGCCGTCAGCCAAGTGTCGCAGGGAAATCTTACCTGCCAGGGTTTCGACCGGGATTGAAGATTTTGTGCTCAGCCCCTTCTCTTTGACAAAGCGGGCAAAGCACCGTGCGCCATTGCCGCAAGCCTCGACTTCTGAGCCATCGGCATTGTAGATCCGATAATAGAAATCGGTATCGGTCGATTCGGGGGGTTCGATCAGCAATATTTGGTCGCAACCGATACCGAAGTGCCTGTCTGCCAGTTTTTGCAGTGTCTTTGGTGATAAATCGATGGATTGACTGATCGCATCGATTACCACAAAGTCATTGCCGAGACCGTGCATTTTAGTGAAATGGAGTTTCATGAACCTGGCGCTTCTGCCGTTTTATCGTGTTGCACCTTATCCGGCATGAAGAGCGGTCCCTTCTGGCCGCATGCAGTGATGATCAGGAGTAGCGCCAACAATAGAATTTTTAGTTGCAGTTGTATTGGCACCGGTTCTCTCCCGTTACTTGTATCCCAGACTCTGCATGCTTAGCATACATCAATTGATGTCACTAGGGCATTTACGGAAGGTTCAGCTTTGTATTTCCTAATTGTGGCGGCCGGTGCATAGATGATAATGGCGAAACCAACCGCTACAATGACTACTGTCGTCAGGGCCATTACGGCAGTGTTTCCCGCTATCCCCATACTTATATGCCGATGGTGTGGATGGAGAGTAACAATGAGCAGGATGCCAAGGATCAAAACTCTTATAGGTGACTGCTGTTTGTTTATCGAATCCGGCTTCATGGCAAAAGAGCGTTGCTTGATGGCTTTTTATGGGACGGTGCTAGAGCCAATGCAGGTAAAGGAA
>NZ_MARB01000001.1 GCF_001715975.1 Candidatus Thiodiazotropha endolucinida | reverse complement strand
CTGTTTTCGCCCCCAGCGGCGTTATCATTCGCTCATGTAGAATAACTACACTACGCTCATTCTGCCTTGCTGGGCACAAAAACAGCCCCAGCAGGGCGTATTGGATTAGTGTTAACAGGCCCTAGGAAAACTCTGATTAATTCAGCGTTGCTCGATTACTCCTTCAGAAGGATCGGCCAATCCATCTACCTACAAGCATGCAAGGCATCATTCGGCTAGATGCAGGCTGGGGCCTGTTAACACTAATCCGATTAGCGTTAGCAGGCCCTAAGTTAGCCACTTCTTCCTGATCCTCTCACGGTTCAATGCCAGCCACTGCAAGGCAATGATAATACTGGTCGAGTTGGCGCGTCCGGTATAGAGTTCTGCAATTGCTTTTTCGCTATCCATCACTACCACGCGGATATCCTCTCCCTCATGGTCGAGACCATGCACGCCTGCTGCATTGGATGCATCGACCTCACCGCAATAGAGAGATATACGGTCCACGGATATGCCCGGGCTGACCATGAATTCACAGATATGCACGATATGGCCAATCTCGCAATTAGCTTCCTCCAGCGCTTCTCGCCTGGCTACCGACTCATCGCTCTCCCCAACCGGAGTAAAACCTCCCACCGTTTCCAGTATCCAGGGTATCTTCTCCTTACCCACCGCACCGATTCTGAACTGTTCAACAAGCACAACCTGATCCAGGTTCGGATCATAGAGCAGGACCGATACCGCACGCAGCTGTTCGAGCCGTTCACGTATCAGCTCTTCACTCTTACCCCCCAGATAGAGATCGTGCCGCAACCGATAGCGGTTAACTTTGAGAAATCCCCGATAGACCGGGTCAGACTCGATCAGTTCATATTGGTATTGCATCGAATATCTACTCTTTATCATGGATTGTCTTGTGTAACTGCCAGGTTTGGATTGTATCAGCAATCTACAAAGACAATCCCTTTCAACAACCACTCGGCGGTTTCTGAACGATCAATGGCGCGAACGGTAAATGCCTAAAGCACCAATAGATAAAAAAATACCCATGTATCCAATCGAACAGCGCAATACCTTATGATTTCTATGTTGATTCAGAAGAGTGCCTGGTCGATAAATCAAAACTCAACACAACTACAACGCTTAATTCGATTAATTAAGTATCTTATCAATCGGAGATACAACATGAGCGACGTTCAACATTTCACCCATGCACCCGAAACGTTGAAACAGGAGTACGTGAAGTATTTGGATAAGACCGCTATCGAGATGGGACGTACCAACAGCCCCTCCGACCGGGTGGACTGGGGTGCCGTCAATGACAAGATGGTCGAGTGGTGGAAGGAGAAGGGTTACGTTTTTCCTTAATTAGTGCACCGTACAGACCATACAGGGGTCGAATGACCTGACGATATGCTGTACCGATACCGGGTCCTTCTCCCCCGGTCTGAGTGGCGCATCCACCAGTGCGAGTTCCAGGGCGCCAGGCTGACCCTGGTGATCTCGGGGGGAGAAGTTCCAGGTTGTCGGGGCGATAATCTGGTAGTTGAGTATGTGACCGTTTTTAACCTTGATCCAATGTCCCAGGCTACCGCGGGCTGCCTCCACCAGGCCGTATCCCTGGGCCACCTGCGGGAAGGGTTTGTGATTGCAGAAGGCCTCGCCCGGTTTGAGTTCCATGACCCAGGTCTCCATAAGCATCACCACCCTGGCAATCTCCAGCAGACGTGCGATGACCCGGTTGCGCACATTACCGCCGCTCTCTGCAACCAGCGCTCTGACCAGTGACTGACCGTCCACCTGCTGTCGCGCCAAGGCGCCAACCTCGACCACCCGCCCGTCCAGCCTTGGCGCCTTGCACCAGCTATAGGCATTTGCCACATCCGCATCGGGCAAGGTTATGCCGTCGAACGGGTGCCTTGGGCTCTTTTGATGCACCATCCAGCTGTGACTGAGATCTTCGGTGATGAGCGCTGTCTCCAGCGGCTGCTCGGCATCATCCCAGAGACCTTGACGGAATCCAGGCTCTCCCTGCTGCCGATAGACACCATAGCTCATGAAGCGGTCATTACCGCGACCCAGCAGGTGGAGGTCGAGCGCCCTGGCCACTTCGAGAAAACGCCTGAAATCGCTGCTGCCTGGATCGTGCGCATCGATCCATTGATCGAGTGCTGCGATCGAATTCAGGCTTGCGATATTCTCCAGGGTGTCGCCATAGAGCGTAGTTTCGAGAAAGCGCCGAAAGCCAAACAGGATCGCCCGCAGCCGTGCCCGCTCCTGCATCTCGACGGCCCGGGTGGTACCCCCCGGCTGGATGGCCAGGCTGTGCGGCCACTTACCCGCCATCAATCCCATCAGGTGCATGAACTGCGCCCGGGCCGGCAGCATCTCCCTTGCGGCACTGCCGCTCTGCGCCCTGAAGCGCGACTCGATCATGGGATACCAGGGTTCGCCGCGGTAGGTCTCGCGGGCGAAATCGGGCATGAAGAAGAGGTAGAAGTGAGTCAGATGATCGGCCACGTTCTCATTGGCCAGGATCAGGTTGATGGCCAGCTCACCATTCAGCGGTGGCGTCACACCCTGCAGGGCCGCCAACGCCCGGGCCGCCGCGACCGATTGGGAGACGGAGCAGATACCGCAGATTCTCGGTGTATAGACCAGGGCATCCCCCGGCTCCTTGCCCTGAAGCATCTGCTCGAAACCGCGAAACAGGGACGAGGAGACCCGGGCCGACTTCACCCTCTCCTGCTCAATCTCCAACTCGACTTCCAGATCGCCCTCTACCCGGTTGAAGGGCCCAACGATGCGACGGCTCATGACTTACTACCCGGACGCCGCCGGGGTGGCACCCGGATATGATCCGCTACGGCATTCTCTTTCAAGCGTGTGGGTGTCGCCGCCTTCGCCAAGGATGCCAGTGCCACGAACCACGCCTTGGGCATATCGGTGGGCAGACCCACCGGGATACCGGCAATCTTCGGTGTTTCGGTAAAGGGGTGGCCGGGCTCCTCAAAGCCCGGGGCGGTACAGTTGATACAGGCATAGCCGCCACGCAGGCAGGAGCCTTCCCCGTTCCAGAGCCGGGTGTTGCAATCGGCATGGGCCTGAGTGCCGAGGCAACCCATGTGCTCCATCATGCAGCCCAGATCGGATGGCTTTTCCGCACTCGCTTTGTACTCATAGAACTCGTTTCGGGGACAGCCGTGATGGACCAGATGATCGGCATAATTGCGCGGTCTACCCCATTCATCGAGATGCTCCCGCTGCAGTTCACCGGAGGCGATCTGCAACAAGGTCTCGGTCACCCAGTTGGGATGCACGGGACAACCGGCGATATTGATCACCGGTAAGCCATACTGCGCCAGGAACTCCTTGCCCAGAAGCCCGCCGATGACCGTTTCGTCATACTGCAGCCCGCAGGATTCACTGGGATTGCCGCCGGCGGCTGTGATACCGCCAAAGGCAGCGCAGCTTCCCACTGCGATGACATGACCGGCCACAGCGGCAAGCTGCGCCAGCCACTTCATCATCGCCTCTCCCGTACCGGCAAGTCGGTGAAACTTTCCACTACCGTTGGGTCCACATACCACGGAACCCTCAAGGCAGAGCAAGTCGAGACGTTGCTCACCATGAATGATGGTTTCCAGCAGTTCGATGAACTCAGATCCCGAAGCCTCGCTGATGGAGGGGTGCCAGAGGATATGAATACCGGCACTCTCCAATGCGGTAAACAGGTCCGGCCCCTCTGCACAGAGCATTGAGAGTGAACAACCGCCACAACCGCCTGATTGCAGCCACAGCAGATTCAGTGGTTGCCGATCCTCATCAGCCATCGGCTTTCACCTTCAACGGCAGGGTTAAGGTGAATATGGCACCGCCATCGACACTGTTTTCAGCCGACAGGTCACC
This sequence comes from Candidatus Thiodiazotropha endolucinida, assembly GCF_001715975.1. Taxonomy (GTDB): domain Bacteria; phylum Pseudomonadota; class Gammaproteobacteria; order Chromatiales; family Chromatiaceae; genus Thiodiazotropha; species Thiodiazotropha endolucinida. The sequence continues at coordinate 294,018 of NZ_MARB01000001.1, read as the reverse complement.
CCCCATATCCCGTGCCAATCCATAACTGATATAGAGTCCCAAACCGGTTCCCTTTCCCACCTCCTTAGTGGTATAGAAGGGATCGAAGAGTTTATTCATGTCACCCTCGGCGACACCCGGTCCGCTGTCGTGAATACGAATCCGGACATCCTTGTCGTCTCTGTCGCAACCTATAGTGATCAGTTTCTCTGCCTGACGCTCCATCACATCGATGGCATTCTGTATCAGATTGATCAGAATCTGATGCACCTGGCCCTGGCGCCCCCTGATCACACAGCTGTCGAGCAGTTCATAACGCACCTCGGGTTTCTCCCTTGAGGCCTTAATCACCCACTCGGTTGCTGTCATCACCACATGCTTCAGTTCAAAGGGTTCCGGTTGCTCTTTCTGGATACCTGAGTAACGACGCAGATCGAGCACGATATTACTGATGCGCTCCGCGCCCTCCATGGTTCCCTCAATCAACGGCCCCATATCGGATTCAATCTTGTCTATCCGATATTTTTCTCTCAGCTCCCTATGCAGATCCGGGTCGAGATGTTTATTCACATCCGCTATGTAGTTGTTGATACGCTCACCGTAGCGCTTCAGGGCGTGCATATTCCCGAATACCACGCTGATGGGATTATTAAGCTCATGCGCCACCCCGGCCACCAAGCGGCCAAGCGAGGCCATCTTTTCGGAGTGCACCAGGTGTTCCTGGGTCTGTTTCAGATCGATATGAGCCTTGTTCAGAGCCTCATAGGCACGACGCAGCTCACCTACCGGCCGGCCGATCAGCACCATACCCAAGAGTTTTCCCTTGATGTCGTAACGGGAGGAGCAGTTCATCGCCAACGGCATGAACCCACCTCCCTGGGTAAGCAGATTGACCTCACAATCGACAACGTCATCATTGCCCAGTTTTTCCGAGAAGTGTTCAACCAGAGGCTGCGATTCGAGGCCGAACAGTTCATTGAACGGACAATTCAACAGTTCCCTCTCCAGCCTCCCGGTAAGGTCCTCCAGCGCCTGATTCACTTGTAAAATCCGGCCGCCGGTATCGCAGACAATCAATACCTCCCTCATCGATTCGAGTACGCTTCGAATGAACTGCTGCGCCTCTTCCAATTCGGCGTTCTTCTGTTCCAACTCCACCTGGTAGTGAACCAGATCGGCATAAACCTTATCCATCTTCTGGATAACATCGATCCATGCACTCTCGGTTGTCTCATTCAACTGCAACGATTCATCCATGACAACCTTATCTATCAGGCTGTTTTTGAGGCGTGTTTTGGTTTCAACCATGACTACTCCCTGTATCGTGAGTCCGCGAATGAACGCGAATAAACGCAAATGTCCAGATTTCTCGTTCCCACGCGCCTGCGTGGGAATGCAGAATGAAAACATTTGTGTTCATTTGCGGACTGAAAAAACTCATTCAACTACCCACCACGTCCTGGCTCTCGTGCAATTGCTCGATTTTTTCAAGCCCGTATCGTTCCAGTTTGCTGCGCAGTCCGACCCGGGACAAGCCCAGCTCTTTCGCGGCCTGGCTCTTGTTCCAACGATTGCGGATTAGGCACTCCTTGAGGATGCGCGCCTCCAGTGATTCGACTCTTTCCTTAAGTGTGCCGTCCAGTCCGTTCATAACTTTCAAGTCGGCTTCGTCCTCTTCCGGCGCCGCCTGCAGCACCCGAGGCGAGAGCATGTCCGCACTCAGCAGTTCGCTATCGCTCATAACCAGCATGTGCCGGATTTCATTCTGCAACTCACGGACATTGCCTGGCCAATGGTAGGCCTGCATACAGGCCAAGGCTTCTTCTGTGAATCCCTTTACATGCTTACCCAACTGCCCCATCGAGACCTCCAGGATGGACTGGGCGATCAACGGGATGTCCATCCTGCGCTCACGCAATGCGGGCAGATGAATGGTGACGGTGGCAAGCCGGTAATAGAGATCCTCACGAAAACGCCCCTCGCGCACCTCCTGCTCCAGATCCCGGTTGGTGGCGGCGATGATCCGAATATCGACCTGCCGCGTCTGGCTGCTGCCCAAAGGGCGTATCTCACCCTCCTGCAAGACCCGCAACAGCTTTACCTGAAAAGCGGGTGAAACCTCGCCGATTTCATCGAGGAACACCGTACCGCCATTGGCCCGTTCGAAGATTCCCGCCCGGTCCTCCACCGCACCTGTAAAGGCCCCTTTCTTATAGCCGAAGAGTTCGCTTTCCAATAACTCATCTGGCAGCGCGCCGCAGTTCTCCACAACAAAGGGCTGGTCCCAACGCTGACTGTTGTAGTGCAACGCCCGTGCCGCCAGCTCCTTGCCAGTGCCCGATTCTCCGGTGAGCAGTACCGAGACATCATATGGCGAAACCCTGCGGATCTTCTCACACACATGATTCATACCGCTCTCGGGGCTGCGCACGATCTGATCGTCACAACGGTAATCGTCCCGCAGACGCTTGCGTTTCTGATCCATGGCGGACTGCAAGCGGCTCGGCGACATCTTCAGCTCAACCGAGAGGATTTCATTCTTTCGCTGCAGTTCGAAGAGTTGGGCCGCATTCTTCAACAACAGGATCAGACTGTCAGGATGCCAGGGCTTGGTAACGAACTGGTAGATGCCTGCTTCGTTGACAGCGCTGATGATATCTTCGGAGTCGGTATAACCTGAGATGATCATCCGAATCACCTCGGACCACTGCTCACGTACCTGTTTGAGAAACTTCACACCGGTGATCTCCGGCATCCGCTGATCGCAGAGGATAATCTGCACCCAGTCGGTCTCGAGGATTTTCCGCGCTTCAGTGACATTCTCCGCTGTCTTCACGTCGAAATCGTCTTCCAGGATACGCTGCAGTGTCTCCAGACTGCGCACCTCATCATCCACGATCAGGACTGTGGGCAGCGTGTTCATGACACCCTCCTGACCACTTTGGTCCAACGATGATTGGCGAGGGTCAGGGGTGTGCGGGATTTCGGAACTTTATAGACGAAGTTATAGCGGGCCACATGATAGCTCGGATCGAATCCGTAGAAGTTGCGTTTCATCTGTTCCAATTCCTCCTCACGATAGCGGGCCAGCGGCTTGATCGCCTCATCGGCCTGCCTTCGTGCATTCTTATAAAGTAGACGTTCAGTAAATGCCGGGGTGCGGATCATGCTGGTTGCCAGTTGGCGAACAGCTGAAACGAAACCGGCATCCGGTTCATCAATTACTTTGTCGATCAGGTTTAACGCCTTTGCTTCATCGGCCCCGATGGGCAGGCGACTCTCGACAATCTGTGTCGCACTCTCATCACCGCTATAGCGGGGTAACAGATAGGTCCAATACTCTGAACCGAAGAGATTGCCCATATCTTTGTAGTGAGGATTGAGTATCACTCCGCGACGGGCCCATACTTCATCGGCGGCCCTGGCCAGAAACACGCCACCGGCCCCGGCGTTACCCTGCAGCGCGGCCACGGTAAGATGGTTTTCTGTCTGTATGATTTCACGAGCGAGATCATCGATGGCATTGATATTGCGCCACGACTCATCAGCTGCGCTGGAGGCCGCCTCAATCATATTCAGGTGCATGCCGTTGGACCAGTAATCCGGTCCGCCCATCAATACTATCGCCCTTGTGTCCCGGCGTTTCGCATCGCGCAAAGCCGCCAACAAAGCTTCACATTGGGCGGTACCCATGGCGCCGTTATAGAAGGGAAAATGGAGCAGCCCCACACCCTCCACCTCTTCATACCAGATTTCCCGGTAGCCGGAATCAGCATCAGCTTCGATCTCCGGCAAGTCAGCGACCTTCTGTGCCAACAGATGGGTGGCGGGCAGCTTGAATGGATGCTCGCCCTCCCTCTCCCGCAGATGACCGATCCAGACTGCGCCATCAACTGACGCGCGGCAGATTGCCGGCCCGCAGCGGGCGATCGGTTCGCCGGGTTTGCCCCTTAGGGTCGTCTCCGGCCAGGCATCGTAAAGATAGAACTGCCGCTTAAAGAGCTCATCCAGGACACCTGGGACTCCGTCACCGCTGCGTATCTTGCGTAACACCTCCGCGGTAGTGTCACGTTGCCAATCGATGGCCCTGTCCGTCTGCCTGACCAGTGGTTGCCATCCACCCCGCTGTGTTGTACATACCTGCTCCAGGGTTTGGGGTTGGTAGTCACCTGCCTGAAAACGCTCCACTGCCAACATGACGGCCTCAACGGCTGCCTCGGTCACCTCGTTGCGATAGAGACTCCCTTTAGCCGTCTCACGCATCTCGAACTTCACACTGGCCCAGATATCGCCCGCATCCATCTCCCCATTGGCCTGGAGTACCGTAACCCCCCAATGTCTCTCATCCTTGAGGATTGCCCAGTCGAGGGATGAAGGCCCTCGATCGCCCCTGATGCCGGGGTGGACTACAAGACAGACATGGTTACGCCAAATCGATTCGGGGATTGCCCGCTTGAGAAAGGGAGCGATAATCAGATCGGGCCGGTGGAGACCAACTGCCTCCAACGCCACGGCATCGTTGATGTCGAACTCAACCGACACCTCATGCCCCATGGCCCGCAGCTCCACGTGGAGCCGTTGACTGAGGCTGTTGAAGGCGTGGGTGAGAAACAGGATGCGCATGCTTATATCCGACTATTCATTGCCGCAACGTAGTTGACAGATAGTGCCACGTACAATTTCTTTTATTAGTCCGCAAAAGAACGCTAATAAACGCAAATTCATTGATGATATATTTGTGTTTGATTAGGTTCATTTGCTGTCTCATTCTCAAAAAATTCCCGATCGGTGCGGCAAGCCAGCCGCACCCTACATCGCGCATTAAACATTTGCGTTCATTAGCGTTCATTGGCGGACTTTTACTCTTAACCATTCATCTCATATCGGTGTCAGCAGATTCGTGGCAACTGCTCGCCGGAGAGCCAATCGACCACCCGGTTGCCACCGAACATGGTCTCCATCTGGACAAAGTGGTGTTCATCCTCGACCACCTCACCGATGATCCGGCTGTCACGCCCCAGGGGATCCTCCCGCATGACCGGCAACAACCGGTCGGCATCCTCGGCCGAACAGATACAGATCAGTTTGCCTTCATTGGCCACATAGAGGGGATCGAGCCCCAGCAATTCGCAGGCGGAAGTAACCGCCGCTTTCATGGGTATCTCCGCTTCCACCAGATGCATGCCGACAGCAGACTGCATGGCCAATTCGTTGAGCGTGGTGGCGAGACCGCCGCGGGTCGGATCCCGCAAGCAGTGGATATCCGGGACAGTCTCTACCATTTTTTGTACCAATCCGTGGAGTGCTGCCGAGTCGGATTCGATGGTAGTCTCGAACTCCAGATTCTCACGGCTCGACATGATCGCCACCCCATGATCACCGATGCTGCCGCTGACGATGATCTTGTCGCCGGGTTGGGCGCGATCTCCCGATATGTTGATACCCTCCGGTACCACGCCGATGCCGGTGGTGGTGATGAAAACGCCGTCACCCTTGCCCTTCTCCACCACCTTGGTATCGCCGGTGACCACCGGTACGCCGGCCTCGCCGGCAGCGCTTCCCATACTGGCGACGATCCGATCCAGGTCGGCCAGGGGAAAACCCTCTTCCAGGATAAATCCTGCCGACAGATAGAGTGGCCGCGCACCGGACATGGCGACATCATTCAGCGTACCGTGTACCGCCAATGAACCGATATCGCCACCGGGGAAAAAGAGCGGTGAGATGACATGGCCATCCACGCTCATGACCATGCTTCCTGCAGAGACATCGAAGGCTGCCTGGTCGTTGCCTTGCCTCAGCAGCTCATTATCGAAGTGTTTGAGAAACAGCTCTTCGATCAGCTGTGCCATGGCCCGACCGCCGCTGCCATGCGTCATATCGATCCTGGCACCGCGTGTGTCGAGGCGAAGGGGAAAGCGTTTTACCACAGCATTCATCGTACCACTCCGTATTAAGTCTGTATAAATGCGGTCCGCAAATGAACGCTAATAAACGCAAATTCATTGGTAATATATTTATGTTCGTTAAGGTTCATTGGCGATCTCATTCCTAATAATTCCTATTAGTTCCCATGCTTTTGCGTGGGAACCAGGAACCCCGGGCGGTGCGGCAAGCCGCACCCTACATCTCTTTTTAAACATTTGCGTTTATTCGCGGACTGATAACGCCTAATGGCATATTCAACATCATGCGCTCTTTTTATTGGATTGACGGAAACGGCCGTAACTCCAATAGGCGGCGCAGGCACCCTCGGATGAGACCATGCAGGAACCCATGGGGTTGTCCGGGGTACAGACCGTACCGAACAATTTGCAGTCGGTGGGTCGCTTGGCACCGCGCAGGATCGCCGGACATTCACAACCCTTGACATCCTTAGCCTGGGAGACGGGTATGGAGAAGCGCCGCTCAGCATCGAGCGAGGCATAGTCCTGTTTGATCTTCAGGGCGCTGTAGGGTACTTGACCCAATCCCCGCCACTCGAAACTTCTGCGCAGCTCGAATGTCTCTGCTACCAGTTGCTGGGCCTTGCAGTTGCCCTCGCGACTGACCACTCTTGTGTATTCGTTCTCCACCACATAACGTCCTTCGTTAAGCTGGCGGATCAGCATCAGGGCCGATTGCATGACATCCAGCGGCTCGAAGCCGGCGATCACCACCGGACGCTGGAACTCCTGGGCAAAATACTCGTAGGGCCGGCTGCCGATGATGGAGCTGACATGGGAGGGCCCGAAGAAGCCGTGGATGGAGACCGATCCCAACTCCCGCACTTCGGGGGATTCGAGGATGTTCTGGATGGCCGCGGGGGTCAGCACATGATTACAGAACAGGCTGAAGTTGCTCAGACCCTCCGCCTTTGCCTGACGCAGCGCCACCGCGCTGGGAGGCGTGGTGGTCTCGAAGCCGATGGCGAAGAAGACCACCTCCCGGTCCGGATTCTCACGGGCGATTCTAAGTGCGTCCTGGGTGGAATAGACCATCCGCACATCACCCCCCGCCGCCTTGACCCGGATCAGGCTCTTACGCCCACTGGCCGGAACCCGCAGCAGATCGCCATAGGTACAGAGAATCACATCATGGGCCTCCACCAGATGGATGGCCTCATCGATACGGCCGATTGGCAGCACACAGACCGGACATCCCGGACCATGTACAAACCTCACATTGTCGGGCATCAGATCCTGCACACCATAACGAAAAATGGCATGGGTATGGCCACCGCAAAACTCCATCAGATGATATTCGCGCCCCCTGTCCGCCTCGTGGCGTATCGCATCCGCCAGCTGCCTGGCCAGTTTTTGCTGGCGGAATTCGTCAACATATTTCATGGCGTCACTCCCGCTTGAGCAAATAACCGGAGGGTCTTCTCGGCCTCCTCTTCGCTCACCTTGTTGAGTGCGTAGCCCACATGGATCAGCACAAAGTCATCCACTGAGACATCGTCGACCAGCGCCAGGGAGACCTCTTTCTTCACCTCACCCAACATCACGGTGGCGTTCTCGCCCAGCTCGTCGATGGCGACCACTTTTGCGGGTATAGCCAAGCACATGTTCGGTCACTCCTCAGTCATTTTGTCATTGCAAATAAAGCGTAATGGATGTTTTTTATCCTGCATCCTGCCGCAAATGAACGCGAATCACCGCAAATTTTCGCTAATTCTTGATCCTATATACTGTCATTACGATGTTACTGCGTCTCAACGACACCCAGATAATATTCGCGTTCATTTGCGGTGATTCGCGTCTATTTGCGGCTAGTCATCTAAGCCGGCACCGCCGGATTTCCGACCTGCGCCATCTGCCGGCTGGCGGCAATCCACTGATACCAGTTCTGCATCCCCTCACCGGTGGTGGCGGAAAGCTGCAATACCTTAATCTTGGGGTTGATGCGTTGGGCATACTCGATACAACGCTGCACATCGAAATCGAGATAGGGCAGCAGATCGATCTTGTTCAGCAACATCAGATCGGCGGCATGAAACATATCGGGATATTTGATCGGCTTGTCCTCACCCTCGGTCACGGAGAGAATCGCCACCTTATGCGCCTCACCCAGATCGAAGGCGGCCGGACAGACCAGGTTACCCACATTCTCGATAAACAGCAGACTCCCCTGATCCGGTTTCAGCGTCTCCAGGGCATGGCCTACCATGTGACCATCCAGGTGGCATCCTTTACCGGTATTGATCTGTAATGCCTTTGCCCCGGTAGCGCGTATCCGCTCCGCATCATTCGCTGTCTGTTGATCACCCTCGATAACACTGATGGCGTACTCCGCCCGCAGATCGCCGATGGTACGGGTCAATAGGGTCGTCTTGCCCGATCCCGGGCTTGAGACCAGATTGAGACTCAATATGCCGTGCTGCTGAAAGTAGTTCCGGTTGGTAGCGGCATACTGATTGTTCTTACTGAGTATGTCCTGCTCGATCTGCACCATTCTCGATTGAGAGAGTCCCGGCGCATGGGCATGGGCCGGTCCCTGACCGTAATCATGGGTATGCCCCTGACTTTCATTCTCATCATGATGATGGTGGTGGTGACCATGATCGTGTTGATGATCCTGACCCTCGATCTGTGTCTCACCTTCACCACAACCGCAAACCGTACACATAATAAACACCTCGAATAAAGAGTTTTGAGTTTTGAGTTCTTGGTTTTTAGTTAAGCGCACGCACCAAACCCTGCTACCTTCCAACTCAAAACTAAAAACTAAACACTAAAAACTAATAACTAAAAACTGGTAACTCTATGAGTTACTCGACTTCCAGCTCCTTGATCCGCATCTCGTCACCGCCGGTCACCTGCAACTGATAACTGCCGCACTCCGGACAGGCCTCATAGCGGGCCGCTACCTGAACCGGCTTACTGCACTGCATACACCAGGCCTCGCCAGGCAGATGGATTATCTCCAGTCGGGCACTGTCGGCAAGCGTGCCTTTCATCACCGCGTCGAAACCGAAACGCATTGCCTCGGGCTCCACACCCGATAGGGCACCGATCTCCAGCCAGACCCGCTTGACCATGCTGTATCCTTGCGTCACGGCTTGCTCCTCCAGCACCTGAAGCACACCCTCACACAGGGACATCTCGTGCATCAGACGATCTCAAGCCGATAACCGACACAGGGATCGACTGCGTTGATGAAAAGGTCGGCATGCCGTTTCAATGTATCGATCTCCCGTGCAGGGAGGCTCAGCAATCCTCTGGCGACCACCCCTCGGGGATGAAAATTCCACTCCGTGGGCGCCACTATCTGATATCCGGAAATCATACCCTTATCCAGTACGGCACGGTGTATCAACCGCCCGCGTGCCGCTTCCACCTGACCCAAGCCCTCATCCGCTCCCGATCCGGCCATCGGGGCGCCGCCATCAATGCGATCTTCGATCAATGCCTGCATCTGTCCGTTCAGCCTTGCCGGTATGGAAGCCAACTCCAATAACCGGGCCACCAGGCGTGTCATCAGGCCAAAGCCATACAGCTTCGTCAGTTGTCGCAACAGTGGATGGGGGGCCATTCGGGTCATTGGTGTCGTCTCGAAGACAGCGCCTTTCCACTCGGGGGCAGCAATAAATTGGTCGGCATCTTCCTCGGACAGACGCTGACATATCGCCTGCGGATCGATAGGGGGTAAAGGGTAGGAGCCACCATCCGCCAGTCGTGCCGATTGTTCGTCCCTTATCCGCCGCAACAGAGTTGATGTGGGTGTCGCTGTCTGTTCGAGCCAAACATCGAAATCCTCGATATCAGCATATGCATACCAGTCAGCAGGCGCTAGTGCAAAGACCGAATCGGCAGCTGTTTTCGCGATCTGTTCAATGACTGTGGAGAACCTTTCCTGATCCACCACCAGACGTGGCTGCAGTGTGAACAGGTCACTGTCATTGAAGCACGCATGTTTTGCCATCGGCAGCAGATTTGAGAGGGATGCGACCAAGGCGCGATCGACCGCTTTCTCGACAAAATTGGACCAGTCGATGAGGATACGCCATAAATGTTCCCGGGCGGTCTCCACCGTGACTAGCATACTCTCCGCCAACTCGATCCGGGCATTCCCATGTATACCCATCGCCTGGCGGCATGCCTGAGCCGCCGCCGATGCCTGGGCGGTGGCGCAAACACTGTAGAGCATGGGAAGCATGCTCAGCAGCTCCTTCACCGATTTACCTTCGAACAGATGGGTTAACTGCAATGGACGAGTCGAGCTAATGGCGACTTTTTCTATTCGCGCCTGCCGGCGATATAGCTTAATGTGGAGTTCACCCTCAACGTTCATGCATCTGCATCCAGGTTCTGTTTCGCCCCGCCGCGCAACAAATCACGACGACTCAGCGGTTGTTCCAGGCGCTGGCTGATCGTCGGTCTTTCCTCTTGCACTGAACCGTCTTGCCCGTCAACCGCCTGCTCATCGGGCTCACCCTTCCAGAATCGTTCGATTTCGCTTTCACGTGTTGAAATCGTATCACGATGCTCAACCCGCATAAGGGCATCCATTACAGCCTCTGCCGTGGCTACTGCCGTGGCCTGGTCGGCAAACTCGAAGACGGGTGAAAAGAGAGAACACATCTGGTAGCGGCCGATCCCCTCCTCTTCGCAAACAATAAACTCGTAGGGACCGGAGGGCATTTGGTAGAGTTGTTTATCGCCAACCTTCGTGGCTTTCCAGCTGTCCCCTTCCGGCGGCAACAACATCAGGTTCATGAACCAAGGGGTGACCAAGACACCGAGACAGAGGCCGTTCCATTCACGAAATCCCACTGCCTCCACGCGCAGGGCCGGATTGAGCAACGGTAATCCTTCCATGCGTTCCTGCTGAATCTGCCGAAACTGTTTCTCCAGGCCTTGAATGAGATAGTCGGGACAGATCACGATGTATCCCTCACTACCATGAAGTCGCGTTTGTTGCCGTCGCAATTCGGACAACTCCAGTGTGGGGGCAACTGAGAGAAAGGTGTCCCGGGTGGTATTTGCCAATAGGTATCGCCCTCGGCGGGATCGTAGATATACCAACAGATCTTGCACTCCAACCGGCTGTCATCATGGAGCTTTTGGGCATTTCCACCGTAGGAACCGGCAAAGAAGGCATCGCTCACCGGTAGGCCTCCATAATCTCATTCAGGCGCCGGGCACTCTCCTGAATGTCTTCGTTGGCGGCGGCAGCGACTGCCGGCACGTCACCGATCTCCAGGGTATTGAGAATGTTTTTATCCTGAGAGTTGAAATATTGCACCCACCAGACATTTTGCACTGCTGTGCTGGTGATGCGGCAGTTGCCGTAACCACGAGAGAGTATGGTGAGCGATCCCTCGCCCAAACGCTCAATCAGGAATGCCAGATCCTGTTCTGTCTGTGGCAACAACGTAAGATTTATGACATGACTCTCCTTACCGGGTCGATACTCAGAGACCTTGTCATTGATCTCAGCAAGCAGCGGGGGCGCATTCAAGACCCCCTCGGGTATCGACTTGAGTTGGCTATCGGCCCGATGCGCTGCCTGACTGAAGACATGGCGTCGACACAATCTGGGTACCCGCGCCACTTCAATCGTGTCTACGGTGGTTTCTTCCTGCTGATTGTAATATCTGATGCGCCAGATTCCCGCCATAACCGATTCCTGTATTCTGGCGCTGGTATCGGCACTCCGGTAGACCATGCTCACCTCGCCCTCACCGAGAACCTGATCGACCAGACTGCTGTTCTCCCTGTCCAGGTGTGTGATATCGACAACCTCAGGCTTGATGTCCCTCACTTTTGCCTGGTGTTGCAATACCTCATCCAGCTCGGTCAATGCCGCCATGCCGCTATCGAGATCCTGCACCTGATCGGGTTCCGGCATCTCAGGCATGGAGAAGGTAGACATCTCATCGGGGAGTTGCAGGATGTCGAGTGACGCCCCATCATTTTCCGCCGGCTGCGAACCCGGACCAGTGACACTCACAGGTATGTCGATTTCATTCATGGTGAATGTCACTCCAGTTAATGGCAATGCCCAACGGCACTAACGACAGGAATTCTGAAACCCGGTGTGGCAGAGGGTTGGGTGTTCAGCAGGCGTTCGATCTCAGTGAGGTAGACATCCCAGTCCTGCATGCGGGAAATCGCACCGACATAAGCACCCTCACGCAACATTACCAACGCAGGCCAGCTATCGAAGGGAAAGCGTGCATGCAATTGATGTTCACTGTCACGTTCGACGATGGCCACCTGAAAACGGTCACCGAATGTCTCCATCAGCAACGGCAACACCACTGCCACATCATTGCTTTCGGGAAACTGTACCGGATTCTCGGTGAAGAAGAGCAGACACTGTTTATGCGCTTTGACAAAATCCCCAAGCGAACGCTCATTAATCGTGGCGATACCTTTTTGCTCGATGAGGTCATTGATCAGCGGTGACGGCATAGTTCTCTCCTGCTATTTATCCAACCGAAGATGTTCCGGCAGTTGCGGTTCGCGATTCACCAGATCATCAAACAGATATTCAATCTCTGTTTCACCCTGGATGGCCAGCTCAAGAGCCTGTAATGCCTGTTTTATCTCCCTTGCCCTGGCCGGACTCAACACCTCGCGGGCGGTATCGAGAAATACCAATAACCAGGTACCAACCTGCTGCTCACCTACCAGCAAGGTATCCACCCTGCGCTGTTCACCCAACCCCTCACATACCGCTTGACCCGGTAGTGTGGAGAGGACCCGCATCGGTATACCGATACACATCACAGATCCACCTTGCTACGGTATTTATCGAGATGCGCATCCACATCCACATGAATGGCGTCCCGTTCAAGCCGAACAGGACGATAGGCCAGATCAAATTGCGATGATGTCAGAACCCTTGCATCACCGACCCGGCAGGCATGCTGTGCCGAGGGTCGTTCATTCTCATAGCGCCGGATGTCGGAAATCGCACCCTGTAAACCTATGTCCGGTGATAATGGTGTTTCTCGTCGTTGGGCCTCGACGCCGAATCCCTGAAGATAGTCCAGAACCATTGCGATCGCTGGTTCTATCTGAGCGCGTACAGGTTCCCGTAAACTGCCGCCGTAGTCCTCCAGTTCAACAGGCTGTACACCTATCAGGAGAAGATGCCTGGGATAATCACCGAGCATCTCCGCCATGGCGAGCACCTCTTGAAACCCGGTCTGATGCAGGCTCACCTTCTTGGCGCCCATAAATTTGGGTACCTCACCATCCTCCACTCGCTTGAGGCTGCCGCCGGGCAGACCGTAGTCCACCGCATCGAAGACCACCAGTATCTCCGCCTCGCGGATATGATGAACCAGATAGATACCTTGGGTGCCCCCGTCCAGGAGACGGACATTGTCAGAAAATCGATAATGACGCTGAAGTGATTCCAATGCACGGACACCGAAGCCCTCATCGGCCCAGAGCAGGTTTCCTATACCGAGGATCAGCACATTGGGAGGATTGGACATTTCAGACTCCAACAGGGATCAGTGAAACCACTATCTGCAAACCACGCGCCAAACTCATCCGCATGGATTACCTATTGTTTTCGTTGAGAATTTACCGGATGTGGGGGGTAATATAGCCTATAGCAATGGATAATTGCTTATCAGTTTAGATGATTTTTGAAATATAACTATCCAATCTTCAGGTGCAGCAAACTGAAGTTAGTGTATATTTACACAAAATAATTGAGGGTAATCTGCCAATCCGCCCCTCGATAGGTAAGCAGCTTTACACATCGCATACACCCGTTCGGTGTTTAGAATTCGACTGCGCCGGATAGATAACCCCGGGACCATTACAGAATTTCACGGGAATTTAAGGTGATTTCTTTCAGAATGTCCCATAATTTGGCAGAGTTGTTGATGTATTTAAACAAGTTTGTGGAAAGAGCATCGGTTAACAGGGCGTATTGGATTAGTGTTAACAGGCCCTAGCACAAAAAATCATGCAATAGAGAGAACAATATGCCGATCGTTACATGGAGCGAAGAATTCAGTGCCAACGTCAGAATAATAGACGACCAACATCAGGAAATGCTCAATATTGTTAATAGCCTCCACACCTCTGTGGAAAAGTGTGCTGATAAAGAGACTCTGCAAAAACTGCTGGTTGAGCTGTATGAACACACAAAAACTCACTTCTCCACCGAAGATGAGTTGATGAAAAAGCATAACTATCCGGGGTATGAGCAGCATCTACACGAGCACCATGTATTACTGCAGCATCTGAATAATCTGGTTGAGGGTGTCACTGGCGGAAAAAGCCCGACCTTTCGCTCTGATTACGATGTCTCATCCGACTGGGTGCTTATCCACATTTTTAAAAGCGATAAAGAACTCGGCACCTTTCTCAATGCACAAGGCGTCTACTGAATACAGCGGATGGTTTCACGACTGGACGATCACTCATTATGACCCGGAACATCAGCTTGAAACCAAAATATACATTTGGCATATCGGCGGCTTTTGAATCCGATCCGGGATCAAACGGAAACTAAAAAGGCGGGAGAGCAACGCTCCCCCGCCCCATCTTCTACGCAAGACCGAAGTTATCGTACTTTCACATACAGATTGATTTCGAATCCAAATCGCATGTTTTGAAACATCGGTTTTGACCATTTTTGCATCGTTGTTCTCACTCCTATCTGCTTTTTGAGGTTTATGAAAGTGTCACCCTGAATACCACCAGAGGCAACAATGATCGACTTTCAAGATACATACCAACAAAACTCCTGCAACATCCAACCATAATTTCTACAGTGATTTACCTATAAATGCCTAAATTACAGATATATAAATCTTGGGTTATCGCCTGATCCATAAACACCGTCAAAGCAACACCCACCTAAGATGTGCAGTTTCTGAACAGAAACGCGTGAAATCTGTACACTCAGGAAATCAATATCGATTTTTCTGCCGTTGCGAGCATATCCAACAGTAGTCGTTCGGATGGCGCGTCTGGCACAACAGTTCACTGTCTTGACGAACCCATGCCCGCAGGTGGCTCCATCTGCCTAGGTACCCCTTTGGTATCGAGAGAGAGTATCCACTCTATCAGCTTGACACCATCCTCTCTTTTCAAGGCCACATTCGGTGGCATATAGAGCATATTGACGTTTTGCCATATTTTTTGGTTACCCTGGGTGCCCTGCAGTATTGATTCCAGCAATCTGTCCTTATTGCCCGGTCGATCCTGGTAGTGCGCGGCCACCTCCCTGAATGATGGTGCGAGTGGAATAACACGCGACACATTGACAGGATCCATTCGATGACAGATCGTACAACCGCTTACGGTGGAGAGAGTAAGCATTCTGTCGTGATGCATAAGCCTCTTCGCCATCTGTGGATCAATATCCAGCTTAAGTATCCAGTGAACAAGCGAGGATGCATCTTCTCGTGAGACATTCACATTCGGCGGCATGAACCGCATCCCGATCTCACCCTCCCATACCTGATCCTGATAGACCGTGCCATGCAGCACCCGATCCAGTAAACGGCTGAAAGCATCTTTGTCACCTCGGTAGCGTAACGCGATCTCCTGATAACTCGGCGCGAGCGGCAGTTCATCGCTAGCTGCGTCAGGCGCTATCTTGTGACAGATAAAACAACCTGAAGCATTGGCCAGAGCCAACATTTGCTGATCCTTTGCATGCGCGGCAGAAAGCGGAAAAATCACTACGACCGCAAATAGTGTGGCTAAAGAGAACTTCAACCTTGCCATTGTTAGAATCTCCCCTGGTTGGTATGACACCGATATTTAATGAATTTGAATGAGTTAAGTAATAGCAACATTTGTGCCTGCTCTCTATAGTCATCGACATACAAGGCATCGGCTGAAAAGCCAACATCGGCAATACATCCATATCTAACGAGGCCTCACAACGACGATTGTTCAAAAAATGTCGACAATGCTCAATATATGAACACCTTTATCAGCCACACCCATGTGACAATTGATGATGAGTGACATGGGTGCAATGGAGGGAAATGGCACGGAGCATGCTTTTCATCTATACAACATGAAGCAGGATTCGATTCAACAGCGGGTACCTTGAAGTGCGACATGCCAAAACACCCTATACCTTAGTTTTACAATGGCTACTGTTATTCGGCATCTTGTCGTTCATCAGTTGGTTGTTTTGGGATCAAGGTCTGCTGCAATCCGCTTTACTGTCAGATCCCAGCCACATCACACTGATCATCCTGCTGTTGTTTGTGCTGGCGACCACTCACTGCGCTACAAGGGCACTGTTTTTATCGCATGAAAACAGTGCACTCGACCAGATCATTCAGTTCACAACCGCGAATCCACCCGGCCCGGGCAGTAATCGTTGGTGGATAGAAAACAAGCTACCCGTAAAGGATTCCCTCTCCGGTCAGTTTATTGCCGGGATAGCCGCAATGCGCGGTTCGTTGCAAGTGCATCAACCAAACCAGGACAGCCACCTGCTGGCGCAGGTGATGGCAGAGCGTTTGAGAGGTCAGCACGAAGTTGGCTGGTTCATCTGCGGACTGCTCGTAAAACTCGGCCTGCTCGGTACTGTGATCGGATTTGTCATGATGCTGGCGCCAGTGGCTGAATTGAAATCATTTGACCTGTCCGACATACAGGGCCTTCTGCAACGGATGACGACCGGCATGGGGGTGGCTCTGAACACCACCCTAATGGGACTCAGCTGCAGCATGTTGCTCGGGATGCAGTACCTGATGCTGGATCGAGCCGCCGATCGCCTGGTGGCAGAGGCCGTAGAGTTCAGCGAAACACGCTTGCTCAAAGTGGCTGACAAGGAGCAGTGATTCAGTAGCGATGTTTCGCAACAGCCGTCAGTTCGATGCGGACCCATTCACCGATCTGCTGTTCAACGCACTGCTTGCATTCACCTTTCTTTTTCTTGTCGCCTTGATGTTTTTAAATCCGCCGGCCAAGACCGGCACCATCAATCCCAAGGCCGACTTTCTGATCTCGGTAACCTGGACCGATAACAGTCCGGACGATATCGACACCTGGGTTGAGGGGCCAAACGGTGACCTGGTCTGGTTCAAGAATCCCCAGGCCAGTCTTATGCACCTGGATAGAGACGACCGAGGCATGGCCAATGATACGCTGCTGATTGACGGTAAAACGATAATAAATCCCCTCAACCAGGAGATAGTGACCATACGCGGCCGTCCACCTGGGGAGTATGTCATCAATATTCACTACTACAACAGCAAATCCCTGCAACCTGTTCCGGTAACCGTCTATCTTGCTGAGGTCAATCCCGCGCTTAAAGTTTTGCACTACGCAACCCTGATACTTGAACGGGTTGGCGAAGAGAAGACGGCGATACGCTTCACTATCGGCACTGACGGTCAAGTCAGCAATATCAACACCCTTGAAAAATCGATTGTCCAGGTAGGTAAGATATGAGTGAATCGGTACTATTGCTACTGCTCGCTTACGTGGCATTGGCCGCGCTGGTGGCCGCGGCGCTGATTGCAAGCAGTTTCCACACCCTGATAAGACTGTTTATCGTTGTATTTGCAACGGTACTCTATTTCATCAGTTATCAGGCATGGCAATCAGTGCAGGGCTGGCCTGCATGGATTGAGGTTCCGGAACGGTTTCTGCTGCATGCATCGGTGGTTGATGAACCCGATAAAACGACAGGATCGCCCGGAACCATCACTATCTGGGCCACCGACCTCAGCAGTGGTGAGCCGGCGCATGATCCGCGTGCCTACAAGCTGGAGTACAGTAAGGCACTTCACGCCGATCTGGAAGAAGCGCTGCGCAATATGCGCAACGGCATTATTCAGCTTGGCAGAAGAGCCGCAGTTACCAAAAAACCGGGACAACCACTCGACTTCACCCGTATGGGTGAACAGCGGGAGAGGATTGAAATCTACTCCCTTCCCGATCCGGCGCTACCGGAAAAATGAGATACATCCCCGTTCTTGGCCTGTTCGTCCTGGCCCTTCAATCCTGCTCGAATCAATCGCTGGACAGCTCGAGCTATTTTCCCTTGCAGGAGGGACTGCAATGGGACTATCTGGTTACCACCAGCGTCGGGGACTCAATCCGACACTCCGATTTTTCCATCCGCATGGGAGAGCAGGAGCCGATCAACAGTCGGCCCCATGCAGTACGCATAACCAGTGACGGCACCCGCTATTATATCGCCGAGAACAGCGGCGGTATCTACCGCACCGCAAAACGCACCCTGACCGAAAGTAAACCTGCTATCGATAACTCACCCCACTGGGTTCTCAAATATCCGCTCAGGAACGGTACTCAATGGAGCAATCCCACATATCCGTTCGTACTGCGTCGCGTCTATCCCTATGAAGAGCGTCTGACCCGCGGAATGAATCTCAAGATGACCTTCCAGATCATGGGCGATGATGAAACCGTGGTGGTACCTGCCGGTCGTTTCGACAACTGCATCCGGGTTCAGGGCGAGGCAAATCTCACCCTCTACGCAGACGCCCGCAGCGGATACGAGGAGATACTGATCAACACCACCGAATGGTACGCACCCGGTGTTGGCCTGGTGAAGTTGCTACGGGAAGAGCCGTTGTCGAATGATGTGTTTGCCGGTGGCGAAGTGGTTTACGAATTGAGATCTCTACGGCGCTGAATCAAGGGCTGCTACAAAAAAAAAAAAAAAACGATTGCAGCATTAACCCTTGTCACCTGAAGTTTCCGGTTAAAAGATAGGCACCAGCTTGTGTCCCTGTGTCTGCCAGCCGATGAGCGAGATGAAGCCATCCCCCACCACATCCATTTCCGGCAGAATGGTAGCGTTGTCCACCTCGAAGACACGGTTGGCGACGGCGCAGACCTCCATTCGCACCCCTTTTGCCTTCAGGGCCTTGGCACTATCCGCAATGGAATCAAGCTGCTTGCCATATTCCATGGCTAGAACGTCGTCAGGTTCGGTTGAAAGATAACGCACCGTCTCACCGATGAAGACCAAAACCATGTTTGGCGTTACGCCCTGTCTCACCAGACCCTCGTGGGTACCGCGGATGATTTCGAGATAGAATGCGGTCTTGCGCGGATTGGTGAAGTCGATGAGAAAAACACTGCGGGTCTCCTTCACACCATTCAGTGCCGCCGCGTCATCGATCATATCCGCTGCGCTGGCTAAACCCATGCTGAACAGTAGGAGACCCATCAGCAAACCACTCCACCCTCTTTTTTGTACCGACTTATCTATCATCATATGCACCTGTGATTTGATCAAATTGAACTCTGACACCATTCAGCCACAGACTGGAGTCCACAAAAAATCAGTCAAGCTTTCTTGATTCCGGCTGTAGGGTCTGCAGCTGATGCAGCAGTACTGCATCGTCCCACTCCCGCTCGCCGACCGCCCGGTAGACGATTTCACCTCGCTGATTCAGCACCAAGGTCGTCGGCAGTCCCCGAACCTGCCAGCGCTGGCTGATCCGTCCCCGGTGATCCAGCAACACGGGAAAATCGATGGGGAAGTCATAGAGGAATTCCTTGACCGCCTCCGCATCGTCCCCCAGGTTGATCGCCAGCATGGCAATCCCTTTGGGCCTCAACGCTGTCCAGGCCCGGTTCATCGACGGCAGTTCACGACGGCAGGGCACACACCAGCTGGCCCAGAAATTAACTATCAACACCCTGCCCCTGTAATCAAGAAGTTGATGGTTTCTCCCTTCCAGATCCTGCAGGCGGAAAGTGGGCGCGGGTTGCGGCCTGACTGCAGCAAGCAGGCCCTCAGCGGCCGATGCCTTCAATGCAACTGACATGAATAATGCAAACAACAGGATCGACCAGGTTAAACCGGTCAGACTGTGCCCGAGGTAGCTGAAAGGACTCGTAACCTGTGCAGCTTGCCCACAGCCATCGACCGTCCAACCCGTATGGTCGAACCGGGACAGAGAATTGAATGAATGTTCATTTCTGTCAACCATTTCACCCAGCATTTTTCTGGCTTGGTGAATCATATCAGCCACTTTCAGCCAATAACCCTCGTACCAGATCGAGAATATGCTTCGGCGGCATACCGTAGGGCACTACTGCGGTGAGCTTTCCTTTGCCGTCAATCAGGTAGAGGTTGGCCGAATGGTCGATGCTATAGCCGCCATCCTCTCTTTCGTGCCTTTTGTAATTGACACGGTATTGCCGGGCCACCTGCGCCACTTCGTCCTCGCTCCCGGTCAGCCCGACCAACCCTTTATTGAAATAGTGGACATAGTCCCGCATCACTTCGGGGGAGTCGCGCCCGGGATCGAGGGATACAAACAACCCCTGCACCCGATCCCCCTGATCATCCAGCTCATTGAGTACCGCAGCCACATTCGCCAGCTCGGTGGGGCAGATATCGGGGCAGTAGGTGTAGCCGAAAAAGAGTAGTACCAGCTTGCCCTGAAGCTGACGCAGTTCAAAGGGATTGTTGTTATGATCGGTCAGGCTGAATTCGCCACCCAGCTCCTCGGTATTGGCCCAGGTCACCGTGATCGAGAGTGCGCTGAAGATCAGTAGAAACAGCACGTGCTTAGCGGGTACCACCATTCAGCGCACCTCTACATCCGTTCCATGCACCCAGCTTGGGTCACCCTTTCCCACATCACCTACAGGCGCGGCAAAGGCATCGGCCACCAGGGTGTCCACATTGCCGCCGGTGAGGGATTGCATAAAGGTGACCAGATCCTGTTTCTCAGATTCATTTAATCCCAACGGCCTGATCAAGGGATCGAGCAACTCGTTTGCGACGCCCCCGTTGTCGTAAAACTCAACGACTTCACGCAGGGTACTGAAGGAACCGTTATGCATGTATGGTGCCGTGAGCGCTACGTTGCGCAGACTGGGTGTCTTGTACTTCCAGCGGTCGTTGGGATTTTGCGTCACCTCATAGAGGCCCACGTCAGTGGGGGCCGGTTCGCCCACCTGCTCGATGACAGATCGATCGATCTGCAGGGTCACTCCCGGCGCCACCGTCACCGGCTGCGTCTCGGGCACTATACCCATCGACTCCCTGTAACCTATGCCGGTGTTGTGCAATGCGTTGTCACTGAAAAGGGCATGTTTGTCGCCTATGTGGTGGCAAGCCACGCATCCTGCCTTGCCGACAAACAGCTCAAAACCCCGCTGCGCTGAAGCGGGGAGTGCCTGTTTATCGTCCCCATAGTACCAATGATCGAAGGGTGAGCTACCGGAAACAAGGGCGCGTTCATAACTGGCGATGGCCATGCCGAGCGTCTCCATACTCACTCCCCTGCCATCGAAAGCAGCCTCGAAGCTACCCTCATAGTCGTCGATCTTGCGGATCTTCTCCAGAACATAGCCGATCGATGGATTGGCCATCTCGTTCCTGGCCAGCAACGGGCCCCAGACCTGTTGTTCCAGCGTCTGCTCGCGCCCATCGTGAAACAGCAGGGCCGCATAGGCCGAATTGTAGATGGTAGGCGAGTTGCGCCGCACGCTGCGCCCCTCTATGCCCACCGCCATGGCCAGTTCGTTGCTGGTGAATCCCTGCTCAGGGACATGGCACATGGCACAAGAGAAGGTGTCGTTGAGCGAGAGCCTGCGGTCATAGAAGAGCTTTCTGCCGAGCTCGATCTTTTCCCGGCTGATGGGATTGTTTCCGGGCACCGGCACCGGGGGCAGCCCCAGAGGTGGCTTCTCGATAAACGATATCAGATCTGCCGCCTGACCCTGTCTCAACTCCAGATCGAGAGATCGAGTAACATAGCTCTCCTGTTCGTACCCCTGCTTATCATCCCCCGGTTTGGATAATTTTGAAGACTCAGGAAGGCTGAGGGCAGCCTTCAACAACCGACCCTGATTCTGTGCCTGCATCAGCAGTGTCTTCACATCGTTGATGATCAGATCGTGATGGAGAAAATCGACACTGTAGATATTGCGTATACGCTTTTGCGGATCGATGAGAAAGACCCGCAGCACATGGCTGTAGCCCACACTGGCCTTTCCGCTGCTGTCGACCTCCCGCTGAATCACCTGATTGTAGGATTGCAGTATGGGTTGCAGTGCCTGATGCGAAGCGGTTGTGATGAACTGCCACTCCCCCGCACTCCCGGCATAACGGAAATTGTTGGCATAGAGTTTCATCACCTCCGGCGTGTCGACTTCAGGATCGAAACTCAGACTGATCAGCTTCAGTCTGTCGGCCAACTCCGCATCCCGCTTCATCGCCGATTTGATCTTATAGAAGACATGGGAAGAGAGCGGGCATCCGTTAACGTCGCTGCAAGTACTGTAGATAAACGCCAGTAGGGCATAACGATCATTGAAGAGGTCGTGGAGACTCTGCTGTTTCCCGTCACCGTTGAGCACAGTACCATTCCCTGCCTCACCCAGAGCCGGCAGGGAATAACTGCCGATCGCCGGCAGCGTGTAACCCAACTCACCATAGCCCGGCGCCGAATCGGATAACAGATCAGCCGACGCCGACGAAATCAGGACGGCGGCAAGCCATATGGATCGTAAAAGTACATTATGCATAGGTATTCTCAGGCAGCGGCAACCCCGGCAGAGGTCTGACGTCCGACAGGGTTGCCTTCCCGCGGATGCCTGTTAGGCATCCGGGATTGCCTATATCATTTACTGATGGGCTCCAGGCTGGCCACGGAGACCTCCCTCTCCTCAGGCCTGACTGCGCCGTAGAGGGAGTAAGCGCCGAAACGCATCTGGTGGGCGCGGCCGAGTTTCTCCTTATTGAAGTCGATAGCGAACTTCTCCACCAGCTTGCTGCCGTCCCAGACATAGCTTTTGAAGAATTGTTCATTATCCTCGCCCTTCTTATCCCAGTTGGCCAACAGCGAAGAGGTGTAATAGATACGGGTACTGTCCCAGCTGGAGGAGGCCATATTGACCTGGCGGCCGATCTTCTTCTCGTAGACCTGTTTGGGATTGTGCGGATCGGTCATGTCGAAGAGCCGTGTCTTGCCGTCCATGAAGGTGTTGACCCAGAGCCGGCTGTCGTCGGAACTGATGGAGATATCCACCGGCAACGGCACCTTGGAAGGATCACCGATATCGGCCACGGCCTTGGCCTGCCACTCGCCGTTCTCATCCTCATAGATCAGGTGCAGCTTGGAGGTGAGTGCCGTGGAGGTGACACACCAGTTATGGTTCGGCTGCCAGGCACAACGGATCTCCAGCGGCGCACCGGGTACGTCGAAGACCTTTTTCGGTTTCTTGCTGTGCAGGTTCCACAAGACTACGGTGTTACCGAAGCGTTTCATCGCTTCCTTGTCCTGCAGCATCTTACCGAAGTCCATCATGTAGTTGGACCAGCCTGTGAACGAGGAGGTGAGCATGATGTTACGCCGCGGCAATACGCGCACATCATAGTTGTAACCGTCGGCGTATTTGCCGGTCTTCTCCGCGCCACGCAGGTTCTGATCCGTGGGCATCCAGTGGGTTGCCACATACTCACCCTCGTTGGTGTATTCAACCAGGGCGGTGCGGCCGCCGTGATCCTTGTTGTTGGAAAGACCGGTGATCATGATACGTCCCGGCAGGGCATAGGTGGTATGGGGACCGACCACGCCGCCACTCTTCTCCACAAAATCGGTTATGACCTTATGCAGCTTGGGCTTGGCCGGATCGCTGTGCACATCGAATATGAAGAGTTTATTGGTATCGAGACCGCCTGCCCAGAGATAGTGCCGGTCATCGGTGAAGCCGGAGTGATGGGCCTCGTTGCGACCACCCACCGACAGGCTGTGGACCACCTTGCCGTAGTTGGATGATTTCGGATTGACGTCAATGGTCACCAGCTTGTCCTGTCCGTCGCCCAATCCCTCGATGCCAAGGGTCCAGACATAGACGAAATCCTCCTGGCCGACAATCTTGGCCATGTAGGGTGACTGGCATGTTTCATCGGCTTGCAGGGGCAGAACCGCACCGAATAGGGTGGTCCCGAGAGCCAGGGCGGATGCCAAGGCAATGGATTTGGCGGGCTTTTTATTGAATGGCCTCATAATTTCAACCTCCGTTGGTATTAATTATTACTGCTATCGTGCGTTACCTCAGCCCTCCTCCTGCAGTTGGCCTAAAATGACCGTGCGCTACTCTGCACAGTCTGGAAATACTACTCATTACGCTTATTTGCCGATGATCCTCCGGCATGAAAACCGTCTTCACTCTCCCTAGTCCCGCTGCGCTACAGCAGGCAGTGAGGTACGCGGCTAAAAGGAAAAATAGAATGAATATTCATTCTTGTCAAATTTTTTACTATGCTGGGTATAATTGCCGACAAAATATACCGATAGGAACCCACATGCCGCATCTTAAAAAAATCACCCCGGCCAACGCCCCTGTGGACTGCCGTATTTTGAGCACAGCCCTCGACCTCTTTGTCGAAAGGGGCTTTCACAACGTCTCGATACACGACATCCAGAAACAGGCCAACGTCAGTATCGGCTCTATCTACAACCATTTCGGCGGTAAAGAGGGCGTTGCCAAGGCGCTCTTCTACCATCTGATCAGGGAGATGGAGGAGTTGGTGGAGGATGTCATCGCTGAGGATCTGAGTTTTCGGGAGAGCTGCAACCGTATCATCTACCTGCTCTTTGAATACACCGAAACAAAACGCAATATCGTCTCCTACGTACTACATGCCAAACACCATGAGTTCCTGCCCGATGAACCCCCGATCTGCAGCTCCACCCCTTTCAAGACAATGCGGGACATCGTGCAGAAGGGGATAGAGTCGGGCGAGATCCGGCGAGGTGATCCTTGGGTCGTCGCCTCCAACATCTTCGGCGGCGCCATCCGCTTGATCCATCTGCGTCTTGACGGTGTGCTTAAGGAACCTCTGCCCAATCTGTATGACGAACTGATCGACTGTATGTGGCACGGCATGATGCCGACCTCGGTGAGCGAGATAGTGGCAATAAGACCTACGGGTTGTGCCTGAAATTCACCACTCGTCATAGCTCGTGATTCATTTGGCATAATCGCCCCCACTCACGCGCCGCGATTTGCGCTTTTTTTAAGGCAACAGGACCAATAGGATTAGTGTTTACAGGCCCTAGGAATTACCCGTCATTTTTCACTCAATTTGAAAGGGACCGGAACGCCGGGGACGAGTTTCAATCCCGCCTCATGCCATCCGTCACTGCCTTCCGGATACCAATAGAGATTTCGATAGCCCAGGGCATCTGCCCGCTTTACGGCGTTCCAGGACATCCAACAGTCGACCACACAATAGAAGACCAGCGCTCTATCCCTGTCACCCAGGGTGAGGCGTTCAAGGTTGTTTTGCATATAGGCATGCATGCGTGAATCGAGATAGCCATATCCCACATTCGGCAACCAGGTACTTCCCGGTATATGCCATCTCTGCCTGCTCGGTAGCCAGGCGATACCGAACTCCTCCGTCTCCGGACGCAGGGTGATTGCCTGGACATCCAGTAACAACGGATTCTGCCGACGTATCAATTCGACAAGCAACCGGGTATCGAGGCGTTTTCCGGCGGGCGGCACCTCGGGCAGAGGTGCGCGATAACGGGCAATGCGGTAACCGTCCGGTGAAAAGAGCGGACTATCGGTCGCAAGCGTGACGGCAGGCTGTAACGAAAGAATGGCGCATAGGATTGTCTCGGCAAAGGTGCGCATTCTCATGCCGGGTCACTCTTGCACCACCCTGCCCCGCTCCAGCACCTTCGCCTCAATCTCCGGAAACAGATGGACGACCGAGCGTTGATACTCCTCGTGAAAGACGGCCAGTTCCTTAATCGATGGGGGTGCATCAGGTTGCAGTACTTCGGCCATGCTCATCCCCTGTTCCGCAGCCTTGTTCAGACGGGTTGTCAACCATTGCAGGTAATTTCGCGTCTGTGCGATTGCCCCGGCATCCGTGACTACACTGCCGTGTCCAGGCACCAGCAGCTTGAAATCAAGCCCGGCTATCGTATCAAGTGCCTGTAACCATTGTCCCACATCGGCATGGGGCGTGGTGGGTGTACGCCCATGAAAGACAACATCCGCGGCAAACAACACCCCGGTCGCATGATCGAGAATCACCAGGTCGGCATGGGAGTGACCAGCAAGCTCAATCAATTCAAGACGGTGGCCTCCGATCTCTACAAAACCAGGTTTAACGATTTCGGTCGGTACCACAACCCGGGTACCCGCCATCCAGGCGCCCGCCAGACGGTACATACTGTCGTTGAACAGTTCACCCTGTTCACGGATACCCTCAACGGTACCCGCCAGGGCGGCTATGGGGACATCCTCGAAGGCCTGATTACCGAGGATATGATCCGGGTGCAGGTGGGTATTGAAGAGCTTCAAAATCGGTCGATCCGTAATCCTGCCAATGGCTGCGCGCAACTGTTCACCATAGAAGCGGGATGGCCCGCTATCGATCACGATCACGCCATCGTCCGTTACGATAAAACCGACATTGACGATATTACCCCCGTTACTGAAATTGAAATGTTCATTTACACCCAGCAGCACGTAGGTACCGGGTGCGATCTCAAGTGGTTTCAAGCCATATTCCTTGGCTCCCCATGCCGGAGCGAGGAAACATAAGCAGTATAGGATTATCACAATACGCAGCGGCAACACTATTTTTCCACCTCATGCTTACCAGGCAAAAACCGTGCATTGACTGGATTACCGTTATTATCCGCCCCCACTACGGTTACTGAATCACGCCTCGGCAGATCGAGTGTGAGAACGGGATTTTCAGAGACCGGTTCATGCAGGGACAGGCGGGAGAGTATCTCCCCGTTCGCATCGTGAAATTCCAAATGGTCGATGTAGAATGCCGGTATACCCGGCACTAATCCGGTATCCATGGGATGCATGACGCGCATTCGCAGGCGCGTGGAATCTTGATTTGACCAGAGTCTGCCGGCAACCTCTCCCATGCGGCTGGCCCAATCACTGTTTTCACTACCGATACTGGGCAGGGTGCAACCACCGCCAGCCGCATCGACGATCCGTCCACCTACATACCATCGACCGTCACCAGCAAGCGCCGCTGCCCGGACCGGCGTGGCCTGCTGCACTTTGATGCGAAATCCGATAATAGGCTTGGCCTGAAGCGGTTCCAATTCAAGCACCTTATGGATGGGATTGAGTTCCGCGAACACCACGATCTTCGAGACCTCACCCAATGCCGACGCATCCACCAGGACCGGTACATTCATCGAATCTTCCGCATCGACGGGCGCCAATACCTGAACCCTGTCATCAAAAACCACTGCGGCACCGCCCAATAGGGATCGGCGCATATCCTCCCACATCGGCGAATTCAACGGATCGGTTTGACCCTGTTGCGCGTAGCTTGGATTTACAAGGCAGCAGAGGAAGACACAGGAGAGAAATAAATGTTGGCCTATCGACTTCACATTATGGCCCCTTAGGATCCGACCGGTTCGATTATGATGCGACGCAACCAATGCTTATCGGACGGTTCGTACAAGGCATCCGGATCGATGGGACGAAGATCACCCTCTTCCGGGGGAGCCTGCAACACATTCAGATCGGTCTCTCTCAGCTCGCCGGCGAATCCATTCCGGTCGCGTTGAAATTTGAAGTAGAGTCCGTTCCAGGCATTGATGCCGTATTCCTGGGGAGTCTTATGCAGAAACAGCATGTCATACTCCAGATCGGTAAGGTCATCGTTGTCAATCTTGCGCTCGATTTCATATGGATAAGGCAGATGGCATATTAACTGGACCGGGTGTGGGAGACACTTGAATGGACGCATGGAGAGGAAGTGATTTTCAAACTGCGCCTCATCCCATTCGATGCGATAGTCTTGACCATTTGCGCTATCCACCAATATTAATGCTCCAAGCGGTATCAACTCCTTGTGCTGATTTTCAGCACTTATGCGGTAGTGCTCTTCGACGGCTTCCACCGTCCCTACTTCTGCGATCCCAGACAGTAGAATGATAATGAACCAGCTGTGCCAACCCCGACTGTTAATCGCGCTGACTGATGCGCCCATCAGGTTCAACCCTTACCAGCCTGGTTCGGCTTGGTAATTGATAGGTGGAGCGATACTGCGTAAATATCTTACTCAATGAACTACTCTGGCGTAGTTGAGACATTGCCTTTTCCACTGCGTCAGCCAAGGCACCGTTACCCTGTTTCACCGCGGCACCCAAATCCCATCCGGAAGTACTCAAGCCAGGCATCTGTATCGGTCCCACAGCATAATTGGCCGCCTGATCCCCCAGGGCGAACTCAATCTCACTGCGTGGACCGGCAACACCGGCAACCTCACCGTTTTTCAGGGCGTTAACCGCTTTACCTATATTAGAAAAGTGGACAACCTGATTGCGGATTTTGCCATTGTAAGCAGACAAGAGATAGAAATCTGTCAGGGTATCCAGCTCAACGCCCACCTTTTCGTGACTGAAATAGTCCAATGGATCGAGATTGGCCCCGACTCCTTTCTCAACCGCCACCACGACCTGTTCCCGGTAATAGGGCGCAACGAAGATGACACGATCATTCTCTTCGGCAAACGCAGCATCGTAGGGAACATGCAGCATCACATCGGCTACGCCTCCGCCTAGATAATGTCCCTTCCAAACGTTATTACGCAGGTCGTCTTCCATCGATTCATCAGCACCCACCGCCCTTATTGCTGCCGCCACACCCAATGATTTGGCAAGTGCATGGGCGATGTCCGCATCTATTCCGACAATCCTGCCCCGTTCATCACGATAGGAAAAAGGCGGGAAATCATTGTATACCGCAACCTCCAGGACGCCACGCTCTCTGATGCGATCCAATGCAGAGGGTTCATCCTCGGCTA
Source organism: Candidatus Thiodiazotropha endolucinida (assembly GCF_001715975.1). Classification (GTDB taxonomy): domain Bacteria; phylum Pseudomonadota; class Gammaproteobacteria; order Chromatiales; family Chromatiaceae; genus Thiodiazotropha; species Thiodiazotropha endolucinida. The sequence continues at coordinate 265,299 of NZ_MARB01000001.1, read as the reverse complement.
TTGCAGAACTCGCCAGCACAAGAGAGGCAACTGCAGCTGCAAAGATTAAAATGTCTTTGATCCTATACATATCACTCTCTCACTGTTACGTCTCGATGACTACTCGTCAACCGGCAGGGTCACCAGCCAGGCCCTGATCGACCAGAGCGCCTCCTGTGAAAGGATGCCCTCAAACTTTGGCATATAGGTAATTCCGTTACGTACGGCGCCGTTGCGGGCACGATACATAAACCACTCATCACCCTCATCTTCGGGTGGCAGTAAACGCAGATCAGGGGCGATACCACCGGATACGGCACCCAGGCCATGACATCGTGCGCAGTTTTGATTATAGGCGGACGCCCCAGTCTTTGCGGCATCCGCATTGTCTCTGTATGGATTAACCTCGAGCCATTCCTCACCCAACTGAGGCAGGTGTTTGGTATCAACGGCCTGAGGCGCCACATCGCCGTGCGCTAAAGCCTTACCCACAATGATAGCCGATAATATCAGACCGAGTCCGACTTTAATTGGTGTTGAGATTTGCATGTGGAGATACTCCAGGTAATCAAACAGAAAGCCTGAGAATGATCATCATGCCTGATAACCATTCGGCAGATTTCTCTTTCGCTATTTATCTGTCAGTGTCGGATTGTAAATTGGTTGGTCAGCACTGCTGAGCGCGGATCAGGATCGGATATCAAACTCGATATCCGATCCTTCCATCCCGCTAATCAGACATCAGACAACTTGAAGACCCAGAGTGATCCACCCTGGTTCAGGTACTTGACCTTCTTGGCCACATCGCCTCCCCACAATGGGACTGCGCCGCCCCAGCCGGAGGGTACGGCGATGTATTGCTCACCATCCTGCTCCCAGGTAACCGGACAACCAACCACACCGGAACCGGTCTGGAATTTCCACAACTCATCTCCGGTTTTGGCATCGAACGCCTTCAGATAACCTTCTGGCGTGCCGGTAAACACCAATCCGCCGGCCGTCGTCATCACGCCACCCCACAGAGGTGCGTTGTTTTTGTATTCCCATACGATTTTTCCAGTCTTTGGATTGACCGCACGCAATGCACCGATGTAGTCATCATTGAGGGGTTTGATGGTAAACCCGGCACCCAGGTAGGCTGCACCTTTTTTGTAGGTAATGGGTTCATTCCAGAGATCCATGCCCCACTCATTGGCCGGTACATAGAAGAGTTCGGTATCCGGACTGTAAGCCATTGGCATCCAGTTTTTCGCGCCAAGGAAAGAGGGTGCGACAAATACAACATCACCTTTTTTGCCATCTTTGCTCTTGGTGGGATCACCCGGACGCACACCGGTTTCGAGTGGACGGCCTGTCTTCAGGTCAACCCCTTTCGCCCAATCGATCCTGTTCACAAAAGGAAAAGCGTTTTTCAATTTGCCGTTGGTACGATCCAGGACATAGAAAAAGCCGTTCCGATCAGCATGACCCGCCAGCTTGTCGCTGCCACTATTAAACGAAACGAGCTCGTTGACACCATCATAATCCCAACCGTCATTGGGTGTGTATTGATAGTGCCACACGATCTTCCCGGTATCGGGATCGATAGCCAGGGTCGACGTCGAATAGAGATTGTCGCCAGGCCTCAGATGCGCATTCCACGGTGCGGGATTACCCGTACCGTAAAAGATCAGATCGGTTTCATGATCATAGGTACCACCCTGCCAGGTTGCGGCGCCACCGGTTTTCCACATATCGCCGGGCCAGGTGGCATTGGTCTTACCGGTGATACCGTTCTCCATCTTCTTGTCACCTTTCCAGATATGCCCCATATGACCTTCGACCGACGGACGGATCCAACGCAGTTTACCGGTTTTTGCATCACGTGCCTCTACACGTCCTATAACACCAAATTCACCTCCAGAGACACCCGTGATAACCATGTCCTTGACAATCAGAGGCGCTGCCGTGAAAGAGTAACCCGCCTTATAATCATCGATCTTCGCACGCCAGACGACCTTTCCGGTATCTTGGTGGAGAGCGATAATCCGCGCATCCAAGGTTCCGAAAATCACCAGATCGTCATACAGCGCCGCGCCTCGGTTGACCACGTCGCAACAAGGCAGGATGCCGTCAGGGAGACGATGATCATATTGCCACAGCTCTTGACCTGTCTTAGTGTCAATTGCATAAAGACGGGAATATGATGCCGTGACAAACATCTTTCCATCCTTGATAACCGGTTGCGCCTCCTGTCCACGCTGCTTCTCTCCACCAAATGAGAAACTCCATGCGGGTACCAGTTTCTTAACGTTGTCTGTATTGATTTTCTTAAGCGGGCTGTAACGCTGGCCTTGTTGGCCCATACCCCAGCTTAGAACATCTTGTGTACTGGCTGCATCACCATCTATTTCAGCCTGTGTCGTGCGTGCATTTGCCGTACCGGTAAAGGTAACCGCGGCACTGATGCCGGATATTGCAACCGCTTTGAGCAAAACCCTTTTTCGATGCAGGGAAATCATCATTTCTTCTCCTCCAAGTTCAATGGATTGCTCTGTTCCCGTAACAATTTGTAGGATACATCCCATTCCTCGTTACAGGTTTTCAGCAAGAACCAGGCCAAACATTGCGTTTAACGATTGGTTATTGATAAATGCTTATTTTTATTAAAAAAACTAAAGATACTTCGGTAGACAAAAGAAATAATCATCAATTATGAACACCCACCCTGAGTTGTCATGTTTTGAGACAGTGATTCAAGACTCAACACATTTGTTGTATTCGATGGGCGATCAATAAGAATAGATTAGGTTCAGAATAGCGCCTAGTTGTTACTGATGTCCGCTTGAGAAAGTGCATGATACGCCTCGCCAAGCCGGCATGGATCATCCATGAGCCTTTTTTTCCATTCTTTAAGCGGAGTATGCGCATGAATCAATCTGGGTAATTGCTGCAGGCACTCGGTATTCCCGATGCAAGATCCGCCGACAAGTTTATCCTCATTAAACTGAAGGTTAAGATATGTGTAGTTGCCGGACAGGGAATAGGTAACACTCTCCCCTCCCTCAACACCGTTCCAGGCACCGAAGGAACTGGATACCAACCCCAGCGTATCAAGCACATTCATGGTGATGCTTCCTGAATATCTGGCTTTAAATCCACACATATTCGCAGCCGCTATACGCCCATGTTCACTGGCGGTTAGTTGCACAGCCTGAACTCTTCGACCGCCGGTGGAAAAACCAAGACCTTGACAGGCATCGCCAGCAGCAAAGACATTCGGCATATTGGTATTGAGACGTTCATCCACTAATACACCATGATCAAATGCAATCTCAGATCCTTCGAGAAATTTTGTATTGATCTTCGTACCTGTTGTAAAAATCACCATGTCTGCATTGAGTGTATCACCATTGTCCAATAACACACTGAGATGCGAACCTGACCCCGCATAACCACTGGTTGCGCATCTTCTTTCAATCGCTTCGATGTCAACACATGTTTTCACCTCGATACCTTTCTTATCACACCACGATTGGATTAAACGACTTGCTTCATCGTTCATTAAATGAGGGAGGATACGGTTTCCCTTTTCAATCACATCAATGTGCGCGCCGGTACGTGCAAGCGCATCGATAATAACAAAGCCGATAAAACCTCCGCCAACCACAATCAATCGACTGTTGATGCCTAAATTACAAACAATCTTTCTTGCATCCTCGAGAGTCCAACAGTTCACAACACCAGGAAGCTCTCTACCGGGAATCGCCGGCTTTTCAGGCCGGCAGCCGGTGGCAATCAATAAACGGTCATACTCCAAGCGCGTGCCATCCGCCAGATTCACCGAATCGTTACGGCTATCCACCTTGACAACGCATCCCCTGCGTACATCAATGGACTGGGAGGCGAAATAGTCCTGCCCGCATCTGAGATAGGTATCCTTTTCAGCAATGATTCCTTGCAGAAACCGTGGTATCGCAAGGCGCGAGTAGGGTCTTTCAGATTCATTACTGACTAATGTGACAGTACTGGATTTATCGAACTTTCTGATTGATTCGGCTGCAACCACACCTGCCGGGCCTGCACCGATAATCACATGCTGCATAGTGTCTCTCTCCACTCCCTGTGTGTTGAACATTGAAGGATCCGCGCAGATCCCGGTTGCACAACAACTGCTCCGAACCCCTCCCGGACCTGGCATGAAGCCTTTGTTCCGGGTATTCCTGTTGCGTTTGAAATGTTCAAAATTCGAGGAACTCCCCACATACAATTACCCACCTGAACCTGCGTCAACAACCCGGAATCCAGCCACCTCGTTCACACAAACCCGGTCTCTTTCTGAATCCTCCGCAGTGTTTCGATCGAGAAATGCATATCTGAAATAAGCGCTCGCAAAAAACGCGCCATCATGTTGGTACAGAAATTGATGTTATTTAATAGCGTTATCGGCTGATACCCATGCTGTTGCATTTGTACAGCACCTGAACGGTTGCTAAAGGCCTTGATGTCTCAGGCGGTCAAATCGCAGCCCGCAGGCGACAGGCAATAATGTAGACGAACATTATCTACTTGAAATCCAGGGTATTTAATCGATCCTACAAGCTGGCGGATTTGAGCTGCAAACCGATCTTTTTACTTGTAAATCACGCTTATGGCTTATAGGAGCGGTAAAACAGGCCTGACTGCCTGGCTCATTTTAAAACAGTCCACTGTATCGTTTCTGAACAGTTCGCATATAAAAATGGCTGAATAGAGACTACAGTTTGTTGTTGTAAATAATAATTAAAGCAGACTCACTGCAACTTTGACCGGATGGAGTGGAAATGACCCATAATCAGAAGTTTCGGCAACATGCCGAACGAATCTCTTCTGTGGCTTCATTGAATGATGGAGTTGAGTTTCTCGGTATTGAACGTGAGATTATCAGATCCTGGCAGCGTTGCCTGAGCGATGATCACCTGGACCCGTTCAAGCCGCGCAGTCCCAATGTTCTTGAACCTCAATCCCTGCATGAACTCAGATCCCGCTTCGAAGCCTTCATCAGATTGTCCGAACCCGAACTGGCCAACCTGGCGTCGGCCCTGTCCGGTAGCGGCTATGCGGTTATCTTGACCGATAACAAGGGTCTCATACTCCACCATCAAGTCGAGGACAATCTGGCTGACGAGTTCAGAAAGGCCGGCCTGTGGCAGGGTGCGGATTGGGGAGAAGAACATGTCGGCACCAATGGAATAGGTACTTGTATATCGGAAATGCGGCCTGTCACTGTACATAGGGATGAACATTTTCTCAGACAGAATATCGACCTCTCATGCTCGGCTTCACCGATACTCGATCCTCACGGCAATCTGCTTACTGTGCTGGATGCCTCTTGTTGTGGAACTGAAGACTCCCGTGCCTCTCAGATTCATACGCGCGCATTGGTGGTCAGTTATGCTCGATTGATCGAAGGCCGTTATTTTCTCCGTGAATTCCGTAACCAGCGGGTGTTGCGCTTCCACAGTCGTGTCGAATGTGTTGCTCTGCCCAATGAAGCGATGCTGGCCCTGAGCGAGGATAACCGCATACTCGCAGCCAACATCGTTGCGCTGCAGCTGCTGGGTATTCAGGACCGAAACATGCTGGTTGGCATGAGCCTCTCCGATCTTGTGGGTAATGATCTCGACAGTCTGCTCTTCGCTTCCAAGTCTAATGAGGGTACTGTACTACCGTTCCGCCATCAGGAGAGCGGTGCGCGCTTTTTCGGCTTTATTTACAAGTACAAGGAACCTGCACCGCTACGCGGTCTTACGATCAAGCCCGCCACCCAGAGCCCGGATGAGTGTCGCGGTGAGCTCTGCAACCTGAACAAGCTTGCAGGCGAGGACCCTCAGATGCTTGAAGCAGCCAAACGCGCTCTACGGGTAGTTGATAAGCGCATCCCTATTCTATTGCAGGGAGAAACCGGAACCGGTAAGGATCTTTTCTCTCAAGCAATGCATAAGGCAAGCAAACGCAAGGATAAACCCTTCGTTGCCTTAAACTGTGCCTCGATCCCGGAATCGCTCATCGAAAGTGAACTGTTCGGTTACAAGCATGGCGCCTTTACCGGCGCGCGCAAGGAAGGACGCCGCGGAAAGCTGATAGAGTCAAGCGGTGGAACTCTTTTCCTGGATGAAATTGGCGATATGCCGCTCAATATGCAATCAAGACTGTTACGGGTGCTCGAAACTGAGGAAGTGGTCCCTCTTGGTGCGGAACAACTCATCAAGGTTGATCTCAATATCGTAGCTGCGACTCATCGCGATCTTATACAACTGATCAATGAGGGCGCTTTTCGCGAGGACCTCTACTATCGGCTCAACGGCATTACACTCTACTTACCACCCCTCAGAGAGCGCCAGGACCTGCGTAATATCATTCTCAAGGTCCTTGAAGCGGAAAACGACACCGGCAAAAAGCTGCAAATCACACCGGAAGCCATTTCGCATCTATTGAAATACCCCTGGCCAGGCAATCTGCGTCAACTGCGCAATGTTATAAGAACAGCTGTCGCCTTATGTGATGGAGATGTCATCGATGTTTCCCATATCAATCTGCCAACCCTGGTTGGGCGCAACCAGAATCATGCCCATACCTGTTCCACGGACAGCAGCGCATCCAAGCCGAAAAACGAAGACCTGCCTCCTGTTGAAGCGGTTTCGGACAATCCCCTCAGGTCTGCTGAGCATACGGTTATTCTGAATGCGTTGAAAACCTACAACTGGAATATAACACGCACTGCAGAAGCACTTGACATGAGCAGAAACACACTCTATCGCAAGATACAAAAGCACAACATCAAGCAAGACAATTAGGATCTGATCACATGTTGCCTGCATGCCGTTTCATCGAACTGGCACTCGTGCAGCAGCAATTAATTGTCAGCGCTGCATTCTTATTGACCAGGCATCATATTAGGCAGTGTCCCCGACTGTTAACACCCAACCAATCGACCCTCTTAAATATATAAGCCACATCGGACATCAAGGAAATTATGCGCATATTTACCGTGATTAGCGTTCTTTTGCGGCTTGTGCTTGATCGATTTGATCTACAGCAACACCGGACAGGATCCCTGGTTGACGTTTCAGCAGGGCTTTAGCCAGATTATCCGAGTCGCGTTCAACAGTGGGATCGATACGTGACGGCTGCAACGCTTCCTGATGGATAATACTGGCCGGCCCCTTTGACAGGAAAAGTATTTGGTCAGCCAGTTCCAGCGCCTCATTGAGATTGTGCGTCACGAGTATCACCGCACTGGAGTGGTCACGCCAGAGATCGAGCACCATCTCCCGTAACGATGCCGCAGTGGGTGCGTCCAGTGACGAAAAGGGTTCATCCAACAGCAATATATCCGGCTTTATGGCCATCGCTCTCGCAAGCGCCACGCGCCTCTGCATGCCACCTGAGAGTTGGCCCGGAAATGCATCTGCCCTTTCGTCGAGCTCGACCAAATGCAACAGGTGATCAACCCATGAACTATCCTTTTTAGCGTCATTCATGACCAGTTCGACGTTTTCTCTTACCGTCAGCCAGGGCATCAAACGGGGATCCTGAAAAACGTAACTGACACACCCGGGACCGCCATCCACCCACTCCAGGCTACCATCAAAGTTACCGTCCAAACCGCTGAGTATATTCAACAGGGTACTCTTTCCGGCGCCTGAAGGACCCACCAGGCTGATAAAAGCATCGGTTACAATCTCGAACTCGAGATTCTTAATCACCGACATATCACCAAATGATTTGTGGTTTATCCTCACTCGGCAACCGTTCACGATCGCCACCGACTTAAATAGTTCTCCAAGGGACGCATCAGCAGCGACTCGATACTATAGATCACAAATACAAATGCCAGCGTATAGGCAAGGATGCTTGTGATGTCGAAAAACTGAAAAAATGTGCTCAGCTGAAAACCAACGCCATCACTGCGTCCAAGCAGCTCGACCACCAGTACAATCTTCCAGATCAAGGAAAGGCCGGAACGGGCGGCTGTAATAAGGTAGGGATAGAGTTGCGGCATATAGATATGAAAAAGTGATCGAAGAAGAGGCACTCGAAACACCTCACCTACCTGAAGCAGTTGATGGTCAATCGCCCGTACGCCTTCGCGCACGGTCACCGCCACCAAAGGCATTTTATTGATTGCAACCGCAGCCACTGCCGCAGCTTCGACCAGCCCGAACCAGACATAGCAGAGAATGATGATAACCAGCGCCGGTATGTTTAACCCCATGATCAAGACACCATCCAGAATCGTATCGACCAGGGGAAAACGCCCCATCAGAAACCCCACCACGATCCCTACCAACATGGCCAGGGTAAAGGCCAGCACAACGCGTCGCAGTGTGACAATAATACTGATCAGCAGATCACCTTCGGTCAGGTGATACCAGAGTGACTGCATGACCTCCCATGGACCTGGCAGCTGATCACTCTCAAGCAAATGCGCGGCGATCTGCCAGATAAGAAGGAAAACAGAGAGAAAAAGCCACCTTCCCCAGTTACTGCCTTGCAACATTGTTTTTGATCAACTCCTCGCTGTCCAGAACCTGCCAGAAGGTTCCGTCCTGTATCTGCATCGCTTCACCGACCAGTTTTTTCCCCCCTTCCCTGGCCAACGTTTCAAATACTCGGGATGCAACGTTCATTCCATTTTTCTTCAAACCATGGGGTATGCCTTTTCTGTAACCCTCTTTTAGATTGTTGAGTGTGGTTGTATCCTTTGCCTTGGTCAATGGCGCGACAATCTTCCACTCCTCATCACTTTCGCCCAATATCCGTTTCGCGGCATATGAGGCATTTAACAACCCCTCAATCAAATGCTGATGGTTATCCGCCCACTGGGACGAGAAGACCCAACCCAGCATGGGAACGGGTTCCATGATATCCAAACCATCAAGCATCGCTCTGACATCGACCAGCGGTAACATACCTGCAGCCTCAAGGCGCGCACCGTAATGCCAGAAATTCAATACGGCGGACAGATCACCTTTGAGCATCAGTTGATTAAGTAGCGGTGGGGCGGCAAAAGCGGGTTCGACAGAAGTGGATATATCCAATCCCCGCTTACGACTATAGGCTTGCAACAACAACCAGCTTTTATCGACCGGACCTCCGGCAACACCCAGTTTACGGTCCTTTAAATCCGATATCTGCCGAATACCGGAATCGGGGCGAACATACAATCCACCGACTGTAAGTGAGTATGGGAAGAAGGTATAGTCTTTTCCCGCCGCTCTCTGTCTATTGACCCATATCCAATCACTGACAATCACATCGACTGCACCTCCCTGCAAGGCAACGCTGTTTGCATTCTTGGAACTCAATGGGATGACTTTGATAGCCAAGCCGTTTTTATTATCGAGTTGATGGCGGATTATTACATCCATTTCCCAATTAACTGTGCCGAACTGAAGCACGCCAACCCGCAACTGCTCCACAGCCATTACGGGGAAACATACAATGAGGAAAAGCATGTAAGTTATGATTCTAAACATGTGCTTCTCTTAGGGGATAAAGGTTAGCGGGGAGCATATTCATAGCAAGTGAAAATTATGCGGTTCGCCAAAAGAATAACAGACTGGGGTGGACAGACAAACTTCTAGCAATATATATCAATTTACCAAAATAGTGACAGACTATATGCTGCATGTTTTCGATTGTCTTGGGGACCAATCCAGTGTTCAACGTTTCTGCTGTGTGTTTATACCGAAATCCTATTCAGCATAATTTGATCTGGGATACAATTGCTTCGACAAAATGAAATGTAAAATAGCTTCCCTTACCATGAAAAACGTGTATCTACTCTGGGGTAGCGATTTGACAATGCGGCGGCACAAAATACCCACCATGTGGCATGCAACACTCTACTATTGGGTCCTACACTAGGGCCTGTTAACACTAATCCAATCGGCCCTGCTGGGACTATTTTTTTGTCCAGCAAGGCAGAATGAGCGAGGTGTAGTTATGCTACATGAGCGAATGATAACGCCGCTGGGCGGAAAAATAGCCCCAGCCCTACGGGTTGCGCCTGAAAAAGCGCCACTCGGCGTTGCTCGTCGTTCATTTGGAATCACCAAACCTCTCTCCTCGCGCCCCGAAGGAAGTGCCCTTGGGGTGCGCCTTGATCGGCGCTTTTTCAGGCGCAACAGGGCCAATTGGATTAGTGTTAACAGGCCCTAGTATTTCACAATTGGGCGATACGACTCAGTGACATCAAGAGAACATCTTGTTGAGTACATCAATATCAATGCATATTGCAACAATCAAGAAAGATTACTGTCTATACAAACCCATCACAGTTCTTTCAGCTGTCCCACATTAGCACAGCTGATCATCGATTATTGTCTTAAAAGAGGGACACTGCGTCACATATAATTTCTGACGCATTGTTCCACTGCCCTCCTATCTTACTGTTATTCCTATCAATAATCATAGTGGCATAGTGATTGCAAATTTGCCCGAATAGAGTGCTGTGTAATTGTTTCGATGCAAATAACGATTCTAGTCGTAACGACGATGGCGGCCTTCACTGGCCGTCAAATTAAACAAAAGAGAGGAGCCCAACCCGATATGAACACATCCAAACTCGTAATGACAATGCTAGGAGGAGCTTGTCTGGCTGGCGCAAGCACTGCCCAGGCAGTCAACTGGCAGGCCGGTGACTGGACATTAGGACTGGGAGGCAACATCAACGCCTTTTATACAGTGACATCATGCGATACCGGCGACCTTAATTCGGGAGGTACGACACTGGCGGGACTCGCATGCGGCTCAACGGATGACGACGCACACTCTGTATCAAATGGGTTGCTGCCTGCCTCACTCAATTTCAGCGCCACAACCAACCAAAACGGTTATGACCTGGCCGCCCATGTCAATGTCTATTACGGTATTGCATCTCAAGGCGGCGGTTCGAGTGATGCTTTGGCCTTTTCCACAGTCGACGCCCGTCAAGTCTATCTGACATTTGGCAATGACAGTATGGGCACAGTGCTGATGGGACGTAATTTCGGTCTGTTCGGCCTGGACGCAATTCTGAATGATATCAGCCTCGTCGGCAGCGGCCCGACCTTTACCGCCGACAATCCCGGACATACCACCCTGGGCGGTCTCGGCTATGGCTATGTCTATGTTGATCGTCTCGCGCAAATCAACTGGACAACGCCGGCGATGGGTGGTTTCTCCGCCACCATCGGTATCTTCAATCCTATGAATGGTAATGCAAACGGCAGCACCTCGCAGGGACAAGACTCACCCGGCATACATGGTAAGGCCAGCTATAAGTGGGATGGTGATATCAACGGCCTGGTCTCCGCGACCTTCATTACACAGGATGTCGATCTGGCGGGTGGCTCTGAAAGTACTATGAGAGGCTGGGATCTGTTCGGTAAACTTGGTTTCGGTGATGTGGGACTCACAGCCTATGTCTACGATGGCGAAGGCATGTCCACCCTGGCCCTTGGCGGATTGGTGCTACCCGGTTTCGATGCCGCAACAGGCGATGCTGAAGAAACCAGTGGCTACTATCTGCAAGGTACCTACAAGATTGGCAACACCAAACTCGGTTTAAACTGGAGCGAAAGCGAGCAGGAAAAAATCACTGAGGTTGAGAATACCCGGATCACTTTGGGTGTCTACCATAATCTGACACCGGCGTTAACGTTGATGGCGGAGTATTCCGACATGGAGAGTGAAACTTCAGTCGGCTCTGATGATACAAATGCCCTGAACGTGGGAGCGATTCTATTCTTCTGATTGTTATCTTCGCCCATATTAGAACAATAACTTTTCTCTGAGTTGATGGGAATTGACAGGCCGGGTGACTTATCCCGGCCTTTTCTTTATCATTATTCGATATATAGGGGTGAGACATATGATCAAACGCGGAATGTCAGGGTTAAAGATCTCTCTTGCAACCTTCGCACTGGTCTTTTTCGGGCAATTAGAAGCCGCTCTCTTTTTCAGTTCCAGTCTGACAGAAATCTATTCGGTTGCTACTGAAGATGAGGCCCGCAACGCACACCCGGTTCATGGAGTGGATCAGCTCTCACTGGCAAAACTGTTTGCCTCCATCCGGATCGAATCGGCTGCGGAAGATGCGACCATCTATCTGATGAGTGAACTGAATGCAGAGCGACTGGCTGAGCAGGTCTTATTGTCGCTGAAACGCCTGCGTACCGATCAGGACATGCATCTGGTCATCTATCGCACGGTGGGCGGGTCGATATCCAGTAAACGGTACTCGACAGGCATCCGTGTTTTTGTCGATGCTTCAGGCCTGAATCTGATATTCGGCCAATTGGACACATTCCAGGATGACTTTCGAGGACCTGACAGAAAAATCGCACCTGCCGGCTCACGCAACACAGTTCGCCTTAAAGGGGGCTCAATTGTTTCCGCTGATTGGTTCAGGTTTAAGGATGATCGAACGGATTGGATGATCTACCCTCTGCCGAAGCAACCCAAATTGAGGCTTCGTATGTGATGATCCGATCACGATCAGGATAGAATATCCTCCAGCTCCAGTTTGGTATAACCCGCCTTGTCACCAAAAGCGTCTCTCAGGTCCTGGTCTGCCAATGCTCTTGCCGTCTCCTTGTCCCGACCGTCCTCCATATAGTACTCGTATCTATTACGCAGAAAACCGTGTTGCTTCCATGCCTCTTTCTGTACGACGCCGATTCGGGTCGACTGTTGGGCTCGCAGTAATCTGGCTGCGCCACCCCCTCCCTTCGGTTTCTTCTCTTTTTTGCCTTTTTTCCCGCTTTTGCTCTCTGCCTTTTTCAAACGTTTTTGCAAACGGCCAATGACATCATCGCGCTCTTCGAGCTCAGCTTTGAGCTTCTGAATCTTTTGCGTTAACGTCTGGATTGCAGAATCATCCGAGACAACATCGGCAGGTTTCAGTTTTCCCTTGCCTTGCTTGAGTTTTTTCTTCAGTTTCTTATCTTTTTTTTCGCCATAAAACACCCCACACTCAGAATGATTTCAAAATAATATCTGCAATATCAGTAATTCAGCTCGGTATCTTCACAAGGGTACGGCCACGCACATTCCCTGCCAGTATCTCTTCTGCCGCAGCCGGTAAATCGCTGAAGGGAAGCTCCACAGTCATCGCTTCCAGCTGAGCTAGATCCAGATCCCTTGCCAATCTGTTCCATGCCAGTTGGCGCTTTTCAATGGATGCCATCACAGAGTCGATACCATACAGTGTCACGCCCCGTAGAATAAAGGGTGCTACTGAGGTGGGAAGATCCATCGATTCCGCCAATCCGCAGGCAGCAACAGCACCGCCATAATTGATCTGGCTCAGGACATTTGCCAGAGTATTGCCACCCGCCACATCGATTGCCGCTGCCCAACGCTCCTTTGCAAGGGGTTTGACCTTGCCGTTGAATTCACTGCGATCGATAACCTCCTGAGCACCCAAACCGATCAGGTATTCCCTTTGCGACGCTCTTCCGCTCGATCCTGTCACCTGATAACCGAGGCGCGAAAGGAGCGAGACAGCCACACTGCCGACGCCACCGGCCGCGCCGGTAACCAAAATATCTCCGCTATCCGGGGTCAATCCATGCTGTTCCAATGCCAATACGCACAACATGGCGGTATAACCGGCTGTACCTACGGCCATGGCCTGTCGTGGTGTAAATCCGTTCGGCAACGCGACCAGCCAATCGCCTTTCACCCGTGCCATGCCGGCATAACCGCCTGAATGAACCTCTCCCACGCCGAAGCCGTTCAATACAACCTTGTCGCCCTGCTTGAATCCCGGATGTTCTGAGCTGACGACACTACCCGCAAAGTCGATCCCGGGAACCAGGGGAAAACGCCTCACAACCGGCGCCCTGCCGGTCAAGGCAAGGCCATCCTTGTAATTGAGGGTTGAATACTCCACCTTCACAGTGACATCACCATCCATCAACTCATCGAGCGTAATATCTTTCAATTCAGTGATTTGACCATTATCGGTTTTCGAGATCAGGTAGGCGGGAAAGTTTTCAGGCATGACATCCTCTCAAGGTTGTTGTTTATTCAATCACAATTAACTCGTTATAGCCTGTGACTCATGAAAAAAAAAGCGCGGGAAATCCGCGCTTACTCAAAATTGGCGTATAAAACCTTCCCTGGTGACGCCAGAGGGCATGAGTTGCTGAATCAGGGTCTGTCGTCCTTGAACATACGCCAACCACTGATCATGGTACTGATCAGACTCTGGCGTGAGACGATATCCTCCCGGATCGCCACATAGACATGGATAATGACGAAGACGACGATGATCCACATACCCCAGTGGTGCCACAGGCGCACATCCTGGCTCTGACCCACCAAGGGGATCAACCAACCGAACAGCTGGTCCTGCCAACTGCCCAGCCCGGTCTGCTCTGCATAGAGGGAGAAGCCCGTCAGTACCATCGCGATACTGCCCACGGTAATGATCGCGACCATGGTAAGATGGGCCAATGGGTTGTGGCCCTCGTATTTCTTCGGTTCCTTTTCCATGAAGGCATACCAGCGCACCTCGTGTATCAGCTCTTTCCAGAATGATAGGCGGTAGAACGGCAGGCGAAACAACTCCTTTGCGTGTTCATTGCCGACAAATGCCCAGTAGATCCGGCCGATAAAACCCACGGTGAATATATATGCCGCGGCGAAGTGCGCGAAGCGCATGTAGCCCATGAGAAAGTGATCGCTCGCCTCCCCCGGCATGGTGGGCAGAGGATTGGCTATGAAGTAACCCGTTATCGCGAGTACCGTGATTGCCAATGCATTGACCCAGTGCCACAACCTGACCGGGGCTTCATAGACATAAACAGCGGTGCGTTTGATGGTTGTCTGCATTTGCGTGACTCCTGAACGTCAATCAGGGACAGAGTGGCGATGGCTCAACGGCAGGTTAAGCGCGTCAGAATGAGACCGACCACTACAACACCCGATAGAGCCAACAGGTAGCCGTGGTCCACCAGCAGATGGGTCATATCGGCCAGGAAACCCACCGACCCATGCTCACCTACATGAGCCGACAGCGGGCCGCTTATTGTCAGGAAGGATGCACTGACGAATCCAACTACAATCTTTTTCATTTCATATCCTCTGCATACGTATCAAAACTAAAAACTCATATCTCAAAACTTGCGCCATCACCGTACCTTCACCTTCGCCAACTCCCTTCCCTCATCACTCATCACATGGGTGGAACAGGCAAGACAGGGATCGAAACTGTGCAAGGTACGCAGGATCTCCACCGGTTCCTCTGCTCTGGCTACCTTGGTATTCATCAACGAGGCCTCGAAGGCACCGATATTGCCCTCACTGTCGCGTGGTGATCCGTTCCAGGTAGTGGGGACCACACACTGATAGTTGTCGATGCGGGTATCCTTGATGCGGATCCAGTGACCAAGTGCGCCCCGCGGCGCTTCACTGATACCGACCCCCTTGGCCTCCTTGGGCCAGGTGGCGGGATCCCAGTTGTCCACGTTGGCCGTACTTGAGTCGCCCGCCTTGATATTGGCGATCATCTTGTCCATGAAGTAGCGCATCTTATCGCCGGCCCAGTCTGCCTCCAGGGCACGCGCCGCGGTGCGGCCGAGAGTGGAGAAGAGCGCAGTGACCGGTACATCGAGGGTTTTGAGCACGAAATTGATCTGCTCGGTGATCTCCTCGTGGCCCTTGGCGTAACCGATCACGTAACGGGCCAGCGGTCCCACCTCCATGGCGTGACCGCGCCAACGCGGTGCCTTGATCCAGGAGTATTTGGCATTCTCGTCGATCTGCTCGATGTCGGTCTTGGTTCCCTTGGTATTGGGCCCAAGCTGGAAGTTATCCTCGGTGATACCATCCCAGGGATGCAGGCCTTTGACACCGTCCGGATAGTTGTACCAGGAGTGGGGTACGAACTCCTGGATCTCATCCGGATTACGCAGGTCGACCTCATGCACCTCCTTCAGATTACCGTCGATAATGGCGCCGCTGGGCATCAGCAGATTGCCTGGGGAGTAGTCGTTGGCCCGATCGGGAATGTCGCCATAGGCCAGTACGCTGGTGCCTGAGATGCCGCCGCCATAGAGCCATCCCTTATAGAACTGCCCCACCGCCAGGATGTCCGGAATATAGACGTTTTTCACGAATTCACGAGTGCTGTCGATGATCGATGAGATCTGGTTCAGTGACACCATGTTGAGCGCACCCACCGAACCTACACCGTCCACATTGATGGGACAGGGCACGCCCCCCACCAGCCAGTTGGGATGGGGATCCTTACCGCCCAGGATAGTGCGGATCTTCATGATCTCTTTCTGAAAGTCGAGGGCCTCCAGATAGTGGGTTACCGCCATCAGATCGGCCTCCGGCGGCAACAGATAGGCCGGATTGGTCCAGTAGCCGTTTTTGAAGGGCCCCAGCTGACCGCTCTCTATGAATTTCTTCAGGCGATTCTGAATATCGCGAAAATACCCGGGGGACGATTTGGCGTGCTTTGGTGAAACCTTCTGCTGCAGTTCTGAAGTCGCCTTCGGATTTGCCTTCAGGGCATTCACCGGATTGACCCAGTCCAATGCGTGCAGATGGTAGAAGTGGACCAGGTGATCGTGAGCCTGCAGGGTCAACTGCATGATATTACGAATCGAGTTGGCATTTTCCGGAATCTCGATCTTCAGCGCATCCTCGACCGCACGCACGGATGTCAATGCATGGGTACCGGTACAGACGCCACAGATACGCTGTGTAAAGGCCCAGGCATCTCTGGGGTCACGTCCCTTGAGAATCACCTCAAGCCCGCGCCACATGGTGCCGGTGGAAACCGCATTGCGAATGATATTCTCCTCATCCACGTTAACCTCGCAGCGCATATGGCCCTCGATGCGGGTCACCGGATCGACGACGACGCGCTGACCGGAGTCGTCCAGGGTATAACCGTTGGGAGTGGTCTTGGTACTCATTGATCCTGATCTCCTTTCTTCTGCGCATTCTTGATCGCGGTAACGGCTGCGTGGGCGGCGGCCGTGGCGCCGACGATCCCGGCAGCGGCCAGGCCGACCTTATCGGCATTGGCCTCGACCCCGAATTGATGGGTATCGGTTACGTGCTGATAGAAACTACCCTTGTCCCAGAAACCGTCTTCGGAACAACCGATACAGCCATGGCCTGCCTGGATCGGAAAGGAGAGCCCGCCGTTCCAACGAACAGTTGAGCAAGCGTTATAGGTGGTCGGCCCTTTACAACCCATTTTGTAGAGGCAGTATCCCTTCCTGGCGGAGTCGTCATCCCAGGCCTCGACAAACTGTCCCGCATCGAAATGGGGTCGACGATAACATTTGTCGTGGATCCGCTGACTGTAGAACATCTTGGGTCTGCCCTGACGATCCAACTCGGGGAATTTCTCGAAGGTCAGGATGTAGGTCACCACGGCTGTCATGACTTCGGCGATGGGAGGGCAACCGGGCACCTTGATGATCGGCTTATTGGCCAGACCCGGCACCTTATGCACCGGCGTGGCACGAGTCGGATTGGGACGTGCGGCCTGAACGCATCCCCATGAGGCACAGGAACCCCAGGAGATGATCGCCTTGCAGTGTTCGGCGGTCATCTTCAACTGATCGACGAATGGCTTGCCGCCGATGATGCAGTACATGCCATCCTCGTCCAGTGGCGGATTACCCTCCACCGCAAGGATGAAGTTGCCGTCATACTTTTCAATGGTCTCTTCCACAATCGCTTCCGCCTGATGGCCGGCAGCGGCCATGATGGTGTCGTCGTAGTCAAGTGAGATCATCGACAGCACCACGTCTTTCGCCAATGGATGCGCCGAGCGGATGAACGATTCGGAACAGCAGGTACATTCCAGACCATGCAGCCATAACACCGGAATGCGTGGCTTGCTCTCCATCGCCTCGGCGATACGCGGTACCACTGCGGGCCCAAGCCCGAGCGCAGAGGCCGTCAGGCTGCAGAATTTCAGAAAACTACGGCGAGTGATTCCTTGCCGCCGCATCACATCATAAAATGTCTCGGTCATTATCCTCTGCCTCCGAATCAACAAACCAGATATGCAATGTTAAATCTGCAACACTTATGCCATTCATTTTTTTATTTTTATTTCAGTATGTTAGTGAGGCTTACAATATCTGCGCTATCAATCGGATGGAATTGATTCTTTACTTCTGAGGAGATAACTGGAAAGCAGGTTACCAGTAGTTTAGAAAGGTGGGGGGATTGATGGATCTTATACTGATGTGGAGATGCGAATCAGACTATGCATCTTCATTCATCTCGCTGTCGACCTCGATATCATGGTCTGAGATTAAGTCATATTGACGGATCAAGCGGCGCAACCGCGGCCTCGAAATCCCGAGTATTTCGCAAGCTTGGCCCTTGTGCCATCCGGTTGCATCCAGGACGCGTTTTACATGTATCCTCTCGATATCCTCAAGGCTTTGTTCAGTCAGCGGCCTGGCTTCACGGGGATGACCCGAGAATTGTGTGTTGTCCATCCTCAATGGTTCAGGGAGCTGATCCCTGGTCAATGCGTCACCTTGAGACAAGGCGATACTCTTCATCAGGATATTCTCCAGTTCACGTACATTACCGGGCCACTCATAGCGTTCAAATGCCTCCAACACTTCCTTGTTGATATGTGTAACATTTCTATGCAACTCTTTATTGATCCGACCCAGGAGTGTTTGGATCAGATCCATCAGATCTTCTTTACGCTCACGTAGCGGCGGCAGATGAATATTGACAACCTGCAACCGATAGTACAGATCCTCGCGAAAGCTCTTCTCGCTGACCTTTTCAGCCAGGTCGACATTCGTCGCGGTAATCACTCTGGCATTGGTTGTTTGCGATTCCTTGGCGCCCAATGGCGTAAATTCCTTATATTGCAGCACCCGCAGCAGCTTGGCCTGCATGCCAGGTGACAATTCCCCCACCTCATCGAGAAAAATCGTCCCGCCGCGCGCCAATGAGAACTTGCCCTCTTGCCTCACCACGGCACCGGTAAACGCACCTTTTTCATGGCCGAACATATCTGACTCGAGCAATGTTTCCACCAGCGCCGCGCAGTTGACCGCAACGAACGGACCATTGGGATTTTGACTGGACCGGTGGATGGCCCTCGCCACCAACTCCTTGCCGGTCCCCGACTCCCCGGTGATCAACACCGATGCCGGGCTTTTTGCCACCAGACCGATGGTCTTGAATATCTCTTTCATGGCGCGGCTGCGCCCGACCATGCTCAAGGCATCCCCGATATTCTCTGGTGAGGTAGGGATCAGCAGGTTGTCGGTATCCCCCTTTTTGGTCAACAGACGTGCAATGGAGGTATCCAGCTCGTCGATGTCGATCGGTTTGTGGATATAGTCCTCGGCACCTTGCTGCATGGCTTCGATTGTGCTTTCCATATCATGAAATGCCGTAATCATAATTACATGGACACTAGGCAGTAACTTTATAAAGTCCGGTAACCCTTCCAGACCCGATCGTCCCGGCATTCTAATATCCAATATAATCAAGTCAGGATGATATGAGTCTGCAACAGCCAATCCCTCATCGACGCTGCCTGTGATTTCGACACTATGATTCTGACTACGCAAATGAAACTGAAGTGTTCTGCAGCTGGCTTCGTCATCATCGACAATCAGTATCCTGCTCATGTGACTTTCTCCTGTATATTCACGGCGCTTTCATCACTGATCACTTGATGCCTGACAGGTATCACAACGGTGACGCAACTTCCACAAGGGGTATTATCTGTCACTGATATATTGGCCTGGTGCTGATCAAGAATCCGTTTGACAATCGCCAGTCCTAAACCTGTACCCTTTGCCCTGGTAGTAAAGAAAGGTTCGAAAATTTTCTCCCTTTCATGCTTGTCGATACCACAACCGTTATCACAAATCTCTATGCGGATTGCGGTTCCTTCCAAACCAAGTTCGAGCATGACATCGATAACCACCATCGGATCGTTACTGGACTCGGTGGATTGTGCGGCATTGGAAATCAGGTTGGAAAAGACCTGTCTGAGCTTGGTGGCATCTGCATACAGGGTTGGCAAACCCGGATGGTAGTTGATGACCAATTTGATCCTGTTTTCATCGATTCTACGCTGCGAAAGGCTGATCGCCATATCGATGATCTTATCGATCGTCAACCATTCCAGCTTCAGTGCGTCAGGCAGAGAATAGGTGAGCATGTCTGACAGAATCTCTTCCATGTACCTGATCTGCTCAAGAGAAGTGTTGCAAAGTTCCCGGACCTCTGAATCCCTGTTCACATCCAATTGTTTACTTAAAATCTGCAGCGTCATTTTTACCGACGAGAGCGGATTACGCAGATCATGGGCGATCATACTCGCCATCCTGCCCATTGCCGCCAACACTTCAGACCTGGCAAGATCCCTGTGCTGCTTCTCAACTTCCGCTTCAAGCCGCTTCCTTTCCGATATATCTTCTTTAACCGCCAAAAAATGAGTTATCTTACCCTCTGAATTCCTTATGCCGGATATGATGGCTCCTTCCCAGTAGAGCTCACCGTTTTTTCGCCGGTTATGAAATTCGCCGCGCCACTCTCTCCCGTTTATCACTGTATTCCATAGATCCTTATACTCCTCCTGACTTGTTTCTCCCGACTTGAGAATACGTGGATTTTGACCCAAGACCTCTGCCGGCTCATAACCGGACACTTCGGTAAATTTCGGGTTTACATATTCAATCAGGCCCTGGTCATTCGTGATAATAACAACGCTTGGGCTCTGTTCTACCGCCTGGGAGAGTTTTAATATATCGGTTTCCGCTTTTCGCTTATCCGTTATATCCTCACCAATACCGGTAGCACCGATGACATGGTTGTCGGCATCGAAAGAGAGCGTGTTGTTCCAGGTAATTAACCGATGCTCACCATTTTTACATTTGACTTCGCTCTCGTAGCGAAGAGGAAAAATGTCCGGATCGGGCATACGCCGAATGATCCCATCGATTTCCGACACCAACTCATCAGGCACGAATTGCTGCAACCAATTCCTGCCAATGACATCATGCTTATTCCAGCCGGTTATCTTGAGAAAATAATCATTGCAGAATGTCACCTCGCCTTTAAGGTTGAGGGTCACTGCCGCCAGTTCAATATTTTCGAGTGTATAGCGGAAGCGTTGTTCATAATCTCTCTGCGCCATTGCCGCCCTGTGATGTTGTTGTGAATAGGCAAGCAGCCACGCCACTCCCATCACCAATAAAAGCATTGCAAAATAGAGTGCGGAGTGATTCTGGATAAAAAGCGGCAATGTCGCCGACAGTTCCCGGGATGATAGGCGGGAGACTATTTTCCAGTAATACCCAGTCCCCTCATATATCTCTGTAATCTCCTGTACGGACGCGGTATCTCTGATCGTGGTAACGAAAGGGTGAATAGTGGTGTAGGTAAATAGTCCGCTTTCGGTCTGTATTTGGCCCTTATTATTTTCAGTGATTATCCGCCACGCATCGGCATTGTTCTTTTGAAAACGGGCTTCATGGCCGAGCATGAAACCCCACTCATCTTCCTGCCTCGGGCTGCTCAGCCAATAGCCATCGTTGTTTACCAGTTCGATATGGTCGGCGATATTCGCCGCAGCGCGGGTGAAATTCTGAATCAACCGGTCGCCTAAATAGTTCAACAGCACAATCCCGCGCTTCTCCCCATGACTATCGAATACCGGTGTACCGAAGCGGATCACCGGTTTCAGGGGAAATTCGATCTCCCCCTCTTCCATGTTCAGATCAAATGGTGATAGATAGATATAGCCACGATCCAAGGCCAGCCCTTCCTTGAAATAGTAACGGCTGCTTTTATTTTGCAGTTTAGACTCCGGTACAACCCGGCTCTCGCCATTTGAGTAGTTGATACGCACCACTTCCATGCCGGTATTGTCGATGTAGCGAATCTGATCGTAGAACCCTTTATTTTTCGCGAAGATCTTGAACTCTTCGGAGATTTGCTGTTCTCTTGACCAGGGCAATGCTTCAGGCAGTCCCCGACGCTCAATGTGCTCCGCCAGAAACAGCAAGTCACTGACAACATCGGCGATATCCTTCTCGATCATCCGTTTTGCCAGGTCCACATTGAGCAGCTCACGAGACTCGATAGAAGATCGTTCGGTGGTATAGAAGGTGTAGTAATGCATAGCTCCGATAATCATCAACACCAGGCACATGGGTATGAAGATGGCCATGAAGCCCTTCAACAGCCCGAGGCGTGTAACCGGTGGTGGCGGATGCGTTATCGGCATTGTTTATCGATATGCTGTTGCAGTCTCAAGATATAATCATTTTGCTTTTCGTCATTGTGGCGCGGCACAAGAAACATCAACCTGGCAGCGATTATGTAGGGTTTGCGATCACCCTCACCGGCAGGTTCTTTCTCGTTCAAAACCTGCCTAACGCGCCCGATCACATCACCGGGATATTGACAATATCGAGGCATGGTGACGTTCTCGCCATACCACTGCGCCGCCATGGAGATCGAGAACAGAATCAACAGAATGATCAGGATCAATCTGACGGGGTGAAACGGTGCTGCATCTGCCGTCTGTGGAGCCTCATGCCTTGCCATTTGCCGCGTCCGTCATCTCGCCAGAACAAACGACGGCTCCCGGCTGAACAATCGCTCTCCTGTGTTCAGTTTAACAGCTATTTTTTGCGCCAGCCGGTGGCCTTGGTACAGCCGTTCTCTGACAGAGACGCCGTGTTGGTAGTTACCGTTGAGATAGAGACCAGGCAGACTATCCAAGCGATGTTCTATCTTTTCCAGGCGTGCCTGGTATTGACCGTGATAGAGAGGTAACCCCCTGCGGTGACGGTCAACCCTGACGTATTCGGCTGAAGCCGTGATACCGAGCAAAGGCTTTAATTCGGAGAGAACAACCGTTGCCAACTGTTCATCGCTCAGGTCAACCTGCTGCGGGTGACGGACACCACCCAGATAGGTGGTCAACAGCGTTCTGTCAGTTGGCGTTCTTTCCGGAAACAGCCGGCTCATCCAGAGATTGCCATTGAATGCCAAACCGTTCTCGCGAGACACAAGAAAACCGGTGCCGTCCAGCGGGTGTTTGATCCCACTGCTCGGCAGACCGATGTGCAATACCGCCACCGGCGCATACGCTATCTGCGCCAGCAGCCGCCCCAGAACCGTATCTGTCTGCATCAGCAGGTCAGCGCTGATATCGGCCGGGGTGCTCAACACCAAGCGGGGTACCCACTTCTGATACTGTACCCCCGCTTGATCTGCTTTTACCTGCCAACAGTCTCCTTTTCTGATCACGGATTCGACACGCATGCCGCAGCGCAGGGTCACACCGGGTGTTGCCGCCAGTGCCTCGATCAGTGCCGACATACCCCCCGAAAATGAGAACGTATCCGCCTTGTTCGCCCGACGACGTTTCAGCACACGATTGATCATCATGCCCAAGATCAGGCTGCCGTAGCGCCTTTCCAGTGCCTTGAGCCTGGGGAGTACCGACCTGGCCTCGGCCAGATCCGGATCGGAGGCCAGGGTCCCCGAGACAAATGGGTCCATCGCTGTGTCGAGTATTTCCCGACCCAAGCGACGCCTTATGAATGTAGAGACCGACTCATCGTCCCTGCGGCCCCTCGGTATCAGGATTTCAGCCATTAGCCGCAGTTTGGCCGGAAGGCTCCACAGCGGCGAAGCCAGCAGTGCCGGCATCAACATGGGCACTTCGACCAAATCACCCCGGTGCACCAGATACCGCTTCAGTGACTCGTCTCGCAGTCGTTTTCTCCGCATCAGCCCTGTCTGAAGTATCACCTGGTCGACTTCCTTCCTGAAGTTCACCACCAGGCCGGCTGCACGCTCACTGGTATAGCCCGCCTCCCGGGTTGTCCGTATCAAGCCGCCCGGTTGATCGTCCGCCTCCCAGATCTCAACCCCAATCCCTTGTTGCGCCAACCACCAGGCCGTAGAAAGCCCGGATATACCACCGCCGATGATCAGTACGGAGGCGCTGCTCATTTGCGTCTTAACTCCGCCTTCATCTTTTCAAGCAAATCCCTGTCCAACAGACCGAGCCCGCTCCCGTCGGGGGCCTGTTTAGATTCCACATAGCGCTTGATCTCGGCAAAACGTTTTTCAGCCTGAAGATTTTCCTTCAAACGCGGTACGCGCTGTTTAGCGATGGTAAAGGCATCGAAATTCAACTCCTGCATACCAAATCCTTTCATACGGCGCACCGCTTTCATCATTGCCCGGTTGCGAAAGCGGGTCAGATCCTCGGACGTAATTACTGAAAGCCCCTCACGACGGGCACCGAATTCCGCAGCCTTCTTGATACCGCCGCGGACAAACTCAGGCGCCGATTCCACACGCTCGAGC
The DNA here is from genome assembly GCF_001715975.1 of Candidatus Thiodiazotropha endolucinida. Classification (GTDB taxonomy): domain Bacteria; phylum Pseudomonadota; class Gammaproteobacteria; order Chromatiales; family Chromatiaceae; genus Thiodiazotropha; species Thiodiazotropha endolucinida. The sequence continues at coordinate 240,954 of NZ_MARB01000001.1, read as the reverse complement.
GCCTCTTGCTCCCATTCCACACCCGCAAGCCCTGTCTCTATGATCCTTGCGACATCATCGGCCGAAACAACTATCGCATGGCGGCGCTTGGCCTCCCGTTCGGCAGCAGCTTCCACGCTGGGTTGAACAAACATTTTGACTTGGGGTGGTCGATCAGCCAGATTCCTCGACAACAGCGTTTCAGCGGCGACTTCCCAAGGGAGTTTGCGACCTGGCGTATCCTCTTCCTCCAAGCGCTGCAGGAGTTTGATATTCACTTCCAGACGACCCTCTTCGCGCGCAACATCCTCCGCAACGGCGAAGACCCCTTCGCGCAGAAAACCCGGTAGTGCATCCAGGTAGGCTCTGGCCTCCTGGGTCCAGGCAAAGCCGCTGGTGGAAAACTCCGCGAATGTCTCCGCATGGTCACTGCTGGCGTGGGGGGGACGTTTGGCTGGAAATTTGTCGCCGAAGCGTTTCGCCGCCAAAACAGCCATATGCTCCGTGGTGACAATTTTCTCACCCAGTTCGCTGACATAGGACTCGGCACGTTTGCGTACCATTTTGCGCAGGAACCCCGGCACGTGTGACAGCCGCTGTTCAGCCTCACTGCTCCAGATCACCGAGCTGTCTTGCGATTCCCTCAGGGGTTCGATAACCGGCTCACCGGACGGATAGTGACCACACCAGGGGTCTGCATCCATCAATGTGCCGCCCATGGCAAGCGGCCGCGCCCGACAACCGCCGCACAGCTTTTGGTATTCGCACTTGCCGCACTTACCTTCCAGTTTGGGGTGACGCAGCAGGCCGAAAGTCGGCGTTTGATCCCAAATCTCCCAGAAGCTTCCGATTCGGATCGATCCCTCCTCATCAGGAATATAGGGACAAGCCGTGACCCCGCCCTCCGGTGTGATCCGGCAACAGTGAATACCAGCCAGACATCCACCCCCCTCATAGCCCTGAGCAAGGGTCATGCTGGATTCAGGATTCGACTGGTAGGCCACCCGTTTGAAATGCGGTGCGCAACGGGCACGCACGATCAGATCCTCTGTCTTTTCCTGGGCCTGTACCAGTTGCAACAAAACCTGTTCATATCGGGCCGGCGTGATATCCGACATTGACTCGCCCCGGCCGGTACAGATCAGAAAAAAGACATTCAACACATACGCACCCACGGCCTTGGCAAAGTCGATCATCGAATCGACTTCATGGGCATTCTGTTCCGTCACCGAAAAGTGGACTTGAAACGGAAGGTCATGCTGGCGGCAGAGATCCATGCCGGCAAGGGTTCTTTCCCAGCTGCCCGGACAGCCGCGAAAGTTGTCGTGGCTTTGAGCATCCAGGGAGTCCAGGCTGATCCCCATCCCCAATACGCCCGCCTGCTTCAGTGCCTTGACCCGATCTTCATTGAGCAACACCCCATTGGTACCGACGACCATAGACAGTCCAAGCCCGCTGCCGTGTGCAACCAATAACTCCAGATCCCGACGCAGCAACGGCTCACCACCGGTCAAGACCACCATGGTTTCTGTCGTTCGGGAGGCGATCTCATCGAGTAGTTGCGTGATTTCAACCGTACTCAACTCATCACTTCCACCACCCATGCGGGTATCGGCATCCATGTAACAGTGAGCACAAGCGAGGTTACAGCGGCGGGTCAGATTTACGGCCAGCAGAAACAGGTCGCTGTTGTTCATTGGAACCGACCCGGCTTGGATTCGTCCGTATCCGCTGCTGGGGATGAAGTCTCTGCACTGCCCTGCATCCGACTTCTGGGATCATTTGGGTCAAGGTGGAATACGCCCCGCTGCCGCCACTGCGCCTTAACCGCATCCACTGCTTCCAACCCAACCGAGGACCCACCCTCTCGGTCCACCCAGCCTTCGATCTCACGCACCAGCATGCCACGCACAAAATCGGGAACCTTTTGCAGTCGAAGTGTCGCCTCCTCACTCCAGGGCAGGCTTGTCTCAACAGCTGCCGATCCGTTTTTAATGGTATCCAGCACCTGGGAGAGAAAGCGGTCGTCCACCGTCTCAACACCCTGGTGACGGGCAATCGAATCAGCGGCGCTAACAGTCATATCACGGCAGAATCCGATCGGTACAGACTGTAGTTTCGCCTTGGCTTCGGCTGTCCATGAAGGGGTACCGGATGCTGATGTATTGTCCTTATTGGCCACTGCCATATCGGGTGCGGCGAATGGACAGGCGCCGGTGCGCTGAGCCCCCGTTGGATCGGGCTGCTTGTCACTCTGCATCCCTTGCATGGCCTTGCGGGCCTCAGCCAGCCCGGCTTCAGCTGTCTCGAGACTGATCTCTGAAATTCCCTGACGTTGCGCATACAACTCGATACGCTGTCTGGAACTGTCGCGCATGAATCCCTCAGGCACCCGCATCAGACGCGCCAGCGCTGCGGCATGCCACTGAAAATCAGGCGGGGAGATGCCCTTTTCATCCGGGTTGGATTCGGATGGTTGGGTCGTTACAACAGGCGCCTCCCCTTTTACTGCTATGCCCTCATCAAGAAAGCCTTGAATATGCACCGCTTCAACCTGAAGGCTGTCTGCGGCCCTGGCCTTTTTTTCGGCCCGCATACTGAGATTGCCGCGCAGACTGAGATCATCGATACTCAGCAGTAGTTTTGTCGCCGCCTCGCTCCAGCGTATTGCCGCCTTGGCGTCAGGCTTGTGATTCAGTTCGCCACGGTCATAGGCCCCGACGATCTCCGACATCGCCTGCTCGGCATGTCCCGGCATCAGCTGAGCAGTGGCCTCTTCAACAATCTTTTCGCTGATCACGGTATGTCCCTTCTCCTGGGCATATCTGAGAATCGCCATCCGCGCCATACTCCGAACAAAAGAGGGAACCCGCTGCATACGCTGTTCCGCTTCATGGGTCCAGGATGTCGATACGGAGGCAAGACGATCAACCTGAGGGCTGTACTTACGTTGGCTGAGCAGCACGGCACACTCGACATCGTTAAGCAGATACTCGCTGTTACCGCCGATATCCAGTTCACCATCGGCATGGATGCCCGTCGTCCCCAATATCAGCAGGGATGGCTTCACGCCAGCCAGGTAGCGATTGATGACTTCATGCGGTTTGCCATCCAGCAGCACCGTCTCGATCTCCATGCCATAATCGCCGGCGACAGCCCGGGCGACCGCCAGATGTCCCTGGTAGATTTTCGCCAACCCGGAATCGATGATCTCCTCATGGAGTTTTTCCTGCTCCTTGAACTTGAACACCTTGCCCGCCTCATCCGATAGCACACCGGCGATCCGGTTGAATGCCACATAGTGGTAATAGGGATCGAATGCGGAGACCGCTTTCACTTCGACCCCCCATGCCCTGGCCAGTGAAAGTGATGTCAACAGCCCGCCATATGACTTGGCAGATCCATCGATACCCACCACGATCGGCCCCTGTTCAAGCGATTGTGTGGGATTCTTGATAACCAGCGTATCGATGCGTGATCGGCGGGTGACACGCTGACAGACGGTACCCAGACGACTCCCTTTAACGGCCCCCAGCCCCAGGGCGCCCATTACCAGGAGATCATATTCGCCGCTGTTGGCCTCATTCGTCAGTTCGCGGTAGTTCTTTCCCTCCAGGGAGCGTCGCGCAACAGGGATGGCCTCATCTTCAACAGCCTGATCAACCTGATCCAGATAGGAGTCGGTAATGATCGAGAGTCCGCGGGTGATCAGATCGTCATGCACATCCCTTTGTCGTTCCAGCTCTTGCTCTGCGCGAAACTGTTCCGGCAACCCCCCCTCCATCTGACGAAAGCGCAGGTCGTGCAGCTTGGCTGCATAGACATGGGCGGCGGTAAGCCTGCTGTTGAATGCATCAACCAGTTTCACGGCTTCGAGGATGCCGCGGTTGGAGTGGTCGGAAGAGTCCACTGCCAATAAAATCGATTCATAACCGGGCAATGAATCAGACGCCTGTTTCTCCGAACGAACCTGTGCACTCATGATCGATGCCTCTCTCGATCTGTTGGGAGCGGAACTCAGACTACCCCCATATGTGTCGGATTACCGCATAAACCAGTAGCCAACGATAATACCGATTACCAACATGTTGATGATCGCGGCGATGATGGCCATCGTGTCCATCAGGCTTATGCGCCACTGCCGCTTATCGGTATTTGCAGGATTCGACAACATGGCTTATTTAAATGTGAAATCGACTGTGGCGGTTCCGCCGGCTTCCACCTTGACCTTAGCCTTCTTATTCTTGAGCATGCCATGCCAGACCTTGATCGTGTATGAACCGGGAGGCACGTCACCGATGCTGAAAGTGCCGTCTTCCGCAACTTTGGCGAAATAGGGATTCTTTGCCACAAAAACGAAACCATGCATGAAATCATGGGCGTCACATTCCACTTTGATCGCCGGTCCTCTTTTCATCTTGATGGTATTTGTGACCGTGCCCGGGTCAGGCTGACTGACATTCGTCAGCGTCTTCTTCGGCCCCTTGGCATCGCCTCGAATCAATTCGTAGGTATGGATATTGTGCAACACAGGATCGGAATTGACGGCTGACAGCTTGCTCTTGTTTTTCATAACCTGGAGAAATGGATTGAACTCACACCCCTTCTGATCGATGCTGGCATCACCCACATCTGCCGGGAAGGGTTTGCCCTCCTTGACTTTCTCAAGGTAGACCACGGTATCCATCAAGTGACCGTTGTTGACACGCACATAGTCTATTTTGCGCTGACCGGTTCCGCAGACATCATTATCCTTGGTGATGCTGTATACCTTCGGATCCTTATCCTTGCCGGCAAATTTCACACTGCCTGTAATCGTCCCGCCATTGCTCACCGCACCCTCTTTATAGGCGGCCGCATATCCAACATTCGATACTGCACAGAGGCCGGCCAAACTAATGCCAACAAGTAGTTGTTTCATGGATTATTCTCCTGGTTTCGATCCTGGTGTCAGGCAGCCTGATCCGGCTGCCGCCGGTCAGGTTTGAGTATCTCTTCAATCATTTCAATGAACACACTGCGTTTAACACTATCCTCGGCTGCCCTGAGTTGCACGAGCAGGGCTTTGTTAATCATTGATGTGTCAAATGCACGCAACGCCTGACCCACCTGACGTGCCTCCTCACCCGTAAATTCAATGACGCTGGCTATAATCCGATCAACGGCATGTTGCGTTAAGGTTTTGTCATCTGCGGCCGGCAGGATCTTCGCCAAGCCTCTGGTTGCTGCAACCCTAACCCCGATACTGTCGTCACCGAGACAAGCCAATAGTTTTCGCGCCACGCTGGTTGAAGGAAGATCTCTTACCACCATATGTTCCGCTTGCACCGGGTCCAGACTGTCACAACAGAGCCTGGCGAGGCTATGAATTGTTTCAACCCGCACATTGGCCTGCTGATCCTTCAGCGCCTCCGTCAACGGTACCAGCGCAGCTCGGTTGCCAAGCAGGCTTAAACTGCGGGCACAGGCGATTTTCTGCTCCAGATCACCCACTGCCAGTTGGGTGACCAGGGTACCCACTGCATCCATCAATTTAGGATTCTTACGATTACGTTGAGCCATTTCGCCAATCGCTTCAGCCGCTTCCCGGCGTATCAGGTCATCCTGATCGTTCAATGCCAAAATCAATGCTTCAATGGCCTCATCGTCATTCGCTACAGCCAGTGCCCGGGTGCCGAGACGTCTCACATCCTGGTCGGGAGTCATGCGTTTGCTGGCGCGGATTCTTCTCATCTCCGCCTTATTCGCCTCCACCACATCGAGGTATTCCCGAGTTGCCTCATCGATCTCAGGCGCTTCCCGTTGCGGCTTCTCCTGATCAAACATCGAATCGACATTGTCCATGGCGATGGCGTCCAAGGTGGACATGGCGAGCGACACCTCACCGGCCTCGACGATCTGTGCCGGGATATCCGGCAATTTGATCGTATCGGTGATCTCCTGGGGAACGGGCGGCTGATTCGGTAAGTCAGGATCCGCTGACGCATCAGTGAATGTATTCTCCAGGCTGGTATCAAATTCGACTACGACACCATTTTGAACCTCCGTTTCCGAAACCTCAGGCTGGTCCATCCCATCTTCTGCCTGTTCCTTGACCGTAGCATTTTTATCGGGGACGCGAATTGAGCCTTGGACCGCATCAATAACGATGGAAAGTGGACGTATCGTTGTCTGTTTCGGTTGTGACGACTCATCCGCCTCAACATGATGCGTGTCTAATGACATAAGCGTCGTCAACGCTGCCAGTCTGACCGCCTGTTGCGAATCACCCACGGCATTCATCAACACTTCGACAATCGCCTCGGTAACCTGACCAAACCGGCCAATCGACAGGATCGCGTCCCGGCGCACCATCGGGTGACCTTCCCGGTTTCGAGCATGTTCCAACAGTGTTGAAATCGCCTCGGGATCCCCGTTTTCACCAAGCAAACGACAAGCGGCGGCAGCGGATTCGGCATTGTCGTCAAAACTACCGGATACCACGATTTGATAATATTCATGTGAAAGCGGTTTGTTATGAACGCTGGGCATGAGTGCATTCATAACCGTCGCCCTGACCGGGCTGCTGGGATCGTTCAATATCGGCAACAACGTCTCCTGCAGAGCCTTAGATCCGCTGGCCCGTTGCGCCAAATGGGAAACCGCCTTGATTGCGGCGTCACGGACCTCTCCGTTTTGATCGCGTAACAACAATACCAGGGCACTGAGATAACGATCCGCATTCTGGCTTGCCAATGCATGGACGGCTTCGGCCCTCACTTCCGGATCCGGGTCCTGTAGCGAGCGGCCGAGGATCTTGGTGGCCTTTACCAACCGTGTATTTGCCAGAGCACGTGCCGCTCGACGCCGATGGAGTGATTTGATCGATGTGTCCTGCAAGCGTTCTATCACTCGATCGAGACCCATACCGGAAATCGAAACCAGTGCGTTCAAGACCTCGTTTTCGATATCCTGTTGAGCGTCGTCATCGATGAAAGCAACAAGTTCGTCAACCGCCTTCTCGTCACCGGCCATACCCAAGGCCTTCACGGCTTCAAGTTGAATATCCCACCAGGTATCCCAATCACCATCCCATTCCAGACCTTGTGGGCGTTGCGTAAGCACATCAAGCAGCACATCCACGCACTCGGCACTGGCGATTTTTCCCAGTGCAACCGCAACCGTGGAACAAACCTCGCCGCTGTTATCATTTCGCAGTGAATCGATCAGCGCGGGTACAGCGGAGTGATGACCGATCTTTCCAAGTGCTTCGGCTGCATCGACGCAGACGTCCACGTCTTCATCCTTGAGTCTTTCTATAAGGATGGAAACGGCACTGTCACTGCGAAGAACCCCCAGGGTACGCGCGGCATAGCAGCGGTCCGCCTCATCGCCCGATTCAAGCAGTTGACACAATAGATCGACCGTTTCGCTTTGAAGACTCATAGTTATCCAGTTTCTCTTGACCTAGCCTGGCTCCACCAGAGCAAGCAGAATCTGTACCAGCTTGAGAAAAAATGTTTTGCCCTAGTTCCAAGGCTTTACTCTGCCTTGCCGTAGCCATTATTGAATGAATCATTCAATACCGCGGTGATTTCCGGGAGCTGAGGAACGGATCGTTCAACAAGGGATAGATCAGGGAAACCATTCCGCACACTCAGATTCGAGCCGCTGCACCGCCACCGCACGTTGAATTGAACATTTAGTTTCTTGCGCAACGACGCTTTGAACGGATCGTTCAGGATTCACCGCTTATGCACGGGACTGAGGTTTGGCTTCAAGATTGGCGGGATGTCAGTCCCGATTCTGCAGAGTCATGGTAACTATGGAGAGCTACTGCAGTTTATTTGTTTCAGTGATTCATTACACGATCACTGTCAACCAACCGAGAGCCTACCCCGGAAAACGTGGCCCGCTTTTTGCCTTTCTTGCTGGATTAGATGCTTCATAACAAGACATCGGAAATAACATGAGGCAAACCGGAGAGGGGCATGAAAAAAAATTCCACCCACAGCGGTAGCAAATCCTCCGACCCTGACAGCGCTACCTGGGGACCTAAACTCTTCATCGCCGTTCTCATCGCACTTCTGGCTTTTTTTTATTGGCTGCTGATCTACTCGGGCGGTGTCTCCATCGATCATGGCTAGCGTTATAGGCGACTACTAATGCAGACAAACGATAACAACACTCTCCTCAACATGCTGGTTTCGGTCATTATCTCATTTGTCGCTGTACTGGCTTTTTTCTATGGTCTCGATCACCTCATCATGAGTATGCAGGGACTGCCGTTGAACCTCGACCTGTCACCTGCCGGCTGACCATTGAACGGGACCCACGGTCATGCATGATCAAACTCATTCACATCGTCTCGGTCGACTGATGGCATCAAGAAACCTGGGACTTATCTGGTTGCTGGTGGTAGTCGGGTTGTTGCTGTCGTCGGGGACGACTCTTGCCGCTGATGACGCCGACAGACTCAATCGTATCGCTCCGATCGGAATGGTGCAGGTTGCCGGTGAGCCACCCGTTAGCAGAAGTGACTCTACGGTAACGGATGTGGAGGCCGAGGAACAGATTGTAGCTCCGAGACTATCGCGGAGCGATTACCCCGATATCGGAGTCAGCAGTCGCGCCATTGTCTGGATACTGGCGCAATTGCATCTTTTTTTCGGCGCCCTGGTTCTGGCAGTCCCGCTGTTCGTATTGATTATTGAACTGCTGGGCGTTTACACCGGCGACGAACGCTATGACAACATGGCCTATGAGTTCATGAAGATCAGCCTCACCGGCTTCTCCATCACGGCGATTTTCGGCGGCTCACTGGCCCTGGCGTTGTTCCTGCTCTATCCCGATTTCATGAGTTACATGATGCATGTCTTCGGTGCGCAGGTATTGGTCTACGCCATCCTCTTCTTCCTCGAGAGCTTTTTCCTCTACACCTACTACTACGGATGGAACGCCTTCCGCTACGGCAATCGGAAGTGGGTTCATCTCTCCCTGGGGTTGATGTTGAACGCCTCCGGTCTGACGATCATGGTCGTCGCCAACTCCTGGGCCACCTTCATGATGGCACCGTCCGGCGTCAACGAGGTGGGCGCGGTGGTCGGCAATATCTGGGAGATTATGAAGGGGCCGCTGTGGAATCCGGTCAATCTGCATCGGTTTATCGCCAATATCGCTTTCGGCGGTGCCGTGGTCGGCGCTTACGCCGCATTCAAATTCCTCAGCACCAACGATCCCGAAAGACGGGCTCACTACGACTGGATGGGCTACACCTCCAACTTCATCGCCATCCTCGCCTTCCTGCCGCTGCCCTTCGCCGGTTACTGGCTGATGGCGGAGATCTACGCCTACTCCCAGCAGATGGGCATCACTGCCATGGGCGGCATTCTTGCCTGGTTATTCATCGTGCAGGCGGTATTGATCGGCACCATCCTGCTCGCCGGCAACTTCTATCTCTGGGCGGGCATGTCCCGTACCGAGGGCTCCGGCCGTTACAAGGGTCTGATCAAATTCATCGCTGTAGTGCTGGTGGTCTGCTTCCTCATCTGGGTGACGCCGCATACCTTGATCCTCTCCGCTTCAGAGATCTCTCTGCTGGGCGGCAGTCATCACCACATTCTCGGTCCGCTGGGCATCATGCCGGCGAAAAATATCGCCGTGAACCTCATGCTGGTGGTGACCTTCCTCTCTTTTCAGCTCTACCGGCGTTCCGACAAGGTGACCACCGTCGGATGGGCACCCATGGGCAACGCCTTGATGGTATCGATCTATGTGGTCGCGTTTATCAATATCATCTTCCTGGGTGTCTATTACGGTTACTTCACCAACACGGTCTATAAGGTCGGCTCATCGGTGGCGCAGGTCGCCACGACCCTGGTGGTCATCGTTGCGGGTATCGTGATCGACACCTTGATGTTCAAGAATGCCAAGACCCTGCCCTCACACTGGGGTCGAATTCCGGATCGTGCCCAATATGCACTGTTCGCACTGCCGATCGCCTTCACCTGGCTGATGGGACTGATGGGTTACGTACGCTCTTCGGTCAAGACCCACTGGCATGTCTATACGGTGATGAAAGACAACTCACCGGATAACTTCATACCCACCATCGCCTACGCCGGCAATATGATCACGGTGGTCACCATTCTGTTTCTGCTCTGCGTCCTGTTCATGTTCTGGGTGGCCAATCTCAGCACCACCAAGCAGGCCAAACCCACACCTGCCGTTGCCGGAGGTGTGGCGTGAGTGTGCTCTTAAAAACCCTGGGCTTCAGCCTGGGCCTGACGCTGCTCTTTACCCTGGTCACCTATATCCTGCCCCAGGTCGAGGGTGAGGCGCCGGTTGAAAAGGCAGTCGACCTCAGCGCACTGACCATGGATGACTTCATCGCCCTGGGCGAAGATCTGTTCAACAACAAAGGCACCTGCACCCTCTGCCACAAACCGGCGCCGCTGGGACGGGCACCCGATATTCAAGGGGCCGATATGGTCTCCCTGATCAATGAACGTCTCGCCGATGCGAACTATCAGGGAGAGGCAAAAGACGCTGCCGGCTATATCCTCGAATCGATGATCGAGCCCGGCCGTTACGTGGTCCCCACCTGGGGCAAGAAAGGCACCAACGACACCGAATCCCCGATGCCGGCTGTCGATAAGGCGCCAATTGAACTCTCCTCCATCGAAATGGACGCCATCATCGCCTATCTGCAAGCCAAGGATGGCAATGAAGTGACCGTCTCTCTGCCTTCGCCGGAGGAGGCAGAGTCTGTTGCAGGTGCAGAGGCGATAGCCTCGGGTTCTGCAGCACTTCCCACGCCGGCTGCAACCGCAGAAGAGGCGCTTGGAAAATTCGCCTGTAGCTCTTGCCATGCCCTGGACAGCGCAGACACCCTGGTGGGACCGGGTCTGGTCGATATCGGCGCCCGCCTCAGCAAAGAGGAGATCAGACAGAGCATCATCGATCCCAACGCGGTGATTGCCGAGGGTTTCCCGGCGGCCATGCCTGCTGATCTTGCAGAGAAGATGACAGTGAAAGAGCTGGAGTTGCTCGTCACCTATCTGGCGGAGAAAAAATAATGAAAGGGTTCAGGGTTACGGCATTCTGGCAGGCGGTGATTGTCGCTCTTGTCGCTTATCTGCTGTTCAAGTATGCCTTTCCGCCGGTACTGCCCAAGACACTGATGGTGCAGTACATGGTGATCACCCTGATCGGTATCCTGCTCTACTTCGCCTTCGACGATGAGAAGTGGGAGGAGTTCAAAGCCCCCCTGCTCGCCGCCCTGCGCGATGACAATAAGGCAGTCGTACGCTGGGCCCTGCTCATCGCCACGCCGCTGATCGTCGGCTATACCAGCTACGATATCGTGAAGCCCACCAACGATGCGCCGGTTGAGTTGAGGCAGGTCCATCCGGCACCGCCGGCTTCGCTGAAGGTCTTCGGCAGCAACCATGACCTGGCGACGCTGGAAAATCCGATCCGGGAGGAGATTCTCACCACGCTTGCCGGAGATGAGCAGGCGGGCTGGGATAAGTATGATGAGGTGGTACTCGCCGGCAGGGACATCTACTACCAGAACTGTTTCTACTGCCACGGGGACCTGCTGGACGGCCAGGGACACTATGGACATGGCTTCAATCCGCAACCGATCGATTTCCAGGATCCCACCATCATCCCACAACTCCAGGAGGCCTTCCTGTTCTGGCGTATCGCGACCGGCGGTCCCGGCCTGCCGAAAGAGGGGACACCCTGGAACTCCGCCATGCCTGTCTGGCATGAGATGCTCTCCGAAGAGGAGATCTGGCAGGTCATCACTTTTATTTTCGACTACAACGGCCAGGTGCCCCGTATCTGGGACCCGGAGATTTCCAAACAGGTCACCGGCATGAAGGATCGGGTGTTGGCAAAGCGCAACGACATGATGGGCAAGCAGCTCTATCAACTCCGCTGCGAGGTCTGCCATGGAGAAAGCGGTGCCGGCGACGGCATTGCGGCTGACCTCATGTATCCCAAACCGCGGGATTTTTCCCTCGGGTTGTTCAAATACAAGACCTCTCCGGGCACGCTGCTGCCCCGCGATGAGGATCTGTTCAATACCATCAAATTCGGGCTGCCCGGCACTGCGATGCCCGGCTGGGGTATGAAAGGTCGGGCGCTGTTGAGCGATGCGCAGATCGAGTCGCTGATTCCCGTCATCAAGGGCTTTGACATCACCGTGGCCTGGCCGCCCGAGGAGGCTGAAGATGAGGATTTCGACGATGACGGTTTCTATACCAAGACCGACTTCCAACAGATCACCGAGAAAGAACCCTTGACCGGACAGATTGCCTACAGCGAGGAATCCATCGCCATAGGTAAAGAGGCCTTCATCAAATCTTGCAAGGAGTGTCACGGCGAAGCGGGCCGGGGCAATATCACCTCCGGCAAGAAGCTGGAAGACGACTGGGGCAATCGCATCTGGCCGCGGGACCTGACCAAACCCTGGACCTGGCGCGCCAGCCAATCCCAATCATCCGAGGAGACAGAACGCGACGAGACCGTCAAGGCGATCTACACCCGCTTGTCGATCGGCATCCCCGGCACCCCCATGCCGGCACACCGGGCCATTGAAGAGGGCAATAAGGATCCCGTCAGCCTCGAGGATCGCTGGCATATCGCCAACTATGTCTACAGCCTTCGCTTCAATGGGGTACAACCGGAAGACGGTCCGGTGGTTACCGGGCTGAAACTGGAAGGCGCTCTGCCCGATTCGGTCAACGACGACCGCTGGCAGCAGGCGCCGGCCGCCACACTCCACCTGGTACCCAACATCATCAAAGAAGAGCGGCTGTTCACCCCTTTGAATGATGCCGTGACGGTACGTACGCTCTACAACCAAAAGGAGATCGCCTTCCTGCTGGAAGTGAATGACCGTACCGAAAGCCGTCCCGGCATCGACTACTTTACCGATCTGCAGGATGAGAATCTCGAAATGCACCCTGATGCGGTTGCGATTCAGTTTCCCCATGAAACGGCCTATGTGTCGACGCCGATGGTGGAGAAGCCGCTCTATCGGCATGGCGACAAGACCCACAACACCACCATCTGGTACTGGAACACAGGCAGTATCGATCCGCCTCGTGAGCCTGCAGGCATGCTGCTGGATGGTAAAGGGCCCAATCAAAAACTCGCGATGCGGCAAGATGACAAGAGCCTCGCTGCCAGCGGGAGCTGGAAAGACGGTCAGTGGAGAGTACTCATGAAGCGACCCCGCGATGCGGGCAATGGGGACCTGGTCTTCAACGAAGGCACTTTCATCCCGGTCTCTTTCGCCAACTGGGATGGCAGCAACGGCGAGATCGGCGCCAAACATACGCTGACCACCTGGTACTGGCTTGTGCTGCCGCCAGAACTCGATACCGCTAAGGTCTATGGGTTGCCCTCAGGCATCGCCGTACTCGTTTTCTGTGCCGGTTTGCTGTTGGTGAGAAGTCAACGAAAATCCGCCTGATAACGATTCACCCGATATCAGGAAAAAAAGCACCTCTATGTATAGACTTCCCCTCTCCAAACTTATTCTGCTGGTCGCTATCGTCTCATCAATGAGCGGACAGGCCGCTCAACAGGATAAAGTGCTAGATATCGGTGATATGCCGTTAGGCGGCGACTTCACACTGCACTCGAGCCAGGGGGAGTTTTCGCTGGAACAGTTGAGAGGACAGGTGGTTTTGCTTTTTTTCGGTTACACCAAGTGTCCCGATGTCTGTCCAACCTCACTCGCCTTTCTGACTCAGGCACTGAATGAACTGACCGACGATGAGTTGAAGTCAGTACAAGGAGTCTTTATCAGTGTCGACCCGAAGCGGGATAGTTACGAAGTTCTGGATGAATACGTCAATTACTTTCATACCAAGCTGATCGGCGTTACCGGCAGCGAAACAGAAATTGCCGCGGTGGCAAAGCTATATGGCGCCCAATACTATGAAGTGGCACTCGAGGATTCCGCTTTCGGTTATGTAGTCAACCACTCTGCAGTAACCTATCTGATCACACCTGAGGGAATACTTCGTTTTGTCTTTCCCCACGAAACACCTCCATCCATTATCCTTGAAGCGATTCGGCACGTGCTGTCGGGAAACTAGCCCGTCGGCTAAAGCGACATTTATATTACCCTAACCGGCCTGGCGCTGACTTAAGGTGGTCTGATAACTGACCAAAAGAGTTCACCGGAAACTGAACAAGCTGAGCAAATTGGGCGGCGAAACAAAGTACCAGTGGAACGAACCATTCAATCGATTCAACCCGGTCAGTTGACTCAGATCAGCAAACCACAAGTAACTTACGGTTTTTTAAAAGAATAAAAAAACGAAAAAAAACTGGCCTGCTTCATGCAATAAATACAAGCGGCTCAGACCGCTTCTGAAGAGAAAAGTTTCAGCGATCTGAATCATCTTTCGGAACACCGATTAAGTAAAACTGACCTGGAGGAAATCCAATGGGTGTACGAGTCACTACAGGGCGCACCCTCCTAGCCGCCGTGATGGGGTTTGGAGTCGCGCTTAGCGCTCAGGCTGCCGAGTATCCGGATATCGGACCACTGCCGCAGCTGAAAATAAATAATGCAAAAGCCGAACTGGGTAAACGCCTGTTCTTCGACAAGCGTCTTTCCGGTGATGCCGCCGTTTCATGCGCCACATGCCATGTACCGGAAAAGGGATACGCCAGCGAAGAGGCGCTCTCTCCCGGTTATCCAGGCAATGGCCATTTCCGCAACGCCTCCTCACTGATCAATGCTGCGCACCGAAAAGTGTGGAACTGGGATGGCCGTATCGGCACCAACCTGAACGATATGACCCGTGAAATGCTCACTGAAGACTATACCATGAACATGGATATGCGGATTATGCAGGAGCGGGTGAAACAGGATCCTGTCTATGTACAGATGTTCAAGGATGCCGGCTACGGCGAACCCTCCAATGGTTCCGTGCGTAAGGCGATCCCCGAATATCTCAAGACATTGACTTCGACCAATGCGCCTTTCGATTCAGGCAAGATGTCCGCCTCGGCCAAACGGGGCATGAAACTCTTCAAGGGTAAGGCGGGATGTATCCAGTGCCACAACGGCCCGATGATGACCGATCAAACAGCACATAACACCGGTGTACCCGAAAATTTCGATGTATTCATGGACCCGATGAATCATCAGGCCTTTATCGCCTTCACCATGTTTCAGGGGATCCCCAACTATATGAACCTGAAACGCGATCCCGGCTATTTCAATGTCACATTGCTTGAGGAAGATATGGGTAAATTTGTCACTCCTTCCCTGCGTGAACTGAAAGACTCCGCACCCTATATGCACAACGGCATGATCAAGACCCTGGCCGGTGTTGTTGATTTCTACAATCAGGGTGGTGGCAAAGACAGCAGAAAAAGCGACCTCCTGAAACCACTGAAATTGAGCGGCAAGGAGAAAAAAGACCTGGTGGCATTCCTGGAAGCGCTTTCCGGTGATCCGTTGACGAGCGACAAGCATGTCTGGAAGCAACCCTATCCGTCAGAGTATGAAGCCATCGCAAACTGGACGGAAGTCCGTAACTAATGGAGGTAATGACCATGCATATCAAGAAAGTTACGCTTAGCCTGGTTGCCACCGCCGTTGCGGCTGTATTTATGGGTTGTCAGGCGACTGCCGGAAAACAGGCTAACGCCGCAGCACCTGATAAGATGCCTGCCGCCAAAATGGCCATGAAGTCTTCTGCGCCTCCCGCATTGGCGCCACTGGGCAAAGCCCCGATCCCACCGGACAACAAATTGACCTCCGCCAAAGTGGAACTCGGCAAACTTTTGTTTTTCGATCCACGTGTAGGCGGTGACGCCTCAACCGGGTGCTCCACATGTCATGAGCCTGAACAGGGCTGGGCCTGGGCGGAAGACTTCTCCCGCGGCTATCCCGGCACGGTTCATTGGCGCAACAGTCAATCCATCATCAACAGTGCCTACTTCCCCAGACAATTCTGGGCCGGCTCTGCCTCATCGAATGAGAAGCAGGCCAAATCGGCTGCCAAGGGTGGTGTCGCGGGTAATGGCGAGGATGACATCATGGAAGCCCGCCTGGCACTCATTCCAGAGTACAGGAAACGCTTCAAAGAGGTGTTCGGCACCGAATGGCCGATCATCGATGATGTCTGGCATGCCATCTCCGCATTCGAACGCACCATGAACACCACCGGTGACTATGAAGTGCCTCTCGATAAGTATCTCAAGGGAGACAAGAGCGCCTTGAGTGAAGAGCAGGTGCGCGGTATGGCACTGTTCAACGGCAAGGCGGGATGCATCAACTGCCACAACGGTGAACTGACCACCGATTCCGATTTTCACAACATCGGCGTGCCTCCGAACAAGCGTTGGGAAGAGGACGGTCTGGCCCAGATCACCTTCCGCTTTGAGCAGTACGCCAAAGGTCAGACTGAAGAGGGTTATCGCACCGCCAAGTCTGACTGGGGATTCTACTACCGCTCGAAGAACAAGTGGGATAAAGGTAAGTTCCGTACCGCACCACTGCGTTACATCGCCTACACCGCGCCCTACATGCACAACGGCGTTTTCTACACCCTGGAAGAGGTCATCGATTTCTATAATCGTGGCGGCGTTGATGAAGAGGGTCGCACAACACTGTTTCCGGAAACCAAAACCAAGCTGATCAAACCCCTTGGTCTAACCGACCAGGAGAAGGAAGATCTGTTGGCGTTCCTGGAGGCCTTCTCCGGTCCTGAGATCGAGATGGAGAAGCCGGAACAACCACCCTATGCTCCTCTGTTCACCCTGGCTGAACTGAAAGCCGCACAGGAGGCAAAATAATGACTGATCTGAAGAAAAAAGATGAGACTGCGGCCGAGCATGGCAAATGCATGTTGAATCGTCGCCAGTTCCTGATGTATTCAGGTTCTGCCGCGGCAGCCGCAAGCACGATCTCAATCAGCCTGTTCCCGGGCCAGGCCCAGGCAAAGGCACGCGTCGTCGGCTACCCACGCAAGCTGGTCGCGAAGCTGAGTCAACTGAAGGACAACCAGCCGTTGGACTTCAACTATCCCGATGACGGTCCCAACACCAGTTGTTTCGTGGTCAAGATGGATGGCGCAAAAGCGGGCGGCGGTATCGGTCCGAAACGGGATGTTGTTGGATTCAGTTACCTCTGCACACATCAGGGCGGCTATCTCACGGGTAAGTATCATGCTGTGGGAGAACACCGAGTTTTAGGCCAGTGCCCATTGCATCTGTCCACATACGATCTGACTCGTCATGGCATCATCGTTTCGGGTCAAGCCTACCAGAGTATCCCTCAGGTCCTGCTTGAACTGGACGGCGATGACATCTATGCCGTCGGCATGATGGGCCTAATTTTCGGCCGTAACGACAACCTGATGGAAGGCTAGGAGGAGATAAACAATGGCAACTAAATATTACCTTCCCGAAGACAAGACACCGCTGCCGCCGAAAAGCGCTGAAGTCCTCACCACCTGCTGCGACTACTGTATCGTCGCTTGTGGTTACAAGGTCTATCGCTGGCCGGTGGGTGTGCCGAACGGGGGCATGAAGGCGTCTGAAAACGCCTTTGGTGTCGACTTTCCCAGTGGTCCGCTGCAGGCATGGGTCGCACCGACGCAACACAATGTCGTGATGCACAAGGGGCGCCCCCATAATGTGGTGGTTATTCCGGATAAAGACGCCAAGGTTGTTAACATTAGTGGTGACTCCTCCATCCGTGGCGGCACGATCGCGCAGAAATGCTACAACCCGGACAAGCCCACCAATGACCGTCTGATGTCACCGATGATCCGCATCAACGGAACCCTGCAACCGGTTTCCTGGGATATGGCATTGGATGTGGCAACGGATCTGATGAAGTACACCGTCAAGCAGTATGGCGCCAACGCTTACGGCATGAAGATCTACTCTTATCAGTTTGTTGAAAACACCTATGCCGGTTCCAAGTTTGCACGTCGTTCCATGAAGACGGCCAACTGGACTATGCACGACACACCGGCCAACGTAACTTCGACACCAGGATTCCGGGATGCCGGTTTCGATAACTTCGGTCCCGCCTATAAAGATTGGGGTGATGCCGAGGTCCTGATGATCTGCGGTACCGATCCCTACGAAACCAAGACAATGATCTTCAACCAGTTCATGAAACCTGCCATCGACGGTGGCCAGAAGACGATCTGGGTGAATGTGCGTGAGACTGCAGGCATCGCGTATGCCAAGAGCCGAGGTAATGCCCTGTTCATCCAACTCGATCCTGGCACCGACACGCCCGTCTTGGGCGCGATCGCCCGGGTCATTATGGAAAATGGCTGGGAGGATAGCGAGTGGATCAAGAAATGGGTCAACAACAAGTGGGAATCCAGCTCAGGCTTCGGCCAGGGTACCCGCAACACCCCATGGCAGTGGCGGACCACCTGGGGCAAATTCCAGACCAAGGGTTTTGAGGATTACAAAAAGTGGAATTTCGCTCAGGATGAGTTCGATCCCAAGAACGCCGCCAAGATCGCCAATATTCCGGTTGAGCAGATATACCAGGCTGCTGAGTGGATGGCCAAGCCCAAGGCCGACGGCACCCGACCGAAGACCTCACTGGGTATCGAAAAGGGCTTCTACTGGTCCAACAATACCGGTAACACCAATGCCGTAAGCTCGCTGGCCACAATCTGTGGCGCAGGCGGTCGTCCCGGTCAGGTGGTCGGTCGTTTCGGCGGACATCAACGTGGCGGCACCAGCGGTGGCGGTTACCCCCGCAACAAGTCGGCCCAGAAACGACCCGGACGTCGTCGCCAGGCATTGGATTGCGATCGTTACTTCTATTCAGGCAACACCCGCTTTGCCCATGTGGTCGGCACCACCTGGATTCAATCCATGTGTGGATCAGGGGGCTTGAACGCCAAGTTCGAAGAGTTGGTCAGCAACAACCCGCATCAGGTACGATCCTTCGACAAGGAGGAGATCGTCGAGACCTTGAAGAAGCGTATGGACAGTGGCGGTACCGTGGTGCTCAATCAGGAGATTTACCTGCACGACCCCATCGGCTCCCGTTTTGCCGATATTGTGTTGCCGGCCGCCACCTGGGGTGAAGAGGACTTTGTCCGCGCCAACGGTGAACGTCGTATCCGTCTCTACTCCAAGTTCTACGACGCACCCGGCGATGCCAAACCTGACTGGTGGATCTTTGCCCAACTGGGTAAGAAGATGGGCTTCGACGGTTTTGACTGGAAGAATTCGAATGAGGTCTGTGAAGAGTCATCCCGTTTCAGCCGCGGTAACCGCAAGGCCTATCACATGATCAAGGTCGCCGCCCACAAAGAGGGCAAGACCTTGCATGAAAAGCTGCGAGAACTGGGAACCGAGGGTATCCAGGGACCGACCTTCTTCAACTACAAGACCGGTGAACTGCTTGGCACCGTACGTCTCCACGACACCACCATGACAGAAGAACAGATGGTGGCGGAGGGCCGTACCCAGGGCGCCAACATGGTCAACAAAAAGAGTACCCACTTCAATTCCCAGACCGGTAAGGTGAATATCCAGAAACATCCCTGGAGCCTGTTCTCCGACTACTGGGCGTGGATGAAACCCAAGGATGACGAGCTGTGGCACACTAACGGCCGCATCAACGAAATCTGGCAGTCCGGTTTCGACGATGTGGACCGTCGCGCCTACATCTCGCAACGCTGGCCCGAGAACTGGACCGAGATCCATCCCGATGACGCCGCCAAACGGGGTATCGAATCGGGTGACCAGGTCCTGCTCTATTCCGACCGTGTTCCCAACTTCAAGCAGACCATCAAGGGTGTACACGGCAAGGACTTCAACTTCGCAGAGTTGTTGCAGAACGGCTGGATCAAGTTGGACAAGGCGGCGGTTACGGCCGTGGCGATCGTCACGCCGCACGTGAAGAAGGGAACCATGTACTCCTACTTCATCAATACCGCCCAGCCCTCCAATGCCCTGCAGGGCCGGGTGCCGGATCAGATCAGTGGTAACTACAACTACAAGATGGGTGTGGCGCGGGTCAAGAAGATCGGCGAATCGAAATACAAGGGCGAATTCCGTTCCATGTCTTTCGCACCGCGCAACGTGGTTTGATACCTTAACAGGCTTATATTGAGGAATCGGGGGGTGGCTTCGGCCATCCCCTTTTTTTGATGTTGATTTCCAGTCCTCAGGCAGTGAATATCTGGACAACAGGAGCATTACGGATTGTATCAATCTCACATGCCTACATCGTAAGACTGATTGATATGTTTTCAAACCCCTAGTGAAAAACATAAGCCCATTCCAATCCACAACGCATAGTTGGATCATCTTGAGAAGGCCATTCCTTATTTTTGTGAAAAACAAGAGTTTTGTTGATGATATTAAGTATAATGATCCGTATTAGATATTATCATGTAGTTCTTCGAATAAGACGCAAGTGGATCAGGTGATGTTAAACGACATTTGCCGAAGTCTATTGAAGAAGGGATTCCAGACAGACCTAGAAAACACTCGCATCGAGTATAACGAACTCGGCACTCTATTTCTTCTTGGTATCGGCGTGATCGGTGCAACTTCCATGTTGCTGTTGCCTTGGTTCGAACTCAAATGGATGGTATATCTGTTTGTCGGTTATGCATTCATAATACCTGCAATAAATCTGTTTATCTCATCCGGCCTGGTATTGTGGTTTTCAATGCTGCAATCCCCGGTGAGTTATGCATTGCTGCTTGCATTGCAATGGATACTACCAACTGACATGGTCTATTTAACGGGCTTTATTTACCCCATTTCTTTCGTTTTCACCTTCCACTTTTATCGCCCTGCTTACTATTTAACAAATTTGATTGTCGTGTTCGGATTGACCGCCTGGGTACTCTTTCTACGTCAAGTACCCTACTGGGATGTATTCGTAATTACCACGTTTGGAGGTACACTGACAATTGGACTGGTTGTAAACAACCTGGTCACCAAGATCCTTAAACTGGCCAACTATGATGCACTGACGGGATTGGCAAACCGCCGCCATTGGGAAGCGATAGTTGCCCACCTGATTGCCCTGGCAAGACGCGAGGAGCATCCGTTAAGTATTGTGTTTTTCGATCTTGATGACTTTAAAAAAATCAACGATAAATTGGGCCGTATGGCCGGAGATAAAGTATTGATAAAAGTCTCCAGGCAGCTAATCAGAATTTCTCGTGATGCCGATATGGTGGCGCGTTGGGGAGGCGATGAATTTGCCTTGGCCCTGCCGAACACGGATAAACAGCAAGCCGAGGCAATGATGTCACGATTAACGACAGAACTCGGTGACATCAGCGTCTCACACGGAATCGTTCTGCTTCAAGCTGACGATACACTTGCAACACTGCTCGCCCGCGCCGATAAGTCCATGTACTCGGCCAAGCTCGAAAAGCACAATGGTAACAGGCAAGTACAACTGTTTGGAATATAGCGTTGCTTCTGTATCCTGTTTAAGTCGCATTCTTAAACAGCCATCACAGCAGTCCCGCCTGGTGAGCTTGCAGTGAGTCCGGCCGCGTTCTTACTGGCGTATGAACGGATCATGGACGAATCACCCCTACCCCATCTGAATACCGGTTGTCGGGATTGTGAGTTCAACCGCTTTTATCCTCTCACCAGTGTACTACTGGTTGTGATAAGACAACCTTACAGACCGACGGCAGTCACAAAGCGTAAGGTATCTAGCCGGCTTCCCGCTCGATAGAACAGCAATGATGACTGATATCAGGTTCGACCGAGAGGATTTCACCGGTCACCGGGTTGGGCCAAAAAGTCGTACATCCTTTCAGGCCCAGCACATAGGCCCGTTTGTAGAGTGACTTGAACTGTTCAAAGGGATAATCGGCAGGCACGTTGATGGTCTTTGAGATCGCATTATCCACATAGGGCTGTAGTGCCGCCTGCATCAGCAAATGATCGTCTGGCGTCAAGGTGTTGCAGTCGACAAAATAATCCGGCCGTGGTTTACCGGGACATACTGTCTGCCATAGCCGCCAGGCATAATCGGTTAATGTATATGTCTGATACTTTCCATCCGGCTGCAGAATCTTTCGCCGGTAATAGAAGTCGAATACCGGCTCCAGGCCACTGCTGGTCGTGTTTGCAAACAGACTGATCGTACCGGTGGGCGCGACAGCAGTCAGATGACTGTTACGAATACCATGCTTCTCTATACCCTGTTGTATCTCATCAGGTAGGGCACGGATAAACGGACTGTGCAGATAGTCAGCCTGATTAAAATAGGGAAATGCACCCTTCTCTTTCGCCAACTCGATGGAAGCCCGGTAAGCCGTATGACAGATTTGGGCCATAACCTTCGCGGCCTGATGTCTGGCCTCCTCATGCCCATAGTTTAAACCCAGCATCATCAAGGCATCCGCCAATCCGGTCATACCCAGACCAATCCGCCTTGTACCCTGCGCCTGCTGTCGTTGCGCCTCTAAAGGAAATCGCGACAAGTCGACCACATTATCCAGAAACCGGACGGCATCGGTAGTGGTCTCATCCAATGTGTGGAGATCCAGTTGTGCTCTTTGAGTGAAGGGTTGCTTGACGAAAGTTGTCAGATTCAGCGAACCCAGATTACAGGCGCCATATGTCGGCAGGGGAACCTCCCCGCAAGGGTTGGTCGCACTGATCCGTTCGCGGTAGGCGAGGTTGTTCATTCGATTGATGGAGTCGATGAACAGCACACCGGGCTCGGCGTACTCATAGGTAGCACGCATGATCCTCTCCCACAAATCACGCGCACGAACACGACGCAATATCCGACAGGGCTCGGTTTGGTGACGATCGGACCAAACGCGCTGTACGACATCATCACTGCATTGATCATTGCCCTGCAATGCCCTGACTGGAAACACAAGAGGCCATGCATCATCCCGGTCGACTGCCTGCATAAAATCGTCGTTGACCTGTACAGATAAATTAAAATGGCGCAGTTCGCCGGGATGCCGCTTGGCATCGATAAAGCGCTCAATATCGGGATGATCGCAACGCAGGCTCGCCATCATGGCACCACGCCGTGCTCCGGTCGATATCAGGGTATCACACGCGGCATCCCATATACGCATGAACGACACAGGTCCGGATGCAATGCTGCCGACACGCCGCGCGGGGAACCCCCGTGGACGAAGGGTCGAAAAGTCATAGCCGACCCCGCCACCCTGCTGCATGGTCAATGCCCCTTCCTTGAGGGCATCGAAGATTGCCTCAAGGGTATCTTCGATACGCCCCATTACAAAACAGTTAAACAGTGTGACATCGTAGGGCACACCTGTACCCGCCAGGATGCGCCCACCAGGCAGAAAGCGAAAACCTCTCAGGATATTCAAAAACCGGTTGGTCCAATCGGATTGCCGATGCGGTTCGATACCGGCAATCCCTCTCGCCACGCGATGCCAGGTATCATCTAGGGTTTCGTCAACAGGCCCTTCATCATCACAATAGCGATATTTGCTATTCCAGATATATTGGGAGACGTCTGATTGAAAAGGGTCGGGTGGCATTTGCTTCACCCCTGTCGAGTCATGGTTGTCATCGTTTCCGGTCAATCAGGATCTAGGTCTTGTCTGATTCATTCCGGATACTGTGAAAAATGGTTGTTGCTGCGTGTCAGTGGCACAAAGGCCACACCTAGGATCGTTTTTTCACTGACCTCCCCAGTCTGACTCTTTTCCACCACAATGAGATCCTGATAGCCATAGGGTTGTCCCACCGGAATCACCAGACGGGCACCCGGTTTTAACTGATCAACGAGCGGTGCTGGCACATCCACTGCGGCCGCGGTGACAAGGATACCGTCGTAGGGCGCATGCTCAGGCCATCCGTGATAACCGTCCGCGTGGCGACAGGAGACATTTTCGTAAGCCAATTTTTGCAATGTTTCCGTAGCCTGCAACGACAGTGTTTCGATTACCTCGACACTATAGACCCGCTTAACCACTCTGGAGAGTACCGCGGCCTGATAACCTGAACCTGTACCCACCTCCAGAACCACCGCGTCCTCACCGACCTCCAGCAGATCGGTCATCAAGGCAACAATATAGGGTTGAGAAATCGTCTGTCCGCAACCGATCGGCAGCGGGCCGTTGTCATAGGCAAAACGGCGTTCTGCTGCCGGCACGAAGGCCTCCCTGGGCACTTCACGAATCGCTTGCATGACCGCCCCACTCAATGCGGAACGGCCAATCATGTGCTGCGTGTAGGCAACTTCCCGTTCGATATCACTGATCATCTGGAGCTGATTTGACATTACTGCAACCCTTAGCCCTCCATAAAGCATCCCTGTTCACCGTACGACCCGGTCATCACTCAGCACCTCAACGCGACCAACTGGCACGCACCTGCCCGGATGCTTCCGGAAAATGAATCTGGAGTTCTCCCTGGTAGGCATTTTTAACTGCCTCGCCAACCCCTTTCGGCAGATGAAACTCCGTGAATGAGATCTCCATATCGCCGGATTCCTTGATATGTGTATCGATGATGCGCTGCAGTGGATGACGGGTCCGCTGTCTTTCAACATGATTGTGAATCAGCCGCATGATCTCCTTTCTGTGTTCATTGAAAAAGGTGCCACTGAGGGTTAGATATCCGGCAGGCACCCTGTCATGGATGCGCTGGCAGGCAGGACAGCGGGTCTCTTTGGCCTCTATGGGGAGGGCCTCACACCACTGCCAACGTCCACCTGTAAACACCGCACCGCATATCTGGCATAGCGTGGGATCTGGCAGTTTGCGTTCACTTCGGTAGGCATCAATACTTCGTTCCTTGATTAGTCTGTCCCTTCTCTTGACTGATGTGTAGCTTGTATTTTGAGACATTATGGCGACCTCCTGGTGAGATGGCGTGAATGTGCTCTTTTTTTTATTGTTCTATCTTAATTGTAGCTCGTGGCCGGCGATCAACCTCCCTATCAATGTCAATGTGACCGGTAAGGTTGAACTGCGCCAGGTCATGTTGCCACCTCAGCATGGGTCTACAATTTTTATAGGGACTGGAATTCCAGACTGGTTGTGAACCGTCTCGTTCTCGCCAAAGATGATTGTGTGCCACAAGGAGTCTTGTCATGACCACTCGCGCACTGCCCCCCGAAGCCCTGTGCCGCCATTGCGACCCGGATCAGTTCAACTTCGACACCACCGATGAACTGGAGGATCTGGAGGGCTTTATCGGCCAGGAACGGGCCACCGAATCACTCCATTTCGGCCTCGGGGTGGAACATAAAGGCTACAACCTCTATGCACTGGGTCCTGCCGGGGCGGGAAAATCCGCCATGGTCAGGAAATTTCTCAAGGCCCTGGCAGCGGAACGTCCCATCCCGTCCGATTGGTTTTATGTCAACAATTTCAGTGATGCCCGTAAACCGCATGCAGTCGCCCTGCCCGCCGGTCAAGGGGTGATGTTCAAGGAGGACATGGAACAGCTTGTCATCGACCTGCAGGAAGCGATCCCCCTGGTATTCGAAAGCGATGAATACCATACCCGCAGACAGGCCAAGGAAGACCGGCTCGAAGAACGCCAGGAAAATGCCATGGCTGCAATGCAGAAAAAGGCGGAGGAGAAACACATCGCCCTGATCAATACCCCGACAGGCTTTACCCTCGGGCCAAAACAGAATGACAAGATCCTCGGTCCGGAACAGTTCCATAAACTCCCGGAGAAGGAGCAGGAGGCGATCGAACAGGATGTCAAAGCGCTACAGGAGGAGCTGCGCAGAACCCTGCACGCCATCCCCCAGTGGCAGAAAGAGGCGCGGGAGGAGATCAGCAAACTGAACAGGGAAATGACCACTTCGGCGGTACACCATCTGATCGATGCAGTGCGGGAGAAATACCGGGATAACGAGGCAGTCATCGCCTTTCTGGACCGGGTAGAGGATGACGTGATCAATAACTATCAGCAGTTCCTCCCCCATGATGAACGCAAACCCACGCTGTTCGGCCTCCCCTTGAGCCAACAGGAGGAAGGGCCGCCCTGGCACTACCGCTACCGGGTCAACCTGCTATTGGCTCACGAGGCCAATGGCGGCGCACCAATCGTCTATGAAGACCTGCCAGGCTACAACAATCTGGTGGGCCGCATCGAGCATCGCGCTCACCTGGGTGCGCTGGAGACCGATTTCACCATGATCAGGCCAGGAGCCCTGCATCGGGCCAATGGCGGTTATCTGATTCTCGACGCGCTCAAGCTGCTGTTCCAACCCTTTGCCTGGGAGACACTGAAACGGGTTTTGCAATCGGGTGAAATCCGTATTGAATCCCTGGCCCAGATCACCAGCCTGATCAGTACCCAATCCCTCGAACCCGAACCGATTCCACTGCATGTCAAGGTTGTGCTGCTGGGGGAACGGCATATCTATTATCTGCTGCAGGCCCTCGATCCGGAGTTCGACGAGCTGTTCAAGGTCGCGGTGGATTTCGACGATGACCTGGTGCGCGACAGTCACAACGAGCACCACTATGGGCAACTGGTCGCCACCCTCGCGCGACAGCACAAACTGCGCCCGTTGGACAGGTACGCGGTGGCGCGGGTGATCGACCGCAGCATGCGGCTGGCAGACGACAACGAACGCCTCAGCAGCCACATGCGCTCCCTCACCGACCTGATCCAGCAGGCCGATTTCTGGGCCGGCGAACAAGGGCATAAACTGATCTCCAGGGACGATGTACAACAGGCCATCGAGGCCCAGATCCACCGCGCAGACAGGGTACAGCAGCGACTGCAGGATGAGGTTGTCCGAGGCACCTTGATGATAGCCACCGACGGTGAAGTCGTGGGTCAGATCAACGGTCTCTCTGTGGTGCTGCTGGGTGATCAGCGCTTCGGCCACCCCAACCGCATCACCGCCCGCGCCCGACTCGCCAAAGGCCAGGTCGTGGACATCGAGCGGGAAGTGGAACTGGGCGGTCCGATCCACTCCAAGGGTGTCTATATCCTTTCAGGCTTCATCGCCGGACGCTATGTGCCGGATTACCCGCTGTCACTCTCCGCCAGTCTGGTCTTCGAGCAGTCCTACGGCGGGGTCGAGGGCGACAGTGCCTCGTCCGCCGAACTCTACGCCTTGCTCTCGGCACTCTCAGGCCTTCCCATTAAACAGCAGTTTGCCATCACCGGGTCAGTCAATCAAATGGGAGAGGTTCAGGCCATCGGTGGGGTCAATGAAAAGATCGAGGGTTTCTTCGACATCTGCCGGACGCGGGGTTTGAGTGGTCACCAGGGGGTGTTGATCCCCTCTGCCAACACCAAACACCTGATACTGCGCGAGGATGTGGTGCAGGCGGTGAAAGCGGGCGAGTTCGCCGTCTATCCCATCGAGAACATCGACCAGGGCATTGCGTTGCTGACCGGCACCCCCGCCGGCACGCGGGACGAAAATGGCGAGTTTCCCGAGGACAGCGTCAACGGCCGCGTGGAGGCGAGTCTGATCCGCTTCTCGGAACGCATGCAGTCAACGGATGAAATGGCCGTCATGGTAACCGGAGAAGATCAATGAACTCCCCTGCCCGTCGCCGCATCACCGTTGTGTTGCTCGATAAACCACAGAGCAGGGAGTTGCTGTCGCTCGGTACAACCATCGCCTCCTTGCTGCAGGCAGAGCTGGAAGGGGTATTCGTTGAAGACGATGCGCTGTTCCGGATCACCGGCCTTCCCTTTCTGCGCGAACTGCGGATAGACAGCCGGAATGAGGCGCGCCTCGACCCCGCCAGGCTGATCCAGGAATGGCGGGCGATTGCGAAACATGCCCGCGAAGACCTGGAGGAATCAGCCAGACGTGCCGGATTGAACTGGAGCTTTCGGGTCTGGCGTGGTGAGTACGACAGCGATCTGCAACAGCTGGCAACAGACTCCGAGATGCTGTTGATGGGCAACCAGGGCGCCCTCGCTTCACGCCGCCTTTCCACCCAGCCGCGACAGACCTTTTCGGTATCCAAGCCCCTCAGGGTTGGGGCCATACTCGATACCGGCATGGCCAGTCAAAAGTTGCTGGAAACGATCACCGAACTTGGGAAGAGTCCCGATATTGGATTAACCCTGTTTCTCACTCCGGATGAAGAGACACCCCAGAAAGCAGCCCTGCAGAGTTACCTGTCGCAACAAGATCCACATCAACTCATCAACGTTGTGTATATCAATGACCTGGAGCCTGCAGCCCTGGCCAATCAACTGAAGAGATCCGCATGCGACTTATTGATGATCAGCGAACAGAGTCCATTGCTGCAGGGACCCACCATCAAGCAAATACTTGAGCGTTTGCCCTACCCCACAGTGGTGGTACGCAAATAACCGATGCACAGATCAAACCATCTAGGGCCTGCCTGTTAACACTAATCCGATGGTACCAAAGAACGATAGGCATGCCAGCTTGCGTGTCCGACCCAGGGTAATGCAATAAGCAATCCCACGAAGTAGGTCATCAGCCCCAATCCTACAATCACTACAATTATAAATGCCCAGAGCATCATGGCAGGCATGTTTTGCAGAACGGATTTGACACTGAGGCGAATCGCGGTGAATCCGTCAATCTTGCGGTCGATAAGTATAGGCACCGTTATTACGCTGATCATATAGGCCCACCAGGCAAAGAAAAAACCGACCATAATGCTTGCTATGGTAAAGTTCCTTCCTTTTTCGGAAAGAAAAACATTACTGAAGAAATTGTCCAGTGGCGGCGAAAGACCCTCATAGAGCAGGGAAAAAAGAACATAGTTCAAGGCTATCCATAGCTGCATCATGATGAAAAAACCTGCGGTGATCATGCTGATCTGGGTATGATTGCTTTTCCACGCCTCCAGTGCGTTACAGGTTTTAAGTGGCTCCCCTTTTTCCAGGTGGGCACTCATCTGATATAGACCGATACCCAGGAATGGAGCAACCAGAAAAAAACCGGCAACGAGAAATGGCAACAGAAACATGCTGTCTGTTGAAAACAGCACAAATGTGAGCAGACCGCTGATCAGTACAATAACGGCACCATAGGTAAGACTGTATCGTGCCGCGTCAATCATATCCCTCCAACCTTTCGCCAACCACTCGAAAGGTTCGGAAAATTTTATTTTATTGACAACGAGTTCGTGCCACCGGGTACTGCCTGTATATGCTGTGGTCTCCATCTTGTAGCCTCCGAGAAAAGCGCTAATGCTTAAATTTTTATTAAATACAGGCATCGACAACGTGCCTAAAAAAAGCCTACAAGGCTTAATATTAGTAATTGATTATGCT
The DNA here is from genome assembly GCF_001715975.1 of Candidatus Thiodiazotropha endolucinida. Classification (GTDB taxonomy): domain Bacteria; phylum Pseudomonadota; class Gammaproteobacteria; order Chromatiales; family Chromatiaceae; genus Thiodiazotropha; species Thiodiazotropha endolucinida. The sequence continues at coordinate 211,740 of NZ_MARB01000001.1, read as the reverse complement.
GATCCGTAAAAAAACCACGTGACTGAATGGTATTTAACGAAGCTATTATCTTTATTGGTCGTGCGTCTAGTTTAGCTTGTTGTTTGTAGGTTGTGTAATTATATCTCGGCAAGGGTGATTTCAGTTGGCTGCCCTGAGTATAACCAATCGATTATTACCTTTTAACAAGAGACAGATATAAGACATTCTTGTTATACAAAATGTATAAGGCTCAGCAACCATCCACACTCCACTCGCTGACTGATCCGGTATCCAAATGGGATTCAATGTAGGCTTCATGTCAACATTGCCTTGACAACGCCATTCCATCCCAACGCCAGATTGGAACGGTTATACCCCCCTCCTCCCAGTGCAATCATACGACCGTTACAGTATTCATCGGCAAGTTTACTCAGCCGGGCTGCGGCATATTCATGCGCGGCAGGCGTAAACTCCATATGCGTGATCGGATCACCCTGAATGCTGTCGGCGCCCGCCTGAAGTATGATCAGCTCCGGTTTCCCCTGTCGAATAAATGCTTCGACAGAGGGCCAAACACGATGAAAATGGGCGTCATTGGCCAAGGGCGGTAAGGGGACGTTCAGCTTTTTACCTTTGGCTTCCCCCTTGCCGGTCTCTTCCACCGCCCCAGTGCCTGGATAGAGATAACGGCCATCTTCATGGATATCGGCAAAGATCAAATCGGGGTCTGATTCGAAGGCGTAAAACACGCCATCGCCATGATGGGCATCGATATCGATATAGGCGATACGACGAATGCCATGGTTGATCCTCAGGTTTTCGATCAACACCCCGGCATCGTTAAAGACACAAAAACCGGCAGCCGAATCCCGCCGGGCGTGGTGCAGGCCTGCGATGGGAACAAACACCTTTGGGTGTCTCCCGGAAAGGATGGCTTGCATACCATCCAATACGGACCCAACCACAGTACAGGCAGCCTCGTACACGCCTTCAAAGGCAGGGGTGTCACCGGCATCGAGGTAACCGTGGCCGCTCTCCGACTGGATCTTCACCCGATTGATATAGGCCTGGGTATGGAATGGGAGTAACGCCTGCTCACTGCACAGTTGTGGCGTAGCGATAGATACCTGTTTGTCCAATCCCTGCTTGAGCGTCTCTTTCCAGAAGGCCTGAATACGGTCGGGCCCAAAGGGATGCCCGTCACCAAAACCGTAGCGACCCAGGGTCTCACCAAAATAGATAGTGACCGGTTTATCGCTCATAGAAACCACCCACTTTGAGATTCAGCCTCCTATGACGGTCTGCCTATTTCAAGTATAGGCAAGATAACAAATGACTGGCTCAAGCAATGGATGAATTGAAATAACTCATATCAATCCCGCATGCTTTAATCCACCTCATAAATACTCTTTCGATGCCAATATATTATGTAAATGGGCAGCGATCCAAGGATCACCCATGTAACGGGCTGCACGATATGTGGCCATCCAGTTAGAAGTGAAAACCAAACATGATTAGTTTATCTGTTCAGCATAGCTCGCAATTCAATGAACACCACCACCCCCAAAACAATCAATTGCAACACCATGATAACAACCATCCATAGCGGCATGCTCAAACCGAGAAACTGCCATTGAATATCGCCACAGAAACCTGTCGGCTGAAACACCGCTGGCAGCCATCGATCCAGCTTGAACCAAGCCGGAAACTTGGCATTGACATCGCAGCTCAGCGAAGGTTGAACAATACCCAGTTGCAACCCGGACAGTTCCAGTGCCAGATAGAGACACCAGCCGGCCGCCACACCCCAGCCGATATAGCCGATCCATCTGGCGATCGACGAAGTCGGGGCACTCATACCGATAAGCGCCGAGACGAAGATCCCCATCACCGCAGCCCGTTGATAGATACAGAGGACACAGGGATCGAGATCCAAGCCGTATTGAAAATAGAGCGCCGCAGCCTCCAGGATAAGTGCGCTTACCGCCAGTAACAGCCATGGCAGGCGTTTTTGAATGACCAACATATACTTTTCAAAACAGTGAGTGGTGTGCTTATCTTAGCCCATCCAAAGTACTATCCATATATCAATCCCAGAAACCGACGATTGATCATTTTCAATGCCAGGGAGATCGAACAGGCAGTATGTTGATTGTCATATGAAAATTGCAGTCACCAGTCAAAACTTCCGCACCATCACTCAACACGCCGGCAAGACAAGACGCTTCCTGATCTATGAACAGGACCCGGAAACAGGCCAGGCCCATGAACTGGCCCGCCTCAATCTGCCGAAGCAGATGTCGATGCATGAGTTCAGGGGGGATGACCATCCAATCTTCAAGATGAACTACCTGATAACCGGCGGTAGCGGACAGGGATTTGTCCGACGCATGAGGGGTGCTGGTGTCGTAGTCATTGTCACCAGCGAACAGGACCCTCTGACTGCAGTCACGGCGGTGATTGAAGGCAAACCCCTGCCGCCAACTGAAGCGCATGCCCACGGCCAGCCCCATCCGCCAATCATGCCTTGAACAGGATAGGCGGCGGAGCGAATTCAGAAGCCGTAGTTGGCCATCAGCCTGACGAAGTCACCGTCCTCGTGCATGTCGGTGTAGATCAGTTCGAGACCCAGATGATCGTTCAAATCGTATACCGCGTAGTAGTCGGTTTCGTTTGCTCCCTGATCGAAATCCACATGTAGCACACCCACTGCCAGCGCCTCGACACCCGCATACTCGATACCGAATGCCGTTGCCTCCTGATCCTCGATACCGTCAATGGTATGGTCGTCTGCCGATGTAAAATAGGGACCGCCACCGAAACCATTGGTCACCCTACCCGATACATCGTTGTACGCGGCGGTGATTGTGAAATCCGCCAGATTATAGCTGCCGGTGATACCCCAGACATCACCGTCAGGCCCTGACTCACCGCCGGAATCATCCGATTGGGAGCCGATCTGCAGACCGATACTGAAGGCATCGGTCTCATACATGCCTTCCAGGTAGAACAGCTCGGCAAAATCGCTACCCTGGTAGTACCATCCCTGCAGCGTCAGTTGTTCGATGCCCTCGAACACAGCACCGACCGCAGTCAGGCCGTCGTCGCCGTTCAACTCCCGGAATCTTTCCGGAATATCGGCATCGACACCGGCCCATTTATCGAGATGGGTCAGATAGAGTGTGGTACCGGCAATATCGTTATTGCTCAGTAACAGCCCCTGAAATGTATTCGGCACCATGCGAATATCATCGGTATCGGCGTGGGGTGTATCCAGCTCGAAGCGACCGACACGTAGCGCGGTGTTGCTGTATTCTGCCTGGATGTAGGCCTCGCCCAGAATGGCGTAGCTGGCGTTTTCCGATGAGAAAAAATCGCCGTTCTCATCATCGAACAGCTCCCCGGTGGTATAGAAGGTTGCGCCGGCGCTCAATCCCTTCCAGGTCGGACTGATATAGCCGAGCTTACCGCCAATGGCTGAACCGTCCGTTTCATTGCCGGTTTCATCCTCGGCATGGATAACGCCTAGCCTGAGGTTGCCGAAGACACCCTCTTCGGCCAGTGCGGCGGTCACCCCCGAGTGACCAAACAGCACTCCGGCCAGCAATCCAGCCTGGACCATCCTCTTTAGTAACGATCTTTCACTATCAGGCAATAAGGTATTGCGGTGACAGCTCACAGGTTGGGTCACTCTATTCTGGCTGCCAACCACCCGCAAAAGGGGATTAACATCCCGTTTCCGTTCAACAAAGGAGATCCCTGCCGGCACTCTCTCTGCACCGAACGTAGTCAGTCTTGCTTTTTGCATAACTCAATTCCCACTCAGAGTTTAAATTAAGGCTGGCTGGCGTCTGCTGGCAGGCCGAACGGCTTAATGTAAATAAAGAACTGTTTGTCTAGCGATGCTCGAGGTGTCTTATGAAGCCTAAGGATGTACGCAGTTTCATCCCTTTCTCATACCACCGTGAACAGCTATACTCAATAATCGGAATCTTAATACGAATGATTATCGTTTGCAATATGTTTCGCGCTGCTTACTACACACTGATCAGTGCTATCCTTTACATGATCTGTAATACTCGACACCTAAGGCCGAGCACCGCATGGCAAGCCGCTCCCCATGGAAACTTACGATGACCAGTACCAACTATGAATAAACCGCTTGTCTTCCTTGTCCCTATATTGTGGCTCTTTGGCTGTTCCAATAGCAGTGAAGAAGATACTCGTGCAGGTCCAGGTACTGACGAGCGGAAATACAGTGTCTGCGAATGTGTAAACGAGCCCATCAGATCGGGCAAAAAAGCCCAAGCCTGCGGAAAACTTGCGCAGACCCTGCCCGACCACGTGAATCGGGTGATGGCATGTAAAGGCGAAACAGTAAAGGATAAACAACAATAAAAATGATATTTGTTACTGTTTCAGTATTGTTCGCACTTACCACTCCGGTATCGGCAGCCGACCTTGTCTAGCCGTTTTCCGGGAGTATCCCGATCGGCGAATAAAAAGCCGACTTCGTAAAGTACCCTTACCTATCTTCCGCCGCGAGATGCCAAACCGGCGACCGTTGACGGCCGGATCAATATTCGCCTGTATAAGAAGCCGGATGAAAAAAGCAACTTCGAGGTGATCGCGCGTCCTTACTCCGGCAATAGCGGTAAGACCGGGGTCGGCACTGTCGTACAGATCTCAACCCAGGCATAGGAATACCTTGTCGCATGCAAGACGATCGACCAGACCGGTGTGTTGATTGCCGTCTTTACGAGCCGTAGCGGTGGTTATGCGATTGAACAGATTGAATTCGCGGTGATGGAACAGGGCACAGTGTCTCTGAATCTCGATGCGATCCGCAACAAGATGGCAAACTAGGGACGTGTCGCGGCTCAAGTAACCCGCCGGTCTACCCAAGCAACTCCGGTCTTAACATCCAATTGACCCGCCAACTCTCATTATTCACGCGTTCCAAACAGACGACGCTGCCTGGCTTGTAGGCAATGACCGGCTTGTCTCTATCCCCGAGAAGCAAATGCGAAACCAACTTCGCCATAAATGGCAGATGACCGACAACCATTATCTCTTTACCTCCGCCTTTCTTATGCGAATCAAACGCCTTGGGATCGTCATTTAGGTTAATGCCGCCATTTGCTTCCAGCGTTAATCCCGGCGCAATCGCATCGGTCAAACGCCCAGCTGTTTGCATAGCGCGCAGTTTTCCACTGTGGATCACCCTGTCTGGGCGAATGCCGGCCTGTTTAAGAAAAGCGGCGAGCCGATCAATATCCTCCCTGCCCTGGTCGGTCAGGGGTCGATCGGGATCGACCTCTTTTTTGCATGCCTCACCGTGCTGTACGAGATATAGTTTCATGACACCCCCAACCCATAGGCCTCGTGTGATTCGATCAACACCCATCCATCCGATATTCCTTGTTCATTTTTTCAAAACCATTTCAGGTCAGCAATGCCACACTCTTGACCTGCGCATAGAGCTGCATCCCCTCACGAATCCCCATGCCCATGGCGGAGCGGCGGGTGATGCGTGACAGCAGGGTCTGGCCATCCTCCAGTTCCAAGCGCACCAGCACCTGGGTGGGGCTGATGTCGCGGGTGTCGATGACCCGCACCGGCAGGATGTTGAGGATACTGGTATCGCTATGGGCCCGCAGCGACAGACTGACATCCCTGGCCTGTATCTGTACCCTGGCATGCCGGCCTACCGGCAGATCCTCCCGGGGTACGGCAATCCTGTTGCCCTGCAAAGTTATCCAGGTCAGATGATAGCTGTGGTCGTGGGAAGTAACCTTGCCCACCAGCAGCGCGGAGGCGTCATCGTAGCCGGACAGGGGCATATCAAGCCGGGTCAGCAGTGGTGCGGCATCGCCCTGTGCGGTGACTCGCCCACTATCCAGCACCACCATATGGTCAGCGAGCCTGGCCACCTCATTGGGGTCGTGGGAGACATACAGGGAGGGGATGGCGAATTCGTCGTGCAACCGCTCCAGATAGGGCAGGATGGTCTGTTTGGCCGCATGATCGAGGGCGGAGAGCGGCTCATCCATCAGCAACAGTCGCGGGCTGGTGAGCAGGGCGCGGGCGATGGCGACCCGCTGGCGTTCACCGCCGGAGAGCCGGGCCGTAGACCGTGGCAAAAGGGCTGATATCCCGAACAGTTCCACCACATCGTGAAAGGGTATCTGTCGCTGTGCTTCGGGCACTCGTTGCATGCCATACTGCAGATTCTCCCGCACCGATAGATGGGGAAAGAGACTTGCCTCCTGGAACACATAGCCGATGGGCCTCCGATGGACCGGCAAAAACCGGTTCTCATCCTGCCATGTCTCACCATTGACCCGCACCACGCCCTGGGTTGTGCGCTCGAGACCGGCCACGGCACGCAACACACTGGTTTTGCCCGATCCCGAAGGACCGAACAGGGCTGTGACACCCTGTGCCGGTGCGGTGAAATCCACCTCCAGGTCGAAGTCACCCAAACAGTGCTTCAGATTGACCTCGATACCACTCACGGCTGATGACTCCGGGTAATACGTCCATTGACCAGGTAGAGGGTCATCAGCACAAGGAACGAGAAGGCGAGCATACCGGCAGCCAGCAGGTGAGCCTGGCCATACTCCAGGGTCTCAACCTGTTCGTAGATCGCCACCGACAACACCCTGGTCTCGCCGGGGATGCTGCCGCCAATCATCAGCACCACGCCAAACTCGCCCACCGTGTGGGCAAAGGAGAGGACCGCAGCAGTAAGAAAGCCGGATCGCGCCAGCGGTATCACCACGGTCGCAAAACGGTCCCATGGCGAGGCCCGCAGGGTGGCGGCCACCTCCGCCGGACGCGGCCCAAGGGCCTCGAACGCATTCTGCAGCGGCTGTACCACGAAGGGCAGCGAATAGAGCACCGAGGCAAACACAAGCCCCTCGAAGGTAAAGGCCAGGCTACCGATACCAAGGGTCTCCGTCAGGCGTCCCACAGGCCCGTCAGGGGCGAGCATGATCAGCAGGTAGAATCCGAGCACGGTGGGCGGCAACACCAGCGGCAAGGCAACCACCGCCGAGAGGGCCTGCTTGTACCAGGTGTGGGTGCGCGCCAGCCACCAGGCAATCGGGGTACCGACGATGAGCAGCACCAGGGTTGTGGTGCTGGCCAGTTTGATGGTCAGCCAGACGGGTTGCCAGTCGAATGCCATGGTCAGCTCCGCATTGATGAGTTTTGAGTGCTAAGTTTTTTGTTTTGAATTAGATATGTTCGCGCTATTCACAAGTCTCGCTGCATTATTCCACACCGTAGCCATAACGCTCGATTACCTTACGCGCGGTGTCGCTCCTGAGGAATTCCAGATAGGCGATGGCTGCCGGGTTCGCTTCCCCCTTTTTCAACAACACCGCCACCTGATCGATAGGGGCGTAATAATCCGGCGGAATCTCCCACAGTGTACCGGCCCCGCCCTCCCACTCCTTGATCTGGGCCGATGCGACAAAACCCAGTTCCGCGCTGCCGGTGGCGGCAAACTGGAAGGCCTGGGCAATCGACTCCCCCCTTACCAATTTCGGAGTTAGGCTATCCAGCACCCCCATTCGCTGCATCACCTGCTCCGCCGCCAAGCCGTATGGGGCGGTTTTGGGGTTGGCAAGAGCGAGATGATCGAAGGAACCATGTTTGAGATAGCGGTCAGCATCGGTGAACAGATCCGGTTTTAAGCTCCATAGCACCAATTTGCCTTTTGCATAGATGAAACGTGAACCGGGCACTGCCAATCCCTCCTCTTCGGCCATGACTGGCCGTTGGCTGTCAGCCGCCAGGAAGATTTCAAAAGGCGCACCGTGTGCAATCTGTGAATAGAGCTTTCCGGTAGAACCATAGCTTATACGGGTAGCATGCCCGGTGGCCTTTTCAAACAACCGCGCAAGCTCACGATTGGCATTGATAAAATTGGACGCCACAGCTATCTTCACCTCTTCAGCCTCCACACGGGTACCGGGTACCGAGAGGCCTATGATGGCGGCGAGAATAATGCGGATAGCTGTTTTCATGAAGCCTATATCTACCACGTATACTATCTTATGGCTATGCTGCGGAACCTTGACAATCGCACTGTCTAAACCCGCAATGCAATATAGATACCTGCTAAAAATATCATCATCGTCAGTATATTGAGAGATTCATACAGGATTGTTTGTTGTCAGGGTCACGACAATTATCATGCTACGCACATGAATACACACCAGGTGAATTAGTTCATCTTTAATGAGGTGCCTGATCGTTTGAAAGTTTACTCACTCGAAAGCGGGTATCTATAACGGAAATCAGTAACCATCCGAATATCTAATCAATCGTGTTCAGTTTCTTCAGAAAACAAACAATACTTTCTGTCTCTTCGAATCCCAGATGACGGTGCATGGCAATACTTTGATGATTAGTTATTTCGGTATCGCTGGCCAACTCAGTACAACCCTGTGCCAGGGCCCACTCTTCTGCCTGTCTCATCAACGCCTTGCCGTAACCCATACCTCTATGTTCCGGTTCCACATACCAAGCCTCCACATATGGGACCAATGGATGACGGCTTCCCTCGGCAAAATTTCTCAAGTTCAGTTCAATAAACCCGACTGCCTGCTCATCAAATACTGCGACGTACACCTGATCGATGTCTATTGATTCTCCGCTGAAAAATTCATTGATTTCCGATAAATGGTTGTCCTGCGTGTTTGGCCAAAGGGAAGTTCTCATCTTTGACCACTGTTTTAAATCACTCTTTACTATCTCTCTAATCGCCATAATCCAAAGGATGAATTTCTCTTGGCTGATTTGCTATTAAACTAACCACAACGCCGGCATTTCCTGCCCTGACAGAGCCGCGTAAGGGAATTTTATTGGCACCATATTTACCGCTATATTGAAACTTTGTGTCTCAGGCTCCAAATAGACTTGTCGAAACAGTGATACAGAGGGTAGCCCAATCAATCACTCTGCGGGGTAGGCGAGCTCCAACTGGCGATAGACCTCATCGCTGAAGTCCGCACTGTTTGCATCGAGCCTGCTCAGAATCTCCGCCAGATGTTCGTTGTCTTCGCGCCCGTTCCACATCTTGATGTAACTTCCCTCCTTATAGCCGTGATCCTGGCGGAAAAAATTGAGTACATTCTTACCCACGTAGGTCTTGAAGAGCTCGTCGAAATCCAGCTCGGCCGCCTGCATAACCGCCGCGAAATGGCTGATGTCAGCGGATTGGGTCTGGATGCTGGCCATGGCCAGCTGCTCGATGGAAGTCCTGAAATCAACCGCCTCAGAGGGTTCGCCCAATCCCTTCATGGCCAGTTCCGCGGCCTCCTCGAGGGTGGTGTTATGCAGGATCAGGTCACTCAGGGCAAAGTGCCAGATATCGACGATCTCCAGGTGGACCTGTTGCATGTCGGGCTTCTGATGTTTCCACCACTTCCAGCCATAGTGGTCCAGCATTTCGGCACATTCGGTCCAGATCGCCCGGTACCAGGGATAGCCCGCATCCAGCCAGTCGCTGTTCACCTTGCGATTCATGGCATCCTGCAGTTCAAGCATGGTTAGGATTTTCTGTTTCATATTGGTCTTCTTTTCGTTGAGCAAATCGTCAAGCAGGGTCACCACCGTCTCCACATAATCGGGGCAGCGGGTTTTAAACAGATCCAGTGCTTTCGCCTGCTGATACTCCTCCGCGATACTCAGATCCTTCTCCAGCAGCTCCTTGCACCGGCTACTGCCGTGACGTTCGATAAAACGTTCCTGCAGCTGTCGGATCGCCACATAGGTCGCCTCCTTGGCATCAGGCTCCTCCCGTGTCTTGGGCCCCAACTCGAGACCCAACACCAGCGCCGCGCCGGTGAGGGTACCACAAACATCCCCCATGCGGCCTACACCGCCGCCGAGACCGGACGCGATACGCATCGCCAGACCCTCGTCGAGATCGTAACGATCGGCAAACGAGGTCAATACCGCCTGGGAGCAGTTACAGCCGTCACAGAAGCGCTCGACGGCAACCTGGATCCTGTCAGCCCCCTGGCAGACCTGCTTTAGTGTTGATTGCTTGTCGGACATCATCTTGATCGCAATGGAAAGAGTGGTAACGCTGAACCAGTTCACACTCAAGGTCAAGTCCCGACCTTCAATCAAGCAAGGCATATCCAGCAACAAACTCAAGCTGAACTATCTATTGTTGTCTCTTCGCTCAGTCAGGCAGAAGCAGAGTGCTGCCCCTGGTCATACGTGACTCGAGTGCCTGGTGAGCCCTCGCCGCCTCCCTGAGGGGATACTCCTGGGCAATCTCCAGCTTGATCTCTCCCCCCAGGATCGCGTCGAACAGCGCACCTGAACTCTGCAACAGCTGCTCCCTGGTCCTGGTGTAGTCGAAGAGCGTAGGGCGGGTCAGATAGAGGGAGCCCTTGCTGCTCAGCTGGGTGATATCGAAGGGCGGCACCTTGCCGGATGCCTGACCGAAGGAGACCAGGGTTCCGCGGGGCGCTAACGCAGAGAGGGATGCCTGGAAGGTATCCCTCCCCACCGAATCATAGACAACCGGCACACCGGCGCCGTCAGTGATTGCCCGGACCCGATCCACGATATCCTCGCTGCGGTAGTTAATGATGTGGTTGCAACCAAGATTACGCACCACTTCCGCTTTCTGTTCGCTGCCGACGGTAGCGATGACTTCAGCACCGAGTGCCACCGCCCATTGGCAGAGCAGTTGCCCCACGCCGCCCGCAGCCGCATGGACGAGTATGGTCTCTCCCGCCTGCACCGGGTAAGTTCGCCGAATCAGGTATTCAGCCGTCATGCCCTTGAGCATCATCGCCGCGGCCTGCCTCTCACCGATACCATCAGGCAGTTTGATCAATCGCTCTGCAGGGAAATTCCGAGACTCCGCATAGGCACCCAAGGGACCGCCCGCATAGGCTACCCGGTCACCTGGCGCAAACCCCGTAACACTCTCTCCTACCGACTCCACGGTACCCGCCGCCTCGAGTCCTGGAATAAAGGGAAGCTTCCCTGCGGGGTAGAGACCGGTGCGATGATAGACATCGATGAAGTTGAGTCCGACGGCGCTATGTCTTATGCGTACTTCACCAGAAGCAGGTTTGGCGAGTTGAACCTCCTGCCATTGCAAAGTATCGCTACCACCGTATTCATAGACCATTAATGCATGGTTCATTGGATTCCCCTTTTTGATGGATAGACTCCGCGAGCCTCAACAGCCCCAACTAGATCGCAAATGCAACCGCATATTAACCCCCCATACGGATTAGTCATGTCAGTAAAACAGTGCCTTTCATATCCAGCCAAGCGATCAGATAACGTATTTAACCTGTGATGAGTGTCTATCCACGCCGGATAGGGACAGGCTATGATACAGGGCGCTCTTGGAGGGCGTCTGCAGGCCAGTTGTGTATCAGGCCCATCATCTGGCAATGCCGCATAACTGATAATTTTAGCCTGGAATGATGCAATGGAAATCTTACCCAAAAGGATCTATGAGATTCTCAAGGAAAAAGGCGTTTCTTCAATACTGCATGCAAACAGTGTTGAGAATGCATGTCTTTTCTTAAGAAATCGATGCTTGATGTCACGTGAAACCATTGAAAAGAGAACCTGCAATCAAGGGTGCGGTTGTTTGGATAGCTACAGAAACGGGAAACCTGAACCCGAGAAGATGTTTACCCTGTAGCCAAACAGCACGCTTGATTCACTTCTCCACCGGCAGTCCCTCCAACATCCACTCCGGCAGCCCACCCTCCAGACGGCGTGCGGTCAATCCCTTCTGTCTCAGCTTGGCCACGGCATCGAAGGCAAGTACACAATGCGGACCACGGCAGTAAGCCACGACTTCACGCTCAGGATCCAGTTTATCCAGATGTGTCTCCAGCTCATGAAGCGGGATGTTTATGGCACCCGGCAGATGTCCCGATTCATACTCCTCGCTGGGACGCACATCCAATACCGTGACCAGACCCTGTTTAGCGCGCTCAAGCAGTTCGCTGGCGGGGATGGGCTCCAGACTGTCCTTGACCTTCAGATAGTCATCCACAAGACGGTCCACCTCGGCCAATCGACGTTCCGCCACTTCTCGCAGCGATGCGAGCAGGGATGAGACATCCATGCCACTCAATTGGTAGAAAACCTTGTGCCCTTCCTTGCGGTTAGTCACCAGGCCTGCCTGGCGCAATTGCTGCAGGTGCTGCGAGGTGTTTGCCACCGTCAGCCCCGATACCTGGGCCAGGGCATCCACGCTGCGTTCGCCCTGAGCCAGAAACTCCAGCAGCTCAAGTCGGTAACCGTTGCTCATCGCCTTTGCGACCCGAGAAAATTCATTGAACAGATCGTGCTTGAAGTGCGTGCTTGACATATTGGCTCCAATGGATTTCAATTATTCAAGAGATCTATTGAATAATTGAAATATAAAAAATTATAGCAGAAAAGGCATTGGAGGATAGCTGATCATGAATTGGAATGAGTGGGTACTCGGCAACGAACTCCCGATCCGTCTGATTTTCTTTTTCGGCGTGTTTGCGATCATCGCTCTGTGGGAGATCCACTCACCGCGCCGTCAGCTCACTGTTCCCAAGGGTGCGCGCTGGATCAATAATCTCGGGCTTGTCGCGCTCAATACAGTGATTCTGCGCCTGCTCTTTCCGGCAGCCGCGGTGGGCGTGGCGCTGCTCGCCCAGAAACAGGGCTGGGGACTGCTCAACTACGTTGCGATCCCTTTTCCGCTCTCGGTCATCATCGCCGTGGTGGCGATGGATTTCGTCATCTACCTGCAGCATGTCATGGTCCACGCCGTCCCCCTGCTCTGGCGCCTGCACCGGGTGCACCATGCCGACCTCGACTACGACGTCACCACCGGCGCACGCTTCCATACCATTGAGATTATCCTCTCCATGCTGATCAAGATGGCTACCATTATTTTGCTTGGTCCACCGCTTGTGGCGGTGGTGATTTTCGAGATTCTGCTCAATGCCACCGCAATGTTCAATCACGGCAATATCTCGATCCCGGAAAGGATCGACCGGGTATTGCGGCTGTTTGTGGTCACCCCGGACATGCACCGGGTTCATCACTCGGTTCACGCCCCCATGGCCAACTCCAATTTCGGCTTCAATCTGCCTTGGTGGGATCGCCTTTTAGGCACCTATGTTGCCCAGCCACCTGAAGGGCATGTGGAGATGGAGATCGGCCTGAATGAGTTCCGCGATCCTCAACAGGTTGACAGGCTCCCGGGCATGCTGATGCTGCCGTTTGTGCGCGAGCTGGGTGAATACACCATCAACCGGCGCTGGTGACTCCATGCACATCCTCATTGTTTTGAATGATCCCCCGTACGGCACCGAGCGTAGCTATAACGGACTGCGCCTGGCCAAGGCGCTTGGCAGGGAAGAGGCCAGAGTCACGCTGTTCCTTCTGGCCGACGCCGTGGTTTGTGCAAACCGCGGTCAGAAAGTACCCCAGGGTTTTTACAACGTGGAGCTGATGCTCAATTCGGTCATCCGTAAAGGCGAGGTGCTGCTTTGCGGCAGCTGCATGGATGCTCGCGGTGTCGGCGATGACGATCTCGTGGCCGGTGCCCGCCGCAGCAGCATGAAAGAACTGGGTGAAAAGACGTTGATGGCGGATAAGGTGCTTGTCTTTTAGTTTTCACGGCAGAAATGCCTCTCCTTGGAGACAGCGTGAACACAACCCATCCTCTGAGCTACCGGGCAAGACCGAATCAGGCGACGCAACAGTCTGTTCTGCCGGGACGCTATCGTGGCTGGGTCATGGCGCTCGCCATGGCGGGTTTTACGATCGCCTTCCTGGGTTGGCTCAACGAATCCTGGCTCTATCTGTTCGAGAATCCGATCTGGCTCAATCGCTATACTGAATATGCGATTATCCTCGCTTTCGGTGTCTGGCGCATTCGCGCCGAACAGAATTCCTATACACGTAAGCGGCTGATCATTCTGGTAACCGTTGTAACCCTGTTCTGGTGGTTCATCCCGTGGCTCACACCGGTATTCGAACCTTATGTGGGCTATGTCTGGAGTCAACCGGTCTTCCCCGCCCTGCACACCCCGGGCACCATCACCTTCTTCCTTACGCTGCTGCTGGTGTTGCTTTTTGGACGCAGGATAATTTGTGGATTCGGCTGTCCCTGTGTAGCTGTTCGCGAGACCGTCGGTTTTCCCTTTCGTCGCTTCACCTTGCGAGGCGACTGGGCCTGGCGCCTGCGTCATACCAAATGGTTCTTCTTCATATGGTACCTGGGGGGTATTGGTCGCCACCCAATTCCCGCCCAACACCTGGACCACAACCCTGGTCGGACTTTTCGCCCTGGTGGTGGGGATCACCTATTTTGGTTCGTTTTTCATCATCCCCATTACCGGCAACCGCTTCTATTGCCGTTACCTCTGCCCCTACGGCTCGACATTCGGCCTACTCAATCATGCCGGCTTTTACAGCATAAAAATGGACACCCGACAATGCATCGACTGCCGGCGCTGCGAACAGGCATGCGACATGGGCATCCCGGTATGGAAGCAAGGCAGGACGAGCGGTGAGGTCACCGGTCTTGAGGACTGCATGGGGTGCGCCCGTTGTATCGTCTCCTGCCCGACCGATGCCCTGGCGATTCAAGACGTGCGCAATCTGTTCCGCCCTGCGCTTCGTCAGAATGCGAGCCATCTGCTCAAGCGCGAACCAAACGGGTCAATACCCCGCGGGGAAATCGTTTATCGCCCCCCCGTAGAACGGAAACATGACTGGCAAGAGGTGGCGCAACCCTTTTCCCAGCAAGCGTTGCAGCTGCAGGCGGACCGCTGTCTGGATTGTGGCGTTCCCGGCTGCCGCAACGCCTGTCCACTGGGTAACTTCATCCCCGACTGGTTGGCGGCAACCGCCAGGGGGGATTGGCGGCAGGCCGCAGAGCTGGTCCATGCGACCTCTCCCCTGCCGGAGGTGTGCGGCACCATCTGTCCGCAACACCGGCTGTGTGAAAGTGGCTGCACCCGCGGGCGTCTGGAGGGGGCCGTGCACATCGGAATGGTTGAAAAAAGCATTGCCAACCAGGCGCTGGAGGCGGGCTGGCGGATGCACGAGCCGATCCGACGCAACAGTCACAGTGCCGCCGTCATCGGCGCCGGTCCGGCCGGTTTGAGCTGCGCGGAACGTCTCAACCGCGCGGGTATGTCGGTCATCGTCTACGATCGCTCGGACAAGATCGGCGGCTTGCTGCAGAGTGCCGTACCCAAGTTCAAGCTGGACAAGCGGCTATTGCAGCGCCGGCAGGCAATACTTGAACAGGTCGGTGTCCGTTTCTCCCTCAACACATCCATCGACGCTGAGATGCTGGCGGATCTGCTGGAGAAACATGATGCTGTCTTCCTCGGCCTTGGTGCACAAAAATCCCGCTCGGTTGATCTGCCCGGGAAGGATCTACCGGGTGTCGAACAGGCGATCGGCTGGCTGCATGAGACCAACCGTGGCGCTAGGGCGTCAATGAGCGGCAAGCATGTGTTGGTCCTGGGTGGCGGTGACAGCGCCATGGATTGCGCCCGTTCAGCGATACGTCTGGGTGCAAAGGTCAGCATTGCCTATCGGGGTCCTGAGGAACATCTGCGCGCCTCGCCCCTGGAGACAGATCTGGCACGGGAAGAGGGAGTTGAATTCTACTTCGACCACACACCGCTCGAATGCACGGGCAGTGGAGCGGTGTGTGGTGTACGCTTCAAGACCCCCCGGGGCAACCCGCACATTAGTGCCGACAGTATCATTCTCGCCATGGGGCAGCAGGCCTCCCCGCCCTCCTGGCTGAGCGGGTTCGGGATAGCCACTGAATCGGATGGCCGGATCCGGGCGGATGAGCGGGGCCGTACCACTCACCCGAGCATCTGGGCGGGGGGGGATAATACACATGGACCCGATCTGGCGGTGATGGCCATGGCGGCAGGACGCAAAGCGGCTGAAGACATCCTGGCTGGCATCAACGGCTTTGAAACCATGCGGAGGCAGGCATGATGCAACCGTCTACCCTGTTCCTTCTCCTGATCCTGTTCATGCCAATCCCGGTTGCCGCCGGTCATGCCTGGGCTGAGATCGACCTGTGCGAAGCTTATAAGGATAAGCTGCCACCCGACCTGACCGCCGAACGCCTGCCCGAGGCCCATTCTCCCGGCGCAGAGCTGCTCGATCGCTACTGTACCCAATGCCACAACCTGCCGGGACCTGACCGCCATACCCTTGCGGAATGGCATGACGTGACAACAAGAATGTTTACCTTGATGGATGTCGCGCATCGTTTTGGCGGTGTTATGGGCAGGGTGGAGACCATGCAGCCGCAGGCGCGGGCAACCTTAGTGGCCTATCTGCAACGCCACGCCGGGGATTCAGGCATCAGCCATAGATCCGGCAGAAATGAGGTGGACGGCCGGTCATTCCTGAAACGCCTTCAGGCCCTGATCCCCTTGCTGCTGCTGGTCGGGCTCGGCCTGGTACGCTGGTGGCGAAAAGACCTCAGCGATCATCGACCATGGGTTATCGAACGCTAGCAGCCACGCTCTCGGGTGTTGCCGTATTTACCCTATCGGTGAGTGCCGCTTATGTCATTTGGAGCAAGGGAGGCAACGGATCCGGTCTCTACTCCCGTCACTGGTCGCCGGACAGTGTTCAGGGCTATTGGGACCCGGATAACTTCTATCAACCGAGCAAGTCGGTCGAAGGAGTATTCGAGGCCACCCTCTGTATTCAGTGTCACGAGGGAATCACGCCCGGCATTGTCAACGACTGGCGCGCCAGCCGTCATGCCAGGATCGATGAACCGGTCTACTGCAACGACTGTCATGGCAGCAACCATCAACAACTGCACCTTCCCACCCCTGTCGTATGCGGCAACTGCCACGAAAAGCAGCATGGCGAATTCCGTGATGAAGCCCGCTATGGTTTTCCCAGCCATGTGCTGGCCATGGAACGGGCAGTGGATGCGCCCCATTTTGCCGATAAGCCGAAGGCCGAAGTCCAATCCTGCGTACAGTGTCACTCGGTGGCCACCAAGTGCGACTCCTGCCATACCCGGCACCGTTTCAGCGCCGCCGAGGCACGCCACCCCGAGGCCTGCATCACCTGCCACTCCGGTCCGCCACACCCGGACGATGAGAGCTACTTTGCCTCCGCCCACGGCAAAATCTATCGCGCCGAGGGCAAGGATTGGGACTGGTCGAAAAAACTGGTGAAAGGCAACTACAAGGCCCCGACCTGCGCCTACTGCCACATGGATGAAGGACGGCATCAGGTGGCGCATAAATCGCTGTGGAAATTCGGCCTGCGTGAAGTCAATCCCCACACCTCCAAGAATCAGCTGCTGCGCGAGCAGTGGATTGAGCTATGCAGCGACTGTCATGAAGCGAAAAAGGCCGCACAGTGGTTGAGTGAACTGGACCGGGAACGCAAATCGGCCTGGGCCAAGCTCTATAGAGCTGAAGATGTGCTCAAGAATCTGCGCAGCAATGACCTTTTGCGTCCCGCTGCCGACGAGCGCCCCGACTACCCAATGGGCAGTTTCTGGCGCATGGAACGTATAGGATTTTTCGAAGGTCAGGCATCGGCCTTCTACAATGTGTCAGCCTTGGAGCGTGACTACTTTGAGATGTGGTACTTCGACAATCTGGGCGCTTACAAATCGGCGGCCCATGGAAACCCACAGGGCGTCGATGAGGGTCACCGACGAATGGCGGCCACTCTGGAGCGCATTGAAACCAAGGCGCAAATATTGCGCCATCGTTCAGAAACCGAGCAGAGCGTGATCGCCAATCCCGCGGTGACAGACCTCTGGATGAAGGGTAAGTACACCGACTTCAACAGGACACACAACTAATGCAAAGCATAGAGACCATGCGAGCAAAAGTCGGCATGTGCATAATGTTCATGCTCACTCTATGGCTGACTCCCCTATTATCGGAAACACAGGTTGATAACGGCCCGTTTATCGATAGTGAATGCATCGCCTGTCACACCGAACGGAATCCGAAGTTGATCGAACAGTGGCACTCAGGGCGTCATGCAATAACCCATGACGTCGGATGTATTAGCTGCCATGGTGATCAGCATGATGATTCGAACATCAAAGCAAGGAGTGATCATACCTGCAAGGGCTGTCACGAAGGCGCCGTCAGCCACAGCTATACCACATCCAAACATGGCGTCATCAACCACCTTGAGGAGACAGAGCATGGCTGGCGACAACCCTTGCAGCGCGGTAACTACCGTTCACCGGGCTGCAGCTACTGCCATTTTCATGATGCCAGCCATCAAGACACGATGGCACAGGAGCGCGGACCCGAAATGCGTCAGTGGATATGTTCCGGCTGCCATAGTCCACGCTATGTACGCGAGCAGTTAGCCAATGGAGAACGTCAGTTGGAGATCGCCGACCTCAAGGTTAGCGAGGGAGAGCGATTGGTCACCACTGCTGCTGAAGATCAGAGCAATACACAACGGGCTCTGCGGCAGAATCTGATCCGACACCGTAAAAATGTCCTCTATGGGGTAGGACATCAGTCACCGGATTACCAATGGTGGCACGGTCAACCGGCGCTGGATGGCGACCTTATCCGTATTCGCGATAGTCTGTTGCAAACCTATCAACAGCAGTTGCTGTCGAATAGCTCCAAGGAGTGAAGTAGATGACGAGACACTATTTTCGATGGACCCTAACCCTGCTGTTATGCATCTGCTGGCACGGCTCTATCCTCGCCGTCACCCTATCGGGTTTTGTGTTCGAGGAGTCGACTGCGCTTTCGGATGTTGAAGTGATGCTGGTGAACACCGATAACGGGGTCATCGAAAATCGCGACTATACCAACAAGAAAGGTGCATTTCAGTTTGCGGTAGAACCGGGAACCTATGATGTTGGCGCCTTCAAATTTGACTATACAACTAGCTGGAACAGGGGGATTGTTGTACAGCAAGAGAGCACTTCAATAGAGATTATTCTTGAACCGGCGGTGTTTTCCGAGGAATCTCCGTCATCTACCGATGATTGTGAATAGTATGCAAGGTGATGTCTCATCAGAAGTGGTTGGCAATAATCGCAGCACACCCTGAACCAGTAATTTTTTTACACTACCCTTAATAATGGAAAAGTCTATTACTATCCAGGAGTTGATAACACTATCCCAATCGAATGGTTCGTCTCTTATAGACGATCAACACGATAAAAAACAAGCATACAGTCGCAATCACCGCAGGAAAGAGCATTGTTGCTATGGTATAGCGTTCTAGCGCCATCACTACCAGCAGATTTCGCAACGCGAATAAGGCAAAAAACTTCAAGTCCTCATCGTAAGGGTGGGCGAAGGCTTTTCTAATGGTCGGTCCGAACCCGATCACATCGATGGTCGTCAACAGGATGACGGCCCAGGTCGGATCCGATGTGAAGTACCAGATTGGTATGGAAGCCATGGCTGCCGTGAAAAAGGCCCAATCCAGATTGGTGATTGTGATACCCGCCTTTTTTCGATAGGCAAGTAAGGCGATATAGAGCGTGATCAATCCGGATATACCGATTGGCCAGGCCCCTGCCCCGCCGCCATCTTCCAACTGCGCCAGAAACACAATGAAGGTGGTACTTCCCCAGATCACCCAGGAGAAGACATGGGGCTTTGTCCGCCCTGTCAATATGGAGTGTATGTAGGGAAAGAAGGCGATAAAGGTTACCGCTACCGCCAATCCGCTAATTAACTCTTTAACCACAATCGTCTAAGCCGCGAATGGACGCCAATCACCGCAAATTAATGCAAATATAAAACTGTACATAGAGGCTTTATATCTCTTGATTGATCCGACTTGCTTAATAGGCAATCGATTGGCTCATTTCTATGGAGAACAAAACAATCGATATATCAATTTGCGTTTATTAGCAGTGATTAGCCTCCATTCGCGACCTCCTTACACGCATTACCCACTTGACCGGTTCCGCTTTTAACCAGTTATGTAGGGTGCGGCTTGCCGCACCGTCAATCCAAATAGATACACACGTGCTGATGCATGTTTGTTGGTGCGGCAAGCCGCACTCTACGCATAGAATAAATATTTGCGCTCATTTACGGACTCTTTATCCAAGATAGTCTGCGAGACCGGGATTATCCTTCACACCTACCAGTTTCGGTGTATTGATTTTCTTGAGCTTGACCGTCTTCTGATCGCGCAGGTATTTCGCTACCGTATCCCAGATGGGCTCGCCGGGAGCCTTGGAGCCAACGGTTGCCCAACCAGATACCACGTAGTTCTTATCCGCCTCGACCTTGGTACCATCATCTAGTGTCATGTTTGAGATGCGCTTACCGAAACCGGCGCCGGGTTCGCAAACATAATCGAGTCCACCGACCCGCACCATGTCTCCGCCCTGCTGATAGTAGGGGTCCTTGTTGAACAGGTTGTCACTGACATCCTCGAGTATCGCCTTGATGTCGCTGCCCTTCATTTCACGGCGATAGGTCTCAGGATAGGTGATACAGGTCTGGTCCATGACGTTGTCCATGGTAATTTTCTGACCCGGGAGTACTGTGGTGCCCCAACGGAAACCAGGAGAAAGGGAAATCTGCGCATCATTGACCGTGGTCAGGGCATCGCAGATAACCTGATCGAAGGTACCGTTGAAGTTACCGCGGCGATAGAGGGTCTCTTCCGTAACCGCCAACTGCTCCTCCAGCTTATCCTTGTAGGGTGCGCGCACCTCATCGATGTAGGCCTGCATCGCCTTATCCGCCGGCAGCAGATTGGAGAATATCGGTAGCAGGCGATAACGGAAATCCCGCACCTTGCCGCCCTGGACGTCGAGATCCATGACCCCGAGAAACTTGCCGTTGGAGCCGGCGTTGGTAACCAGGGTCTTGCCGCCGGGATTCTTCACCACGGTTGGCGCCGGCATACCGTCATGGGTATGGCCGCCCATGATGACATCGATGCCGGAGACCCGGGATGCCATCTTCAGATCCACGTCCATGCCATTGTGGGAGATCACCACCACCACATCGGGTTTCTCATTCTCGCGCACCGTATCCACCACGCCCTGCATCAGCTCGTCCTGAATACCGAATGTCCAGTCGGGGATGAAGCGTTGCGGATTGGCGATGGGAGTATAGGGGAAGGCCTGGCCGATCACCGCCACCCTGGCGCCGCCCACCTGTTTGATCACGTAGGGCTTGAAGGCGTTGCCCTCATCTTCGTTGAAGCCGTCGAAGTCGGAAAATTTATAGTCGAACAGCGCCTCTTCGCGGACCATCACATTCTGGGCCACGAAATCACCCTTGAAGTCGGCGATGTTGGAGATCACCTCTTCGTCGAGGTAGGTGAACTCCCAATGTCCGGTCATGACATCGACACCGAGCCGGTTACAGGCACCTACCATGTCTTTGCCGCGGGTCCAATAGGCGGTACCTGAACCCTGCCAGGTGTCTCCCCCGTCGAGTAGCAGGCTGTTGCCGGGACCCCTGTCGTCACGGATACGCTGTATCAGGGTCTTGAGGTGGGCAAATCCGCCAACCTTGCCGTACTTACCCGCTGCGGCATCGAAATCGAGATAGCTGAAGGCGTGGGCCTCGATGCTGCCGGGTGCGACGCCAAAATGGTCTAGGAGACGCTTGCCCACCAGATGGGGCGCCTTATTGAAGGCGTAGCCGATTCCCAGGTTGACATTCGGTTCGCGAAAGTAGATCGGATTCAACTGGGCATGGGTATCTGTGATATGCAGCAGTGACAGATTGCCGAACTTCGGCACCTCATAGAGATCGGCCGGCAGCTTTTTGGCTGCGAAGACGGATGAAGGCATCATACCGGCAGCACCCGCCAGGCCCATCAGGCGAAGAAATTCGCGTCTCGAAATACTCATTCTCTCATCCTCCAGTTATTGGATACCGGATCATATCAAACCGCCTGATACCTCTCGGTAGGGTTCTCAGACTATTTTTTATTAAGTTCGTTTACCGGTGGGTTACCGTATTGGCTTGGCCCCGGTAACAAGAATTTCTAAGGTGTAAAAAATACCAGCTGAATCACCGGAAGGCGCCTGTTTCTTATCAACCTTCCAGCCATCCAGCTGGCCTATCCCCATTAAGCTGCTCCGGGCATGGTATGGGGATACTTTATTATGTAACTCTTTGTGGGAGCATTAAAATCCCGACATACGCGAGTGTTGGTTATGGTTTTCCTTAATCCTTTTCAAGGGTAAGCATCATACGCATCAAATGGGACAGCGAATCGGCCTGCATCTTCTCCATGACCCTGGAACGGTGGGCCTCAACGGTGGAAAGGGTGATACCGAGTTGTTCGGAGATGTTCTTGTTACGCATACCGCCGATAACCAGATCAAGGACCTCTCTCTCCCGTGGTGTGAGCTGATCCAGATGTTCGCGTATCTCCGACAGACGGGAGGCTTCACCACGCCGCTCCGCATCCTTCTCGATGGCGCGATGTACACTGTCGAGCAGAATCTGGTCGCGGAAGGGTTTCTCGATAAAGTCCACCGCACCGGCCTGGACCGCGCGTACCGCCATCGGCACGTCCCCATGCCCGGTGATGATGATCACCGGCGGATGGATGGGACGCTCGGCAAGCTTCTCCTGCATATCGAGTCCGCTCATACCCGGCATGCGGATATCCACAACCAGACACCCCGGCAGAGACTCATCGAACTGTTCAAGATAGTCGCCCGCCGAAGGGTAGCAGACAACAGGCAGGCCAACCGATTCGAACAGCAGTTTCAGCGCGCCACGCACCTCCTCGTCATCATCAACGACGAATACTGTCGGCTTTAACTGCTCCATTAGCTCGCCTCCGCAAATGGCAGGTAGAAGTTAAACTCGGCACCCTCCTGGAAGGCCGGATTGAGTGAGAGTTTACCACCGTGCGCCTCGATGATCCCGTAGCTGATGGAAAGACCTAAACCCATCCCCTGCGGCTTTCCTGTCACGAAGGGGTCGAACAGGGTATTAGCCAGCTCCGGATTCACCCCGGGTCCGTTATCACGAACGATCACTGCGATCGATTTATGACCCTTGTTCTGGGTACCGATATAGAGCTGACGCTCACCGCTTCGTTTTTCCGAAAGGGATTCGATGGCATTACGCGCCAGGTTCAGGATCACCTGTTCAATCTGTATCGGTTGCAGTGGAATCGAAGGCAGGGATTCTTCCAGATCGAGTTCCAATCTAACCGATTCCCTTCTGATATCGGGCCAGATCAACACCGCCACCGCATTCACCAGGTCGTTCACATCACCCTCGGTGCGCTCCAACGGCTCTTTGCGGACAAGTCGTCGCAGTTGACGAATGATCTCACCTGCACGATCAGCCTGAGAGGCGATACGCTCCATCACGTCGACGCAGACATCGACATTCGAGCTATCGGACTCGAGGATGCGAATACTCGCCTGGGCGTTAGTCGAGATCGCTGTCAGAGGCTGGTTGAGTTCATGGGCGATGCCCGAAGCCATCTCCCCCAGGGTACTGAGACGTCCCGCCCTGGCCAGCTCAATCTGATGCTGGCGCGCCTCCTCCTCTGCCCGTTTACGCCGTGTGGTATCACGAAACACCACCACGCTCCCCACTGTTTTGCCGCTGTCATCCCAGATCGGCGTGCTGCTGTACTCCACCGGAAAACTGTTGCCGTCTTTACGCCAGAAAATATCGTCGGAGACATAGCGGGCCTGGTTTTCACGGAAGGTTTGGTAGACCGGACACTCCTCCGCCTTATGGGGTGATCCGTCCGCATGGGTATGATGGAGAATCTCATGCTGATTGCGCCCAATGACATCGACAGCCTTCCAACCGGTAATCCGCTCCGCCGCCCTATTGAAAAAGGTGGAACGGCCATGCAGGTCGACACCGTAAATACCGTCCGCCACCGAATCGAGAATCAGTTCGTGCTGCATCTCCAGGCGGTCCTTTGCCTTCTTGATCACCTGATTCAGGCGCATCACCCAGAGGGTCATGACGACCATGAACAGCAGCATCATCAACCCGCCCAGAAACCAGTACCAATAGCGACTGATTGCATCTGATAAGGTGAACTTGCCCAGATTCTGGTAGGGCGGCAACTTGAGGGTCATGAACAGATCATGCACCGGCTGGTAGTCCAGCGGGATGGTCCATCCGGCATAGTTACCAGCCAAAGCCGCTGCATGGTCATGGGGCATATTCATCAATGCAATCGCCACGTCCTGTGCCAGGCTGTCTGCAGTATGCGCTACTTTACTGAAGGGCCACTCAGGATAGAGTCGTGTACTCAAAGCAAAGGGAAACTCTTTTACAGTTTGTGGATTGACAATACGGAAGTCATCCAGATTGATCGTGCCTGCTCTGGCCATGCGTTCCAATATATCGGTACGCACGGTGCCGATGTCAACTTCGCCATTGCGCACCGCCATCACCACCCGGTCGTGAATACCGCCAAAACGCAATGCCTTCAAATCACTATAGGGATCGACTCCATTCTCGACCATCTCTCGCATCGCCATCTGAAAGCCCCCCAAAGAGGTGGCATCCACCGCCATCATGGTGTAACCACGCAGGTCTTTCAGGGTATTGATCTCCGGATGGTCCTGCCGGGTGAAGATGACTCCGCCGAAAATTTTGTAGGGCACATCGTTGCGCCGGTTATAAAGCGTGGCGATGCGGGATACGCGATACTTGACTTCGAGATTGACATAGATACCCGGATTGACCAGGACAAAATCGATATTCCCCCCCTCCACGGCGGGATTGACCTCATCGAACTTCAGGGGTTTGATGATGAAATCGTAGGATGGAATGTGATAGGAGAGAAAATCAGCGGTAGGTCCCCACATTCTCAAGGTGGCTTGATCGCCACGGTGACTCAACACCCCAATGCGCACCACTTCGGAGTCGGCCTTCAGCGGTGTGACGCAGAGTGACAGAATAATGAGAATAAACAGCCATAATTTGTGGTTATGCTGATGAATCGCCATTCAGTGAGGGTATGTGAATTCCATTTCGCTGACAAGGGACAGATATAATGAAGAATCAAATCGCATAGAGGGCGGCAATCTCCTCTTTCCAAAGGGTATCGTCAATGGTCTCCAATACCAACGGTATGTCGTCAAAGCGCGCATCGTGCATGATATAACGGAAAACCTCCCAACCGAGCTTACCCTGTCCCAGACTGTGGTGGCGATCGACCCTGGCACCCAAGTCGGGCTTGCTGTCGTTGAGGTGCATACCACGTAGATATTGAAAACCGACAACTTGATCGAACTCGGCAAAAGTCTTGTCGCAGGCCTCTCCGGTTCTAAGGTCGTAGCCAGCCACAAAGGTATGACAGGTATCGAGACAGACACCAACCCGGCTTTTGTCTTTAATTGCATCGATGATCGCCGCCAGGTGTTCGAAGCGATATCCCAGGGTACTTCCCTGCCCTGCCGTGTTTTCTATCACCGCAGTCACCCCGCGGGTCTGCTCAAGCACCAGGTTGATCGAATCGGCAACCCGTTGCAGGCTCTCCTCCTCGCCGATCTTCCTCAGGGTTGCGCCGGGATGAAAATTAAGCAACGACAGACCAAGCTGCTCACAACGCTGCATCTCATCCAGAAAGGCCGCTCGCGATTTTTCCAGCCCCTCCGTTTCGGGGTGCCCCAGATTGATCAGATAGCTGTCATGGGGCAGTACATGCCTGGGAGAGATACCGGAACCGTCGAGATTCTCCCTGAAAGCCAGGATCGATTTTTCACTCAAGGGTTTGGCACGCCACTGGCGCTGGTTCTTGGTAAACAGGGCAAAGGCCCTGGCACCTATCTCCTGCGCGTTCAATGGCGCATTCTCAACCCCACCCGACGCACTGACATGGGCACCAACATACTTCATACGAACCTACCTTAATTCTATGAAACCGGACAGCACCTTCTACATCAAACAGCCGGCGACCACAAATCGATCTGAAACTGTGGACTCATGCTTGATTTTTTTAAAACTGCTCCGCCAACAACAGTTTCATGGCGAGAATACAAAAGATCACTGCAGCCATACGATGCATAATCCGTTGAGCCGAATCAGATTGTTTGAGCCAGGGGCTGATCACGCCCGCCAGTTCGGCAATTGCACCAAAAACCAGGAGTGTGGCCACAATGAATACTATGCCAAAACTGATCATCTGCAGCACTACCGGACCGGCATCAGGCAGAATGAACTGAGGCAGCAGCGCAAGAAAAAAAAGCGAGACTTTGGGATTGGTCACATTCATGATGATCCCACGGCGATAGATCAACCAGGGTGTGAGTACAGGTTGATCCTGCAGCGGCAGCCGGCTGTTGGATCGCTGGATAAAACGCCATGCCAAGTAGAACAGATAGGCGGCGCCAATCAGCTTGAGGAGGTTGAATGCCACTTCGGATGTCTGAAACAGTGCGGCAACCCCCAAGGATACCGCTGCAGTATGCACGATCAGCCCGGTGGAGAAACCCAGGGTTGCATACCACCCCGTCATCCGGCCATGCAGTGCCGAATGGGTCAGTACAAACAGATTGTCTGGCCCCGGGACCAGCGCCAGGACCACCGCCGTGACAAACAGTGCAAGCAGGTTTTCTAGCATGGGATGTATAATCCAGGATCGGTTGAAAACAACGATACATCCATTTGGCACGGAGCATTTGGAGCGAACCCAGACCTGTTGACATACCCTAACGCAAAAGAAACCGGCGCTTTGCCTCGACACCAATATCCGGCAGATTGAAAAATATGCCATCCACACCCTGGTTGAAAAGATGGATTGCTTCTGATTTCAATCCCTCCCTCCATGTGCCATCTCCTGTTTGTGGCGTGGATGAGTGCTCACACAAAGGAAAGACATGCACATGCATTCCTCTATTGAGAGCATGTTCAATGTAGGCTGGAACCGCGCTTCCATCAACCGAATCAATATACCCGGTTGTATCACTCCCTTCACTATCGATGTTGTATATAGATAGAGTCGGCTTAAGACTCCCGAGCCATGTAGCTATTCCACTTGCATAGCGGTTTGCCATCCAATCGATAGCAACAGGGGAGGTGAGGAGTTGGTAGTTTAGTTGGGATACAACCGCTGCTATCGAGGTGAGATCGCCATAATAGCGCTCGAGGTCGTCCTCCCGATTGTGATGGTAGACAAGATCATAGGGTCTGGAAAAGTCGCCCTCCGGAAGTGTCAATTCTCCTTTGATATCGCCGAACAGTTGAATCAACGGCAGTGCCAGATTATACGATGGCATGATCCGGTCATGTAACTCGATCAGATTGGCGATTTCAAAGGATTGTATGAATACCCGGTCTTTGGCGGTAAACGCCTCTCGCTGCAAAACCTCGATCAAAATACGGGAAATCGATTGATGAATCGGTGATCCATCCAGATAACCACCTTCAAAGGCGTAGTAGGTTGGATATTTGGTTTCCGGATAGATACCGATCTTCAATCCATGCGGCAGTTCCTCCTGCCTGACCAGGGCAATCACCTCCTCGAAGGTGGGTATGCCAAGCTCCGCTTCATTCAACTCCCGCCATTCGCGGCTGTCGGAGTCACTCCAACGGATACCCAGGGTTTTGATTTCCG
This sequence comes from Candidatus Thiodiazotropha endolucinida, assembly GCF_001715975.1. GTDB lineage: Bacteria > Pseudomonadota > Gammaproteobacteria > Chromatiales > Chromatiaceae > Thiodiazotropha > Thiodiazotropha endolucinida. Next base: position 184,185 of record NZ_MARB01000001.1, on the reverse strand, counting down.
AGAGCTCGAAATCTTCACAAAACCACCCCTCCCTTTGCACCCCGTCAACCCGCTTGATGGTGTAGCGATCTGCAAATTCGGGATGTTGCGCGACATCCGTGGTAAGACTCAATTCGTTGTCATGTCGAGCGATGAGTCGATGATCCCTCGTCAGGACCAGGTCGGGCTCGATAAAATCGACCCCCATTTCGATCGCCAACCGATAGGAGGCCAGGGTATGTTCCGGAAGATATCCGCATGCACCACGGTGACCGATAACCAGGGGGCCGTCAGCCGCCGTATTCACGTTCCGCCGCGTTGTGCGAGTATCGCTATCCTGTGTTGAAAGCGTCATGGGCTGACCAGGTTAAATTTGGTTAAACCCACACTACCCGTGCGCATCATTCATGACAATAGGTTATATTTCGGAGTTTATATCTGTGGATCGCGAGGTTTAGGATTTCAATCATGGTGAAAAACCCGCTTGCAGGCGCAAGCTACTTATTGAGAGGGCTCGCTCTGCTGACCAAACCCGGTTTGAGACCCTTTGTACTGATCCCGCTGACTATCAATATTATCGTTTTCAGTTTACTGATCTGGCTCGGTGTCGATCAGTTCGAGCAACTGATGGATCGTTTTCTTCCCGGCGACGAGAGTTGGCTGGCCTGGCTTAGATGGATATTGTGGCCGCTGTTCGCCATCACCCTGCTATTGATCATTTTCTATACCTTCACCGTCATTGCCAACCTGATCGCCGCTCCGTTTAATGGGCTTCTGGCGGAAAAGGTCGAACTCCACCTGGGGGGGAAGATCCCGAATCAACCAACCGGCGCAAAACAGATCGTCAAGGATGTGGTGCCTTCAATTGTCTCGGAGTTACGCAAGCTGCTCTATTTCCTGTTGCGCGCCATCCCTCTGTTGATTCTATTCCTCATACCTGGCCTGAATATCGTCGCACCCTTTCTATGGATGGCATTCAGCGCCTGGTTCCTTGCCGTGGAGTATGGCGACTACCCGATGGCCAATCATAATTTAGCCTTTAAACAGCAGCACATGCGACTCAAGCAGGCCCGCTACTCATCCCTTACCTTCGGTGCCGGATTGACCCTGATGATGATGGTGCCCATCCTCAACTTCATCGCCATGCCGACGGCCGTCGCCGGCGCCACCCTGTTCTGGCATGAACGCCTGCGTCATATCGAGGGTTAATCGATTAAAAAAAGTCTGCGAATAAACGCAAATGCTGCCAAGGGTGAGGCTTGCAGTACCAGTACTCATTCATTGACACAAACAATATCAATACGGTTTCAGGGTGCCACAATCCGCACCTTACTCACGAAATAAAAATTACTTTCATTTTCTGTTCCCACGTTCTTACGTGGAAACAAATGTGATTAGAGAATATTTGCGTTCATTTGCGGACTGTGCTTCTTCAAATTCATTTAATCCGCCAGAAAGCCCCTGATTCTATCCACGCCTTCCTGCAAACGCTCCAGGTCGGTGGTGTAGGCGAAGCGCAGATGCGATTCCGGTTGATTGAAGCCGAAGTCGAGTCCTGGTGTAACCGCAACACCCGCCTCGTGTAACAACCTCTGGGCAAAGACCCGGCTGTCATCGCACAATTCACTACAACCCGCATAAAGATAGAAAGCCCCCCGCGGCGTCACCGGTATGGAGAATCCCAAATCACGCAACGCAGGCAGCAGGAAGTCGCGGCGCTGCCGGAAGGCCTGGCGGCGTTGTTCCAGAATCTCCATCACTGCCGGTGTGAATGCACCGAGAGCGGCGTGTTGAGAGAGTGTCGGCGCCGAAAGAAATATATTCTGTGCCAAACGGTCGATGGGATCTATCAAGGGCTCTGGCGCAACCAGCCAGCCCAACCGCCAACCGGTCATACCGAAAAACTTTGAAAAACTGTTGATGACAAACAAATTATCAGCAAACCGAAGCGCCGTTCCGCCTGCTTCGTCATAAACCAACCCTTGATAGATCTCATCGACAATCAAAACCCCGCCCAACCGCTCCACGGTGGCGTGCAGCATCCGCATCTCCTCATCGGGGATCAGGGTGCCGGTCGGATTGGAGGGTGATGCTACCAATACGGCCTTGGTATCTTCCCGCCAGGCCTCCTCCACCAGCTGAGCCGTCAATTGATACCCGGTCTCCGGTCCCACGGCCACGGCTATGGGTAGACCATCGACCAACTCCACAAAGTGGCGGTTGCAGGGATAGCCGGGATCTGCCAGCAGTACCGATTCTCCGGGATTGATCAATACGCTCATGATCAGCTGCAGCGCACCGGAAGAACCGGGTGTAACAACCACGCGCCCGGGATCGATCTCGGTTGTATATTGGTCGCGATAGTGGTTGGCGATAGCCTGACGCAATGCCGCCAGACCCTTCGCGGGGGTATAGTGAATATCACCCGATGCCAGAACAGCCTGCCCCTCGGCAACAACTGGCGCCGGTGTATCGAAATCGGGCTCCCCTATCTCCATGTGGATGACCGATCGACCCTCGGCCTCCATACGGCGCGCCTGGGCCAGTAGGTCCATGACGTAGAAGGGAGCGATACGCTGCATACGCCGGGCGATGGGATTCATGGGTCTGCTCTGCCATGCAGTGCCCTAAGCAGGGCAAGATCGACGAAATGGCGCCCCCCAGTCTCGCCAAATTTCACCTCAAAGGGTTGCCCGGGCTCGCCAAACTGATCGACCACGAGCCTAGCCCCGTTAAAGTCATCCTCGGCGGTGTACCCATTGGTGGTAACCAGAATCGAGGAGATCGAGGCTTGGCTGGCTGACTGTACGCCATTGTGTGAATCCTCGAAAGCGATACAGGCATCCCCTTGCAGGCCCATCTGATCAAGTGCCCAGAGATAGATATCGGGCGCCGGTTTTTTTTCCGCTACGATATCCCCCGCCGCTATCACCTCAAACCAACGCTCTGCATCGGAGTCAAGACTATGTTGCAGCAGTGCACTAACATTGGCCGGCGTGGTTGTGGTAGCAATCGCCAAACGTAGTCCGGCCTGGCGGGCCTCCTGCAACAGCCGTTTTACCCCGTTGCGCATCGGTATCAATCCTTGCGACAACATTCGGGTATAGTGATCGGTCTTACCAGCGTGAAGCGCGGCGATGAACCCGTCCAGATCCGCGGGCCTGGGGAAATCGGGATTATAGTGGTCGAGATAGTAACGGATGCGTTCCTTGCCTCCCGTAACTGCCAGTAACCTGCCATACAGCGCCGCAGACCACTCCCAGTCTAGCCCAGCCTCTTCAAAGGCCTTGTTGAAAGCCACCCGGTGACCATCTCGCTCGGTATCCGCGAGAGTACCATCCACATCGAATATCAATGCCTCTAGATCTGCCATTACTGCACCTTGGTATTATATAAACCCACTCAAGCTATGGTTTTTTCACGACCAGGGCACTAGCTTACCCATTGCAGGGTAGTGTGCAAAGCCGGCTGGAAAGGGAAAAAACCGCACAATTAATGAGCTGTGACAACTGTTATTCAGATATCTACCTTTAATTTCAGTCGAATTGAACCAATCTTATGTATTGGGAAAGCGATTAACAAAGCCGACCCGGTTTTGTTGTTTCGTTCTTTCCTTTCTGGTATAGATATGCGCCTTCACTGAAGAGGTACCATGAATGGCCCAGAAGAAAGCCAACACCCAAGGGGCTAAAGCCTTTGGTATAGAGCCCTATGAGTCCGCCAAGGGCGAAGAGTATATGAATGAGGGACAGGAGGCTCATTTCCGCGCCATCCTGGATGCATGGAAATCCAACCTGATGCAAGAGGTTGATCGTACCGTGCATCATATGCAGGATGAGGCGGCCAATTTCCCTGATCCCAACGATCGTGCGACCCAGGAATCGGAGTTCAGCCTTGAGCTGCGAACCCGGGACCGGGAGCGTAAACTGATCAAAAAAATCGATGAGGCCCTGGAGAAGCTCGATAACCATGACTATGGCTACTGTGAATCCTGCGGTGTGGAGATCGGGATCAGGCGGCTCGAGGCCCGTCCGACCGCCACCCAGTGTATCGACTGCAAAACGCTCGATGAGATTCGCGAAAAACAGATGGGATAGAGCCATCTTCAATTTGCCTCACGAAAAACCGGCAATAGCCGGTTTTTCTGTTTATGACGGCTGCCGCTTATTCCACAAGCCATCGGAAAACAGAGGCATAGATGCCAGATACGGACAAAAATAGAGGTTATCGGGGTCGATTTGCCCCCTCTCCCAGCGGCGAACTCCATTTCGGATCACTGGTGGCGGCAATGGGCAGCTATCTGGATGCCCGCAGCCATCAGGGTGAGTGGTTTGTTCGAATGGAGGACCTGGATCGGACACGGGAGGTAAAAGGCGCCGCCAAATCTATCCTGCAGACCTTGGAAAACCTCGGCTTTCGCTGGGACGGTGAGATCATCTACCAGAGCCGAAGAACAGCCGCCTATGCCGAAGCGGTCGACAGGCTCATCCAGGCACGGCTCGCCTATCCCTGCGGCTGCTCCCGCAAGTTGATCGAAGAACAGGCAAAATATGGATCAGAGGGGACGATCTACCCGGGCACCTGCCGCAATGGTGTCCCGCAAGGAAGAGCGGAGAGGAGCATTCGCATCCTTACCACCGATGAGATGATCACGATCGCGGATAGCGTACAGGGCCGGATCGGCCAGCAGATCAACAGAGAGATAGGGGATTTTGTGATTCGGCGGGCGGATGGCTTTCATGCCTATCAGCTGGCAGTGGTTATCGACGATGCCTGGCAGGGGATAACAGACATTGTTCGGGGCGCGGATCTACTCAGCTCCACCCCCAGACAGCACTATCTGCAACGGCTGCTGCGGATACCCCACCCCACTTACGCTCACCTCCCGTTGGCCGTTGACGATCAAGGCCGAAAGCTGAGCAAGCAATTCAAGGATGCCCCGGTGGATCCCAATCAGCCGATGGATATCCTCTTGCGTGCCCTCGATTTTCTCAACCAGCCACTGCCCCCTCAGCGTCCCGAGACGATCGAGGCATTCTGGCAATGGGCTGTGTCGCGCTGGTCACTGAAGCCGATTCCGGCACAACTTCAAATCCCCGCCACATCTCGTAAGAATTTGAATAATTTACGGTAAGATGCGGGTGGACGCGCCTGCTCGCGTTCTCTGCGGGCAGCCTGGATCAACTGTCGCAATCTTTGACGATCCGCCTCCGGGTAGGCCTGCATGAATTCACCAAACGCCTCGCTCTCCTCGTCCAACAGCCTCTCCCGCCAGCGTTCCAGGGTATGGAACAGGTTGACATCAGCCTGGCGTCTGTCATCGATTTCACCTATCACCCGCCTGATCGTGTCAAGATCCTCTGTGCGCAGCAACTTACCCAGGCGTCGGTAGTGCCGACGCAGGGCGTTCAGTGATTTGATCCGCCTACTCTCTTCCAGCGCATCTTGCAAGGCAGCACTCAACGGCATGCGCGCCAACACTGTCGGCGGCAGTGTGGTGAGACGTTCACCAAGCTGCTGCAGAGCCAGCATTTCACGTTTGATCTCGCTCTTGCTGGGCTCTTCGAATCCCTGTTCTTGTTCATCTAGGTTGTCGATTGGATTGTCTCCACGATCAGTTGCGGTGATCGTTTGCCGCGAAACTCATTCACATCCAGCCGATAGGTCAATCGTATCGGTCGATCAGGATCGGATAGCAGCGGCTGGTTGAAAGCGATTGCATCGATTGTCCAGGCGCTGCTTGAAGATGACAACTCCAATTTGAGATGATGTTCACCCACCACACGTTGCTGCTGGAGATCGAAGCTGCCCTCAAACAGCGGCTCTGGGAATCCCTGCCCCCAGGGGCCTCCGTTGCGCAGGATTTCCGCCATCTCCAGGCTCATCTCGTCCGGTAGCAACTCCCCGTCTGTGAGCACCACACCTTGCAGCATTTCCGGGCTCAGTTGATCGTCTGCCGCTTGCTCGAAAGCCTTTTTGAAGCGGGGATAATCCGCCTCAGAGAGGGTCAGTCCGGCAGCCATCGCGTGTCCCCCAAAGCGGGTAATCAAACCGGGGTTACGACTGGCGATGCCTGCCAACAGGTCCCGCATGTGTAATCCGGCGATAGAGCGCGCGGAACCTTTCAGCGTACCTGCACCCCCGCTGGCAAAAGCGATCACAGGACGGTGATACTGCGCCTTGATACGGGACGCCAGGATACCCACTACCCCCTGGTGCCACGCCTCATCATAGAGACAAAGTCCTGCCGGCAACCCGCCATCGGCATTGAGATGCAATCGGTCAAGCAACGAATCAGCCTGGATTTTCATTGCTTGCTCAATTGCGCGGCGTTCCTGATTGAGCCGATCAAGCTCCTGGGCCATTTGCCGGGCCTCACTGAACGAGTCGGTGAGCAGGCACTCGATACCAAGCCCTATATCATCGAGACGGCCTGCGGCGTTGAGACGCGGGCCGACAGCAAATCCGATATCCGAGGCGATGATATTGGGCAGGGAGCGTTTGGCGACCTCCGCCAGCGCACGTATGCCGGGTCGACAATTTCCGGCGCGAATCCGCTTCAAACCCTGGGCCACCAACACCCGATTGTTGTGATCAAGAGGTACGAGGTCACAGATAGTGCCGAGTGCGACCAGATCGAGCCATTGGGCGGGATTGGGCTCACTCAATCCCTGCTGTGTAAACCACCCGATACTCCTCAGTTTTCTGAAAAGAGCCGCCATAACGTAGAAGATCACACCGACCCCGGCTAGATGTTTGCTGGGAAAACTGTCACCCGGCTGATTTGGATTGACGATGGCGGCCGCACTGGGCAAGCGGTCAGGCGGCAGATGGTGGTCTGTGATAAGCACAGGAATTCCCAAATCATTCGCTCTTTCCACTCCAGACAGGCTGGAAATGCCGTTGTCGACGGTAATGATCAGCCCAGCCTCCTTGCCAGCTGCCAGATCTACCAGTTCCGGAGTCAATCCGTACCCGTAATCGAAACGGTTAGGCACCAGATAAGAGACCCGTGTCGCACCATAGGCACCCAGGGCCAACATCGCCAATGCGGTACTGGCAGCCCCATCCGCATCGTAATCTCCGACGATCAGAATCGATTTATCGAGATGAAGCGCCTCAAACAGCAGATCGGCCGCATCGGTGACCCCTTTCATCTGGCCTACCGGCACCATGTGGGCCAGCTCGAGCTCGAGTTCGCTATCCCTGGTCAACCCCCTGGCACTGTATATTCGCTGCATGACCGGATGGATTGAGGCCGACAACAAACTGGCTTCGGCCGGAAGCGGACGTTGCAGAATCTTCACAATACCAATTACCCCTGGAAACTTATGCTTGTTGCCCCCATCTAATGGGATGGCTCATTATACAGTCCAAGTAGTCAAAAAAACGATGCATAGTCATATACTGTTGAATGCAATGCTGCCGACAAAACCATCACCTACATCGCCGTTGAATGGTCTTTTGGTCATTCTCCTTTTACTGCTCTCATCCCCTGTCGATGCAAAGGTGGGCGCCAGCCTCTCGAGCAACGCCACCGGACTGGATCAACCGGTTCGCCTTATTCTGCAGATGGAGGGTGAGCAAGAGATGACACCCGACCTAAGCGAATTGGAGCGGCTGTTCGAGATTGTCGGGCGCTCAACACAACAGAGTATTTCAATCATCAACGGCAAGATGTCGGCTAAACGCTCTCTTACCCTGACCCTGTTGCCCAGACAGGCCGGCAGGCTCGAAATCCCACCCATCAGAATCGGTAACGAGTCGACAGAAGCGCTTGTGCTGGAGGTTACTGAGCAGCCCCAAGGCGATATTGATGCCAACAGAGAGCAGGTTTTTGTGGAACTGAGTCTGAACAAATCCCGGGCCTATATCGAAGAGGAGGTCATCCTCACACTCAAACTCTTTCAGGCGCCCGGTATCCGTGCCGAATCCCTGGACACACCCCAGCCTTCAATGCCGGACACACAGATGAAGTTACTGCATGAGGAGCGTTATTCCAGCGAACGCGACGGTATACAGTTCAATGTAATAGAACGCAAATATGCGGTTTTCGCCTATCAAAGCGGCAACCTTGAGATCGGTGGCGTCAAATATCGCGGTCGCACGGGTAGCGACAGGCTTTTTTCGTTCTTTAACGATCCGTTCAGGGCACCACAGCAAGCAACGCGCATCTTCAGAAGTGAGTCGAACCAGGTTGATCTTGAAATCATGCCGATTCCCGACAATTTTACCGGCGATCGCTGGCTGCCTGCGAAAAACCTTCAGATCGTCGAGAATGGTCTCGATCAACAGACACCGATACTGGCCGGCAAGCCTCTCGTCAGGCGTATCATGGTCCTGGCAGACGGCCTGACATCAGCTCAGCTGCCGAGCATTGAGCAGACACTGCCGAGCGGCATCAAACTCTATGAGGAGAGGCCGCAGCTGCAAGAGACACCGACCAGAACAGGGATCAGCAGCAGCCGCCAAAACAGTATGACACTCATCGCAACCGAATCAGGCGAATACGATCTCCCGGCAATTGAAATCCCCTGGTGGAATATCGAAACCGACCGCCAGGAGACTGCCCGTCTGGCCGCGATTTCGATAGACATCATGCCAAACCCTGGCGCCACACAGGGTGTGCAACAAACACTAAATCCACCATCTACCCGGGAACAGGCAATCCAGAGCGATGCCGGCGGGACGATCACTAGCGTTAATCAACCCGCTGCCACCACCCACAAGGTCCATTGGCTGGTTTGGCTGTTCGGTACTGCCTGGGTTTTGACCCTGTTTGCCTGGTGGTACTCGCGACGCGGTGATCCTGATCAGTCCCGGCAACCCATCCCCGTTGCAGAAGATGAAATGGAAGCACCAGACAAGCAGGCAATCGGCGAGGCATTGCAGCGGCTGGAACAGGCCTATGCCGATAAAGACGCCCCAGCTGCAAGGTCCGCCTGGTTACAGTGGGCAAAGCTGCATTGGCCGGATAATCCCCCGCATAATCTAACCAGACTGGCCGCACGCTGCGATCAAGCGTTATCTGAGGCGGTATACAGTCTGGAGCGTACCCTCTACAGTCCAACGGATGAGACTGAATGGACGGGTTACGAGATACGACAGCTGATCCAACAGACGCAACAGCAGAAGCGATCTGACAAGCGTTCCGAAAGACTGGTACCATTGAATCCCTAATGTAGCGTCCTACACCGGGCCCTGTTGACAGGTCTTGATTTTGCGGGAGTCGGGTAAGGCCTGATCGTTAAACCTCGTCCCAACCACCATAGTCGAAGGTAATCTCTTCATGGGGTTCAATATCCTGCAAAGCGAAGAGATCGAAACCGTCAAACTCCGCATTACCTTCATCCTGATGATTGAGATAACGTAGCAGATTCCGGCCGCTGCGACCTTCCGGTTCCTTACCATCCTCGAACACCCAGAGAACATAGGTACCATCCCGTCTAGCGGTTGGGCCCTCATAGGTACCTATATACTCCCCTTTATTGATGGCGACTTTGGCAAACAGGCCATTCCCGTGGATCCTGGAAGGCGCCCGATAGACAATATTACCGAGACGTATTTTTCTTTCTGTACTCATGTTGTATTTCTTCGTCTTTCTCACTGGTTGCAGGATGTACGACCGGGCATCCATCGCCATAAACTGCCATAATCGATCGCAACTCCTTGAGCACCATCTTTCGGGCCATCTCGTCCAAATCCTTCAGTTCAGGCAGAACAATCCCTTGACTCAGCAATCGCATATCCTCCCGCACCGATTGGCACCCTTTTTCGCAGATGGCTTCGACGTACGGCTCTATCGATCTGCTTCGCATGGACTACATATACCTCGTCATAGGTTCCGTATTGTTCAGAATCGCCCCAATGCACCGGATCAAGGCATGCTTGCGGCTGACTCCTTCCAGGTTCACTGAATGATGAAGAACCTATGGCAAGGTACACTAGCTCACATAGACTTGTTACAAATCTGAGTTAGTATATGCCTTCACAGGCCAGATCTGAATCCGCTATACCGTACCGGGAACCATACTGCTATTCAAATTTCTAATAGGTTCCAATAGGATTCAATCCTGAACTTTTTCTTTATTGACTGAAGGACATAACATGCCCTGGAACTATCGAATCTTAATACTTCTGCCCCTGTTGATATTCCATACAGCGTATGCCGATTGGGGAGAGGGCTACGACCCTATAGATCCCCCCATCGCCACAACCGCTCCTGACGGCAAGATAGAGGTGATCGAGTTTTTCTGGTACGGATGCCCCCACTGTTATCAGATGGAGCCTCAGCTCGAGGCATGGCTGGAGAGCAAACCGGAAAATGTATCATTTATTCGTGTACCTGCACCATTGAACAATAAATGGACAGTTCATGCCCAATTTTTCTACGCAGCCGAGATTCTGGGATTGACGGAAAAGCTCCACATACCGTTATTCGAGGCACTTCACGATAAAAAGCGTAGACTTTACGACAAAGATTCACTCATCGGGTTTGCCGTCGAACAGGGTGTGGATAAGCAGAAATTTATCGATGCCTTAAACTCATTCGGCGTCTATGTGAAAGTGCAAAATGCGAAAAAATTGGGACAACGCTATCAATTGGACGGCGTCCCGGCTATCGGCATCAATGGGAAATACAAAACCAGCGGAAGTTTGGCTGGCAGTTATAGCAAGATGTTTGAGATCGTCTCTCAATTGGTTGCCGAAGAGTCCAAAGCCACACCTTAGGGCCTGTCTGCCATAACCAACCAGGCCCCCTTTTTCTCCAAGTAGCCTCTATACTGTTGGGGAAAATCATCGACTACAGACTCTTTGACACATGGCAGAGAGGAGAGCCTCTCTGCCCATTCGGCCACAGGCCCTGGATATTGAATGTTCAGCGATGGATTGATTCGTGCTAGCAGATCGAGCCGCATGAAGAGTGGTGCATAGGCCGCGTCAACCAGGGAAAAACGGACTGCATCGCCAAACAGTCCCTGTTCCAGGGGTGGCAGCAAGTGCCGCAGCTCATCTTCCAGACGATCCTTTTTCTCCAACATTGCCTCCTTATCCTGAGCCAATGCCATACCATGCTGTGCCACCAGCAAGCTGGAACCGAACTCTATCCAGGCCTTGTGCTGTGCCCTTTTCAGATTATCGCTCGGGTGGAACCTCGGTGAAAAGCTCTCGTCGAGGAAATCGAGAATGACTGCCGATTCAAACAGCACTGCACCGTTGATCATCATCAGCGGCACCTTCCCCATTGGTGAAAGCCGGCGAAACCATGCCGGCGGCTGCTCAAGATCGATATACTCCAGCTGATACTGAATCTGCTTTTTCTCGAGCAGAATAACGGATCGTTGTACAAATGGGCATAAAAGGAAGCTGACCAGTTTTATGTTCACTTGGTTGTTCACCTGGAGATGTTGGTAGGAACGGGCTGATTATTCTGGCACAAGAGGGTGGACCCTGGGTGAAAACACCCAATCCCAGCGACCCAAACAGATGCGTTTTTTTTCTTTATCAATTTATATAATTAATTACTATTTATCAACAAGATACAATATCCGAGCCAGAACAATCCAGGATTACAAAAAAAATAATAACCTAAACTACTTAAGGTATTTTACAATTTGACACGAATTCTGTATTTTGTTGTCGAATCAGCAGTATACGTTAAGTAATGGATGTTCATGTTTATACAATCACACGATGTGATATACCGCCATGTGATACACGCTCTCACTAAGATCCTCGGATACAGGATAGGGTTAAACGACCTTGAACTTGATCCGATTCGTGGCAATTGAGCTGTGACTTCCAGCGCCGATCACACCAGTCTGCAGATGGAGAATTCGATCTATCGGTAGTACGGATGAAAAAAGTGACTATTCTCTACCCTTATTAGCAACAGATAAGCCCGGCAGTACGATCAATATGGCAAAAACCAATCCGACAGGTTTATGGGTTCCCGAACAGAAGGCCCCATCCGGTAATCCGATTTATCTCGATGACAAAAAGCTCGCAACCTGGGCCAAGGAACTGCCGGTTGCGAATGTCGGTGAAACGGCTCGCAAGCTATTTCAGACATTACGGTCATTCAACCGGACCCAGCTGGAGAGTTCACAACGAATACGCAACGCTGAACGGCTTAGGGAACCCTTGAGCTATGTCAGCACAAACCTGAACAAGCACTATTTAGGCGTACGCTTTCCCTTGAGCGACAAGGCACATAAGATTGCCAATCTCAACCGGGAACTGCACAGCGGTATGGCGACCGCCTATAAAGCGGCCATCATCGATCTGTTGATGGAGAGCCATGGCAGTCCTATTCAAGACCAACTAACCTTGGCTATCCACCGCTGCATCAGCTATCTGTCTCGGGTTGTCCTGCTCTCTGTTGTGGTCTATGACGCCTACCCGAAACGAACCTGGCAGGAACTCCATATACTCCATCGGCTGGCCAGCCGCTATGCCCTCGGTGCTTATACGGTAGAGGATGATCTTGAACAGGATACGATGCGGTCGAGCATTGACGAAATGTATCGCCGTTGTCTGCTGTTTTCATTATCGTCCCCCTATAAAATGAGGCAAAAGGATAATATTCAGCTTTTCGACGCACTACTTGAATGGAGTCGATATACTCTGATCTACCCCTATGACGAAGCGCCCGAATACAATACCATCACAATACACCAGAATACCGACTTGGCCCCCAGTCACGAGGCAAGAATAGAGCAGACCGACAGCAAATATTTGCTGATCATGGACGTATCACCCCTGCTGTCAGGCCTACGGGAATTGTTTGTCGACACACCGGACAGCTCTCTCACTCTGTCTGGCGCGGACGAGTTGGATAAAAGTTTGATACGCCAGTTGATCATGCTCTGGTCCAAGGCTCAGAAACGGGCATTTGTCAGAACAAAACTCAATTTTGAGCTAAGAATCGCAGTCGGCCTGCGCTCTGTATACAAACTGATCATGCTAGGGGATGAACCCTCATCGCCAGATGATACATCGGCCGATGACGGCACCTGGATCGAAACCCAGTTCGCCCATGGCAACGAACTCAAGGTTTCAGAGCATTTCTCGCTGATGCCGATGGATGTGGCAGCCTACAATCCTCGCCGTGGGGATTTCGAGGAGTTCGGCCCTAATTCAACAGATATCAGCAGTTTTGAAACACCCTTGGAAAGCGAGGTGAAAATCTGGGAAGATGACGACAAGAGCCAGTTAGACAGCGCTACAAGCCTGCTTCATACCATTAATGAAAGTGCGGGGGGCTACTGTTTGGATTGGCGAGGCAAAAGGATTCCTAAGATACAGGTCGGTGAATTGATAGGTGTACAGTCCGCTATGTCCGCCTCCCAATTCGGCGTAGGCGTTGTGCGATGGATGCGCAGTACCGACAATGATTCTATGAAAGTGGGCATCCAGATGATTGCCCCCAATGCGCTGGCAATTACAGCTACGGACAGTGAAAAAGGAAAACGGAAGCAGGAAGAGTGCCTGCTGTTGCCTGAGGTAGGCACGTCGGGTCAGCCCACCAGCTTTATCTGCTCCTCATACACCTTCGAGTTAGGTAATGTGCTATCGGTGAACGATGGTGAAAATAACAAGCAGATAAAACTGACCAGGCTGCTGGAGTCGAGCGGTTCCATATCCCAGTACCAATTTATCTACCTGGACAGCACTTCGACTGCAGCCGAGAGCGAAAATGACGACGATAGCGATTCGGATTTCGATGGTTTATGGTCGACATTGACATAAGCAGACGTCGATACGTCATTTACTAACTAACCTGTGGTCATAGAGGATTTAAAATCCGGCTTTCTCATACCAGCGTTTGGCCTCATCCAGATCCTTCTCCACCCCACGGCCCTCTTCGTACATCATGGCGAGTGTCGTTTGTGAACCCGCTAATCCCTGCTCTGCCGCTTTCTTGAACCAATCGACCGCTCTGGTCAGATTTTGCTCGATGCACTCCCCTTCAAGGTACATGAATCCGAGGCCGTGTTGAGCCATCGGATGACCCGCTTCAGCGGCCGCTTTCATGAATTTATATGCCATCAGTTCATTGACAACCATGCCAAGTCCGCCCTGAGCCATGATAGCCATCCGGTATTGCGCCTCAGTATCACCATTCTCCGCCAATGGGGATAACAGGGTGGCCGCGCGTGAGAAGTTCTTTCCCTCAAATGCGGCGATACCGCTACTCAGTTCAAACTCCATCTCGTTCATAGAATCACTCATACAGTTTGTCTCGCTTCAGATTTATCGATGTGAATCGCAATATGGAGTACACCTATCCTTTTACCCTTCTGTCGACTCGACCTTGGCTCAGTCTCTTCGCCTCAAGGCCTGATAGCAACACGGTTGCAGACCCAGGCCACCACTCGATCATCGGTATCGTACAGGCCGAAATTAAAAAGTGGAGTACTGCGTCCTTTTTCCCTTAGTTCCAGGGCTATTTGCTCGATTGTCGAATCGGGAAAATCAAAACGGAGTTCCAAGTCGCTGCGGCCCGGTTTGCGGAAATCCACACTCATTTCACGTGTCCAGACGGAATTGCCCGGAAATTTCCGATTTGCAGCCAACGCCGGGATAGGATCGGCCAAGGCTGATATACTGCCCCCAAACATGCTGCCGCCAGGATTCATACTGGATCTGCTCAATGGCAACAATAGCCTTACCCGGCCCCAATCTTCACTCAGTTGCAATACCTTCACACCAAGAAAACGGAATGGAGGAAATTGTTCAAGAGCCTTTGCAGCGCTGGCATCGTCCATATAATCGAACATGTCCTTAGCCTGTTAACCCCGATCAAATTGAAATTTTATATCATTCACAGAACAATTAACTCCCTTGAGGATCTCATGGAATATGTTGGTTTTCCTGCTGAACCTCATCACAATACACAAAATGCCTGAAACAGTGTGGTGCCATGCAGACCCGTATAAGCAATCGGATACTCACAACAGAAACAGGACGTAAAGCGGAATCAATTCTGCGAAACTGCGTCCATTGCGGCTTCTGTACGGCCACCTGCCCGACCTATCAGCTTTTAAGTGACGAGTTGGACAGTCCACGTGGGCGAATCTACCAGATAAAGCTGCTTCTTGAGGGCGCACAACCCTCCGCCAGTGTACAGCAACATCTTGACCGTTGTCTGCTGTGCCGAAGTTGTGAGACAACCTGTCCTTCAGGTGTTGAATATGGGCGGCTTATAGAGATAGGCCGTCGCCACATGGCGCAAAACTACCAGAGACCGTTGAGGGAGAGATTACTGCGTTGGCTGTTACGCAAAGTGATACCGAACAAAAGTTATTTCTCAACCCTTTTGCGGCTTGGTCAAACATTGAAACCCCTGCTTCCAGTAAGCGTTGGCAGCACCATTCCGGACAGAAACAGCATATCCCCCACGACCTGGCCGACACGGGATCATGCGCGAAAAATGTTGATCCTCGACGGTTGCGTACAGACGTCACTGGCACCATCGATCAATCTTGCCACAGCCCAGGTACTTGACCGTTTGGGCATCAGTCTCATTCGCACGCCATCTGCGGGCTGTTGTGGTGCTGTCGAGCATCACCTGGATGATGAGGATGCCGCAAAACAGGCGGCCAGACACAATATCGATTGTTGGTGGCCGCATTTGCAGGCGGGTGCTGAAGCCCTTATCGTTACTGCCAGCGGGTGTGCTCAAATGATTAAGGATTATGGCTATTTACTGGCAAATGACCCCGAGTATGCCGAAGCGGCCAAGCAACTGGCGAATCGCACCCGGGATATTGCTGAAATCATCGATAGCGAGGAGCTTGAGCCACTGAAGGAAGGGATCGACAATCAAACCCGAATCGCCTTCCATTCTTCATGTACCCTGCAGCATGGTCAGGGTCTGGCAGGCTGTGTCGAGGGTATCCTGGGCCGTCTTGGTTACCGTCTGACTGTGGTGCAGGATCCCCATCTATGCTGTGGCTCAGCGGGCACCTACTCGCTGTTACAACCCGGACTGGCTGATGAGTTGGGCCGGCGAAAGAGCCAATCACTGCATGCCGGCAAGCCTGATATCATTGCCACCGCCAACATCGGATGCCTAACCCATCTACAAAAACACTCCGCTCAACCCGTTGTCCATTGGATTGAGCTTTTAAACAGTGGCAAATTGACACATTCCGATAATATCGAAAACCGTCCCATAAAAGTCGAGTAGCTGCTACTATTTTGCTAGGACTTATTGACACTTATCCAACCGGTACTGTTGCGCCAGAACAATCATCAATCAAGACATGAGGAGAGTGTGGTTTGGGTAACCCAGCGAAACGACAAACGACGTGGAGTGGCGTTACGTTCAAGAACAATCCAGATGTATGGAGCTAGTGTAGGTTTGACTGTACATTGCTTATTTGCCTTGCTGGAGAAAAAATGGTCCCAGCGGAGCCGATCGGATCAGTATGAACATGGCCCGGGATTGAATCAAACACCTATGTATTGGTTAACACATTATTACTACCGAATCATATATCTCCAATAAAGATGCGCGCCCTTACTCATGTTTTACTCCTGATCCCGCTATGCTGGTTTGGCGGCAACTCGCTGGCCGGCATAGCCGCTATACAGCAGGATGAATCCCTTCTGCTCCAGCAAAGAGCTATTTTTGTCGCCGCAGAAGAGGCGCTGAGAAATCGGGAAACAACAACCTATCAACAACTCAGAAACAAGCTACTCGACTATCCGCTACTACCCTATCTCGACTATCAGGAAACGCTGGAAACACTCGAGCAACAGTCGATTGAGAGTGTTACAAACCGACTTAAATGGCTGGAAGGAACGCCGCTTGCAAAGAAACTGAGAAGTCATTGGCTGGCTCTGCTTGCAAAAGAGAAGTTGTGGGTCAGTTATCTCCAGTTTTCTTACCAGGGTGGAGCTGTTGGACAGCAGTGCAACCCCCTTCAGGCAATGATTGAAACCGGTAAAGCGCACGAGGCATTCAATTCTGTTGAACCGATTTGGTTGAGTGGACGCTCACAACCCAAGGCATGCGACCCTGTCTTCAAGGCCTGGATAGCAACGGGCAATCTCACAACATCACTGGTTTGGCAGCGAATCAATCTGGCCATGTCAGTGGGACGCACTCGCCTTGCACGATATCTCAAACGCTATCTTCCACCCGCAGAAAAAAGTATGGTCGATCGCTGGCTGAAGATCTACCGTCATCCGGAGCAGGTTGTGACCCTGCTGAAAAACACCCATGCAATGCGGGATGAAATGGTTACTCAGGCTATTCGCAGGTTAGCTTGGCGGGATCTTGACGCTGCCTACATCGCCTGGAAAAAGTTCCACAATCAAGCCATTTTCTCCGACTACCAGCAACGTAAAATCGTATATGCCTTGGCAAGTCGACTGGCACGAGAACCCAACAAACAGATCAACCAACAGCTTATTTCACTGCTCCCGAGCCACCTGCAACTCGATAGTACACTCTCAGAGAAACTACTTCAGGCTGCGCTCCAGGAGAATGACTGGCAATGGGTATTGCAAACGATTGACACACTATCCCCGAAGGAACGTCAGCAGGAGCAATGGCGCTATTGGCACTCCAGGGCGTTGATAGAACTTGGCCGAAAGCAAGAGGGTAAAACGCTCCTGCAGAGCCTCGCAACGGAGCGCAGTTATTACGGCTTCCTTGCTGCGCAACGTCTTGGAGATGAACCTAACCTCGATCATATGGCGCTACAGGCTGACCGGCAACTTGTCGAGACATTGGCGAAGCGTCCCGGACTCATACGAGCCCGTGAATTGATACGGTTGGATCGCCCGTTTTTGGCCCGTCAGGAGTGGAATCTCGCGCTTAAGGATGCAAATCAGGATGAATTGAAAGCCGCCGCCCGACTGGCACAACACTGGGAATGGCCCTCTCAAACTATCCTGACCCTCGCCCGCTTGCGCCATTGGAACGACCTTGAGCTGAGATTCCCACTGGCCCACAGGCAGGCAATTGCCGATCAGGCCAGGGATCACGGTATCGACACTGCCTGGATCTACGCCATTCTGCGCCAGGAGAGCGCTTTCATAAGTGATGCAAGATCAACAGCAGGCGCACGTGGACTGATGCAATTGATGCCTAAAACAGCAAAACAGGTTGCCAAAGAGCTGAAACAGTCACCGGTCAGGCTCGAAGATCTCTACCAGCCGGAAGTCAATATCAAACTGGGCGCAGGCTATCTCAACAAGGTCTACCGCCAACTACAAGAGAGTCCTGTACTCGCCACAGCGGCCTATAATGCAGGTCCTCATCGAGTACTCAGCTGGCTGCCCGAGCAGTCGCAGGCAAGTGATATCTGGATAGAGACCGTACCCTTCAAAGAGACCAGGGAGTACCTCAAGCGTGTTTTCGCCTATACGGTGATCTATAGCTACCGCTTGGGTAATTTGCCGAAAACCCTTCCGCTCGAATGGCTGAGACCTATCAAGGCTCCGAAAACGGAAGCCGATAGAGGCAGGTCCGCATCAGATGTCTGACTCCAGTGAAAGCGGAGTTTCCCCTTGTGTATCGTCGGATTGCCTGTTACGAGAGCTTCGTGAATGCAGTTTATCCTTAACCCGCCCGATCAGATTCGTATCGGTTATGATCTCATAGAAGTAGCTGTCCAAGATATCTCCATTATCCTCAATCTTTCCGGCATCCCAGACTTTTATCGCACCCTGCCGGATCACCAACCAATGAGAGCTTCCCCGCATGTCCACAAAGCGTCCGACATGGTAGTAGTGGGATCCACCTGAACGGCTGTGAATCTTCATCTTGTGTAGTACCATTTCGGATTTGAGTTTTACAAATGCGGCTTCGGTCAATTCGATTCCATTGATATTAAAGCGAAGACGATTGGGAGCATTTGCCTTGTTATCCTGGCTAATCTCCTGGAACACCTCTACCCGATGACGCTTACTTCTTCGCCAACTCTTATCATGGCGTAATTCTGCAGAACATGAGGAGAGTCTGTCCGCCTCATTGATAGCAGGAGAAATCATGATCTTCTGTTGCTCGTCATAGAGATAGGCAGGGGCATCATTACTGAAGGCTATGCCGAGCCCCAACTCCAGTTTGGGTAAGTTGTGTGCCTTGTTCTGACTGTTTTGAGCCTCCATGACGGCCAGGATCAATGCGTCTCCCTCCACAAACACCTTTTGCGCACCAAAACGTTCCAGCAACTTTGTGATCGGTCCAAAAAAGTTCATGCTGAAATGGGTTGCGGGATTGAGTTTTTTCTCTATCAGTTGACGAGTGATTTCAGTTGAACCTCTGATATCAGCCTTCAATATGACATGCGCCTTTATCTGCTGTTGGCTGTCAGGGTCCTTGCCAAGACGAAATTCGTAAAGACTGCCATTGTCACGGGATAGCTTGATGCTCTCACCATCCTGCAATACACGCAAACGACTCATCTGCTGGTAGGTGTAATAGGCCAGCTTGAGATCACGGCGAAATGTTATGAAATCCTTCACATAGCGAATGACATAATCCTTTTTTTTATTGGCCGGCATGCGACGAATGTAACCCGATACAACATCCAGCGCCTTGAGTACCTCACTACCCTTGTCCGGTGTATTAACCAGTCGTTTCACCAATGCCCGGCGTGGCAAATCACCCGCAAGAAAGCGGTAGATATCCTTTACCGATACCTGTCCATTTAACTGTCGATAAAGCCTTGGCGTACGATATGCGGCGATGGCACGTGGCACCAATCCAGCTCTATCTATCCTTTTCAACAGTTGCGACTGAAGCTCTTCACGTAGGTTTTCACACTCAGAATTCTCCCAAATCGACCTTTTACTGCCTTTTTTTGAACGTGAGAACCACCCACCGCTCTCACCAGAAGAATGCTGTAACAAGAGGTCAATATTTCTAGGTACGTCCAACCAGGAGACATCGATCTGTTTGAACTCTGCTTCAGAAAGGTTTCTTTCCAACATCCTCTGTCCATCAAGAAACTCCGAAAACCCGCTACGCAATTCCCGGTTACGTATCTGGAAAGCCTGTCCTTCACTCACACCATTGCTCTCGATACCATCCCTATCCGGTGCTTGCGCCCAACTTGGCAGGTAGTCCTGATAGGTACTGGTAATGATTCTATTGGTGATATCAAAGTAATTCTCATGATCCCGATCCACACACAGCAAGGGATAGTGATTCATGATGTATTCTTCACTGGAAAGGTTTGGCAGATGCAGCAAGGGATTGAATAGGAGCTGCTTGGAGAGAGTCCACGAGGTCCCCACCACGGACTTTCTCAATTTACGCAGCTCCTTGGATTCAAGACGCTGGACGATCTTGAAGAGTCTGCGCAGGGTGAGATAACGGATGCCCGGCTCCAGCCGTGCCAGAGTTACAATCCGTTCATGCAACTCCAGTGCGTGTCCACTGCTGGTACCCTCCGGCAAATTACCATCCTGATCCAGCTTGTTACGTAACTCTGCAACCGTTGCAACAGGCGATTCCAACAGCAGTTTCAGCAGGACCAGGTGCAGCAATTGCAAAAGATCCTTCACCGCCGCATCCCTGTGAACCTGCTCCAGCGCACCCTGCATCATACTCCGGTAGACTGACTTAAAGTTCTCAACATCGTTTCCGCTGGGCGGAGCATCCATTTTTACCCAGCCATGTTTGGTAAGCTCTTCATAAACAATCTTTTTGACGAAATTGGCGAGAGTTGAGCGAAACTGATAGCTTAGCGCGACATCGATATGATGGTTATCAACACCTATCTGGAAAAAATCCAGCTGACAATGCGGGATGGCACTGCTCCGAAGCGGTGCTACAAAGTCTCCAACATCCGGTTGAATATGCAATAGCCTACTGACCTTTGTAACCATAAAAAATGACCATCGGCATTATCGCCTTTTCCAGGCAACCGTAACATGCTGGCTGTGTTGCCGATATAAAAGTAAAAAGTCTTTTGTAACTCAGTGCGTTACACTATCTGAGTCTAGATCATGATCAGACACAGTAAAACTTTTCTGGGTAGACCCCGATCTCAAAGATCAAAAATTGTGATCTGTTTTGAAGAAATTTTGCCTGAATTGGAAAAATACATCATTTCCTGTCGAGCATGGCGGAAAGCAATTGATCTTCCAACTCAATACGTACGGCCAGCTCCTCTCCCAGTTGAGAAAGGTCATCCGACAAGTGATCCAGCTCCAACTGATGATCGGAGATATCATATTTGTCGTTAAAATTGACTGCCACTTCGCTCGCTTTGACGAATTCAGGATAGATTTTCTCCGCCACCCTAATGACACCGCTACGGCGCTCACTGCCATTGCTGATTCGCCCGAAGACCTCGAAATGGCCAAAGGCGGTGTAATCGACGAGTACCTGGCAAAATGACTGAAGCAGTTGGTCAAGTGATGTCGAACGATGGTAGGGTTCAAGCCCTGCAACCTCACAAAACCGAACCAGCATCTCTTGACGCTCTGCCAGCAGCTTATCAATCAGGTCTTGCGTGACCGTTCTACGCTCCTCGACGCTCCTCGACGCTCCCTTCTTGAGAACTCATCAGGATCCTCCCACAAACCATAGTTCTAATTATCGATCGATACGACGATCAGGACATTGCCAGATGAATTCTATAATCCCGTGAAGCAAATGTCATTGGGAAGCTAACTGGCGCAGAAATAAATTCGACAAGTGTCGAAACTGGTAGCCTTATTCGGCTATTATTACCATTCACTATGGCCCCAGCAGACTGGCACGTATCGGAAATTTCTCATCATGCATCGATTTAGACGCACTACCATCCATTCATGGATTTGGCTGATACCGCTGCTTTTTATGAACCTTCCGGATAGTCAGGCAGCGACATCGCCAGCCAATATCATGAGCAAGGCAATGATTGCCATGATGGACACTATGGGCGAACTTGCACACAGGTTCAAAGGAGACACTGATTGGGATTTCGATATAAGTTCGTCCCCCGACTGGTACGGTTGGGGCGGATCACCCTGGGATAAACCTGGAAGGGGCTATTATCCAGGCTATTCAGCGCCGGCACCGGGTCTCGGCCCATACACCTACTCGGCACCGGGATTTGACGGACACCCGATGCGGCGCCTTGCTCCACGACCTAAATCCCCAATGACCAGAAAATCGATTTTGGATGGCATCTGGATAGGCCGGGGCGGTGAAATCGTCTTGGTTATGTATGGCCATTTTCGGATCTACGCCAATGCGGAAGTCTATCGTGATGGCCGCTATCGTATTGTGGGAAACAAGCTGCTCATGCTCGATCCGGAAACGGAGCTGGTCCAGGAATATGATTATGCGCTCGACAACGGTCGGATGATAATGCGCGGCGAATCGGGCGACTTCCTCTATTTCAAGCAACTGCCGATCCCGATACCGCCATACATCTTGATTGAAGGCATCAAATCACCCAAATAGCAGTTTCACCCCTACCAAAATGAGAAATAGCGCGAAGACGCTTTTCAACCGCCGCTCCGGCAATCGATGAGCCAACGCCGCTCCTGCAGGCGCGAAAAGAGTACTGGTGACGATGATAATAAGCGCCACCGGCCAATAGATGTACCCACTGCTATAGAGCGGCAAACCCTCTAATCCCCAACCAACGACAATGAAGCTGGCAGCCCCCGACAATGCAATCGGAAGACCGCAAGCACTGGATGTGGCAACCGCCCTTTTCATCTCGACACCGGTGGCATGCAGGAAAGGCACAGTCATAGAGCCGCCACCAATCCCCACAATGGCGGATATGCCACCAATTAGCGTGGCTACAGACACCATACTCAAGGGGGGCACTTGTCGTGTTTTACTTCGAGCCTTGCCCGTGCGAATCATTCGCAGACCGACAAAAACGGCAAATATACCAAAGACAGTTCGCAGTACATCACCATTCAACAAGCTGGCAACGACACTGCCGAGCCAAGCACCGATTAGCAAACCCGGAGCCAGAATCCAGAAATCACGCCAATTTACACCGCGACGTTTGTGGTGGGCATAGGTAGAAGAGAGCGAGGTAACCACGATAGTTACCAAGGAGGTTCCCACTGCAATATGAGTGACATGCTGAGGAGCCACATCAAGCAATGGCAATCCCCAAATCAGTGCAGGAACAATCACCAGCCCCCCACCGATACCAAAAAGGCCGGCCACAAGACCGACTAGGGACCCCAACAGTAAAAACAACAAGAGCGATTCAAGACCGATGGAGAAGATCAAAGCATTCATCGGGAAATATTTCAGTCTCTCCTGCAGAAGGTAAGCATCAGGTTTGCGAGTTTACACTATGATGCCGAGAAACCGATGATATCTGTACTCAACAACTATTCACCTGCCCCCCCTGGATGGAATGGTGACTGGGCTCAGCCATCTCTGGATCACTGCCTGTGTGAGGCCTGTACAAGGATCCTGTTCTAAACAGATCGCTTTCCAGGTCTTTAGATCACACTTTAAAACACTTTTAGGTTACTGATATAAAAAGGGATTATCAGATACCCTTGATGATGCCACGATAGTTTGATGATACAGGTCGAGAGGCTCCACTATATCTGAGATCAACCTCACAAAAATGGTAGAAATTTAGAATAATTAACAGATTTTAGCCTGGGAATTTGTTGCTATATTAGAGAATTTTGATATACTACTACTTATCATCTGGTAAGCAGTAATTAATGATGATCAAGCAGTACCTTTTTGTAGCACTTCTACTCTTTTCCGGCGCCAGCTCTGCCGATCCCGCATTGACAACCGATGACTGGTCCGATCTCTCCAACATCGCTCGCAAGACACATTTACCCATTCTCGTTGTCTTCAACGCCGACACCTGCGGCTACTGTCAGCGGCTGAGAGATGAAGTCATTGAACCATTAGCCCACGAAACAGACCACAAATTGCCCCTGATCCGCGAATTTGATATCTATTCGAACGGCAAGATCATCGATTTCAACGGTGACCCGATCCGCAGCCGGCAGTTTAAGAGCCGCTATAATATCTATGCGGTTCCAACGCTGATGATACTCGATCCAGATGGAAATCCCCTGGTAGATCCGATCGTGGGGTATAATTCCCAGGACGAATACCTGGAGTTGCTGCGAACATCCCTGTTCGCCTCTTTCCAGGCCCTTGAATAAAGAGCCAAAGGATTTGCTCCATTCCCGGGAGCCAGAAGCATGCTTTCGCTTCAACCTCAGGCCGACAACCTGAAACAACTTGCTCACATTTTCGTTCTCTACCTCTTGAGCGGCTCATACGTCGCCGCCGATGTTGGCAAACTGCCCCCTCTCGAGGATATACAGCAGCTGAGCAGGACGTCCAAACAAAACCGGATCCCCATCCTGTTAATGGTCTCTCAGTACCATTGCGGCTATTGCGACCGGATGAAAGAAGAGGTGCTGCAACCCCTGCAACTGGACCAAGCGTATCGGCATCGGGTACTGATACGAGAACTCTCCATCGATCCCGGTGAAATGGTCACCACCCTGCAGGGTGAGCGGCAGGCAGCTGATGATTTCATCACTCAATACAATGTTTCGGTAACACCCACACTGCTGTTTCTCGATGCCGAAGGCAGAGAGGCTGCTCAGCGTATTATAGGTATCAATACCGTGGACTTTTTGTTTCTCTACATCGAGGCCGCGATCGACCAGGCCACTGCTAAAATCCTATCGGCAGGGGATTGACCTGCTCTTGCGCAGATAAAGTCACTTTTCAAGATAGTGCTGCAAGTTCCCAGGTAGCGGATAATCCGGATTGTGATCATGCATCAGGTTGACGGCGCCTGGTGGCTTGGCAACCGACACGGTTGTATCAGAGACGTTCACAGAAATCCCGAAGACTGAAACCCTGCAGATTGATATCCAACCCCTTCAGCAGCCCCAGAACCTTGAAACGCTCTCCCATTTCCGTGGGCAGGGTCAGACGTTTGACCCCCTGCACCAAGGATATATGCCGACTCAAGTCGTTTGGATCGGACTCCGCCAACAGACTATCGAGACCATTGGCAATGAGGAAATGGGCCTGGGTTGTATAACCACCCAATCTGAATCCCGCCTCGACCGCATCCCTCGCGAGTGCAGTGAAATCGACCTGACTGGTAATGTCCTGCAAACCAATCCAGCGAAATGGATCGCTATGGGCGCGATGACGATAGTGGCACATCAAGGTACCCTGGTTACGATGCGGGTGATAGTACTCCGCCCGGCTGTACCCATAGTCGATCAGGATCGCCACACCAAGATCCATTGCCATGGCCAAGGCCGATACCCAAGCGGTTTGACGAAGATTGATTTCCGAAATATAACCGGAGGGCAGATCACCGCAGGTTTGATAGATTTCTTTGACCGCAGACTCAAGGCCGGGGGTGGTGGGAGAATCAAAATGTTCCCGCAATTGATCCTCATCACATATCACGAAACACTCTTCGACTGCACCGTCATTGATCCGAAACCGACATGCCGGCATCGCATCCAACAGCTCATTGGCGATTACAACACCCTGAATACCGTTCGGCATCGTGTCCAACCAATTCACCCGATGGAGAAGATGGGGAACACGCGCCTCAAGCGTCTCATGTTGCCGCGCCTTGAGTTCAGGGCTGAGCTCCAGAATCTGATAGCGGTGCGGAAGTCTGCCCAGCTGTTCCAGCTCCGCCAACAGATCGGCTGCAAGCACCCCGGAACCGGCACCGAACTCCAATACATCGCCTGACTCAATTTCCGCCAATACCGGCTCTATCTGACGGGCAAGGCATTGTGCGAAAAGGGGTGAGACCTCCGGTGCGGTGATAAAATCGCCCTGTTCACCGAATTTACGGCTACCGGCCACATAGTAACCCAGCCCCGGCGCATACAGCGCCATCTCCATAAATCGATCGAAAGGAATGGCACCGTTCCCGTTCTCAATTGCGCGCTTTATCTGTCGCATCAGTCTTTCGCTGACAGCTTGGGAGGTGGCATCAGGCAACGGCACTGTTCTTCCGGATGGCGCTGATTTATCGCTGAGACAGTCGGGCATATATTTTGAAACCTTGATGAATCCGTTAGAGTAGACGCGACATTCAACCACGGAGTTCCTCAATGACGCAAAACCGGAATGGTCTGACTGGAAAATGTGCGCTGATCACCGGCGCCGCACATAGGATAGGTGCCGCTATCGCCCATCAGTTACACGCTGAAGGGATGAATATTCTACTCCACTATCGCCATTCCAAGGAGGCGGCAGAGCAGGTAAAGCACGAACTGGAGGAGAAACGCGCCCAATCTGTGTGGCTGTTGCAGGCCGATCTGCACCAAGCTGAAAGTTACGACTTTCTCGTCAATCAGGCCGAGACGCTGTGTCAGCGGCTTGACCTGCTGGTGAATAATGCCTCAAGTTTCTATCCGACCCCGCTCCAGGAAGCGACTGTCAGCGATTGGGACGACCTCATCGGCAGTAACCTCAAGGCGCCCTTTTTTCTTTCACAAGCGGCGGCTCCGCTGCTCAATCGAAGTGAAGGCTGTATCATCAATCTTGTGGACATCCATGCCAGGCGACCGCTTAAGAACCACCCCATCTACTCGATCGCAAAAGCAGGTAACGCCATGCTGGTAAAATCCCTGGCACGGGAGTTGGGTCCTGCAATCCGCGTCAATGGCGTTGCACCAGGAGCCATTCTCTGGCCGGAACAGGGCCTGACCGACCGGGAACGCACGGCTATTCTCGAGCGCACCGCATTGAAACGGGCGGGAACACCGGAAGATATAGCCCGCACACTGCTGTTCCTCTATCGTGACGCCACATATATTACCGGCCAGATAATCGCCGTCGATGGCGGCAGAACATTACAGCAGTAAGGCGGACCAATAGTACTATGGGACATACATCAACTACTCTGAAGGTGCCGCAACAGTATGACGGCATGCGTTGTAACATCAACAATCAAACATCGGAAACACTTCTTTAACCACGAGCTATTGACTATGACGGAAGTATCATCCGGCCTGACATTCAGACAAAGCGTCGACCATATGGTCGATCGTGCACTGGCTTTTATGGAGCTGGATCCCGGTATCGCCAATGCCATCAAATCATGTACTTCGGTTTTACAGGTTAGTTTCCCTGTAGACATAAGAGGCAAGGTTGAGCTTTTCACCGGCTGGCGAGCGGTACACAGTATCCACCGCCTGCCCGCCAAGGGCGGATTACGCTATGCGGAAAACGTGGATCAACAGGAGGTCGAGGCGCTTGCGGCACTGATGACTTATAAATGCGCCATCGTTGACGTCCCATTCGGCGGCTCGAAAGGTGGGCTGTGTATCAATCCGAATAACTACTCCAGGGATGAATTGAAGCAGATTACACGCCGCTTTGCGCGAGAACTGGCGGCACCGGGCTTTCTCAACCCGGCAACCAATGTGCCTGCACCGGATATGGGGACCGGTCAACGCGAAATGGCCTGGATAGCCGACACCTACAAACACCTCTATCCCGAAGAGATCAACGCCCTTGCCTGTGTCACCGGCAAACCGGTAGCACATGGTGGCGTCAACGGTCGAACCGAGGCCACCGGACGCGGAGTACAATATGCACTGCAGGAGTTTTTCAGGCACAAGGAGGAGCTTAATGCCGCCGGTATAGACGGTGGATTGGAGGGTAAGCGCATCATCATCCAGGGACTGGGTAATGTGGGCTATCACGCCGCCAAGTTTCTATCCGAGGAGGACGGCGCCAAGATAGTCGGCATCATTGTCCGGGACGGAGGGATTTTCAATCCCGATGGAATCCATGTGGAAGAGGCGTATTACCACCGCTGCTCCCATGGAGGGCTGAAGGGATTTGCCGGCGGCGAGTTCGTTGTGGAAGGCGAGAAACTTCTGGAAACCGAGTGCGACATCCTGATACCCGCCGCGATCGAGGGCGCGATCAATGAAGACAACGCACCTAATATCCGCGCCAAGCTGATTGCCGAAGCAGCCAACGGCCCGGTCACCTTCGAGGCCGACCGCATCCTGCGCAGTCGAGGCATCACCATTCTGCCGGATGCCTATGTCAATGCCGGTGGTGTAGTGGTCTCCTATTTCGAGTGGATTCGTAACCTCAGCCATATGCGATTTGGTCGTATCGAACGTCGTCTGGATGAGTCACGCGGCAGACATGTGGTTGCCGCGCTGGAACAAACGACGGGAAAACAGGTCCCCGAGTGGATTAAGGGCAGCCTGTCCCGGGGCGCAGACGAGCTTGACTTGGTACGATCCGGGCTCGATGACAGCATGCGACTGGCGCTGCAGGAGATTATCGACATACGCAGTCGCAAACCCGAGCTCGAAGATTACCGAACCGCCGCCTATGTTATCGCCCTGCAAAAACTGGCGCGCTCCTATATTGATATTGGCGTTTAAGAACAATACAAAAACACTTTACATTTTGAGGTATTTGTATAAGAATTTAATTCGTATAGCTACTCGGCGGGTTATCGTACGGATTGACGATTGAAGGGACACAGACGATACACACAAAGGTATCGCGCACAGGGAGGAGTGATCGTACATGGGTAATAGTAACAGCCTGATCCAATATCTCGGCACAATCATATTAACTGCCGAAAATATCCTACACCTGACATGGCGCCCTTCAACCTTTCGCCATTCCAGTGATTTCAAGCACAGCTTATTCTCACGACAAGCCTATGTAAGGAATGGATAGCCTTTAATCAGGTTGAATACCTGAACAACACCATAATGCTCATGATTTCACGCCAGCTGAATATAAAAGATCAGGTATACATCCAAACAGAAACAGGAGTTCATGTATGTCACTAATGCAATGGGTAGAGGAGAAGCACGGTACAAGTGTCGACCTCTGTGATAGTCAGCATAAAGAGCTGTTCGACCGTGTCAATGCACTTCATGATGCTGTCACCAGTAGAGACCAAATCGATATCGGCAATCGCTTGGACAACTTGATTGATTTTGTCGTCAGGCATTTTGAGACCGAAGAACGTTTAATGGAGGAGCGTGGTTACAGCGGATTGGACCATCATCGTCAAGAGCATGATCTACTGATCAAGATATGTACCGATATCCAGGATAAGTTTCATGCCGGTGAAATGGAGATCGAGGAAGGCACATTAACCTACATAAAAGAATGGCTCGATCACCATATCCCGATCATTGATAAACCGTACGGTCCTGCATTGAGTAATTGAAGACTACAAGTTTTGATGAAAAGCCAGGTTTGGCTTCATCCTCGCGGGACCTGCGAGTGCCCCCGACACGCCGGTCCCGCCTTTTTTCATCCTTCCGGCAGTGAGAAGAACCGCTCCAATACTGTAAAATCCTGTGTTTTGGTCATCGGCGGCAAGCTGCGAATAAATATCTTTCCGTAGGGTTTGCTCAACAGCCTGGGATCGCAGAGCACCAAAACACCCCGGTCTTTCTCGTCACGAATCAAGCGTCCTGCCCCCTGTTTCAAGGCAATTGCGGCTTGTGGCAATTGATACGCCATGAAGGGATTTCCACCACGCTTGCGTAAGGCATCGATGCGTGCCTGAAGTACCGGATCGCCGGGTGATGCAAATGGCAGTTTATCGATGATTACACAGGAAAGCGCCTCCCCACGCACATCGATACCCTCCCAGAAGCTGGATGTCCCGAGTAATACCGCATTACCGAGCTTACGAAACTGTTCAACCAACTCGGTTCGTGGTGCCGTACCCTGCACCAGCATTGGGTAGCTTAGCTTCTCTTTTAGATAATCAGCTGCCTCCTGCAGTGCCTTGTGACTGGTATATAGCAAAAAGGCACGACCTCCACTTGCCTGCAATATAGGTAGTGAAAGTTCGGATACAGCCCTATTGAACTCTGGGCTGTTGGGTTCCGGCAGATTCTTTGGCACATACCAGACCGCTTGATGCGGGTAATCGAAAGGACTGTCCCAACAATGAGTTTCGGCTTCAGATAATCCAAGCTGCTTTGAAAAATGCTCGAAACTGCCACCTACCGCCAGCGTGGCAGAAGTAAATATCCAGGATGCAGGATGTTCCTGCATGACACCCTGAAATATATCCGCGATCTCCAACGGTGTACGATTCAAACGAAAGCTCTGTCGGTGAGTCTCAAACCAACGGATTGACTCGCTATCATCATTCTGCCGTAGACCGTGCAGTCGTTGGAGTACCGTACTGCAGCGCTCACTACAGCTCTCCAGGCCCTTTCCCCGCCCTTCCACGGTGCGCAGCGATTGCGCCAGTTGGTCGATGGAATCCAGCAATCCGTCAAGATAGGCATTCACCGATGGATTGGCTGCAACTTCAGACCAGGCTCCCCGTCTCTGCTCCAGGCCAAAGGCCAACCGCATATCCCTGGTTGCTTGCTGCAGACGTTCTGCATGTTCCAGTATTTCGGGAGTATCCTTTGCCTCACGGTGATACTCCGCAACGGTATCCCGTGCCAGCTCAAGCAACTGGCGGCCGCTCACACTGTCGCCGAAGAAATTTCCTGCGATATCGGGCAGTTGATGCGCCTCATCGAGGATAAAACAGTCAGCACTGGGCAGAAGTTCCGCAAACCCCTCCTCCTTCAACGCCATGTCTGCACACAACAGATGGTGGTTGATAACCACCAGATCCGCCTCCTGGGCGCGTTTTCTCGCCTCCATGAGATGACAGGTACTATAGGCTGAGCACTCTTGCCCCAGGCAGTTTTCGGTTGTTGAAGTTACATAGGGCCAGATTCCCGCATCCTCAGACACCCGGGTCATCCCGGCTATATCACCGCTTTTGGTTTTGATCGACCACTCACGAATCCACTGCAACTGCTCAACCTGCTCCCTGGTGAGATGCAGCTCTTCATGTAGGGTATTCTCCAGACGGTGGATACAAAGGTAGTTGGCTCGACCCTTCAGTAATGCCGTTGCAACCGGACTCGACAGGCTTTGCCGCACCATGGGCAGATCCCGGTGGTACAGTTGATCCTGGAGGTTTTTGGTACCGGTTGAGATGATTACCTTTTGCCCGGACATCAATGCCGGCACCAGATAGGCGAATGTCTTGCCGGTACCAGTCCCAGCTTCACAGATCAGCACACCTCCCTGATCCATAATCCGGCCGACAGCCTGAGCCATCTCCTGTTGTTGCGGTCGATAGGAAAAACCCTCGATGCGCTTCGCCAACCAGCCATCGGGGTCGAAAATCTCAGCGATATCCGTCATAGAACTGCTGCAGGGAACCAGGGTCTGTTAACTAGGGCCTGTTAACACTAATCCAATACGCCCTGTTGTGCCTGAAAAAGCGCCAATCAAGGCGCGAGGAGAGAGGTTTGGTTATTCCAAATGAGCGACGAGCAACGCCGAGTGGCGCTTTTTCAGGCGCAACCCGAAGGGCTGGGGCTGTTTTTGCGCCCAGCGGCGTTATCATTCGCTCATGTAGCATAATTACACCTCGCTCATTCTGCCTTGCTGGACACAAAAACAGCCCCAGCAGGGCGTATTGGATTAGTGTTAACAGGCCCTAGTCAGCCTGATTATCCCAGACTTCGGGTTCAAAGCCATTTTCCCGGGTCCAGGCAAGGCGTCCGATGATCTTGAAACGCGCCACCGACATAGCGCCACGTTTAGCCCGGTTGCTGCTGCTCTTACCGACATACTCAATAATATCGTCCCGCTCTGCTTCATAGATCTCATAGGGTTCGTAATCCTCATCCATGAGTACCAGCACAACACTGTCCCAATCCTTATCGAGTTTGAGCTGACCAATCCTTTGGCCTGATTTGCTTTCATCGAAGATGGTTCTTGATTTGATCTGAATCAGTTTGTCGCCGCGCTTGGAATCTACCGCATCATAGCCACCCTCACCTGTTGGTTTGGGCTCGAGCTGGAGTAGTTTGATAGCATCATATTCCGCAATTTCATTACTGATACCGGGCAGGGGCTTACCCATGGTGCGACGATACTCAGCGGCCAATACCCGGGCCTGGGCAATCAGTTTGTCGGCGGCATACAGGGTCAAACCTCTGCTCCCTCACTATTCAGGAATGGAATTCTGCTCGGATTGTAGCCTATCTGGCGCCTGTCAAGAAACGCTTAGTGACTGTTGCAGTCACAGATATTCGTTATTTGCCCCCCGTTCGCCAACATGCGTCGTCATGTTATCGGGGTGGGGACTGGTTTTGCATAAGATATCCGATTTGCCCACCCTGTCTGCCCTGCTGTACATCAACACCGGCAATGGTTGCGGCCTCGAAATAAAAATGGATCGATCAGGCAGTGGAGATTTGTTGCCGATCTCCCGCAATCTCTTGCAAAACCTCGCTAAAGACCTTTGGGCGTCCAAAATGATAGCCCTGCGCGAAATCCACCCCCATCTCCTGCAGCGCCTTGCCGATAGAGGCATCACTCACATGTTCGGCAATCACCACTTTATCCATGAAATGAGCGAGTTCCATGATCGAAATAACCATCGCCAAATCGGCTGTGTTCTGGATCATCTCGCGCACGAAGATACCGTCGATCTTCACGTAGTTGACGGGAAAATCCTTGAGATATGAGAAAGAGGCGAAACCTGATCCGAAATCATCCAGATAACAGGAGCACCCCATCGATCTGACATCCTTCATGAAGGCCACCGTATCCTCGATATCTCTGGCGAGAGCCGTTTCAGTGACCTCGAATCCCAGTTGCTCGGCAGGAACGGGTGACTCACTGATACGCTGTTTCAGATAGCGCTTGAACTCGCTGTCGACAACAGACGTGGTCGACAGATTGACTGAGAAACTGATGTCTCCCAGCAGCCTGTCGCCATAGGGTGTAATTGCATCAAAGAAGTGATCTATCACCCAAAGATCAACGGCCCGCATCAGATCATATTGTTCTGCGATTTTGATGAAACGCTGTGGTGGTTGAGGTTCACCCTTGTCATCGAGAATACGTAACAGGATTTCATAGTGAGGCTTCAATCCCGCATCTTGTTTAAGTGGCACGATTGGCTGGGCAAAGAGCACCATTCGATCGTTCGCCAACGCCTCTTGAATAGCTGGAATCGTCTGGATGACCTGCATGTGTTTCTGATAGGCGGTATCGGAAGCCGAATAGAGCCGCGTACAGTTTCTACCACCCTCTTTGGCCATATTACAGGCAGACTTGGCAGCCTGTAACAGTTCACTGGTATCCGCTTGTTGCCGGGCGTTCACCTGTACTACGCCAAGACTGGCTGAAACCGGTATCAGACGACCATCCCAGTTGAAACGATACCCCTCGATTGCACGACGCAATGATTCAGCATTCAGAAATCCCTTATCCAGATCCGCATTCCTCATAAGCAGGGCAAATTCATCATCACCGATACGCGCCACCATGCCATCTTCGGTGAGATAACTGGAGACTATTGATGAAACCGTCTGCAGCAGTTGGTCACCCCCTTTGAAGCCGCACAGATCATTGACCACATGAAACTTGTCCAGGTCAAGCAATATCAGTACGTGCTGCGTCTCGTTGTTTTCTGCCTCAACTGACAACTCACGCAGATGGCGTTCAAATCTGCGGCGATTAAACAGCCCGGTCAGTTCATCGGTGGATGACTCATCCTTGATATGATTGAAACTCGACAACAGTATGCGGTCGATTGCCCTGTCAACAATCGGCTGCACCCGGTCCTGCATGACACTGTAGTTACCACTATCAAGAGATTTCGCCAATTCACAATCAGTGATATCCAATGCCTTCAATCCATCTCCATCCACAAACAGGAAACGGGATGAATCACTGTTTTTCCAAGCCAGAAACAGCATTCGTTCACCTGAACCCACAACCATCCAGGTATCGATCTTGAGGGATTTGATTCTCTCTAATGAGACCTGATCAATTGCCGACACTGCACTGTTATCAGGATTGTTTACCCTGTCGGTAAAAAATTGGGTCAGGTAGTTTTCATCAACCTCTATTCTCTGCTCACAAAACGGCGTCGCTGCATCGCCCCCCCTGATGAGCGCTGTCTGTAGTTCAATAGCAAAATTCCGGCTCTCTTCAGGATATACGGGATAGTCACGAAATCCCTTTCTGATTAGCGAGATCAGATCGCGAATTCGACTTTCGCTCATTTCGTGCGGTGACGATTGGTTGAGGAAAAGTTTCCCCATTATTTCGATGACACGGGAATAAGCCTTCCAGGCCGTGCTCTCTTCACCCTCAATCGCATAGGTCTGCACCAGCAGGTTGATCCATCCATATTGAAACAGTCTTGCTATCGCACCGGTTACCGATTTCCCCAGCAGCTGGTTACCTAAATAAGTTAAGACCTCGCGCTCCGCTGATATAAATTGCTCATCCTTTTCACAGTGCTTGATCGCAAGCAGGCGATTATGATGAAACTGCTCCAACTGGTTATGTTTTAAGGCCTCGAGCGCCTGCGTCACTTCAGAAACCGTATCGAGCTTATTGCAATCTATGGCATCGAGAATCTGTGATATCTGCGCCATATCGCGTATCTGTGTCATCTGATTCCCCGTTGTGAGATAGGGGGCCAGAGACTCTATCGTGGCAAGGAGCTGCCTGATAGGGTGTTTACTGTTTTCCAGTAGTGAAGGGTCATTCACCACTTCCTGAATAATCTGAATCTCCATCCGATTCAGCAGATCTTTCAGGTCTGCCGGTATAAGCGGATCGTTACGGAGTGCTGAGACCAATTCCTCACCGGTCCTGATCGCCGCACTCACCACAGGATCTAGTTTTTGATGATCGGATGGTTGATTCTGCAACTCATGCTCGAGCTGCTTGAGAACGGATGAACCAAATCTCAAGGGGAGGCTATTCAGGGATTCTATAACCCGGTTTTTGTCAATCCATACAACATCCGGACCCAGATCGTCATGCTCATTTTGATGTTTGGCATTGAGTAACGTCGATAGCTGCTGTAAAACCCTGCCCACGTTTGGATGGGATTTCTTTTTCGCTGGATGACTTGTATTGGCGCTTGTCTGATATTCAGAAGTAAAATCGATTCCTTTCTCCTTCAACAGCCCCACGATCTCTTCGTATAAATTATCGAGCCCCTGCAGCACCGTCCTCTGAAAAACGCTCAGGATCAAGTGAAAGCAGCTGATTTCCAAATCGAACCTGTTCAGTGCATGTTTCAGGGCATTGAGCAGACTGATCGGTGAGAGAGGATTGTTCTCATCTTTGATCGTGTATTCTGTCAGGTAGGTGAGCGCCGTTTCTATATGATAGAGGTTAAGCGCCGATTCCGCCTCAATCTCTCTGGCAATATCGTTGATTACAACCCAGTGGTCGATCTCAACCTTCTCCACCAGCTCGAGCTCCTGGTTGACCACTGACGGGGCAGAGGGATTGACGCCAGACAGGCTGGCCAGACCATCAAACGCCTTTTCAATCTGTTTAAGGAAGGCCGCTGAAATCTCTGCTTGTTCCCTTTCCAGGGCTGTCATCATCAGGATCATCGTTGATTCCTGTTGACTGCTCTGGGGTTCATTGGCGCGCGACAGCAAGGCTTCTGTTGATTGAGTGAAAAAAGAACTAAGCAGCGGATTGAGATAATCGACTCTGGAGTGTTTCTATCACAGGCTTCACTGCCGCCTTATCGATAGGGGTCTGTTCGATGTGCTTGTTCTCGCGTTGAGACTGAAGATGGGTATACAGCGCCTCTGCTTCCTGATGATCAATAATGCTGCCACCCACTCCATGATCATGCTTATAGACCAAGGAAATACGTACCTGTCTGGAGGCAACGCTAAGGACCGCATCCATACGATCAGGTTCCGCGATGTAACCATTGGGCAGCAGTTCGTCCAGCCTTTCATCGTCACACTGCAGATAGATACCACCCTCGGAAAAGTTACAAATCCTGCACTCCTCGAAGGTCTGCCCCCGAAAAGCCAGATCTGCCGACAGATCGATCTCCAGCCGTTGATGCCTTCTACGATTATTCATTCATTGGTCCGCTACAAAGGTTACTCCCAGTAGAATAATAACCTTTTGATTTCCAGATTATTCCATTATCGGCGATCGGTTGTAGAGCTTGAAATTATAATGGTGACAATTTGTTAAAAGTGTTAATTCCACCATAACCCTGTAAATCTCATATCAGGGTACAAGGCAGAGCATGTACCGTCTCTTGGACAAGAACACTGAGCGGTCCTAAGGTATGAGAAGCCTCCGAATTGAGTCAGAGGTTTATTCAGCGGTGGAATTGTTGTACCACCATTTCCGGCCACTATAAGTAATTGAATTAAATAGCATAATGGTTGTAACACCTGTTTCCAAGATCTGTTTTTGATATGACGGATAGATATCGGACCTTACTTAGGCCCTGTGATTTCAAACAATGCGGGAGGTTCGTAGTGCATTACACCTGCAGAAGCTACTGTAAAGCCGCTGGAGAGATACAGCAGTGTGGTAGTGACAATCAAATCATCATCCTAGGGCCTGTTAACACTAATTCAATACGCCCTGTTGTGCCTGAAAAAGCGCCAATCAAGGCGCACCCCAAGGGCACTTCCTTCGGGGCGCGAGGAGAGAGGTTTGGTTATTCCAAATGAGCGACGAGCAACGCCGAGTGGCGCTTTTTCAGGCGCAACCCGAAGGGCTGGGGCTGTTTTTGCGCCCAGCGGCGTTATCATTCGCTCATGTAGCATAACTACACCTCGCTCATTCTGCCTTGCTGGACACAAAAACAGCCCCAGCAGGGCGTATTGGATTAGTGTTAACAGGCCCTAGTTGAAAAAACGTTGAAACCAGAGAATTCCGTCTTCCACCACTGATCCAGAACGGGCACAGGCTGCCCGTGATGCCGGACCGCTACCACTAATGAAAGGATATTCAAGGACTTGGGGGCATCCCTCTCCCAGAAGTCCGGTTTCGGGATCGATCGCGAGCATCTCCACACCTACTGGCAGATTCTGCTGTAATGACGTGATGCCTATACCATTCATCAAGCCGGCCCAGATCCGCATGGCGCCGCTGGAACCTGTCAATCCAGTCGGTTGGTTGTCATCGCGTCCGACCCAAACGACCGCGGTATGTTTCTGGTCAAATCCGGCAAACCAACTATCGCGTAAATTATCCGTAGTTCCAGTCTTTCCCGCCACGTCCACTTCACCCGGCAACAGCCACTGGAGCGCCTTGCCTGTACCGCTACGGGTCACTTCGTTAAGTGCATGCCGCAGCAAATAGACTGCCCGGCTATCCACCCTTGACTCAACCGTCAGCGGGTATCGCGAGAGTGGCGTACCCTGCGCATCAGTCACGTCACGGATCGATTTCAGGGTAGCGCCGTATCCGCCATTCGCCAGTGTCTGGTACATCTGCGTCATCTCCAGGGGCGAGAGGGAGACCGCACCCAGAAGCAGCGACGGATAGGAATGGAGCGGACGGCGTATCCCCAGCCTGTAGAGATTGTCGATTATCGATTCAAGTCCGACAGAGAGCCCGAGACGGACCGTTGCCTGATTGAAAGACTCTGTCAGCGCCTGCTCCAGTGTCACCCCCTCATGACTCTGATTATCATAATTCCCAGGGGTCCAGATTTCACCGTTCATTCCCTTGATCTGAATCGGACTGTCATCGAGCGGTGAAAGCAGATGATAGTCTCCTGACTGAGACAGGGCTGTGAGGTAGACGGCGGGTTTGATCAGTGACCCAACCGGTCTTACCGCATCCAGGGCACGATTAAAACCTGCGTAGCGTGGGTTTCTGTCTCCCACAACAGCCAACACCTCTCCTGTCTCCGTATCTGCCAGGGTGAGCGCCCCTTGAAGGGTGCCGGCTTGGATGCCCTGTTTACGCTCCAATTCACTGAGCTGTTGTGACAATGCTTGTTCGGCACGCTGCTGGAACCAGGGATCAAGAGTGGAGAAAATTCTTAAGCCACCGGCACTTAAATCCTCCTCTTGATAATCCCTGCGTAACTGGCGTTTGACCAGATCCATAAATGCCGGACTACCTGAACTGTGCAGGCTGCCCTGCTCTACCCCCAGGGGTTGATCTCTCGCCGAATCTGCCTGTCGCGGGCTGATCACACCCTGATCCGCCATCAGCTGCAGGACCAGACTCCGTCTCTTTTTTGCCTGCTCCGGGTGGCGTCTCGGATCATAGGCCGAAGGCCCTCTGACCAGGGTGACTAGCAGCGCCAGGCGAGGCAGGTCCAACTCATGCAAGGGTCGATTGAAGTAGAAACGACTGGCCAGGGCAAAGCCATGAATTGCCTTTCCCCCTTGCTGTCCCAGATAGATCTCATTTGCATAGGCCTCAAGAATCTCATCCTTGCTGTATCGCAAATCCAGAATCAGAGCCATCGCGATTTCATTGATCTTTCGCCACAGTGTACGTTCCAGGCTGAGGAAGTAGTTCTTCACCAACTGTTGCGTCAGTGTACTGCCACCCTGCACCACACGCTTCGCAGCCAGGTTCGCCCACAGTGCACGCCCGATCGCCATCGGATCGATGCCGATATGCTGATAGAAGCTGCGATCCTCCACCGCAATCAAGCCCGCCACCAGTAAATCAGGCAGCTCCTCTCGTGTCAGCAGAATACGGTCTTCACCTTGTGTCGAGGAGAGACTGCCGATGAGTCTCGGCTCAATACGATAGTAACCGATCGGATCTCCGTTACTCGCCCGCTTCAAAGTACGCACACCCTGCTTATCCAGAACAACTTCCAGATAGTCGCTTGGACGATTGATATCGGGA
This sequence comes from Candidatus Thiodiazotropha endolucinida, assembly GCF_001715975.1. GTDB lineage: Bacteria > Pseudomonadota > Gammaproteobacteria > Chromatiales > Chromatiaceae > Thiodiazotropha > Thiodiazotropha endolucinida. Next base: position 145,541 of record NZ_MARB01000001.1, on the reverse strand, counting down.
AAATGAAACGGGCGCGTGCGTATAAGATAGCGTCCGCGATAGCTGGAGTACTCTCCGGGTCGATCGGGATGTTTAACCCGTCGATATCCCAGTCCGTCGAGTGTCTGTTGCAGATGGCTGGTAGACAATAAGGCACCCGGATAGAGGTCCAGGGTTCGGCTGTATACCTTGGCGGGCACATCCCAGCGACGTCCCTGAAAACGATTTTGCACGACCTGGTCGAGATAGAGGAGATATAGAATTACCGCCAGGAGAAGAGTGACTATCCCAAGCAAAAACCATCGTTTCCATCTTTGATTTCTACTCCGATTGGACTTGGTTATTCCCCGTTTTGCACGCTTCTTCGCCATACTCGTTTACAGTTCTACAGACCGGGGCCAATCGCTCGTAATCTGATACGGGCGGCCAACTGCCTATCACATAACCTATTGGAAACCACCGCTTTATATCGCATCCTCATGCTTTAAATTCCTAAAAACCCAATACGTGAATCAAGTCTCAAAAATCTTGGCCGCTATGTTGGTTTGAAATGCACATGATAGCAGGGAGTTGAAACCAGATGCGATCCATAGTTCCGATTATAAATTGGCTGTTGACAATCACACTCATCGCGATTGCCACAATGCTGATGGGTCAGAATGCAATGGCGGATGACATGGAAGAGGATCTGAAACTGCGTAAAAGCCTTGAAAGCCGCATTGAAGCGATATCAAACAACGGCAAACTGTACAAACAGATGGTCAAGGAGGGGCGTGAGAGGACAATATTATGCAATTCCTGCCATGGTAAGGATGGCATAGCAATACAGCCCCTTGCGCCTAACCTGGCCGGACAGAATCCGGTCTATATCGTTGATCAGTTCCAGCGTTTTGGCGATGGCCGTCGTAACGATTATCTGATGAGCAATCTGGCCAAAACCTTCAGCTTCGAAGACAAGATAAAGATCGCCCTCTACTATGGAGACATGCAAATGAAACCCTCTGGCGGAGGCAATAGTTCGCTGCTAGCGGAAGGTGAAAAGATCTTTAAAGACGCCTGCGTCAAATGTCATGGTGAAAATGGACGCGGCCAGGAAGGTTATGCCCGTCTCGCCGGTCAACGCCATGACTATGTCGTTAAAATGCTGAAAGAGTTTCGCGACCGCACCGGCAAGCGAACCAATGTCTGGATGTCCGGTGTTGCTATACGCCTTAGCGACAGTGATATGGACGCGGTGGCAACCTACCTGGCGAATTTGAAATAGGCCCGGTTCATATCCATGTATGGGCTAAGCTTCAGCCATGCCCTATTTATTTGACGCTTCTCTGCAATCATAGGCGCACTTAAACCTCTTTTCCGTCAACGGGAACTGTACTAGACGCAGTTTCAGATAGGCATATAACTCCCCCAGCCAGGCAGGTCCGTTCTCTGTCACTGTTATCTCTCTTTGGCGGAAGTCATACGGAACGATGAGTACTGCTGAGTGTTCCAAGCCCACTTTTGCAACCAGTTTGAAAAGCTCTTCGATATAGCGATTGCCGATTGCCAGACAACCCGCTGACCAAGCACTGCCATGAATAAAGATATTCGAGCCCGGCGCCACCCGGCCCTCTCTGTTCGCATTCAGCCAATCAAATCCGTTCGGATAGTTGAGTTTCATCGACAGATGGAAATGACTATTGGGATTGAGCTCGGTAATGCGATAGAAACCTTCCGGTACCTGCTTATCCCCTTCACGCAGTTTGGGACCCACACCGCCGCTGGCCGCAAAAATGGCATAGTCGTGGATAAACTGCCACTTATCGTGCTGAAAAGCCCACAACTCGAGTCGCCGACTCTCTTTCAATGCAATCAGCTGAATCCGTTGAGGCGGGTAATCGACTCCGGCCTGTTCAAAACGTGCTTTCACGCGCCGCTCCACACTGACACTCAAATGCTCCAGGGCCACTTCGAGCTCGGCATCCTGAGAGGCCCAGGCACTGTTCAACATCAGCACAAGCAGCAGCAGGAGCTTTCTCATGCCTGACCCTGCCTCGCCAGTACACGCTCCACCCATCTGCCATAAATAAGATCGGAGATTTTATGCAACGTCTCAATCCGCTGGTCAATTGAGGTCAGTATAGCCTCGGCTGACTGACTACAATCCGAATCGAGCAACAGATCGCTGCCATATCGCTCTATCCAGTTCTCTACCATTTCCCGGGTCATCTCGAGATGAAATTGCATTCCCAGATGATCGCCCATGACAAATCCCTGCTGATCAAAACAGTTGCTTTTCAACAGATGCCTGCTTTGCCCTGGTAGCGTGTAGGTGTCCGCATGCCAATGAAAGGCAGTGAACTGTTCCGGGATATCCCATAACCAACCGTCACTGCCATGCTCGACCAGCGTCTTTACGGGATGCCAGCCAATCTCCATTCCCCTGCCACGGGTTATCTCGCCTCCCAGTGCCCGACTCATAAGCTGAGCGCCGAAACAGACCCCCATTACGGGTATATCGAGATCGAAGGCCTTGCGGATCAACTGAAGCTCCCCTTCAATCCAGGGCAACTGGTCGTTGACGCTGACACCGGCCCCCATAAAGACCAACGCGGAGACATCATGCGTCTTTTGCGGGATGGGATGATCCTCATCAATGCAGACCATCTCCCAGGGGATGGAGCGCGCCTGCAGATAATCACCCAGATAGCCGGGGTGCTGACAGACGAGATGGCGAAAAATCCGGATTGGCTTCATTCAGACTTCTAATTATGTAGTGACTCAACATCGATTCTAACCCGAATGTCTGTCTCGATTCAGCTTCTGCCCATACCAGATAACGTGACTCGCCTCCAGGTAGGAGGTCATCAAAAGGATAGCAGGTCACCAGCAGCAATCCCTGCCCCCCCTGATCGGACATCAACCATTTCTCCTGCTGATGCACGATTGCAGTAGCGACTACACGATAGATAACTTTACCGCTACCCGGGGTATCCACAACCAAGCGGTCTCCATGCCTCAATTCCTTGAGAAAGTGGAAGTGAGTATCCCTGTGACCGGCTATGAGGCTTGCTCCGGCGCGACCCGGCCGAGCTGTCTGCATGGCCCAGCCCGGCCCGAATGCCAGCGTACGACCGCTGACACCCGCCAGGATATAGCGTTCGACACCCAGCCTGGGCACCTCCAAACGAGCTACCGGCCAGGTATCGGCCCAGGGCCAGGGAGGGATACTATCTTCGTGAGAGACTGTCTCTTCCCAGGCAGCCGCAATCAGTCCCTCCGCCAGCCAGGCCTTTGCCTCAATCCACATCCCCTCTGCAAGCAGGTAAAAAGCGAGCAGGAACAGCGCCTGAGACAATCGGGTGATGGTCAAAACATTACTGATCAAGGTCTTCATTCAGTCAATAGTGAACCTGACCGCCCCCGGGTCTTGAATCGTCCAAGTACGATCCAGAACAGCAGCAGCACACTCCCTGCACACAACAGCAGCGGGGCTGGTGATGCGGTTTGCGGTAACCGACCGAAGACCGACTCAGCATGCCAACCAGCAGGCAGGTTGACCGGCATCATACCCCCCACCAAGCCCTCGTTATGGGGACGGGCAACAGGCTTTTCCACCGCCACAAGACTTGTGTAAGGGGAGACGATTTGATGTTTCAACGCCAGGTCGACCACACGCTGTCGTTTCATCTCCTCAGCCAGCTCATTGTCCGGCAATGCCATCAGGCCTGCTATGCGCTGCCTGGCCCAGAGAGTGTGGATACCCGTTGCCCGACCATTAGCCTGTATCTCAACGCTCTGTTTCCAGGTCTTAGTGCCTCTTCTGCCTTCGAGGGCCAATCTGCCATCGAGCCGTTCTCCCTTAAGGGATATCATCAATGGCTCGCTCAAATAGAGGTCAGGCAATCGTTGCGGTTCCACGTCAATATCGCCGGGACCCTGCCACATAACGCTGATATGACTCATGGCAGGAGACCCGAGTTTCTCAAACAGGCCCTGCATTCGACTTGCCACTTCATTCAAATCACCGATATAAGTAAAACTACCGCGTCCATATTGAGCGGCTCGTTGCATGAAGAGCGTATTCGGCGCCGATCCTATACCCACTGTGAAGAGACGGCTTGCACCCAAGCGTTGCCGTATCAGGTCGAACAACGCCTGCTCATTGCCGACACTACCATCGGTGAGAAACACTATCTGGCGAAGTCGATTCTCTTCGTTCCTGTTATTCAGGGCTTTCTCAAGTGCCGGGTACATCTCCGTACCACCCTCCGCGTGCATGGAGTCGATGAAGCGGAATGCCCGACCCAGTGTGATTTCGCTGGCAGGCCGCGGCGAGGAAAACAGCATCCGACTGCGATTATTGAAGCCGATCAGGTTGAATCGGTCTGTCGGTTGCAAACCGGCTATTGAGAGTCTCAGGGCAGCCTTCGCCTGTTCCATCGACGGGCCATGCATCGAACCTGAATGATCGACGACGAAGATTACGTCACGGTTCAGCCCCATTTCGTAGTGTTCCGGTGCGGGAGGCAGAATCATCAGCAGCGCATACTCTTCATCCTTCCAACGATCGGTGAACAGCACGCTCCTCGGCGCGAATCCCGGCTGGAGTCGCCAACTCAACAGGAAATCCCTGTCTGCGGGCACCTCCCCATCACCCAGCCGCAGATGGACCACGCCCTCACCGTCCACCCTTTGCAACATCGGGTGGTAGTGACTGGTGACGGCCTGCAGTGGCAGACCCGCATCGAGCCTTACCCCCAGAGATACCGGATTGATCGATCCATTGCGGGGATCCATCACCGGCGGTGTGATCTGGCTCGCATCCTCGACCTGATCGGTATCCAATGCCCACCCGGTATGGGTGTGATCTGCCAGGGTGTCTGACGAAAGCGCTTTCCCGGGTATATATCGAGGGGCGATCACCAACGGCAGGCGCAGTTCAAAACGACGCTCCGTATAACGAGCCTGTTGTTGAAATTCGATCACGATCCGAATCTCTTCGCCGGGAGCTATATTGCTTAGGGAAGCAGAGAAAATATTGGCCCGCTGTTGTTTCAGAAGACTTGCGCGTTGACCGTTATCACGGGCCTTCCGATAGATCTTTTTTGCCTCTCCTTTCTCCTCGATCCGCCCCTCGATAACCCGTTCACCGATCTGCATCTGGAGCCGCTCGACTGCCGATGTTTCAGGTAGTGGAAACTGATAAACACCCTCCATCCATGATTGGCTGGGATTCTTAAAAAGGTGCTCAACACGAACCCTGGCCAGCATTCCGTTAACATCGATCTGGACATCGCTTTTTAACAACGGGGCCTGCTGCAGCAGTTGACCATTCAATGATCTCAGCTGTAACTCGGCGGCCGCCTTAGGCTGGCCGTCAGCCGCAGCTTCACTCCAACCAAACACCAGTAAAATCAATAACAATCCACCGGATAATCCTGTAAATACCGCTGCCAGCAAGGTCAATACCAGATCACGAATAAATAACCTGTTGCTGAAACAGTCGGCTCCCGCTTCACCTGCAGGGGTATTAACGGCGCTTTTTTTCAACACACCGCACCTCCCCTCTGATCCGCGACTGCCGAGGTGGAATTACCGATCCGCTAGGCACCCAACGGAAACTATTGCCGGTGGGTTTCTCCGGAGAACTGTAGAAAAACTCCTCACTCAGGGGCTGCCGACGAAACCTCATGACTCTTCACCATTGACCAAGGTAAGCTGGACCATTCTGTCGTATGCCAATCCCTCAAGATCCTGTATGGGATAGCGTGCTTCCGCCTTACCGACATAGTGGACTTCCATCCGATCTTCCGATAATCCCGAATCCATCAACAGATTGGCGACGGCATCTGCCCGTCGTTTGCTGAGGGTCTTGTTATAGTCGTCACTTCCCCTCGCATCCGTGCCTGCCCGAATCTGCAGTTTCAACTCTGGGAAGGCCTGCAACATAACAACCAGGGCTTTAAGTTGGTTGCCGATCCCTGCTTCAATCTCGGCACTGTCACTACGAAACCCAAGGCAAAAGGTATACCCCTGCTGCAGTGCCTCGACTCTGGCAGATTGCAATGCCCGCTGCCGCTGATAAAGCGCCTGGTGTTCCGCGGCAGCCAGCTGTTCTCTCTGCTGCATGACCCGGACCGCCGACAACGCTGAGTCCATTGCATCGACCTGATCTTTCCGCACCGCCAGTTCTCCGGCCATCGCACCACCGGTCAACCCCAAAACAACCCCAGGCGCCCCACCGAGGAGAGTACCCACCACCACTCCGATCATGGAGCCTGTGAATACACCTTTTTCCGCTTTTTGGTCCCGCGCTTGCGCCACCAGCGGGGATTGAAACAGGAGACTGAAAATTGCCATTGCCACTAACGTTTTCTTCATTTTCTGAACCTCTTAATGTTGACCCAGCGTGCCCTCCTTGGCGAACCCGTCCACTCCTGTGCCGCGCCGGTTTGCGGTACTACCGATAACAATTTCAGTTCAGTCAGATGGCAATTTGCTCACCAAAATGAGGCCGGATGGAAGCAGAAAGTGGCGACAATCTGTCAACCTGAGGGTAGTATTGCAGTGAGTGGTGGGAATTAACCAATGGACAGCTGTGATTTGAGCTAAAGTAACTATTTATGGATGCCGCAAAGCTGTAGGAAAAGCAAGGAATCTCCCGTAATCAAGAATGAAAACTGCCTACTTCGCATTTTTTCTAGGATTGATGATATGTTTCAGCGAAACGGCACACTCGGTCGACCTCGTCATCAATCTTGACGTCACCCAAGAGACGCTTTCACGCCATACCTTGCGCTCCATATTCAGCATGCGCAAAACCCAATGGTCGGATGGTAAACCGATTCATGTCTTCGTGATGGGTGACAAGAGTAATCTGCATAGGCGCTTCACCAAACAAATGCTTGGCCTGTTTCCCCATCAATTGCGCCGTGCCTGGAACAGACAGATCTATTCCGGTATGGGGCAGGCGCCCATCAGGGTGGGATCCGAGCGGGAGATGCGGATAAAAGTTGCAAATACTCCCGGTGCAATTGGCTATCTTTCTGAAGGATATACTAATGAGCATGTACGGACGATCAGCATTGAAAAGTAGCCGGACTGTTTGCCTGTTCGCACTGCTCTGCGTACTTGGCCAGAAATTATTGGCTGCCGAAACTGACGTATTCGAAGGTATGTTCCAAGTCCATGGTTTCTTGACCCAAGCCTATGTCAAGACAACGGAAAATCAATTTTTTGGTGACAGCCAAGACGGTAGTTTCGATTTTCGCGAATTGGGTATCAACGCATCCTATCGGATGTCGCCACAGATAATGCTGGCAGCACAGATACTCTCCCGTAAAGCCGGTGAAATGTATGATGGCTCTCTCGACTTGGACTATGCGCATTTCGATTACACCCTTCATATGAGCGAAGATGATCGTATCGGCTTTATACTCGGTCGCAGTAAAAACACCTTCGGATTCTATAACGACACTCGTGATGTGGCTGCAACCCGTCCAGGTATATTTATGCCCCAGGCTATATACTGGGACCGGGTACGAAACATGGTACTCTCAAGCGACGGAGGACAGCTATACGGCGAAATCCAGTCAGAGTCCCACCTTTTTCAGTTGAGGCTGATCGGTGGTACAACTCCCATCGATGAAAATGTCGAGAACTCCTATCTCAGCCCGAACCTGAACCCGAAAATGGACAATGACGGCATCACACTGGGAGGGAGATTGCTTTATGAATGGGATGGGGGACGCTTCAGACTGGCTTTCAGCACTGCTTCATTGACGCTGGATGCAGAGACGGACCTGTTCCCACCCGGTGAGATCAAGATCGATTATCGGGTATTATCCGCACAATATAATACCGGCCCCTGGAGTCTCACCATGGAATACATGGAAGAACCGATTGATTATAAAGATTTCAACGGCCTGCTGAATATGGCGGATACAACCGTAGATGGCTATTATTTTCAAGGCAACTATCGTCTTGATGCAGATTGGGAGCTTTTTGTTCGCTATGAGGAGAGCCACTATAACAAACACGATAAAGAGGGTAAGAATAGCAGTGCCATACTTGGCCCTCCGGAGCATACCTTTTTCAGTGAATTATGGACACTGGGGATACTCTGGGAACCTACTGAACAGCTGATGCTGCGCGCAGAGTTCAGTCAGGTCGAGGGTGCGATTTTCCTTTCAAACCTGGAAAATGCACCCGGCACCACTGAACGGGACTGGAATCTGTTTTCCTTGCTTGCCTCATACAGTTTCTGAGCAGTCACCATGGATTCAGTCAAAAACAAGCCTGAACAGGACCGCGGTAACGCACAATCCAGCAAGGGTTTATTTCTCAGCCTTAAATGGAAGGTGGTACTGCTGTTCAGTCTGGTTTTGTTTATCATCAATGCCGGCCTGGCCGGCATGGGTTATCTGCAACAGCGCAAGTTATTCGATACCTATCAAGCACAGATACTTGACCAACATCACCGACAGGTCAGGTCACTTCTGGAATCCAGCATTTATAGACTGGAGCAGATAGCTTTGATGATTCCTGCATTGTCTGAAGCCGCGACAACTTCTAAAAAATTAGCCTTAACGGAAAAACTGGAAAGATTTTTCAAGCACAGCGAGACGACACTGCAAATTGACTGGGGGCTTGAAGAAGCAGCCTATTACAGTAGTGACAACAAACTGCAATTCAACTGGCAGACCGGTGCACTCGATGACTCTTTTTTAGAGCTGGTCAAATCAGTCAATCGTCTTGAAATACCCTCCAACACCATTTACTGCGATGTCCGTTGCAGTCAATATGTTGCCGTACCTCTGTTGGACAGAGGCCAGCATGCTGGCGTATTGCTGGTTGGACAATCATTGGCTGACCTGATTATCGATTTCAATGAACTTGCAAAAGCTGACGTAGCCATCGTAAACCGCCCCAAACAACATGAACAGCTACAAGGCAGAAATCGCTACCTGACCAATTGGCGGCGTTACATAATCGCGTCAAGCAATTTAGACCGTTCGATACCCCTTTTGCAGTCTACCGCCGACGCAATCGAAATGGAAAATCTGTTACATAACAGATACACAACGATTTTGGATAGAAACCATTATGCTTTAAGTCTGATTCCCGTGAGTAGTGACATATCCGCATTTTCTGCTGATTTCATAATAGCCAGCAACATTACCCCGGTTGTCAATCAAATCCAACAGGCAACCACACAATCAGTGATTATCGGCATTATCGGTTTCTCGGTCTCCGAACTGCTATTGGCACTGTTCCTCTGGCAACCTATGAAGCGATTGTTGATGATTTCTGACAGTCTGCCTCTACTGGCCAAAAATGCATTTCGTGAAGTAAGAGACAAACTCACTGTCAAGCATCCGGATCGATATAGGGACGAGATCGACATTGCCGGCGATTCAGCCATCCAACTGACGTACACTCTGGAAAGACTTCATAATGAAATCAAAACCAATACTGACAACCTTATCAAACGCGGCGAAGAGTTGGCGGTAGAACGTGACTTTCTCAATACCATCATGGACAGCGCCCAGGCGATCATCCTGACACAGAACTGCAATGGAGCCATACTCACCATCAATACAGAAGGGGGAGAATTCATCGGGATCAGGAATTATGAGCGCGGCACCCGCCATTTTTGTGATCTCTTTATGAATGTTGAGGATATTAAAGAGATGAAACATGTTATGTTACGACTGCGTGACGGCATGATAAGCTCATATCAACACGATGCGGGCTCTCTGTCTGCAGATGGTCGAAACAGAACCATTTCCTGGGTTCACTCTCCATTGACCGGTATAAATGATGACAATGAACCCGTCATACTCTCAGTGGGGCTGGACATTACAGATCGAGAGGTTGCCGAACAGCGACTTGCCTGGATGGCCAGTCATGACCCCTTGACCGAACTCCATAATCGGCGCAATTTTCAGGTCGAATTCGATAAAATACTGACTCTTGCGGAACGTTATCACCATAGTACGGCATTGATCTTTTTCGATCTTGACCAATTCAAATACATTAATGACACAAGTGGTCATCAGGCCGGCGATGCCCTTTTGCAGATCGTTGCCAAAAAGCTGCGGGAAATCACCCGCAGTACCGAACTGCTCGCTCGCCTGGGTGGAGATGAGTTCGCCATAGTAATACCTGAAACCGATATATCGGATGCAACACAATTCGCTGACAAGCTGTTGTCTGAGCTCAAGCAGATCACGATACCGCTGAAAGGCCACAGTCATCGTATATCGGCAAGCATCGGCATCGCCACTTACCCAGAACATGGCAGCAATTCCGATCAGTTATTGTCGAACGCCGACCTTGCCATGTATCAAGCAAAGGAATCCGGCAGAGATCAATGGCATATCTTCTCCAGCCAGGATCAAACTCACGAGGAGATAAAAGCGCGCGTAACCTGGAAAGACAAGATCGAGCAAGCCTTGGCTAAAGATAACTTTATTCTGTTTTTCCAGCCCATCATGGAGATAGCAAATGGCACTATCTCTCACTACGAAGTTCTGATCAGGATGATCGAGAGTGATGGCACACTTGCGCTACCAAGTGAATTTATCCCTGTCGCTGAGCGGACAGGACTGATTCACCAGATCAACCATTATGTTTTACGCACTTCGATTCAACGATTGTCCAGCCTGAACAAGGCAAATCATGACATCACTCTCTCGATCAATCTTTCCGGGCGTGTTATTGATGACCCAGAACTGCTCACGCAACTGACACATCTTCTCAACTCTAGCGGCATCAATCCGGAACGACTGGTTTTCGAGCTAACTGAGACAGCGGCACTCGCCGATGTCAACGCGGCGATCGATCTAATGAGTGAACTTCAGGCGCTTGGCTGCCGCTTTGCCCTGGATGACTTTGGAGTCGGGTTCTCATCATTTTACTATCTCAGAGAACTACCGTTGGATATAGTCAAGATCGATGGCTCATTCATTAAGAACCTGACCACGAGCACCAAGGATCAGGTTTTCGTCAAGGCTCTGACCGAAATGGCGAGCGCACTCGGTAAAGATACAGTCGCTGAATTCGTTGAGGACGAGGCAACGCTTAAACTATTGACAGAGCTTGGTGTCGCCCATGCCCAAGGATATTACATTGGCAGGCCATCCCCGGAAATTCCTGTCACTACCACACTACCTTCATCCATATCTATATGATCCAATCCCTTTGGCTCCTTTGATTCTTATGTGTTTTGAAAAAGCCGCCAGGGTAATAAAAAATGGATCGATACCTTGAATGTTTCACTCATTCCCATAAAACGTTCATAATCCCCATACCAGAGAACTGAGCATACAGGATGATTGATCAACGTGGTTAGAAAGCAGATAGCCGTCATTGAGGATGAACAGGTTATAAGGGAAAACTATATTGACTACCTAAGCCGGCAGGGTTATTCGGCAACTGGTTATGCCACGCGTCAGGAGGCTCTGGCAGCGTTCAACAAACGCTTGCCGGACCTTGTCATCCTCGATATCGGGCTGGCGGATGACATTGATGGAGGATTCGAGCTATGTCGCGAACTGCGCAACCGGTCCAATACTCTGCCAATCATCTTCCTGACTGCACGCGACAGCGATTTAGACAGTGTTTCAGGCTTCAGACTCGGCGCTGACGACTATCTCACTAAAGATATCAGTCTTCCCCATCTGATTGCTCGGATAGGCGCACTGTTCCGCCGTATCGATGCCATGCAACAAGAACAGCCAAGTGATTCTCAGCTGATTCGGGGTGACCTGCAACTTGATCGTGACCGGCTCACAGCACACTGGAAACAGAACCCGGTCAACCTCACAGTCACCGAATTCTGGATGCTGCATGCCCTGGTCCGTCATCCCGGCCATGTTCGAAGCCGGGATCAATTGATGGAGGAAGCCCATATCTATGTGGATAGTGCCAGTATCACGACCCATATCAAGCGTATTCGACGAAAATTCCAGCTGGTGGACAGTGATTTCATCCTTATTGAATCGGTCTATGGTGCCGGCTACCGCTGGATACAATAGCGCCACCGCAGAGCCGGCGTCGACATCGATCAGTCGAACGCAACGAGAATAAGCAATCGCTTCACCGTGACACCAGTATGGTTTACAGATGCCTCAAAAGATGAATCTGCCTTTCACCCAAACACTACGATTCAAACTTCTGCTTGTATCATTCAGTCTGATTCTGATTCCTTGGGCAGGTTACCACTATTTATCTGAGATGGAGGCTTCGCTTCGCCAGGCACAAGAGGCCTTACTACTTAACAGGGCTGAGATTGTAGCCAACATGCTTGCAGCAAACAGCAACAACTGGCTGGCTGGCACGACCTCAGAAAATGTAACGCACAATAATTCCCTCTATGTTCATCCGCTCGCCAACTCCCCAGACCTTGATGGCTATGATGAAGATTGGCTTAGCCTGAAATCTCAATCCCGCCAGTTCAGGGCCAGTGCGACAACCCCTGATGCAGTCAGTTTTGAGTGGCTTGCAGGATTTCAAGGCGAAAATATTTATCTGATGATAGAGGTCAGGGATCAGACCCTGATCTATCCTCAGTCGGAGCGGATCCTGAGTGTCGGTGATCACCTGATACTCGCGCTCCCGGGTCCCTCAGGAAAGAGCAGAAAATACCGCCTTGGCACCCCGGCTCCAGGCTGGGTCAACGTGGTTGAATACGAAAACAACCGCCAGCAGACAGCCATTAGGGGTGAATGGCAGGAAACTGCCCATGGTTACCGGGTTGAACTGCAGATACCCCGTTCAATGACTGACGGACATCTCTCCCTGGCAGTCGTCGACATCGATATACCCCAGGCAAAACCCGTTGGGATTGCCTCCACTTCAGGTTGGAACAGCAACCAAAATCTCTCCCGGCTGGTCATGCCTACCATTCGGGTAGACAGGCTTCTATCTGGTCTGGAAGAGAAAAATCACCGTTATACGATTCTTAACAGAAAGCGTCAGGTTATTGGACGGTATGGATCGATTCAAACGTCTATCAAACCGAACCACATCCTGTTAAGTCGGCTGATTTCATTACTCTCGCCCTCTGCTGAAGAGACAGGGATAGACGCCAGGGAGGGTATGGGAAAACTGGATGGCCCGGAGATTCGTCGATCACTCTCAGGTGAAGGTGCGATCTATCGCTATAGCATCACCGGTTCGAAATCAATGATCCTCTCTGCTGCGCATCCGATTGAAATTGGTCAAAATACTATTGGCACAGTGGTTGTTGAACAAAGCACTCAAATGATACTGCTGTTACAACAGAGTGCGCTCGAGCGACTATTTCTCATAAGCCTGATACTGTTCATCATCACAGGAGGAACACTGCTCCTATTCGCCTCCTCCCTGACTCGCCGTATTACCCGACTCAGCCATAAATACAACCAGGCTGTCAGTCCGGATGGCCGGATCATAGAAGAGGTCCAGTCAGGCAAAGACAAGGATGAACTGGGTGAACTTGATCGGAGTTTCAGTGCAGTTCTAAGACGTTCTGTCGCATATACAGGCTATCTTGAGTCCATGGCAGCAAGACTTACCCATGAAATCCGCACCCCATTGACTATGGTTCAGGGCTCTTTGGAGAACCTTCAACATGATAGTGACTCTTTCCAGAAATCACCCTATATCGAACGAGCGCTTGATGGTACACGAAGACTCAATCTAATTCTCACACGCATACGCGAGGCCACTCGGCTAGAACAATCACTACAGAACAGTGAAAAAGAAAAAGTCGATATCACTGCTTTTTGTAAATCCCTGTGTGACGGTTACGCTATTACCTACCAGCATATTGATTTTGAGTGCCATATACCGGCCTATCCCATTTGGATCCAAATATCTCCAGACCTGATCAGTCAGGCAGTGGATAAACTGATCAGCAATGCTATCGACTTCCACCAACCGAATACAGCCATACAGATCATACTGGACGACATGAACAGCAAAGCGCTCGACATTAAGATCAGGAACCGAGGTCCACAGCTAGCCGAAAGTGACATACCCAAACTATTTCACAATATGGAATCGAAAAGAATAGGCAACGACAACCAGATCCATCTCGGTATAGGGCTTTATCTAGTGCGCTTGATAGCCGAGTTTCACCAAGGAGATGCATGGATGAACAACGAAACTGACGGCGTCTGTTTTGCAATCACCCTTCCATATACAATTTAGTGCCCCGATTGCAGTCGAGATGGCGTAACTGACATCAAGAACGCATGCACTGAACAGATGTCAAAAGTACTGTAAACTCCGGTATGTCTATCATCCTGTCATGCCCTATAGGAAGCAACGGGAGTTAATATTATGAATATCCAGCTGATCACAGATTTCTTTATGTGGTGCACACTCATCAATGGCGGTCTGCTGATTCTGTGGACACTGTTTATTCTTTTCGCACCTGAGCTGGGTTACAAAACGCAGAGTCGCTGGATTGCAATCTCCAGAGCGAATTTTGATCAACTGATCTATCTTTTCCTGGGTATTTTTAAGCTCTTCTTTATTTTCTTTAACCTGATACCATTCCTTGCACTGCTGATCATCGGTTGATCATTGCCGTCGAGCACAGTGAACAGAGATACCAGGGTTACCAAATACGCTTTGAGAAACGAGTAAGTTCATTCAGCCTGTCGCCGGTACATCGGTGTGTTTAACCAGAAAATCGGTGAATGTGGCCGCTGCCATCGGCCGTCCGATGTAGTAACCCTGGGCATAGTCACAGCCACTCTCGTGTAGAAACCGCCATTGCGCCTTGGTCTCCACACCTTCCGCCACTACCTTGAGGCCAAGGTGGTGGGCCATGGCGATAATTGCCTCACAGAGCGCTGCGTCTTCGGGGTCGGTTGTTACATCGCGTATGAATGATTTGTCGATCTTGATCTTGTCCACGGGAAACCGTTTGAGGTAACTCAGTGACGAGTAACCGGTACCGAAATCGTCAATGGAGATGCCGATGCCTTGCTTACGTAAAACACCCAAACGTGTGCCGGGTTCCCGGTGTTCGTCCAGAAAGACACTCTCGGTAATCTCAAGGAAGAGCCTGGATGAGAGATGCGGCTGGTGCTTCATCAGATCAAGCATTTTTTCCAGGAAACCTTCAAACTGGAATTGGACAGTGGAAACATTGACCGAGAGCAATTCCATCTTCAATCCTGCCCGGTCCCAAAGCTTTAGATCCAACGCCGCCTGCTGCAGTACCCAATCGCCAATGGGCACAATCAGACCGCTCTCTTCAGCTACCGGTATAAATTGATCAGGCCCCACACGACCCTGTTCGGGCGATCCCCATCGGATCAAGGCCTCAGCGCCCACAATTTGACCATCAGCGATATCCACAATGGGTTGGTAGTGGAGTTGAAACTCATTCCCGCGTAGAGCGTTACGCAGGGCTGCACCCAGTGAGACACGCCCCTCCGCCACTTTATTCATCTCCCAGGTGAAGAAACGGTAGGTATTGCGTCCCTCTGCCTTGGCCTGATACATGGCGGTGTCCGCATTCTGCAACAGCATGCCTGTGTCACTGCCATCTTGAGGATAGAGCGTAATACCGATACTGGCGGAAACATGGGTCTCCTGACCACCAAGGTCGAACGGCCGTGACAACTCGGTCAGTATGGAGGTAGCCACCCTGGCAACAGCCTGCCCCTCACTGATAATGGGTAAGATAACCGTAAACTCGTCACCACCCAGTCTGGATACCGTATCCATCTCTCTGACGCACAGCCGCAGCCGCCGCGCCGCCTCCTGCAGCAGTTGGTCGCCTGTAGCATGTCCCAGGGCGTCGTTGACATACTTGAAACGATCAAGATCGATAAAGAGCAGTGCAAGTATGGAGTGTTGCCGCCGGGCAAAGGCCAGAGCCCGACCCAGCCTGTCCAGGAAGAGATTCCGGTTTGAGAGGCCGGTTAGCGAATCAAAATTAGCCTGCTGCCAGATCTGATCCTCATAGTCCTTGCGCTCCCGGAACCGCTGGCGACTGCGCCTGCCGTAGAACCAGATGGCACTGACCCCCGCAAACCAGATCAGACCCAGACCTGCCTTGATCTCCCGCTTCTGTTCGGCAGCCGAGGAAAAGTAGTGTTTCATTGGTACGGATATGCCCACTCCACCTCGTATATCCCCCACCTGATACCCCTGATTATGGTGGCATTTGAGACAGCCCGCCTTTGTCTCCATAGGACGTATCAAACGCAGGTAGGGCTCGCCGTTGATATCGGTGAGCTCGAACTGTTCCTTCTCTCCGCGCTCGAAAGATTCCAGGGCCGCCCGCTCCCACTCGTCCGGCGCGTTTTCCGGATTGAGGGTCTTGGTGCTGGTGATTCTCCCTTTGACCCCATAGAGTTCGGCATAATCCTCCATCATCTGGCGCAGCATATAAGCGGGATTCAGTAGCGTCAGCTGGCGGCCGGAGGGGGTTACCAGATCACGCTCAGGGATATGTCTCAGGAGTGGGCTGGGTTGCGTACGCTCAGTCACCGGCACGTAGACCCCTCCATGGGTGGTTGCCCAGACACGAAAGGCCTGGTCCTTGTTGAAGTTGTCGATCGCCTCCCGGCGAGCCAGCTCCAACATCTCGGCATACTCATTGCTCATCGCCCATAAGAGCAGAAACAGTACCAGCAGTGTCCAGCCGAAAAAGGCCACCCATAACTGAATCCGCAACCTAGATTCATCGCTTTGGACGAGAGGGATCAATTGATTCATGGACTTCCTAATCCACCTTGGGTTATTTCGATAACATGACCCGGGATAAACACAGACTTTATCGGCAGATATTCATAAAAACTTAAGATGAGGCATCCGATTTCCAACCACTACGGCATGCGCTTTGTAAAACACACGTATGGCAGCATATCCGGCCATAGAAGACACCGGCCTGGTCGATTTCTTCAAGTTTGAGGGAATCCTAAAACACAGTAAATACCCGCCCTTGCCCTGTTCACGCCGATTGGCTGATAAAGGACAATGCCTTTAGCGTGAGCAGAATAGGTCCACTCAGTCACAGTGGGATATCCGGCAACTCTGCGCATCCAACCGATCTGGCCAGACGGGATCGAATATGAAACCATGGGTTATCTGGTGCTAGGTGTCTGTTTTAGTGCTATTTAATGATCTGTGGATATAGACCTTCGCTAGCGTTACTCTGTGTCATATCGACTCGGTTCGCTACGCTCAACGGCTTAATGACATGGCAGGCATTTTTATCAGTTATCGACGGGACGACAGCCAGGGGTTTGCCGGCCGGCTGGCTGACGACCTGACCGAGATATTGGGCTCCAACCTGGTATTTCGCGATGTGGAGATCCCGGTCGGCCACGATTTCAGCTTAATCCTGAACCGTGCAATTGCAGCCTGTGATGTGTTGCTGGTGGTGATCGGCAGAAACTGGCAGACCACATCCCACAACGGTGCCAGATCGCGGCTGTTTGAGCCGACCGATTGGGTACGGGCAGAGATCAAGGCGGCATTTGAACAAGGTAAACGCATCATCCCGATCTTGGTCGGGGGTGCCAAGATGAGCACCGCGACGGAACTGCCAGCGGATATCTCTCAACTATCGAAAATCCAGGCCTTTGAAATGAGCGACCGGCGCTGGGATGAGGATATCGAAAATCTGGTGCAGTTGCTGCAAAGGGAAGTACCCGAACTGACCGGTTCAGTGTCCTCACCCCATAGGCAGGCCGATTCACCTGCGCAGGTGTTGCGTGAACTTGGTCACCGGGTTCTGGAGGAAGTCAGACAACAGAGAACACCCCAGGCTCCATCAAGGCGTACTGCTCATAGGTGGTGGCTGGGACCTGTCATGGCAATTGGCGGATTCCTGAGAAAACTGGCCATTACGGTTTTCGTCATCGCCATGGTCTATATAGGTTTCCGTTTATTCGGTGATGCCGCGGTATTGGAACAACTCGATCGCTTAGAAACCCGTTTGCTAGTCGGCTGGGATAGACTGCTTGACTATCTCAACATTCAATGATTCCAACCTTCAACGGGCTTCGCAGGGTAAGCCCGGTCGTTTCGATGCGTGGGCCATGGTTAGCTGATGTTTGAATTGCAGTCAACTCACCACTTCACAAAAAATGGAACCCGATATGTCGGGTTATTTTACATTCAAAAGACCAATTATTTTCATCGGCTTTTATAAGCCACTGATACCTAGTTATTACTGAAATATGGCATATTTATTGTATGAATTAAGTGATTATAAAAATGAATAGTACATCGAATTAAAACAGCGGATTTGAGTCCGACAACCGATAAGGAGCAGTATTGATGCAACTTAAATGGATGGCTGTAGCCCTTCTTGGCGCTATAACAACACACTCTCATGCGACACTAATTTTCAACGACGGCAGTACCCACCAAATCAGCAGCCCAATCTTCGAAGATGTACGCTTGGAGAATGGCTCTGATCTTGACATCATCCATGGCGGTTCCATTCATACGCCCGCCGACCAGCCCGCAATCTTTATCGGCATCGGGGCCGCTTCGACGATCACATTATCCGGGGATGCCACGGTATCAGGCGGGATCGACTATCAGGCTTGGGGCAGTGATGAGGATGCCGTCATCGTCAACGACACTGCACAGATTGTTGGCCAAGGTGAAAAGTTCAGCGGGCATGGCCGGGGGGCGGTGTCGGGCTCAAGGAGAGTAGAGGTAAACGGCAATGCCAGGCTCGAAGGTGCCGACAACGGTACCCAAGGCGGTCATGCCATCGACAACACCTCTTCCGGCGCACAACTCGCCTCCATTCACGGCGGCGAAGTGATCGGTGGTATGGGCGGACAAACCGGCGGCAACGGAATCGACGGCTGGATTGAAACCATCGGCTTGGACATGTCTGACGGGATTGTGCGGGGAGGTGACTGCGGCAGTCAGGGAGGTCACGGGATCACTACCTTCGGCACAATCTCCGGCACGATTTCAGGGGGCATGATCAGCGGCGGCAACGGCGCCAGTGGGGGAAATGCGATTCAATCACAAGATGGCACAGACCTGGCTATCTCAGGTGGCATATTTCAGGGTGGTAGCGGGGGTCTCTACGGCGGCGATGCCATAAACAGCATTGGCTTTCACAGTTCAACCATCTCCGGTGGATACTTCGATGCCGGCGCCGGCGTTCTGGATGACGGCTGGTTATTGCATCTCTCCGGCATTGGTCATTGGGGCATAACCGGTGGCTTGTTCGGTTATAACAACATCGGTAATGGATTTGGCATATTCAATAACGCGACTGTCGATATTCACGGTTGGGATCTTCAACTAACCGACAATTTACTGACCGGTTACCTCTTGGATGGCAACTGGATTGAGGCACCCGTATCCCTGGCGTACAACGAATTTGCACCGCTAGGTAATTTGAATATCTTTAATCATCAGAACGTCAGGGTTCCCGAACCCGGGAGCCTTATGCTGTTGGCGATCGGATTGGCGGGTATTTGGGGTGCCAAGCGAAAAAAGGCTGGCGGCGCTCCGATGTAATCTATCGGGTGTCGATGACAAATTTAGTCAAGAACAGCCTGGATGTTGAACGTGTGTAGCGATGAGAAAGGTGAATCGATAATGATAGGCGGTTCGATACCTTCACTCCCGTTCCTCTATCCAGGCAGCCTGTATCGCTTCCAGGACCCTTTCTCCGGAATGGTGGGGATCGTCATCAAATTCGTCGAGGACAACGACCCAGTCTCGTAAATCGACGAAATTGAGAAAACGCGGATCAACATCGGGGTGCTTCTCATCCAGCGCTATGGCGATATCCAGACTTTCGGTCCACTTCAAACCCATTGCCGCCTCCTCTCCTCAATGATGCTCTGCTACCATATTGATGGTGTATTTTGGGATTTCGATCACCAGATCCTCATCACCAACCACCGCCTGACAACTGAGACGTGATTCCGGTTCCAACCCCCATGCCTTATCGAGCATATCTTCCTCTGTCTCTTCCGCTTCTTCAAGGGATTCGAAGCCCTCGCGAATGATGACGTGGCAAGTGGTGCAGGCACAGGATTTCTCACAGGCATGCTCGATCTCTATACCGTTCTGTAGGGCTGCATCACAAATTGTGGTACCGGGCTCCGCTTCGATAACCATGCCTTCAGGGCAGATCTCTTCATGTGGTAAAAATATAATACGTGTCATACCGCCGCCTATTCGAATTCATCCACCTTGTGCCCTGACATGGCCTGTTTAATACTCTGATTCATCCGTCGTTCAACATAGAATCCACAGACACTTTCGAGCTGCTCAATGGCCCCTTTAATCACCTTTTGATCATCGGCCCGGGCAACCGATTTCAATGCACCAAGTGCTTGCTCCACCTGCTGACGTTCATCAGAATCGAGTAAACGATCGCCATCCTCGGTCAAAGCCGCCTCCAGCGCCTCAATCACCCTATCCGCTTCCACCTGCTGCTCGCGCAGGCTGCGCAGCTGTTTATCCTCGCCGGCATGTTCAATGGAGTCCCGCAACATCGATTCGATCTCATTGTCGGTCAATCCATAGGAAGGCTTGACCTCGATGCTGGACTGGACCCCGCTGCTCTGTTCCACTGCGCTGACATTCAACAGGCCATCCGCATCAACCGCAAAGGTCACCCGAATCCGTGCAGCACCAGCCACCATGGATGGTATTCCACGCAGTTCAAAGCGCGCCAGTGAGCGACAATCAGTGACCAGCTCCCGTTCCCCCTGCACGACATGGATCGCCATTGCGGTCTGGCCGTCTTTAAAGGTGGTGAACTCCTGCGCTCTCGCCACCGGTATGGTGGTATTGCGGCTGATCAGCTTTTCACTCAAACCGCCCATGGTTTCTATTCCGAGGGAGAGTGGAATGACATCCAACAGCAACATCTCACTATCCGGCTTGTTGCCGGCGAGAATATCGGCCTGGATAGCGGCACCAACAGCTACCACCCGATCGGGATCGATCTCCACCAGCGGTTGTGTCGCGAACAGTTCGCCCACCTTCTCGCGTACTCTCGGCACTCGAGTCGATCCACCAACCATGACCACCTCTTGTACCTCATCCGCGCTGATCCCGGCATCCCGCATCGCCCTGCGGCAGGCAATCAGGGTCTTTTTGACCAATGGATCGATCAGTTCATTGAACTTCGACCGCTGCAGTCTTCCCTGCCACTTGTCGCCCCCATCCAACTCAACACTCACGAGGGTCTCTTCGGCTTCTGTCAGTCTCTCTTTGGCTGTGCAACCTGCCAGCATGAGGCGTTTCATCTGTGCATGATCGGCATCATGTCCAATCCCGGCCTGTTGCATGATCCACTCAGCCACCACACGATCGAAATCATCGCCGCCAAGCGCCGAATCCCCGCCCGTGGCCATGACTTCGAAGACGCCCTTATTGAGTCTCAGGATTGAGATATCAAATGTGCCGCCACCCAGATCATAGATGGCATGCACGCCCTCGGCACCTTTGTCCAGACCGTAAGCCACGGCGGCCGCTGTCGGTTCGTTCAACAGGCGCAATACGTGTACTCCCGCCAATTTTGCGGCATCCTTCGTGGCCTGTCGCTGGGCTTCATCGAAGTAAGCAGGCACAGTGATCACAACGCCGCTCAACTCACCACCCAGTGTCGACACAGCCCGTTTTGCCAGTACTTTGAGTATTTCTGCCGAGACCTCAACAGGGCTGACCTCTCCCGCCATCGTCTCGATACGCGGTACGCTGGTGTGCTCCTGTACAAAGCGATAGGGAAGCCGGCTCCCCAGGGTTTTGATATCATCGATCCCGCGCCCGATTAGCCGCTTCGCCGATGAGATCGTATTCAATGGGTCATCCGTTTCGGTCTGTTTCGCTTCATGGCCCACCTGTACTGAGCCCTGTTGATACCTCACTACGGATGGCAACAGATGACGCCCCTCTTCGTCGGGCAGGGTATCGGCCGTGCCGCTGCGTACAGTCGCCACCAGGGAATTGGTGGTACCCAGGTCGATACCCACAGCCAGACGGTGTTGATGAGGTGCCTGCGCCTGGCCCGGTTCTGAAATCTGCAGCAGTGCCATCTATCTCTCTTCCATCCGATAAGTCAATTCAACTCATCTTCCATATCAGCTTCAACGCTCTCTGCTTCGGTGTGCAACTTCTGCAAAAAGCGCATTTTTCGCAAAATCTCGCGGGCGGCTTGCAACTGCTCTTCCGTCGGCGTTTCAAAATAGACGGCCAACTGAGCCACCAAACTATTGATCTGCTTATTGATCCGGCCACGCAGGTCCATGATTGCCTGGTAGGGATCGGCTTGTCCCCGAATCTCCTCCAGCTCTTCCCTCAATTCCATCTGCTGCATGAGAAAGGCCATATCCTGGGTTGATTCATTCAGGGTATCCATCTCAATACCATGCAACAACAACAGATAACTACCGCGTGCAATTGGGTCTTTAAGTGTCTCAAATGCCTCATTGATGAGTGCTGCACTCTGTACCGACAGTCTCCGCTCCTGTTCGGTTGCATTGGCAAAACGATCAGGATGAATCACCCTTTGTAACTCGCGATAGCGCTCGGATAGCGAGTTGCCATCAACAATATAGCTAATCGGCAAGCCAAAAAGATCAAAGTAGTTTTTCGAAAAATCCAGCATATCGAAAAAAACGGCTGCCTTAAGGCAGCCGTTTCATACCCTTTTTCAACCCATTCTTAGACGTTGAAACTCTCGCCACATCCACACTCGCTTTTCGCGTTTGGATTATTGAATTTAAAGCCTTCATTGAGACCTTCGCGGGCATAGTCGACTTCAGTGCCATCCAGATAGACAAGACTCTTGGGATCGATCACCACCTGGACTCCCCGGTCTTCAAATACCTGGTCATCCTCCTGAAGCTCATCTACAAACTCCATCTCATAAGCCATGCCGGAACAGCCTGAGGTACGCACGCTCAACCGTATCCCCAATCCTCTACCACGACTGGCGAGATACGCCTGAACTCTATCGGCTGCCGCTTCTGTAATCGTAATGCTCATGTCTGCTACTCATCGAGATTGCCGCACCATACCGTTTACTTCTCCTTTTTATCGGAAAAGTCTTTGATCGCCGCTTTTATAGCATCCTCCGCCAATACAGAACAATGCACCTTGACTGGCGGTAGCGCCAACTCTTCTGCAATATCGGCATTCTTTATCTCCTGCGCCTGCTCCAGGGTTTTTCCCTTAACCCATTCAGTCAGCAGGCTACTGGAAGCGATCGCGGAACCACAACCATAGGTTTTAAAGCGGGCATCCTCGATGACCCCGTCATCGTTGACCTTTATCTGCAGCCGCATCACGTCACCGCATGCTGGCGCCCCCACCATTCCGGTTCCCACACTGGTGTCATCTTTATCAAAGCTGCCCACATTACGCGGGTTTTCGTAATGATCAAGAACCTTTTCACTGTATGCCATGATCTACAACCTCTGAATGACGTTGAGCGCGCACTAGTGCGCTGCCCATTGAATTGATTTCAGATCGACGCCGTCCTTGAACATCTCCCATAGGGGCGACAGTTCACGCAGCCGCTCCACTTCTGTTTGAATTTTCTTGATGGCGTAATCCACCTCTTCCACGGTTGAAAAACGACCAAGGGTAAAGCGAATGGAACTGTGCGCCAATTCATCCTCCCGGCCCAAAGCCCGTAACACATAACTCGGCTCCAGGCTTGCCGAGGTGCAGGCCGAACCCGATGAAACAGCAAGGTCCTTGAGCGCCATGATCAGGGACTCGCCCTCAACGAATGCGAAGCTGACATTCAGGTTTCCGGCCAACCGCTGGTCTTCATCACCATTCAGATAGACCTCTTCAATATCGCTGATACCGGCCCAGAGTCGATTGCGCAGGCCCAGGATCCTTTCGTTCTCATTCGCCATCTCTTCACCTGCGAGCCTGAAGGCTTCGCCTATGCCGACAATCTGGTGAGTCGCAAGGGTGCCGGAACGCATACCGCGCTCATGGCCGCCGCCATGCATCTGGGCCTCCAGGCGCACCCTCGGCTTGCGTCTGACATAGAGGGCACCAATACCTTTCGGTCCATATAGCTTATGTGCCGAGAATGACATCAGGTCCACCTTCTGTCGCTGCAGATCGATCGGCACCTTACCGGCACTCTGCGCGGCATCCACATGAAATAGCATCTTGCGATCACGGGTCATCTCACCGATCGACTCGATGTCCTGAATCACGCCGATCTCATTGTTGGCATGCATAATCGAGACGAGAATGGTGTCATCACGCAGTGCGGCTTCCAGTTTGGCCAGGTCTATCAGACCGTTGGGTTCGGGATCGAGGTAGGTCACCTCATAATCGTGACGTTCGAGCTGTCGACAAGTATCCAGTACTGCCTTGTGCTCGGTCTTGCAGGTGACGATATGGCGTCCCTTTTTGGCGTAGAAATCCGCCACCCCCTTTATCGCCAGGTTGTCGGATTCGGTTGCCCCAGATGTCCAGACAATCTCCTTGGGATCGGCATTCACCAGGTCCGCCACCTGACGCCGCGCCGAGGTAATAGCTTCGTCGGCAGTCCAGCCAAAGGCATGGGACCGGGATGCGGCATTACCGAAATTGCCATCCGGGGTAAGATAGCTGCACATGATATCTGCAACCCGGGGATCCACCGGTGTTGTGGCCGAATAGTCCATGTAGATGGGTAACTTCATCTCAAACTCCGACATCGTTCGTCATCAGGCGCCAGCCAAGTCACCTGATCCATCCACTAATGATGAGACATCCAACCCCGGTTGCTCCTGATTGGGGTGATCCTGACGGTCCGCCACTTCCCGCACGGCCTGGCGGTCCATCAGATCCTGCAGACTGATTTTGTTGAGATAACCGTAGATCTGATTACTGAGATCCGACCACAGATCATGCGTAAGGCAGCGCTCATTGTTTTGGCAATTATGCGCTCCGTTACAGCGGGTTGTATCGATATTCTCATCCACTGCAGAGATTACCTCACCCACAAAAATCTCATCCGCGCCCCTGCCCAGGCTATAGCCGCCGCCGGGGCCACGCACACTGGCAACCAGCGATTTTTTGCGCAAACGAGAAAACAACTGCTCCAGATATGAGAGGGATATGCCTTGGCGCTGAGCGATGTCGGCAAGCGTTATGGGGCCCTCCCCGTAGTGGAGGGATAGATCCAGCATGGCTGTCACTGCGTATCGACCTTTTGTGGTAAGCTTCACTTCATGAGCTCCGTGAATATTTCCAATCGCTAATATACATTCCCAAGCAAATTAGTCAAGATTATCCCACCCGGTTTATTCGGTGGTTTTCTCTTTCTCAGGAACCTCTTCATCAAGTTTTTGCAACTCCTCAGCTGTCGAGACAATCTCGCAGGAATCCAATGCGGGCAGATTGGTCTCCTCTTCATCCACGCCAAGCCGTTTCATGGCTTCACACATCGACTCCATTTTCTTGTCCATGACATGGATATGGTCAAGCATGCAGTTGATGGCGTGCGCTACGGGATCCGCGGCATCCTTGGTCGCCCCATAGGCGTCGAAACCTATCTTTTTGGCAATCTTCTCCCGATGGCCTTCCTGCTCCGGCTTTCTGGCGGTGATCAGCTTTCCCGGAACACCCACCACAGTTGAACCGGCAGGTACATCCTTCACAACCACCGAGTTGGAGCCGATTCTAACGCCTTCACCAACAACGATCGGCCCGAGAACCTTCGCCCCCGCACCAACAACCACGTTGTTTTCCAAGGTAGGGTGACGTTTTCCCTTTTCCCAACTGGTGCCGCCCAATGTGACGCCGTGATAGAGGGTGCAATCATCACCAATTATGGCGGTCTCTCCGATGACCACTCCCATACCGTGATCGATAAAAAATCGCCTGCCGATAACCGCTCCCGGATGTATCTCTATGCCGGTGAACAGCCTGGCGATATTGGAGATCACCCGGGCAATCCACTTCAAGCCAATACCCCATAGGGCATGGGCGAGGCGGTGAAAGACGATCGCATGCACACCTGGGTAGGTAGTGATAATCTCGAAGGTATTACGTGCTGCAGGATCCCGATCGAAAACGCTCTGGATATCCTCTTTCCAACGAGAGACTTTATGTTCACCTGTTTCCAACTGCCTACCTACGCTTGCGTGAAAAAATCCGGTGCCACATCCTTAATGGTGGCATGAGGGTAGGAGATTATCCACAATCCCGCACAAAATACTAGGGTATTTTTTTATGGACCCATGATGGGTGCCGGAATCAGTCACATATGTCAGCGCCGCATCGACTTCCGTCCCTGCATGGCACTGAGGATCCCTCGCATGATATTGATTTCATCCTTATCCGGCCTGGCCCGTTGAAAAAGGCTCCGTAGCCGACGTAGCAGCTTCTGCGACTGGCGCGGGTCGGTAAAACCGATATCGTCAAGCGCCTGGGCCAGATGCTCGTGAAAGCCCTGCAGCATGTCAGCGGTCGCCAAATCCCTCTGAGAATCGGACTTGACGGTCGGATCCTGTTGCTGGGCAAGGTAGATCTCATAGGCCAGAATCTGAACCGCCGCACCCAGATTGAGTGAGCTGTAGTCCTCATTGGTCGGGATATGGACAAGAAATGTGCAACGGTCAAGTTCACTATTGGTCAGACCCGATCGCTCTCGCCCAAATACCAGGGCGACATCCCCCGACCTGGCCTCCTGTACCAGCTTGGCGGCCGCCTCCCTGGGGGTCACGATAGGCCAGTCGATGCTTCGGGTACGGGCGCTGGTACCCACCACAAGACGGCATCCGGTCAATGCTTCATCGAGGGATCCCGCTACGCGGGCGTTATTCAACAGATCATCGGCCCCCGAGGCACGGGACGTCGCTTCCTGATGAGGATAGTGCTGGGGTGTTACCAGGTGGAGTTGCCGCAGCGACATGTTCTTCATGGCGCGGGCAGCCGCCCCGATATTGCCGGGATGGCTTGTATCCACCAACACGATGCGAATGTTTTTCAACATAGACGAATAAAAATCCTGGTACTTCCCCAATCAAGTGGGAAATAAACTGCGATAAAACCGGCCGCAAATAGACGCCAATCACTGCCAATAGACGCAAAATTGTACACTATTAAAGATAAAGTCGAACAACGACTTACTACCATTACGCTGTGTGTTTTTTACAAACCTGAAGAGATTGACTACATCGGTAGATGAATAAGATACGGCTAGTGCGCTATCCATGTACATTGTCAAAGTATTTGCGATGTTTGGCGTTCATTTGCGGCCTAATCAATGGTTCTTTGTTAATTGCTTGGTTAGTCAATCAATCCACTCGAACTGGTGAAGAGCCAAAGTCCTTAGACGATAGTTTTTTAGGGTTCTCCTGAATTCTTCAGAAATGCCGGCGAAATCAAGTATGAAATAGTTTAACCTCCTCGCCACTTGCTGTATCCTCGCGGCCCATGAATCCGATGCTCACCATTGCCGTACGCGCCGCCCGCGAGGCCGGACGTATTATCACCCGTAACTTCAACCGGATCGATCGCCTGACGATCAGCGATAAAGGTAGTAACGACTTCGTCAGCGAAGTCGACCGGAATGCAGAAGCTGTGATTATCAATCTGCTGCGTGAGAAATATCCACATCACGCCATTCTGGCGGAAGAGAGCGGCAAGCAGGGGGCTGACGACTACATCTGGATCATCGATCCACTGGATGGCACGACCAACTTTTTGCATGGTTTCCCCCAATTCGCGGTATCCATCGCCCTCAAGATCAAAGGTCGCCTGGAGGTCGGTGTCGTCTACGACCCGGTCAGTGAAGAGATGTATACCGCTTGCCGTGGTGAGGGCGCGTTGCTGAATGACAAAAAGATCCGGGTCTCCGGCCGAAAAGGGCTCAATGGCGCCCTGCTGGGTACCGGTCTGCCCTATCGGGACTTCAGATTCACAGACAACTATATGGGTATGCTGAAGGCTCTGATCAAGGATAGCGCGGGTGTGCGTCGTCCAGGCTCTGCCGCACTCGACTTCGCCTATGTGGCTGCCGGCCGGATGGACGGTTTCTGGGAACTCGGTCTGCGTGAATGGGACTTTGCCGCAGGGGCGCTCCTGGTCAGAGAAGCGGGGGGACTGGTGACTGACATCGGTGGTGGCGAACGCTATCTTGAAACCGGTAATGTCATCGCCGGAAACATCAAGGTCCACAATGCCATGCTGAAATGCATCCTGCCTCATCTCGACAGCAAGCTGACCGCTTGAATGGCGATTGCAAATCGGGCAAAAAAAACAGCGGTATCCACACAGCGTAAATCCGTTAATTGAGTCCGGTTTCATCGCCCCAGTGCCTGTTGGTACCGGTTTAATCGTTCCTTTAAACCGCAAGTGTAGATTTGCATCAGCCTGTTAATTCCCATCCTCAAGAATCCGGTTCACAGATTCAATCAAACCACCTGAAAGCCCCTCAAGATTAGCCAAACGTAACCGTTAGCTGGTGTGAATGCACTGAAAAACAGTGCCTCTGCAAGAACTGATAATTGCGTAGTAACGCTATTCGTATGGAACGGCGAACATGGAAAAAGACCTAAGAAAGAGAAAAAAACTGAGTGACCATGCACTGGAAATGATCATGCGTGACGTATTACACGGTATGCGGGAGTTTTCACTTGAAATGCAAGCGGATACGGCGCCTGCAATGGCCTCCATGGATGACCATGGATTATCCTCGGACAGTATTGAGAGCGTACTACGATCGAAAAAGAGATAGCCTCCTGAAACGGAGGCCATCACTCATGGCACCTCTTCCTGAGCGCCCTCATCCTCTTTCTTCACCGGCATCAGATCCGCACGGCTTACACCCATGAAAAGCACTGAACTACTTGCAACATAGATTGAAGAGTACGTGCCGATCACCACACCCACGATCAACGCCAGGGCGAATCCATGGATGATCTCACCACCAAACAGGAACAGTGCGGCCAAAACAAGCAGGGTGGTACCTGAAGTTATCAGGGTTCGGGAAAGGGTTTGGTTGACAGATGTATTGATGATACTCACTGCCTCGCCCTTGCGGATCTTTCTGAAGTTCTCCCGAATGCGATCAAATACGACGATGGTATCATTGAGTGAATAACCAATAACCGCTAATACGGCAGCCAGAACCGGAAGATCGAACTCCACCTGGAACAAGGCAAAGAAACCGATTGTGATCAGTACATCATGCACCAGGGCGATCACTGATCCAACGGCAAAACGATACTCGAATCGCAATCCCACATAGATCAAGATGCCGATCAGGGCATACAGCATCGCCAGGCCACCATCCTCGGTCAGTTCATCACCCACCTGAGGGCCGACGAATTCAACCCTGCGCAGGTCGACATTCGGATCGATCGACTGCATGGCAGTAAAGGCGCGATCGCTGAGTACCGCACTCTCAATATCTTCCCGGGGCGCCAATCTGACCAACACATCCTTGGAGGTACCGAAGTGTTGAATCACCGCATCACCAAAGCCATCCTTGGACAGCGCCTCGCGCACAACCGGTAGCTCTACCGCCTGTGGGTATCCGACTTCCACAAGAGTACCGCCGGTGAAATCAATCCCCAGGTTGAGTCCGCGGACGATGATAGCGCCCAGTGAGATCAATAGCAGTATACCCGACAGTACCAGTGCAAGATTGCGCTTGCCCATCAAGTCGTAACGGGCCTCTTTGTTTAAGATCTGCATAACAAGATTCCTTATATCGCCAGCGCTTTTACACGCTTACGGCCATAGATCAGATTGATCACCGCACGTGTACCGATGATAGCGGTAAACATAGAGGTACAGATGCCGATTGCCAGCGTGACCGCGAAACCCTTGATCGGTCCGGTGCCAAAACTGAACAGCACCACGGCCGCGATAAGGGTGGTGATATTGGCATCAATGATGGTGGAGAATGCCTTCTCATAGCCGGCCTGGATACTCGTCTGGGGCGAGTTGCCGTTGGCAATCTCCTCACGGATTCTTTGGAAGATCAACACATTCGCATCCACCGCCATGCCCACGGTGAGCACGATGCCGGCGATGCCAGGCAGGGTCAGGGTCGCCTGCAGCATGGAGAGAATCGCCACAATCAGCACAAGATTCATGACCAGCGCCATATCGGCTACCAGACCGAAAATACGATAGTAGATTGCCATGAATACCATAACCAGAGCCAGCCCGATCATCACCGATTTAAAACCCTGGTCGATGCTGTCCTGTCCCAGGCTGGGGCCGATTGTCCGCTCTTCAACGATCTCGATAGGTGCCGCCAGGGCACCTGCCCGAAGCAACAATGCCAGGTCTCTGGCCTCTTCCGTGGTATCGAGCCCAGTGGTCTGAAAACGTCTGCCGAAGGGTTCCCTGATGGTGGCGATGGAGATCACCTCCTCGACCCGTTTCTTCACCTTCACCGGTTCACCATCCACTATCCGGGTGGTTGTGCGGTTCTCGATGAAAACCACTGCCATCGGTTTGCCCACGTTCTCATTGGTCATGCGCCGCATGCGCTTGGCGCCCACACCGTCCAGGCTGACGAAGACCGCGGGTTGGCCCGTCTGTTGATCCAGACCCGATGAAGCATCGACAATCTGGTTACCGGTGACGATCACCCGTTTTTTCAACAATACCGGTTGACCATCCCGCTCGTGATAAAGGTTGGAACCCGGTGGGATACGTCCATTCACCGCATCCTCCACACTATGCTCGGTGTCAGCCAATCGATATTCAAGGGTCGCGGTAGCTCCCAGGATCTCTTTCAGCTTTGCCGGATCCTGCGCACCGGGCAGTTGGACCACAATCCGCCGGATTCCCTGTTGCTGTATCAAAGGTTCAGCGATACCCAGCGCATTGACTCGATTACGCAATGTGGTGATGTTTTGCTGCAGGGCGAACTTCTGCACCTCCTGCCTCTCCACCGGAGAGAGTGAGACAAGAACCAGAAATGCATCCCCCTCATCAACACTTTCGAGATTCAGGGATCGAAACTCATTACCGATCAGGTCCGATGCCTGATCGCGTTTCTCCGGATTATTGAATTTAACGACAACCTGTTCATTCTCACGGCTGATACGGATATATCGCAGCTTGTTCTCCCGCAGCAAGGTTCTTATATCGCTGCTGTAGCGTTCCGCCGCCTGCTCGATCGCTGCCTCCATATCCACATCGATAAGGACATGGATGCCGCCTCTGAGGTCGAGTCCGAGATACATCGGCTCAGCCCCCAAGCCGACCAACCAGTCGGGCAGATCAGGAGAGAGTGTTAAAGCCGGGGTATAGTTCTCGCCAAGTTCAGCGGCTATCTGGTCCATCGCCTTGAGTTGATCTTCAGAGCTCAAGAATCGTACCAGCAGCTTGCCGTTTTTCTGCGCCATGCCCTTGGCCGTGATACCCACTTTGTCCAGCGCCTGCTGCACCCGTGATTCGGTCGTCTGATCAATAACGGCATCACGCTGTGCGGAGATTTCCATTGAAGGGTCCTGGTCGAACAGGTTCGGCAAGGCGAACAATCCGCCCAGCAGGACCACGAGCAAAACCATTAGGTTTTTCCAAAGTGGGTATTGGTTCATCGTACTTTCAAAATGTTAAAACTAAGTGAGAAGCGGTTTGACTCAGTATCGACTAGAGTTCTTTCAGGGAACCTTTCGGTAACACCGAGTCAACGGCCTGTCGGCGGATTTTCACCGCGGTTCCATCAGATACCTCCAGCAAGAGAAAGTTCTCGCCAAGATCGGTAATCTTCCCCGCCATGCCACCGGTAGTGACGATTTCATCCCCCTTGGCCAGGGCCTCAACCATTTTCTTATGCTCCTTCTGGCGCTTCACTTGGGGACGAATCATCAGAAAGTAGAGTACCGCGCCAAAAATAACCAGGGGCAGCAGCCCGGTAATTGCACTTGCCTGTTCGGTAGCGGCCGGCGCCTCCGCCAAGGCATCAGATATAAAAAAATTCATTTCAACTAACCTCTCATTCGGGCCAAACAGTATCCGTCAGGCAGATCATGCCCGCTGATAAAATCAGCGGCCGATTATGACACAGAAGGCGAAAATAAGCAGGCTTAAGTGATGTATTGGAATAATTCCATCTTATCAACTGCGTACTGGTGCAGCAAAGCTGCTGCCAGGCATTGCAAGTCACCTGGTTAGCAAACAAAATCAGCGCTTTATGGTGGGGTAGGGTTCCAACTGTCACGGCTGGATTGCATGGCCGGTATTCAAACTTGTCTTCTCCTCACGTTCCTGTGTGGAACCCAGGCGAAATCCACGGCAATGAATGAATACTCACACAGGAGCACGGGATTCAACGGCAAATAAACGGTCAATACCAGACCGAGAGATAGGCCTTGATCACATTGGCTGTAAATGAGTAGAGGGGCTCCTCACCGGCGACACCGCCGCGGGTGATATCGCGAAAATCGTCATACTCGAACCGAATCAGGTCGAGGGAGAAATTGAGGCTGCCATTGTCTATAAACTGCCACCTCTCAGGATGAAAATCATAACTCACGGTAAAGCCGATCGTGTGGCTCTGAAACGTGCTCAACTCCTTGTCCCGTGCCAGAAAATTCTGCTCGTTCACACGTGAGAAGAGATCGCTGTAGAAATCGGCCGCGTTCTGAGTGTAGTAGCGATAACGGACATCGACCACCCAGTCTTTCTCCAGGGGGTGGGTATAGGCGAATTCCACGTTGTTGGCACTGATACCCCAGGTGTCGTTGAAGTAGCGGTATTCACCGCTCAAGGCGGCACGGTAGGGAAGATAATATTTCAGACGCAAGGCCAGGGCGTTACTGGTGCGTGTATTCGGATACCTCTCGGGTTGAAAGCCATATCCGTTCTCACTGAGTGGATCGAGAAATCGATAGGAGCGATAGGGGTTGTTCAGGTAGCCCTCGTCGGTGATCGTCTCCCAATCGATGTCGAGAATGCTCTCTTTGGTCAAAATCTGGCTGACACCGATACGGTAATTCTGCCGCTTCAGGGACTCTCCGAAATCCCTGTCTCCATTGCGGCTGATATCGTCATTGCCCACCGCATACCCGAGTGAGACGGTTGTGAGGTCGCCGAACATGTCGTGACTGATGGAGAAGCTGCCGGTCTCGGCTTGATAGTCGCTCTCATCACTGCTGGTCAGCGCCAGGCTCATCAAGGTCTTGTTGTGCAGATAATCCAGCGCCAGGCTGGTTTCCGTACGTTCCTCGGTATAGGGCGACGCCATGCTGACCACATCCACCGAGGCGCTTGAGATGGAATCGATATAGTAGTTGGCATTCAGCGACACATTGCCGGAAAAGGATTTGCGCACCAGGATCGATGGCCCATCCACTTCGACACCACCGCCATCGTAACGGTGATACATGATATCCGCCCTGTCTTCCGGAAGAACAGTAGCCTGCAATCCCGTACTGCACGTTAACAGCAGCACTATTTGCAGACAGAAAAGGCCTTGCTTGGATATCGGCCATGAAACAATCGAAATAGCGCCTCGCATGGTCGTGGGATTAGTTACAGCCACATCCCCCTCCGCCACCGCCCTCGGCGCCACGTGCCGCCTCTCGGGTCTGATAGACATGGTCTCGGTAGGCGCTCGCAACAGGGTCGCGCTCAAAGCTCATGATCGGGTCGGCCAGATGGGCACGCTCATAGGGTTGTACCCAGGGCTCGATACTGCACCCTGCACTGGCGAGAATGGATAGAGAGAGCAAAAACCGGCAGATTCTGTATAGCATCGTTTTCACTTCAATCAATGGTTACTCACGCAACAGCTGACGAATCTGTTGCTGGTACTCTTCCTCATATCCGGGTTTATATCCCTTATGGAGATAACGTATCCGTCCATCCCTGTCGACCATGAAGGTGCTTGGCATCGCTTTGACCTGATACTGTTTACTCACTTTGCTACGGTCGTCATAGAGAATGGGAAAACTCACCGGGAGGTCACTCAGCATCTTATCAGCTGCGGCCCTGTCTTCATCCACATTCACGCCCAGCAGTGAAAAACCCAGGGATTGGTAGCGATCGAACAACTGCTGCAACAGTGGCATCTCCTGGCGACAGGGACCGCACCAGGAGGCCCAGAAATTGACCATCACTACCTGTCCTCGCAGTTCACTCAGCTTTATATTCACACCCTCTCGACTCTTGAGCGTGAAATCAGGCGCCATGGATGGTTGATTGGCTGCAACGGTATATCCGCAAGCCAATAGCAATACACCGGCTACGATAAACTGATGCAATCGGAATTGAATTAGGCGTTCACTCAACATCGCTATTCCCTCAAAAGAAGTATGTCAGGCCACCGTGTAGCTCGAAGTTGTGAATTGTCTTCGTCTCCCCCAGCAGGTCTGACTCGAACATGTGATCCCTGACATCAAGATGCAGGGTCAGCCAGTCATTGATCAAAAGTCGATACCCCGCACCGACATTGACCGTAAACTCGTCGTCTCCGGCAAAGCGGGTGCTGCCGATTCCGGCGATCAGATAGAACTGGCTGTTATAGGCATACTTACCGCCCAGAAACACCTCTCCGGGAAGCAGATTGTATCCGGCGGAGAGGTTGTAATAGGTGAAGTCACGGTCATCGTCGGCGAGCAGCTGAACATCGCCGCCCAGCTGTTCGAAACTCGTCTCCTTGGCCTCGGTCGTGCCGATCGCCGCCTCAACGAAAATCGATTCCGTAAGGTGATAGGCGAAACGGGCGCCGAAGACGCCGCTGGTCCCGAAATCCTCTATGTTCATCAAACCGGCATAGATCCCAATCTCGAAATCCTCTGTATCGATCTCGGGTTCCACAATCTCCCTGCGTGCAATCTCAGGCTCAATTAGCAGATCCTCACGCAGCCCCTCTCCGATAGGCTCAGCGGCTATACACGGCGGCATTATCAGGGCCGTCAGAAGTGACGCGATGCTCAGAAAAAGAAACCGAGTCCGATTTTCCACTGGTCAAATTCCTCATTGTCTTCACGACTGGTGAATGCGGTGTAGTGGCGAAACTCTCCGCGCAGAAAAAAACGCCGCGTCAGATAGACACGCAGACCGGCGCCGACATGGGCCGTAGTGTCGGTACGATCCTCAGCCTGAACCAATGTCGACTTGGGCTCGGTGCGAATCACACCCCCTCCCAATGTGAAAAACGGACTATAGGTCCATTCGGGAAAGGGCTGAGACAGCAGGTTGACATCAAACAGGTATTCGCTTGAGAAATCACCCAAGGCTTGAGACAGACTGAGCTCAGCGGAGAGATTTTCATTGAACGAGTAACCACCATATAAACCAAGCAGTGTGGCGCCCTCCATGTCGCCGCCATAAAAACCGAATTCCCATTCCCGGTTCCTGAAATCATCCTGTGTATAGCCGACCAGCTTAAGCCGCTCACCATCCGCGGTTTGAGTCTGGCGCATCTGCTCCAGGCTGACCCATCCAGAACGACCGCGACGCGTGTAAACCTGAAACCAATCCGTACGACGCTTTCGAACCTCGACCCACTCCATCCTTTCCACGACATATACGATGGGATAGGAACGCCCCGGCCCGGTGTGCATTTCAATATAGGGGGCTGTCACCTGAACCCGTTGATACTCCTCTTCTCCCGCACTGGTTGCAGGTATCAGCCAGATCAACAGCCAGCTCGTCCACAGATACCGCTTTAACCTAAGAAGTCTCAAACTCACTCATCCAGTGGTGCCATGAAAGGGTCATTGTAATATTGTGCGCCTATATCGAGCCATTCAGCTATCAGTCTTTTCTCCGCGTCACTCAGATAACCCGCATGCACGCCACCGGGATCAAACAGCCCAAGGAAGCGGCCATTATTCGCCGAGCCCGCCTCCATCGAGGCTCCTCCCGGCACCGGCACCGGTGCATCAGGCAGTGGAACAGGATTGCCCGATCCATCCAGGACCAGCTCACCGTTGTCATCGGTTTCATACAGCGGTTGGCCGTTTTCATCCGTTTGCGGCACCAGAATATCAACCAGAATACCGTCCACGACCTGCTGCAGATTATCCGGTACAAGCAACTCCCGATAGGCTGCGAAGTGGTCCGGCTCATCTTCGGATGGACCATCACTCAGATCCAGCTGGGCATCCGGTAACACGGTCACCCCATTGTCATCCGTGTCATGGCAGAGCGTACAGGTATGATCGTCGACCTGGGTATTGGAGGCATCGAATACCGGTCGTGGCAGCGACCATAACGGATGGATATGCTGTTCGTAATGTATGATGGAACGACAGAACACATTCCAGCTGCCGCTACAGGCAGCGTCACTCAGGGGCGACTCCGTCTCCAGGTCCGCATACCGATAGCTGAATTCCGTATCAGGCTCTCTCATGGCCGGATCCGTCCAGACATCGGTGAACAGCAGGTCCAAGGTTGGATCACAAGCGCCGGCTCTGCATTGCAGACGGTTGCGTGTCTGCGCCATGGTCTCTCCGAAATCGCTCCACAGCTCCGGATTGGCATTCGGGAATGGCAGACCGCTACCTGTACTGCCGTTATAGACACTGGGTGGCGCGGCACTCAGTCTGCCATGGGGAAGCGGGTTGTCAGCAGCATGGCAGCCACCGCAACTCACGACCTCTCCCGGTCTGAACTGGAGCCAGAAGCCATGAGGTTGATCGATGCGTCGTCCATTCGCATCGAGTATGGCGAAACTGACGGGAACATTCGCCGGCACCTTCACCTGCACGGAACCATCGGGTTCGATCGGTGCATAGCCGATCACCTCACGCATACCGAACTGCGCGGTCGCGCCAAACGCGCTGTTTGAAAACTCGAGCACATCATCATCGGGGATTGTCACCTGCTTGATGAGGCGCAGAAACCTTGCCGGACGTTGATCCGACCGGGTCTGGGCGGGATCGGCCAGGGTTGGTATATCGGGATCGGCCGCATCCACGCCGTCCAGATCGTAGACACTGCGTATATGCAGCAGGCCGGCCTTGTCCGACACCAGGGTTGGGTCAAGATCGATACCCGCTGTTTTGTCATGTCGGATCGTCGGAACGGCACGCGCCACAGCGATCACCGCATCGGTGTAGATGACACCCTCTTGCGGTTTGACGATCGGTTGTTGGGTCTGCGTATCGCCATCATAGATATAAAGGCTGTAGAGCGGCGGCGCTGCTTCGGTATCGGGATTGGCAAGACGCTCCTCGGTGCAGGGTACGATAATATCATCCTCCAGCGCACGGCACTGGCTCCAGCTGATCACCATCCGATCCGTTCCGTCAAACAGCGGGTAGGCGCTGCGCAACTGTCCACCGCTCGACAGACTGCCATCGGTGGTGACCTGAAGTATGGTCGCCTGGGTCTGTGCCGGGCCTGTCAGGCCCGTGTTTTCCCATGTGGGCTGATCATTGTCCACATAGTTGACGCTGTCTATGTAGACTAGGTCGCCACCCTCATCGGTACCGTCGAAGGGTAACAGCAACGCCAGAATACGACCATCCGGCATCTCGATCGGGCGCAAGAACTGCACCGTGCCGCCCCCGGTTCCCGAATCATGGCTGTTCAATCCATACAACAGCTCCAACTCGGTGCCATCCGGATTCATGCGATAGAGATGGATGGCATCGTTGCCGTCCGCATTGTTCCAACGGCTGAACACAATCTGACCATCGGCAAGGACGCTGGGAGAGAAGTCATGGCTACGATTGAACGAGATCTGGGTAATATCGGTACCATCACTGTTCATGACGTGGAGAACCATGGCCGGCTCATCAACCGATCCCTCCATGGCAAGATACTGGGGTTTGCCCTCGTCCAGCAGCCGCGCCTTGGCAAGCCGTTGCCTGGTGGAAGAGAAAACGATACGTCCATCAGGCAGATATTGCGGGAAGCGGTCGTGACCATCTTCGGCAGTGATATCCGAGACAATGACACGTCTCAATGATTGACTTGGAATGTCGTACTCCCAGATATTCCATGTCGGCTGATCCTCAGGCTCAGCATCCTCGATAAGGGGCAGCCTGAGAGAGAACAGCAGCTTGCTACCATCGAATGAGGCGCTGACATCACGCACATCACCTTCACCCTCGGTTACCGATCCTGTCAGGTTGACCTCCTCGGCTCCCCCTGCGGCGTAATCCTTCAGATAGAGGTCTCCGCCCGCCTCGCTGACCTGACTGACACGGATGTCCGTATTGGTTGTCTCAGTAATCGGCCGCTTCACATAGGCGACAGGGTAATCAACGACAACCGGATCCTGCTCCTGGCTGCTGCCACTGCCGCATCCCTGCAAACCGAGGATGAACAAGGCAGCGCATAGGCCTGGCAACGTCTTCATGGCGGCAACCCGTTTCATCTGTAGCTAGCTTCCTCCGGGAAATCTGATCGAACCGTGCCTGATAACCCATCTGTGGTTAACCATCGATATGTCATCGAACACCATTCAAAACAAGCATTGACTCGTGCTATCGACTAATAAAATCATGGACTTGAGAGTCTACCTCATCGAAGTCACCAATCAGTGCGCAAGTTCACACACTGTAAAAACAGAAGTCACGTATTCGCCACTTTGGATTGACAAAAACAGGGAAAGATATAGAAGGAAAGAGACGGCAAACAAAGACTCGAAGGACACTTCGGGATTAGTCTAAAGGTGGATTTAGGGGCACGTTCATCATGTCATTTCAGGGCCAATGCAGAGATAGTATTTCGATTCCTAAAAAGCCACGGCCGTTTCTTATTCTGATTCTGCTATCTCTCTTCACTGTCACCGCATCGGCCGGACCGCGTGAACAGGCCAAACGCATGCACGACCGGATAGCCGGGGTACCACCAGGTACTCAAATCCTGGCACAAATGGTCACTGAAATCGAAACCAACGGTGATCCATTGGCAGCTGCCATGATCGCCACAGAGCATCCCGATTTCTACAATGTCACACTGAAGAACTGGGCCACTCCCTGGACCAACGAGGAGATGACACCCTTTGCTCCGCTGAATGACTACAGCGCCACTGTGATCGGAATGGTAAGGGATGATGTTCCTTTCAACCAGTTGCTCTCTGCAGACATCCTCTATATCGGCAGTAACGCACCGGCCTACTCCAACAGTAATAACGACCACTATGAGGCGATGGAGACCCTGGGCCTGAACCTCAAGAATGAGCTGCAGCAAACCACCCAGTCGAGTGTGACCGGACTTCCGCCGGAGGGAACCGCAGGTGTCATCACCACCCGCGCGGCCGCAAGGGCGTTCTTTATCGATGGTACGAATCGAGCCATGTTCCGTTTCACCATGCTCAATCATCTATGCAAGGATCTTGAATTGATCAAGGACCCGACACGGGCCTCCGACCGGATCCGCCAGGACGCCACTCGCAGCCCCGGAGGGGACAGCCGTGTATGGTTCAACAACTGTCTGGGATGTCATGCCGGCATGGCCCCCCTGGCACAGGCCTATGCCTATTACAACTACGAATATACCGATGATCCGGAAACCGGCCTCCTCTCCTACACACGCGATAGCGTGCAACCCAAGTACCTGATCAACAGCAGCGTCTTCAAGGACGGCTATGTCACGACGAATGACGATTGGGATAACTACTGGCGGGAAGGCCCCAATTCGGTGCTGGGCTGGGACCCGAATCTGCCAGGCTCCGGTGCAGGCGCCAAATCGATGGGCGAGGAACTTGCCAACTCCCATGCCTTTGCGGAATGCCAGGTCAGCAAGGCCTTCCAGGCAGTCTGTCTGCGTCCCCCTGTGGACAGCGCTGACCGAACCCGCATCGCGGAGATCACCAGCAGTTTCAAAACCGATTACAACATGAAACGCGTATTCGCTGAAGCCGCGGTCTATTGCGCAGGGGATTGATTCAGTGAGCAAGCAGAAAAACGCACTACATCTCACTCTCTCCATATTTACCGTCATCGGACTGCAAGGCTGTCAGGATGGAGTCAGCACCGAGACTCTGCAACCCACCACGGTCACCACCAGCACCTATACAGGGCCGGCCGCACGCACCTCCGACATCCAGGGTTTTCGGATCAGTGTGTGGGAACCCCTGCGTGGGGAAAACCGATGCGGCTCCTGTCACAACACGGGAGGTCAGGCACCTCAGTTCGTGCGCGAGGACGATGTCAATCAAGCCTATGAAGCAGCCAATCCCCATGTCAACAGAGAGGAGCCGGATCAATCATCGCTGGTCACCAAGGTTGCGAATGGACATAACTGTTGGGAGGCCAGTGACACCGCTTGCGCCACTATCATCACCAGCTATATCGAATCCTGGGTTGGCGATGGATCCGGTGGTGGACGACAAATCGAACTCGAGGCGCCGCCGGACAAGGTGGTCGGCGAAAGCAAATCCTTTCCCGATGATTCGAGCCTTTTTGCAACCTACGTGCACCCGTTGCTGACGGATTACTGCGCCGAGTGTCATGTGGAGGATGCGGCCGCCCCCCAGTCCCCCTACTTTGCCACCGCCGACAGCGGAATTGCCTATGCCGCAGTAAAGACCTCGATCGACCTGGATACGCCTGTCAATTCACGCCTGGTGCAGCGTCTCATCGAACTCCACAACTGCTGGGATGATTGCAGTGACAATGCTCAGGAGATGGAGAGCGCCATCGATCAAATGGCCGGCAACATATCGCCAACCCCCATCGATCCGGACCTGGTCATTAGCCGGGCCCTGAGCCTGCCTGAAGGAACGGTCGCCAGCGGAGGCAGCCGGCAGGAGAACGATGTCGTCGCCCTGTATGAGTTCAAGACAGGTAACGGCAACATCGCCTACGATACCAGTGGCGTCGATCCCGCGATCAACCTGAGCATCAGCGGCAATGTCACCTGGGTTGAGGGTTGGGGCTTGGACTTCAGCGACGGTAAGGCCCAAGGCAGTACCGGCGACAGCAGTAAAATAGCCCAGTTGGTTCAGGCCACAGGAGAGTACACCATCGAGGCATGGGTAGTCCCCGCGAATGTAACTCAGGAGGGGCCCGCTCGGATCATCAGCTACTCCGCCGGTACCGACGTGCGCAACTTCACCCTCGGCCAGACCCTCTACAACTACAACTATCTGCACCGCTCCAGCACTACCGACGGCAATGGCGAACCGGCCCACTCCAGTGCTGACGATGATGAAGATCTACAGGCAACGGAACAACACGTGGTGGCCACATTCGATCCCGAAAATGGGCGACGCCTCTATGTGGATGGGGTGTTTACCGATGATCTGGACGAAACCGAACCCGGCAATCTGAATGACTGGGATAACAGCTACGCCCTGGTACTGGGAAATGAGGCCTCCAGTGACCGTCCCTGGGCAGGCAAGATACGGCTATTGGCGATCCACAACCGAGCGCTGACGGCGCAGCAGATCAAACAGAATTTTGACGCTGGCGTGGGTGAGAAATACTTCCTGCTGTTCAATGTCACCGATCTGGTCAATCTGCCGCAGAGTTATGTGATGTTCGAGGTCAGTCAGTACGACAATTACAGTTATCTGTTCCGTCAGCCTAAATTCATCAGCCTCGATGAAGGCGTACTGCCAGGCTCCGTTCCCCTCGAGGGCATGCGTATCGGCATCAATGGCAAGGAGGCGGCCGTCGGTCAAGCCTATTCACGCTTGGCAATCACCATTAATGACAGCGAATACACCGCCAATGGTCAACGGCTGTCGAATATGGCGACCACCATACCCTCAGAAAAGGGCGCCGAAAACGATCAGTTTTTCCTGACATTCGAACGATTGGGGACACATACCAATGTCTATTCCGAACCGGCGGTGCTGCCACCGGCCGAGCCGGCGGATGGCGAACCCCTGCCGCTGATCGGTTTACGTACCTTTGATGAGATCAATGCCACCATGTCTTCCCTGACCGGTGTCGACCCCACCCTGGAGGCGGTGCAGACCACCTATACCACGATCAGGCAACAGCTTCCCTCGTCGGAAGAAATCAGTGGTTTTCTCTCATCCCATCAGGTGGCGGTATCGCAACTGGCGATTGAGTATTGCAGTGCCCTGGTCGACGATGCAGCTCTACGGGCCGGGCTGTTTCCCGGTTTCGATTTCAACGCGAACGCCAACGACATCCAGAGCTCCACCTGGCAGAACCAGGTAGTTGCTCCATTGATGAGCCGCTTCATGGGTGAGCAGCTGACAACCCAACCCTCACCATCGCTTGTCGAGGGTGAACTGATGAATCTATTGACAGGCAGTGTGGGTCTGGCCCGGTGCAGTGGCGGCTGTGATGCGGACCGTACCGAAAAAGCGACCAAGGCAGCCTGTGCCTCACTGCTCGGCAGCGCTGTCGTGTTGCTCCAGTAGGATAAAGATTAATGGATCAGGAATACGCCCCAAACAAACAGCCTGTGTGACTAACGGTAAAGAAATCATGCGCAGAAAAGTGAAGAACCTCTCTCCTGATGCTCCATTGCTATATCCGGATCATCCGCGCCCGGTGACACGTCGGGATTTTATCCGCCAGGGTCTGATGGCGGGATTGGGCGCCGTCACCACCCCTTCACTGTTCGGCCTGTTCGCCAATCCCGGCGAGGCCAGGGCCGCCCTCTCATCCGATCTCGAGGCCCTGAAGAATATCTGCGGCATAGATACCCTTGGCGGTGGCAAGATCCCCTTTATCTGTTTCGATCTCGCGGGCGGGGCCAATATCGCCGGCTCCAATGTGCTGGTGGGCGGCGAGGGAGGTCAGTTCGATTTTCTCACCACGGCCGGTTACAACCGTCTCGGCCTGCCCGGAGACATGGTGCCGCCCATTACCAATCCGGATACCGGCCTGAGCGACTTCATCAATACTGAACTGGGTCTTGCCTTCCATTCGGACAGTGCCTTCCTGCGCGGCATCCTGGAAAAGGTCTCGGCAGGCAATCGAGTCAATATCAATGGCGCCATGATCCCGGCCCGATCGGAAAACGATACCGGCATCAATCCGCACAATCCCATGTACGCCATCAACCGCTGTGGCGCCGACGGTGAATTGTTGACCCTGATTGGATCACGCAGCTCGGATTCCGGCGGCAATTCAGTGGCGCCCGCGGATCAAATCGACCCGACCGTCCGTCCCACCAAGGTCGATCGGCCCAGCGACACGACCGGCCTGGTTGATACCGGCAAGCTGGTAGGCCTGCTCGATCAGTCCGATGCCGTTGCCGTGATGGAGGCGATACAACGTATCTCCGACATGAAACTGAATAGTGTAAGCACCGGTATCAGCACCGACGACGTGGTCAAGGAACTGATACGCTGCGGATACGTCAAGAGTGCCGACCTGGTCGACCGTTATGGCGATCCGGCCGCCCTCGATGTCACTGCCGACCCCGATATCATCGGTCCGATTTTCACTCAGGCGGAGTTCGATAATGACGGTGAATTCCGCAAGACCGCATCGGTCATGAAACTGGTCATCAACGGCTATGCCGGTGCCGGCACAATTACCATGGGCGGCTACGACTACCACACCGGCGACCGTGCCGTAGGCGAGGTCCGCGATCTGCGCGCCGGACGCTGTATGGGGGCCTGCCTGGAGTATGCCGCGCGCCTCGGCATGCCCTTGATGCTGTATGTCTTCAGTGACGGCTCAGTCTCGAGTAACGGCACCCTCGATAACTCCGCGGATGGGCGTGGCAAGGGAGTCTGGACCGGTGACAACCAATCCACCGCCGCTTCTTTCTTCCTGGTCTACAACCCGGGGGGGCAACCCTTGCTTGCAGGAGCTTCAGCCGACGATCAGTTGCGTCATCAGCAAATCGGCCACTTCTCCGCCGATGGGGCGGTGGACAACGGTTCCAGCCCGGCCGCCAACAATGTCAATCAATTGGTGCTGACTGTGGCGCTGAACTATCTGGCGCTGCACGGCGAACAGGGGCAGTTCAACACTCTGTTCGGTACCAGTCTCGGCAATACCGCCATGCTGGACAGCTTGACCGCGTTCAATCCAATCGCATAACTGAACACGGGTCTGCTAAAAGGCCGCAGGGTTATGCCGGCTTCCTGCATGGCTGCCATTCATCGGCCGAATTGATTAGAATCGCCGATCTGTAACTTCACCACCACCCACGAGGCGTATTGAGCAGGATGGAGCGACTGGCTCATGATTACATCGTCTGGAATGCTGACCCGACACTTCTCTCATTTGCCGGGCTCGATATCCGATGGTATGGCGTACTGTTCGCCACCGCCTATCTCTTGGGATACCAGCTCATCCATTGGATCTACCAGCGTGAGGGACGCGACAGCCAATCCCTTGAGCGACTTTCACTCTATTTGGTGATCGGTACCATCGTCGGCGCTCGGTTGGGACACTGTCTGCTCTATGATCCCACTTACTATCTAACTCACCCATTGAAGAT
Source organism: Candidatus Thiodiazotropha endolucinida (assembly GCF_001715975.1). Classification (GTDB taxonomy): domain Bacteria; phylum Pseudomonadota; class Gammaproteobacteria; order Chromatiales; family Chromatiaceae; genus Thiodiazotropha; species Thiodiazotropha endolucinida. The sequence goes on along the minus strand of NZ_MARB01000001.1, from coordinate 101,297 downwards.
ACTCGCCATCTGGGAGGGAGGCTTGGCGAGCCATGGCGGCGGACTGGGCATCATGTTGGCCCTCTATCTGCATAAGCGTCAGACAGCGGAATCCTACCTCTGGTTACTGGACAGGTTCGCTATCCCCACCGCCCTGGCCGGGGCCTTCATTCGCCTGGGCAATCTGTTCAACTCAGAGATCTATGGCACGGAAACCTCGCTGCCCTGGGCGATTGTATTCGAGCGTATCGATAAGCTACCGAGACACCCGGCCCAGCTCTATGAGGCCATCGCCTACGCACTCGTTTTCCTTCTCTTATTGACCCTTTATCGACGCAGCGATAGCACCGCAAAACCGGGATTCCTATTTGCCGCTTTTCTGCTTACGGTATTCAGTGCACGGTTCGCTATCGAGTTTGTGAAAGAGAAACAGGCATCCTATGCCATCGACCATTGGATAAATACAGGCCAATTGTTGAGCCTTCCCTTTATCCTGGCGGGATGCGTGTTGCTGATTATTGCCCTGAGACCCCCAAGGCATCAAAGCGTCGCACATAGGCCAGATTGATCATGAAATCAGGCACTGAATCGGTGGTGAGGTTCTCGCCGATTGAGATATCGATACGATGGGAATCCGCATCCAGGTGAATCGACCCCCCAACCGTCAACATCAATGCAGTACCCCCGAGCTGATCCAGCTTGCTGTCGTAATGTGAAGAGTGGGTATCGACCTGCGCTTTGAGATCCAACCAGTTCATTGGCCGCCAACCCACTCCCAGGGCGCCAAAAAACACAACATCCCGCTGCAGATCCTGCAACAGGTCAGCCTTACCTTTCAGCAGGAGACCCGCTTGGCCATAGATATGCAGAGGCCATTGCCACAACATTCGTCGCTCCGAACCGCTTGCCCACAAAGCCAGGTCAGCTGCTCCACTACCCAACAACGCATCAGCGTCTCCGCTGGGCAGTTTGAGGCTTGCGTGGAGCGCCAATCGCCTGTCACTCTCAGCAGCTACATCCAACGCATGGGAGAGCGTGAGCACTAGATCCCCTACTCCACTCTTATTCCGGTCGACCAGTATCCGCTCGCCCTCGTCATTTTCATAGCGAAAAACCAAACGATTTCTGGACCAGTCATTGCGATCGGAATTGGACAACCCAAATATGTCGTGCCAATTTTCGATCAGGCCATCCATCAAACCTTCACGATGAGTCAGGAAAGGCAGTTCGATACCGATCTGCCAATTCTCTGCAATCCCCCGCTTCCATATCAGCGCCAATCTGTATGTTTCCCCATCCAGCCTGATTCGTTCACCATCCGAGTCACTCTGTATGGAGTTGTTGGCGATATCCGCAGTCAACTGCAGATAAGATTCGTTGTGCGCCAACAGATGGGATGAGGCCATAGCCGGTAAACCGTAGATTAGGGTGAAGGGGTTCATATTGCGCACATGGAATGGATCGATATTTCCGCTGTCCGCATGTGACGGGAGAGCGAGCAACCCAAACAGGGCGAGGTTACATATATTCCGCAAAATGGCTATCAAGATCGATCCTCGACATCTAACGACAGGCATCCAACACCAAGACAGCCTGCACATTTAATTCAATAAATAAAAAACTATTTGTAATTCAGCTACATAACCACCGAAATTGATCGCTAGTCTTTAGCTGATCCGGGCACTATCATTACAGTGCCTGCTGTGTGGCGAATACAATTCACATAACCTATCATGATGTTTGGGCATAAAATACCAACTTTACATTTCAACCTGTGACTATGATCGCAAACGCAACGCATTAATTCATATAGATTTATTGTTTCATGACGCTGCTTAAAATGATCTGGGAATCAATATCTTGAAGACATTAATCCGAAATGCACTTCTGCTGCTATGCTGCCTCGGTTTTTCTCTCTCTGCCGAGCCCTTGAGTGATAAGGGTAAGGGCCTTGACACACAGGTCGAGGATCTGAAAAAGGCTGTGATCGAGCTCAATCGAGAACTCTTCATCCTGGAGGAGGAGCTGCTGTTCCCAGGCAATACCCAGGTATCGATCTTTCTCTCCCTGGATATCGGCAACTATTTTAAACTTGACTCTGTGCAATTGCATATAGACAACAAGGAACTCACCAACCACCTCTATACCGAGCGGGAGGTGAAGGCACTGCAACGGGGTGGTGTACAACGCCTCTACCTGGGGAACATCAAGTCGGGTGAACATGAACTGGTTGCCTTCTTCACAGGGGTAGGTCCGAAGGGAAGAGATTACAAACGGGGTGCGACTGTCAGCTTTAGCAAAGGGATCGGCCCGAAATACCTGGAACTGAAAATCGTCGACAGTGTCGCCCTGCAACAGCCGGACTTTGAAATCCGGGAGTGGGAGTAATACGGGTGCTATCCGGCCTGACCTCCCGCATTCTTCTCACGCTCTCACTCGCCACACCTCTCTGCACAACTGCGGATATAACTACCGGCGAGCCTGAGGAACTGCGTGATCTGCACTATGGCGACGCCCTGTTTCAGCTCTATCAGCAGAACTATTTTCCCGCTATCGTTCGCCTTCTTGCCGCCAGAAAACAGGGATTGATGCAGGCCTATGCGGATGAACCGGAGTTGCTACTCGGCGGACTCTATCTGGCCTATGGCATGCCGAATACGGCAGAAGGACTGTTCAACAGAATTCTGCAAAACAGCAAATCTCCGGAAGTGTTGAACCGCGCCTGGTTACAGCTGGGCAAATCCCGCCATCGCCGGGGTAACATGAAGGCTGCAAAAAGCGCTTTAAACCAGATCGATGAAAATCTGAAGCCTGAAGCCAATGACGAAAAGCACCATTTAAGCGGACTTATCGGCCTACTGCAGAAAAACGAATCTGATGCGCTCGCTGACCTCAACAAGATTTCACAGCAAAGCGAATGGACATTGTATGGCCGTTACAATCAGGCCATCGCTTACCTGCGCAACGATCAACCAGAGAAGGTATTGGCCTTGCTGCAGGAGATCGGTAGCGGGATTGATGAAAATGATGACAATGAAGCAAAGTCCATCAGGGACAGAGCAAATCTTGCCTTGGGTTACCTTTTCTTGGAGCTGCAGCAACCGGCAAATGCACAACAGGCGCTACAACGTGTCCGTCTCAAAAGCCCGGCCAGCAGCCAGGCGCTGTTGGGTTTGGGTTGGGCTTCACTCCAATTGGATCAGCAGGAGCAGGCGCTGCCCCCGTGGCAACTCCTCGCTGAACGCAATGCCAGTGATCCGGCTGTGCTGGAGGCAAAGCTCGCTATTCCCTATGTACTCTCTCAGCTGGCGGCCGAACAGCAGTCGTTGCAGGGTTATCGCGATGCCATCGCAACCTATGACGCCTCGCTCACTCAACTGGATCAGCTGCTCAGCCAAGTAAGAGATGATACGTTCCCTGACAATCTGCTAGTCGATAACGACACGGGAATCGATTCACCAAAGCGCTCGCTGTTGTCCTATCTTCTCTCCGGCAATGCCTTTCAGGAACGACTGCAGGACTACCGCGACTTGGGCCACATGGAGAAAAATCTTCAGCAGTGGCGGGAAAAAATCAGTTCATATCGCACAATGCTCAGTAACCAGTTGGTGGCATATAACCAGAAACTGCCTCGTGTTGACGAACACCTGAAAGGAGAGAATCTGAATCAGGTCGTTGACAGAAAAGAGCAGTTAAAGAGACTCTACGAACAGGTTGCAACAACAGAAGAACCGCCATTCGCCCTTGCCAACCAGCAGGAGAAAGCCTGGATTGAGCGAATCAATAAAATCAAACGGATCATTAAACAACACGACACTGGCGGACGACTGGCTCCTCAAAGAGAGATGGCGCGTTTGATGGAAGGTATTCTCACCTGGCGGATAGCCACTGAACATCCCGCCAGAGTCTGGTCATTGAAGAAACAGATGATTGAGTTGGAACAAAACATTGAGACGGCACATCAAAAGGAGAGCGAATTAGCCAAGGCCCGCGCCGAGGCCGAGGGGCGATTCGATGCGTTCTCCAGCCGTATCGAACAACTCGAGAAGGCTCTGCCGGGGCTTCATCGGCAGGTCAAGGCATTACGGCAAGACGAAACCGAGCTGTTGCGGGAGATGGCACTTGAAAGACTCGAACAACGGCGCAGCCTGATCAACAACTATCTTGTCCAGGCCAGATTCGGCGTCGCCAACCTGCTGGATATCAGCAGTGCAAGAGCAGGGGAGGAGAAATGAGGCTGTCACTCTCGATTTCTCTACTCGGCATCGCTCTCTATGGGTGTGCAAACCTGCCGATGGCAGGCAAATCGAAATCCGATGAACCCACCCTTGCGGATATTCAAAAGCAACCGATAAAAGTTGAAAAACAGGTGCTCACCCCCACAGACCGTAACGAAGTTATAGAAAATTATCGCGCCATCCTGGAGTTGAATCCCGATCAACGACTCAACAGCGAAGCGACCCGTCGTCTGGCGGACCTCGAACTGGAGCGCAGTGAAACCAAACTGTTGCAATCATCGGACGAGCCTGTCCCCAGCGATGCCGAGTTATCCAAGTCGATCAAATTGTATGAATCCTTGTTGCGTAAGGATCCGAACTATGCGTCACGGGACCTGGTACTGTATCAACTGGCCAGGGCATATGAGCTGAAAGGTGACATAAACACCATGATGCTGACCCTGCGTGCCCTGGTCACACAACACCCCGACAGCCCCTATTGGCAGGAAGCACAGTTCCGACGTGGTGAACATTTTTTTGTCGTACAGCAGTTCAACCGCGCCGAATCGGCATACAAAGCCATTCTTCAGCAAAGCAAAGAGACACCCTACTACGATCGGGCGCTTTTCAAACATGGCTGGTCACTGTTTAAACAGCGAAATATCGAACAGGGACTCGATTCATTCACACAGTTACTTGATCGAAACCTGAAAGAGAAGCAGCAGATTGATGTCGGCAAACTCTCTCCTGCAGATCAGAAGCTGCTGAAAGAGACCATCAGAGTCATCAGCCTGACCTTCTCTGAACTCGGTGGCGCAAAGCGTATCAGCCGATATTTCGACAGTAAGGGTCACCGCAATTATGAGTACATGATCTATCAGGGACTGGGTGACCTCTACCTTAAGCAGGAACGCATCCAGGATGCGGCAGACGCCTATCTGGCCTTTGTGGACCTCTCCCCGGACCATCCCCAGTCACCGCGCCTGTCAGTAAAAGTCGTCGACATCTATACCGAGAATGGCTTCCCGAGACGCGCCATCGAAAGTAAAAAATCATTTGTCCAACACTACGCCGTAGGGAGCGATGCCTGGAACAAACAGGATGGAAAGAATCAGGCCTGGTTGAATCAGCAATTGAGGAACTACCTGAAGGAGCTTGCTGAATACCACCATGCATTGGCCCAGGAATACAAAAAAAGCAAGGATAGGAAGATCGCTGCGCAACAGACGAAACAAGGCGCCGAAGCTGCCCGCTGGTATCGGTTGTACCTGGATACATTTTCCGATGATCCGACTGCGGGCAGCATCAGTTTCCTGCTCGGTGAATTGCTGTTCGAATTAAAAAAATATCCTGAAGCCGTCATTGCCTATGAAGACAGCGCATACCGTCTGCCGACCCATGACAAACAGGCTGAAGCGGGCTATGCCGCCCTCCTCGCCTACGCCGCTCAGAGTAAACAGCTGGCGGAAGACAAACGGGAGGCTTGGCGCCGGCAGGGTGTCGAGAGTGCCCTGAAATATTGCGATATCTTCCCCAAGGATCCGCGCAGAGCCGCGGTTTTGACTGAGGCGGCTGATCAGCTGCTGCAGCTCAAGGATGCTGGACGAGCCCGGGGTGCCGCGTTGCAGGTTGCCAATCAAACCCCACCTGCCGAGAAAAAACTGCGACGCACTGCCTGGACAATAGCCGCACATGCCGCGTTCGAGCAAAAGGACTACCCGGCTGCCGAAACCGCCTATCAACAGGCTCTGAAGCTGCTACCCGGCAAAGCCAAGGAGAAAAAACTCCTTGAGGAGAGGCTGGCTGCGAGCATCTACCAACAGGGTTCGGCATTACGCTCCCAGGGCAAGCACAAAGGGGCGGCTCAAGCCTTTATGCGTATTGGGAAACAGGCACCGAAAGCAGAGATATTGTCCACTGCAGAATATGATGCCGCCGCCAGCCTGATCGCTGCAGGAGACTGGGCTGGCTCGGTTAAAATCCTGGAATCCTATAAGGCCAAATACCCGAAAAGCGAGTTAATACCGGAGGTCAACAGTAAACTGGCTGTCGCCTACATGGAGACCAAGCAACCACTCAAGGCGGCAGCGGAACTGGCGACTCTGTCCACCCAGGCATCCTCCCCCGAAATACGCCGCGAGGCCGGCTGGCGCTCTGCGGAGCTGTATGAAAAAGCGGGCAAAGAGAAACAGGCGATTGCCGCTTACAAAAGCTATATCAAGGCCTTTCCGGCTCCGGTTGAACAAGCGATGGAGGGCGGACAAAAACTGGTTGAGCTTTACCATAAGAGAGGTGAAAAGGGTAAGCGGGACTGGTGGCTGAAAGAATTGATCAAGATCGATGCAGGTGCTGGAAAGCAACGTAGTGACCGCACACGCTACCTGGCGGCTCAAGCGTCTTTGCAACTTGCTGAGGCAAACATGAAGCGTTTCCAGGGTATTAAGCTGAAGGCGCCACTGGAGAAAAATCTGAAGCGTAAAAAACAACAGATGCAGACTGCCATCAGCGCCTATAAAAAGGCTATCAAGTATGGTGTGGCCGAGGTCACGACCAGTGCCACCTACCAAATCGGTGAAATGTACCGGCAGTTCGGGACAGCCTTGATGGAGTCCGAGAGACCGAAGGGATTGAATACGGATGAATTGGAGCAATACGAGATCCTGCTGGAAGAGCAAGCCTTTCCGTTTGAAGAGAAGGCGATCTCGCTCTACGAATCAAATATCGAAAGAGTATCCAGCGGAATCTATGACGAGTGGGTAAGAAAGAGCTTCAATGCACTGGCAAAACTGTTACCCGGGCGCTATGCAAAACAGGAGAAGCGGGAGGCGTGGATCGATGCAATCAATTAGTATCCATCCACGCAACTGGACAGGCGTCAGTCTTGTCTCAGGTATGATCTCAATTTTCCTGCTTCTTTCGGGTTGCAGCACCACGACCACTGCAACTAAAGATGAGGCCAGGCCTGCAATCAGTGAGGTTGGGGCTGACCAGTCGAGCAGCGCCGACCCGCAACTGCAAAAAAGATTCGATGCGGCTGTTGCGTTGATGCGTCAGGATAAAATCGACAAGGCGAAACTGAACCTGCAGGCATTGATCGATCAAAATCCCCGATTGCCCGGTCCCCACATCAACCTGGGAATCATACAGCTGAATGAAGGCGAACCGGCCAAGGCCGCAGAGTCATTTACCACAGCCCTTGAGTTGAAGCCGGACAGCCTGCCCGCCCATAACCAACTGGGTGTCGCACTCAGGATGCAGGGAAAGTTTCAGCAGGCGGAGCAGACCTATCGCACGGCCCTGAAAATCGAACCCGATTACCTGCTCGCTCACCGTAATCTGGGAATCCTTTACGATCTTTATCTGAGCAGACCCGAACTGGCGCTGCAGCACTATAAGCGGTGCCAGGCATTGGGCGACACGAACGATAAGGAGATTGGCGGCTGGATTCTGGATCTCGAACGACGCATCAAGTCATCAAAATAGCGGAAAGCGGATATGATGAATAAGCAACTTAAAAGCGTGTTGATGATAGCGATGACTGTGTTGTTGCTGTCGTCACATAATCTGCATGCGGAACAGCGTCTCGACCTGGAAGGCACGGCCATCTTCGGCAACAAAGAGTCGCCCAATATACTCTATGTAGTGCCCTGGCGTTCGGCCAAGCGCCTCACCAATATGATGCCCCCTGAAACAGGTCGCAGAGATGAGCTGTTTGCTCCGCTGGACCGTGATGTATTTCGCAGACAGATCGATTGGTACCAGACATTCAGTGAAAAACCGTAAAGAATCTATTGCTCGGTGCCGCATGACTGAAACAACCCGATTTCTTGCATCAGATGTGTGTTTTTATCCACCACTGGATGCATATATTTACAGCAAACCGATATTCAGGCGTTAAACAACGGAGAATCCTATGGAGCTCATCGACCCCATCATCCGATTTTTTCAGGAAGGCGGACTCTTTATGTACCCTATCCTGCTGATCTTTGCAGGGGGCGTGGCGATAGCCATCGAACGCTGGGTCTTTCTGACCATACAGACCGGCAGCAACAAGCGCACCTGGAGAAAGGTCCTGCCCCATCTCAATGACGGCGACTTCAAGTCCGCCATGGAGACCGCCAACAAATCCAAGACCGCCATCGGCACCATGTTGACTTACGGCCTGGCACGGGCACGTACCGCCAGGCGCCGGGACGATGTCGAGGTGGCCATGGAGGAGGGATTGATGGAGGCGATCCCACGGATGGAAAAACGCACCCACTATCTCAGCACGCTAGCCAACATCGCTACCCTGCTCGGCCTGTTGGGCACCATCATAGGTCTGATTCAGGCCTTTACCGCCGTCTCCAACGCCGATCCCGCGGAGAAGGCGGACCTGCTGTCAGCCAGTATCTCGGTAGCCATGAACACCACCGCCTTCGGGCTGATGGCGGCCATCCCCCTGTTGCTGGTGTATGCCGTGCTGCAGAGTAAGACCACCGCCATCGTCGACAGCCTGGAGATGGCCTCGGTGAAATTTCTCAACATCTTCAGCGAACAGGCATTCAGCACACGGAGCAAGGCATGAGAGAACGGCTGAGGCGCCATCGACAGGGGGAAGAGCTGAACATTACAGCCTTCCTCAACCTGATGGTGATCCTGATTCCCTTTTTGTTGATCACCGCCGCGTTTTCCAGGTTCTCCATTATCGAGCTCTATCTGCCCCCTGCCAGTGAAGGCACCCTGAAGGCGATCAAAGAGCTTCAGTTGGAAGTGATCATCCGCCCCGACAGCCTCGAAGTTGCGGATCGGGAAGGCGGCCTGATCAGACGCCTGAAGAACACCCCGGATGGTTACGACGTGAAAGGTTTGAACGAGCTGCTGGTGCAGATCAAGGTCCGCTTTCAGGATAAACGCAATATCTTCATCCTGTCGGAACCGAATACCAGATACGAAACCATGGTGCAGGTGATGGATGCCGTGCGCATGACAGAGAACATGGAAGCCGGCACCCTCGTTCAGTATGAATTGTTCCCCGATATTGCGTTGGGCGATGCCCCACCGGTAGCCGCACAGAAACAGGATGAAGGTAACGCATCATGAAGATGTCACGCCGGGCAAAACGCATGGATCGTCATCATCGGCGAAACAAAGGCCATGCCATACTCAACCTGGTCTCCCTGATGGATATCTTTACCATCCTGGTCTTCTTCCTGTTGGTCAATTCCGGTGAGGTTCAAGTGCTGCCCAACGCAAAGGCATTGAGCCTGCCCGAGTCGGTGGCAAGCTTGAAACCACGCGAGACCCTGGTGGTGATGGTCAATCACAATGAGATCCTGGTACAGGGACACCGGGTCATGGACCTTGCGCAACCCTTGCCCAGCGGGACCACGCTGCCCGCCTTGAAGAGTGAACTGCAGCGTCACGCGGAGAGATCCAAAACGAGCAGCCTGGAACCCTTCAGGGGCAAGATCACCATCATGGGTGAGAAGACGATCCCCTACACCCTGCTGAAGCGCGTCATGGCAACCTGTGCCGAATCTGAATACCCCAATGTCTCCCTGGCGGTATTGAGAAAGAGTGAAAAGCCCAATGGAGGACAGCCGTTGTGAGCGCCTCCTATCGACACTCCACCTATCTACCCTGGTACACGGCATCCGCCGACGAGCGGCGATTTCAGATCATTGCCCTGGTGGTACTGATCATCGCGCTGCTGTCAGGCACCCTCGTGCCGATGATCGAGCTGCCGGAAAAAGAGCGTTTCAAGAAACAGACCCTGCCGCCCCGGCTGGCGAGACTGATCCTTGAGCAGAAGAAAGAGCCGCCGAAACCGAAAAAGATCGTCAAGAAGAAGCTGCCGGAACCCGAGAAGAAAAAACCGGAGAAGAAGAAGCCGGAAGAGAAGAAGAAACCCGAACCGCAAAAGCCGCCGGAAAAACAGGTGGCGAAGAAAAAGCCGACTAAAGAGGACGCGCGCAAGAAAGCGGCAAGCGCGGGCCTGCTGGCCTTCGCCGATCAATTGGCCGATCTGCGCGAAGAACAGATCGAATCGAGTGTCAAGGGTGTACAGAAACTATCGACTACCGGTAAGAAGACATACCGCAGCCAACGTTCGATCATCTCGTCCGGTGTCGCCAGTGGCAGTGGCGGGATCAATACCGCCGCCCTGAGCAGTGAGACGGGAGGCGCCGGACTCTCAGGACGCCGAACGACCGAGGTGCAGAGTAGCGCCATCAGCGAGGAGACGAAAGCGGCGGCCCGCGGAAAGGGCAAAGGCAAGAATTTCAAAGGGAACCGTACCCGTGAAGAGATACAGGTGGTCTTCGATCAGAACAAAGGGGCTGTCTACGCACTCTACAATCGCGCCTTGCGGAAAGATCCCACACTGCGTGGCAAGGTAGTGTTGGAGTTGACGATAACACCTGCCGGAAAGGTGACCAGGTGCGTCATACTTTCATCCGAGCTGAACGATAAGAAACTGGAACGCAAATTGGTGTCACGTATCAAGTTGTTTAAGTTTCCCGCCAAGGATGTTGATACCGCGGTGGTCTCCTATCCCATCGATTTTCTGCCCTCTTGATGCATCGATTGTCCACCTGTGACAGCGTTTCGCTTTGCAGGCGGTTGATGATCTCCGGTTTACTCAACAGCCCCTAGTCGAATGGCTGATGCGCTGTGAAAGAGCAAGCCGCAAATGGACGCCAATCACCGTCAATGAGCACATATATTTCGGCGATGAAATTCGGAAGAATGATGTGGAGTATTCATAATCACCTCCTGCTGTTGATAGCGGTTACCTGCTGCGCTCTGTTTCAGCCGCTGCACGCTGCATGGATCAGTGGAGAAGAGGCGATCATGGGCACCAAAGTCAGTGTCCAGTTATGGCACCAGGACAAAAGCCAAGGCGAGGCGGCGGTTCAAGCCGTCATGGAGGAGTTTAGGCGCCTGGACAAAAAACTGAGCCCTTATATCGAGCACAGTGAGCTCGCCCTCGTCAACCGCATGGCCGCAAGCGAACCTGTGGTTATCTCGGAGGAGTTTTACCGCCTGCTCGAAACCTCCCACGTATACTCCGAGCTGACCAAAGGCGCCTTCGATATCACCTTCGCCTCCATTGGGCACCGTTACGACTATCGCAAGGGAGTAAAGCCAAGCGATTCGACGATCGACACTGCCCTGCCCCTGATCGACTATCGCAATATTCGACTGGCCGCGGCTAACCGCACGGTCTCGTTCGAAAAGCCAGGCGTGCGCATCGACCTCGGCGGCATCGCCAAAGGCTACGCCGTCGACCGGGGCATCGAACTGCTGCAACAGAGAGGCATCGGGCATGCGCTGATCAGCGCCGGTGGAGACAGCCGCCTGCTGGGCGACCATCGCGGCCGGCCCTGGCACATCGGCATCCAGGCACCGAGGGACAAGGAACGCATGGCCGCCATGCTACCCCTTGTCGACAACGCCATCTCCACCTCAGGTGATTACGAACGCTTCTTCGAACGTGACGGCGTACGCTACCACCACATCATCAGCCCCAAAACCGGGCGCTCCGCCGGCACCCTGCAGAGCGTCACCATCATCGGCCCCAACGCAACCCGCACCGATGCCCTATCCACCAGCGTCTTCGTGCTTGGCGCGGAAAAAGGTATGGCGCTGGTCAATCGTCTGGAGGATATCGATGCCGTGATCATCGACGAAGATGGGGAAATGATTACTTCGGATGGCTTTACAGATGCGGGCTCACAATAAACCTTGCACCAGATTTATTGAATGAATTTCGTGAATCATAAACATCATGGATAAAAGCATAGTTACAGATTACTTATCACGACGTATTGCCTGAATAAAATCTCAATTAACGGTAAGTGAAATTCTGGAATCGGCTAAAACTAGACCTTTAGCAATTGCTGATATAGGCTGCCAGATAGTTTTTACTCTGATCCCAAACTTGTTGTTCGTATCTATGGACCAATCGGCAGCGCCTCCACGGTTGACTTGACGGGGGAAGAGGCGATGGATAGGGTCTTAGCCAGAGTGATTACAAGCATCAAGCAAGCGTATGAAAACTGAGTTCACCGGCATTCACCATACCGCCTTTGCCACCCACGACATCGAACTGACGGTCAAGTTCTGGCGAGATCTGCTGGGGATGCGCCTTGTCTATGCCTACGGCTCACCCGGCTACCGTCAGTACTTCTTCCTCGTCTCCGGCAATAACCGCATCTCGTTTTTTGAGTGGCATGATGTGGAACCCGTTCGACCACGTCGACACGGTGATCCGGTGAAAGGATCGTTCATCTTCGACCACATTGCCATCGGCGTGGCCGACAAGAATGCCCTCGGGGAGATAATGTCCCGCCTGGATGCGGCAGGATTCCACTGCTCGGATATTATCGATCACGGCTGTTTCTTGTCGATCTACTCCTACGACCCTAACGGCATTCCCATCGAATTCAGCTGTGAAGTCCCAGGTCATGATCTCTTCTGGAACCCGGTCATGAAGGACCTGGCTGCGACCTCTGGCTTTCTGACTGAGCCGAACCCGGTACCAGGTCAATGGCCAAAACCGGAGCCCGTGAGCGAAGAGGAGCGTATCATCGTCCCCGGGGAGGGCAAGGACTTCTTTCCGGAAATCCCCGATAGGACTCCCCAATCAACTCAGACCTCGGCGGCGGAGGGCGCCATGCAGGTGCATGATGTCATGCACCGCGGTGTCTATACCACTACAGAGAATGACACCATTCGATCGGTAGCGGAAACCATCGCAAGCGAGAAGATCAGTGGACTGCCGGTGGTTGATGATAATAACCGGCTTGTGGGCGTCATCTCGGAGAAGGATATCCTCAAGGCCCTCCTGCCCGGCTATACCCAGTTTCTAGATGATCCTGCCCAGGCCCTGGACTTCCAGGCGATGGAATCCTCATATGGTGGCGTGCTGCAGAAGAGTGTTGGTGAGTTGATGTCTCCCTCAGTCATCTCCATCGAGATTGACGCCCCCGTCATGAAGGCGGCGGCACAGATGGACCTGCACGGTTTTCGTCGCATCCCCGTGGTAGACCAGGATCGCCGGCTGGCCGGGATCATTAGCCTCAGTGATATCCATCAGGCGATTTTCGTGCGTGAACTGGAAGACGCCCCTGACCGCTGAGTTACCCTAACCAGCAACGGGAAGACAGCTTCTAGAAACGATGCCCTGCCGCAACAGGGGCGGAGTCACTGCCCAGGACTTTTAGCGTCAGAGTAACAACTCGGTTTGGTCCGTTCAGGTCGCAAAATAGACATTTGCTCCCGAAAATCATTTGTCTATTAAGCAATGCGTAGATGATGCATGGTCTAAGAACACTTCCCCCACTTGATCCCCCGCTTTTCATAAAACAGCTGAGTATACTCCTGTAGTGTCCCACTCTCGATCGCACTCCGTAGGTCGCACATCAACTTCTGGTAATAATAGAGGTTGTGAATGGTATTCAACCGCGCCCCGAGGATCTCGTTGCATTTGTCCAGGTGGCGCAGATAGGCGCGGCTGTAGTTTTTGCAGGTATAGCAATCACACTCCGGATCCAGTGGGCTCTCATCGTATTGATGGGCCGCATGGCGGATACGCACTACTCCCTGATGGGTGAACAGGTGGCCGTTTCGCGCATTACGGGTCGGCATCACGCAGTCGAACATGTCGATGCCCCGATGCACCGATTCGACGATGTCTTCCGGTGTGCCTACTCCCATCAGGTAGCGTGGCTTGTCCAGCGGCAGCCGCGGGCCTAGAAAATCCAGGATGCGCCAGCGATCCGCTTCGGGTTCGCCCACCGAGAGGCCGCCGACCGCATAGCCATCGAAGCCGATCCCGATCAAACCCTGCAGGGATCGATCGCGCAACTCATCGAACATCCCGCCCTGGACGATACCGAACAGGGCCGACGAATTGTCGCCGTGTGCGTCGCGACTGCGCGCCGCCCAGCGCAGCGAGAGTTCCATCGACACCCTCGCCTCCTCTTCCGTTGCCGGGTAGGGGGTACACTCGTCGAAGATCATGACGATATCCGAGCCAAGCTCCCGTTGCACCTGCATCGACTCTTCAGGGCCCATGAAGACTTTGCTGCCGTCGATGGGCGAACGGAAGGTGACCCCTTGCTCGGAGATCTTGCGCATCTCCCCCAGGCTGTAGACCTGAAATCCCCCCGAGTCGGTGAGAATCGGTTTCTCCCAGTGGGCAAAACCATGCAGGTCGCCATGCTTACTGATCACCTCGGTTCCGGGTCTGAGCATCAGGTGGAAGGTATTGCCGAGTATGATTTCGGCACCCAAATCAACCAGCTCCTCTGGGGTCATTGCCTTGACTGTCCCGTAGGTGCCAACGGGCATGAACGCAGGGGTTTCGACGGTTCCTCTGTCGAACTGCAAGCGACCACGCCGTGATTGCCCATCTGTTTGAAATAGCTCGAATTTCATAGGATTTCTTATAAAGCTTCCAACACACCCCGGCTCATTGGAAAACCTGGCTACGGTGCATTGTAAAATTCTGTGATGACATTCGGGTTTTCCCTAATTAATCTTGACAGAACCATAATTATATTAGAAAATGTTTATGTGCTGATCATTTATCAGCACTTTTCACTCCTCCATCCTCCTTTGGTGGATATATTCAGCGCGGCACCCCTGCCGCGCTTTTTTTTATCTTTTCAATTCCCCGTCAGGCGTCAGGAACATCGCATCGCCATAGCTGAAAAAACGGTAGCGCTTTTCAATCGCATGCTGATAGGCCTTCATGATGCGATCATATCCGGCAAAAGCCGCCACTAGCATCAACAGTGTTGATTGGGGCAGATGAAAGTTTGTGATCATTGCATCGACACTGCGAAACCGGTAACCCGGTTTGATGAAGAGTCGGGTATCATCCTGATAGGGCTCAATCGTTCCGTTACCCGAGGCCGCCTCCAGACTCCGCACGCATGTCGTGCCGACAGCAACCACACGTCCACCCCTTTCGCGTGTGTCAACAACCTTATTGCAGACTGCTTCGTCAACCTCGATATACTCCCTGTGCATGACATGCTCATCCAGGTTGCTCACCCTCACCGGTTGAAAGGTTCCGGCGCCCACATGCAGGGTCACAGTCGCAAGATCGACCCCCATATCCTTGAGCCTATCCAACATTTCATGGTCGAAATGCAAGCCCGCGGTGGGTGCGGCCACCGCACCGGGCTTCTGTGCGAAAACAGTTTGGTAACGCTCTACATCGACAGGTCTGTCGCTACGATCAATGTAAGGAGGTAATGGCATATGACCATGCTTATCCATCACATGGTAGAAGTCGTCGGTCATGGTTCGAAGCAAATACAGACCGCCTTCTCGTGCCGTGACCTCTACTGTGTGATCAGTGTCGACCAGTTTTATTTGAGAACCGGTCCTGGGTGATTTGCTGGCGCGAATATGCGCCATCGCCAACCCCGGCTCCAGGATACGTTCAATCAATATTTCGACCTTGCCACCGCTCAACTTATGTCCATAGAGCCGTGCGCGCATCACCCGCGTATCATTCAGCACCAACAGATCCCCTGGTTGTAGTAGCGAAGGAAGATCAGTGAACATCAGATCCTTCGGCCCCGTCTCCCCCTGTAACAATCCAAGCATGCGACTTCCGCTACGTTGCGCATGCGGAAACTGAGCGATAAGCCCCTCGGGTAAGTGGTAATCAAAGTCGGATAGCTGCATAGCGCGCGGATAGTAGCACGTCACGTGAATGCGGTGAATCATTCACTTTTCCGCAATCTGGCATTATTATCAACCGTTGGCCTTATTCTGAGTAAGGATTAGGGAGACATTCAGAACCTCGGTCACAAACTTTGGCAATTGAAAACACCATCGAAATTGCCGAGGTACATAGTATAGGGGGATTAGGATGATCATATGCAGGTTTCAGGCTCCATGCCGTACATTTCAATGGTTGGCTGTCCTGGTCTTTCCTCTTCTATCCGGTATAGCCCATAGCGAAATTATCCACCTGCAAACGGACAGCGGACTGACGATCAATGCGGAATACCTTGATACGACAAGCAGTGCCTCCCCTATACTCATACTGCATGGTTTTCTCCAGACAAGGGATTTCTTTACGGTACGCCGAATCGGCAATGCCCTGCATGAAGCCGGTTACAAGGTACTGCTGCCGAATCTATCCTTGGGCATCAATAATCGACGACAAAGCCTTGCTTGTGAAGCCGTTCATAACCACTCCATGCAGCAGGACACGAATGAGATCGCCCTTTGGGTGGATTGGCTCTACGATCAGACAGATCGTCCTGTTACCCTCATCGGTCATAGCGCCGGCAGTTTGAACCTGGTTTCCTATCTCGATGCCTATCCCGACTCTCCCATTGAGAAGAGCCTGCTGATTAGCCTGATCGCATTCCTTCAAGGTCCTGTTGCAAAGGAGAATGCGGCAGAGCGATTGCGTGCCGAGGCCGATCTGAATCGGAATGGAGTCAGAATAGAAAGATATCGGTTGGCATATTGTGATTACTACGCCACAACAGCAAAAAATTATCTTTCCTATCTTGCCTGGGACCCGCATCGAACACTCAAGGCGATTTCCGGTATGAAGATAAAACCCACTATAATATTCGGTGGCGGTGACGACCGTCTGGGTCCGGACTGGAAACCGCAGTTGCAGACACATCAGGCTGACATTGTAGAAATTGATGGGGCTAACCATTTTTTTGATCATGCATATGAATTTGATCTGCTTGATGGCATTGAAAAATCATTATGAGGGATTATAAACAGAGCAACTGTCCATGACGTTCAGACCAAAACCGCTATCCCTCAGTCTCTTCACGATACTCTTCGTGATGCTTTTTCTAATCCTGCTATTTACTCTCGGTAACCTCACTTATAGAGAGTTTGAGCAATTGGATAATAAATTTCGTATCGCCAATGAGCATAGCGCAGCGGCTGAAATCGAATCGGCATTATCCGAAGCCATCAGCCAGACCAGAGAAAAAACCCGCCAGCTGGCGGCTTGGGAGGAAGTTGGGCAACAGCTCAACAACCCAACCTTTTACAGTTATTGGTACCAATACAGGGCAAAAAACATCGAATATGTATCGGTCTACACGCTCGATGTTGCGATCTATGACCTCCATGGCAATATGCTCGCCCCCATGGACACCTCAATACTGCCCCGGAAGATAGATACCGATGGTATCGGTCACTACATTCAGGTTAATAATTTTGAACCGCTAATCGTGGTTATCATTCCGATGAAGGAATCGAACAGCGGAAAAAAACTGGGATATCTGGCCACTTTAAGCAACCTATTCCCAGTTCTTAAAGGCTTCAGCCACTTCAACCATATCAACCGAAACAGTATCAGGGTTACCATCGATGAGATCGATATGATATCGAGCCAATCTCTGTTGGAGTACATCGATTACAGGCTTACCAGCGACCCCTATGCACAAGCCATCAAGCCGGTCGTCAAGCAATCCTTGCTGCAGCTGGCCGGTACCGCGCTGATACTGACACTGTTGATCTTTCCATTGGCTGCCTGGCTTGTGAATCGTCCGATACTACAAATATCGCAACAGATCGATCAGTTGCAAAGCTCACCTCGAACAGCCGTTAAGCAACAAACAGTAAAACCACTGTTCATTAAGGAGCTGGATAAGATACAGACATCACTGTACGCCTACCACAACAGATTGAATCAGGCGAATTCGTACCTGGATCAGAAGACTCAAGAGTTGGATGATATCGTGCAGCATGATCCATTGACTGGCGTGATGAACCGTCGCGCCTTCGATAGTTACTGGAGGGAAGTGACCGATGTGTTCAAGCACAGTGCTGACGAGATCTGTCTGATACTGTTCGATATCAACCACTTCAAGGCACTTAACGACACTTATGGTCATCATACTGGTGATGAAGTATTAATCGCCGTCGCACAAACACTGAAGCATATATTGCACAGTCGGGATCAGCTGTTCAGACTCAGTGGCGATGAGTTTGCGACCATTCTCATGGGTATCCCGTCCCGCAAGGCCATGCAGATTGCCAAACAGTGTCATCTAGCCGTCATCAACTATCCCTTTGACAAGCTCGGCATCAATGAGCCTGTGCGGATAAGTATTGGCGTGGCGGACATAAAAGCGGAGAAAGGTGAAAACATCAATGCCCTGCATTGGCAGGCGGATATTGCGATACATTTTGCCAAACGCCCTGGCTATTCGAGTATTATCCGTTTCAAACCGGAGTTAGCGGAAAACGCTCGCGGCCTCTTTTCCAATCGTACCCACACTGCGGTCTACGAGGCTGTCACCCGTGGTACCGGACTTGTCATGCACTACCAACCGATTGTAGATCTGGAAAACGGCAAGCCCCAGTATTACGAAGCCCTGGTGCGAATAGTTCATGACGGGCAACTGATCATGCCCTCTCACATATTCCCGCTAGTCGAAGCACGAAGTCTCGATCTGGACCTTGATTTCCATGTTATTGAAAAGGCGATCAGCGACCTCCGGGAGGGGAGAATCCCAGTCAATACGGGGGTTTCAATCAATATCTCCGCTCCCGCCATCGTAGAGCATGAGCTGCTGCAACAGTTAGCGGCATTCAAGCCATTCATGGCCGATTATAAATTGCTGATAGAGATCACTGAAACCGCTCTCATCACCCAGCTCCAAACAGCCAGAAAGAACTTGGAAATCCTGCGTAACATGGGCTTTAGTATCGCCCTGGATGACTTCGGCAGCGGATACTCATCGCTGCGTTATCTGGGTGCCATGCCGGTCGATGTGGTCAAGTTTGATATCACCCTCACGCGGCTGGTCGACGATAGGGCGGACAACCTTATCCTAAACCACCTGGCGAAGATGATATCCGAATCCGGGCACTTACTGGTGGCGGAGGGTATTGAATCAGCCCAGATCGCGGAACAGCTCGCCAAGCTGGGGTTCCGCTATGGTCAGGGCTACTATTTCGGTCGGCCCGCACGGGCGATAGAGAAGACCGGCTCCTCCAAAGATTCCATCAATTATTCTGCATAGCCTCAAAAAATTAGGTATACTTTGCCGCTTCACGAAGCCGGGGTGGCGGAATTGGTAGACGCAGTGGATTCAAAATCCACCGGTAGCAATACCATGCGGGTTCAAGTCCCGCCCCCGGTACCATCTAAGAAAGAACTTTAACTTTCCATGTAAATTCTTGACCCCTAGTGGTGAAATGGCGCAGTCCCGATAACTGCTCTTGCAGATTGTAAATAACTGTACACACCATTTGCTCTCAGATAGTTCAATGCCTATAAATTGTAGAGGTATTGTGTATTTATCTGAACATCGATTTAGGAAATAATTTCCTTTTGAGAGAAGACAGGATCTTATTACTGTGCGGGGATGTGTATTCCAGGGACCGGGGTAAAGCCTCTGCCGCAATATCTTGAAAACCATCATCACAGCATGAAATCTAATATAGATAAAAGAATAGGCATGGGACCGATTCCCTCCGAACCCAAGTACTATCTCAAAAAAGAGCAGGTCAATGGACTCGCTGTCCTAAGGAAATTCGGCTGGCGAATCGTCTGTATCAGACGTCCATCCGTATTTGATACCACTACAATTCTATTGAACAAACACACCAACAAGTTGGGAGTTCTCGGCAGTGACGGCATACTCCGATTGACGAACAATATTAAGATTCGAGATAACAGCAAAAAAAAGAGAACGACTGATCGTAAACAAACGCAACCCTTGCAGTTCCGCAAAACCCTTAGATAGATAAAGACAGCATACCGAATAACGTCACTGCCGCTTGGTGGTTCCAAAACCATGGAATCGACAGAACAGGCCCTGGCAGAGGCGCTTTGCCCCCTTTCGTAGACCATATCCGCTCCAACAATCATTAATGATAATCATTTTTATTTATGCAGGCAATTGTGAGCGGATGTCGTCAAACCATTATGAGATCAGATCTCGATGACACCGGATTCATGTCTGGCATTGGCACTCGAAGCAACTTTGTAGGGCAAGCCCATTTATCGGCTTTTCCACCTATCGCATATATATAGATTTTAGGTGTCTGTTCTGTTCAAATGTTAAGGCTGTAGTTCATGAGTGGTTGAATGGATGGCGACGGCATCCAGGCCAGCCTAAAATTCAGATAATAAGAGAGTATGACAAGTCCGGATTCCAAATTACCCGATGAGTATACACAGGACGCGGAGAGACTGACGCGCTCCGACAAACTGCGTGTGGCATTAGAGATAGCCATTGCCGCGCTGATACTCGCTGCTATCTACTACTTCTTTGCACCGGAAGAAGAGATCGATCTGGCGCCTCCTCTGGAGGAGAGTCAGATCGACCCCATTATTAGGGCTCAGATCGACTCAGCCAAGGAGCAGACTGCCCCGGTTGAAGATGAGGCCGATACCGCTGAAGAAACTGAAATCGCGGATCACCCTTCACCCTCGGAAAACACTGCAATTGAAGCAGAATCCGCTGCCATTGAGTTCGCCGAAGGGGGATCGGCCCGCGCATTAATATCTAGCTTACGCTCTGGTGAAACCGCCTTAAATCCAAAACAAATCCTTAGCCAGGCGACTGCATACCAGAATGAAGGGAAGTTGACAGACGCATATCTATTGCTTTTTTATGCTGCACGCGAAGGAGATGCTACAGCAGCCTTTACACTGGCTAGCATGCACGACCCGAACCATTTTGCCGAAGGCAACTCTTTACTAGAAATTCCTGATGCATATCAGGCACATAAATGGTATTCGGCAGCAGCTGACAAGGGCTTGGTCAAGGCGAATGAACGGCTCAACAGGTTGAGAAAGACCACCGAAGAGCAAGCTAAAAAAGGGGATCTTGCAGCAAAGCGACTTTTATTGAACTGGCAGTAGCTCGCATTCAAGGATAAAACGATGGCCACCCTGAAATCGATCCTCACTCTATTGATCTGTATTCTCTTCCCTTCCTTACTCCAGGGAGCTGCGCAACAACACCCCCTGCTCATGGAGGGGAAGCAGGCCCTCTACCAGCGAGTCCTGAGTAAGCCAGGCGCTCATTTTTATAAGGAAATACAACAGACTAAGGGTGATCCTGCCACACCATTCAGCGTCTTCTATGTGTATAAGCGAAAGATCGAGAATGGCTCTACTACCTGGTTACAACTCGGCCATAATCGGCACGGTGAAATAGCCGGTTGGATGCCGGAAACCAACACCATTCCCTGGAATCAAGGTTTGACTGTCGCGTTTCGCGACCCTTTGGGGAACGATCGTGTCCTTCTTTTCAATGAGAAAGCGAAACTGAAGGCGCTGATAAGCAGTGATGATAAAGAAAAATATCAGCAACTGTATCAGGCTGCCGAGTCGGGCGAACTTGATACAAACTCACCGGTGATTGCAATCCAGCCAAGGACCCATGTCGATATTTTGAAGGATTTCTACCTGGTGCCCATCCGGGACCATGAGGATATCTATATCGGAAACGAACAGGCACGTATGCTGCAAGTTTCCAGCGTACCGCTCCTGCCGCCCCCCGCTGTTCAAGAAAAGGCACCCCGCGCAGAGAAACACGAGATAGAGAGTGACAAAATCATTAAACCTTTCCGCTCCGCCGTGGTGTTCGTCATTGACTCCACTCTCTCAATGGATCCCTATATCGACCGTACGCGCGAAGCGGTGCGTAAAATCTATGACACGATAACCAAAGAGGATCTGACTGGAGATGTGAGCTTCGGCTTAATCGCGTTTCGCGACAATCCGCAGGCCGTTCCGGGGTTGGGATATTTGACACAGACCTATGTCGATCTCCGGCAGGGACAGGATGCAGACGGATTTTTCAACCAGGTCTCATCACTCAAAGCCGCTACCGTATCCAGCCGCGATTTCAATGAAGACAGCTATGCCGGTGTCAACGAGGCTATCGCAGGTATCGATTGGCAGGAACAGGATGCCCGCTATGTTGTTCTGATCACAGATGCAGGCCCCCGAGAGGCGGGTGATCCACTCTCCGGCACCGGCATGTCGAGCGCATCGCTTCGCCAGCTGGCCCAGGACAAAGGTATAGCACTCTCGGTCTTGCACCTTTTAACGCCAAGCATCATGGCGGATCACACAAAGGCAGAAGAGACCTATCGTGATCTCTCATATTATCCTGGCATCGGCAGTTTCTACTTCGGTGTCGAAACAGGTGATGTTGAACGATTCGGCAGAGTTCTGGATGCCCTGGCCAAGCAGATCACCGAGCAGGTCAAACTGGCCGCCCTGGCGGCGGCCGGGAAGAGTATGGCTATGGAACGCCAGGCCAGGGAAAACCAGACAACACAAGATGAAGAAACCGATCAGTTGGCCCAATTCCAGGCAAAGGTTGCCAAACTGGGCTATGCCCTGCGTATGCGTTATCTTCAACAAAAAGACAAGCGGCAGATCCCCAACGTGTTCAATGCCTGGTTGGTCGATCGGGATATCAACGAGCCACAGAGACAAACCCTCGATGTACGCGTACTCCTGACTCGCGACCAGCTCAGTGATCTGCACAGCATCATGCACCAGGTTCTCATTACAGCCGAAGAGGGCCTGCTATCTCCACGCACCTTCCTCAACGATCTGAAGAGTCTTGCCGCCACGATCGCCCGGGACCCGGAACAACTTGGAACGACAACGCGAGTGACCGGCGCGCGCGAAGGCAATCTGGCGGACATGGGTTTTATGCGGGAATATATAGAGGACCTACCGTACACCGGTGAAGTGATGAATCTATCCTTGGAGAATTGGCAGGACTGGCCGGCCCGGGATCAGATCAGATTCATCAATCGCTTGGAAGAGAAGATAAACTACTACCAGGTATTGCATGATCATACAGACCTTTGGGTTTCACTGGACGGAGGACCGATTTCCGGTGACTCCGTCTTCCCAATCGCCTTGGAAATGTTGCCCTAGTTCTCCTTCATCGTGGAACTGGAGGAGTACCCGATTTGACGACCACTGTTATCCACCCGGGCGCAACGCTGACCGGTGAAAAGGTACTCATCTATCATTTGCGTGATGTAGTAAAGACTCGAGAAGCCGAAGGCAGTGCATTCCGTCTACGCGTACCGAGCCTGCAGATCGCGCTGGGAGAGAAAATAGCGCTCATTGGTGAAAGTGGCTGTGGCAAGAGCACCCTGCTGGATATGCTCTCGATGACACTGAAACCGAGCAATATCGGGTCATTTCGTTTCAGACCGGAGCGGGGCGCAGAGCCGGTCGATATTTCAGCGCTATGGCAGAAGAATCAACTCAACAAACTGGGTGATCTTCGTCGTTTGCGGATCGGTTATGTCATGCAGACAGGCGGGCTGCTGCCCTATCTGACGGTTCGGGAAAATATCAATCTCTCCCGTCGCCTGCTCGATATGCAGGATGATGGATTGGTCGACGAGCTGGCGAATGACCTGGGTATACACAGACATCTGAACAAGCTGCCACATATGCTCTCTGTCGGTGAACGTCAACGGGTTGCCATTGGTCGCGCCCTGGCTCATCGGCCGGCCATCGTAATTGCCGACGAACCCACTGCATCGCTCGATCCCATTGCAGCCGAACGCATAATGTCACTGTTCATCGAACTTGTGGATGAACTTCATATCACAGTCATTCTGGCCAGTCATGCATGGCGTCACATCAACCGGTTGGGACTCCGTCACCTGGAACACCACACTCATAGAGAGGCAGATGGATCGATGACTGAAACTGTTGTGAGTGGCTGATGCGTCATCGATTTAAGGATATCATCTGGCTGGCCGGTCGTGATTACCGCAACGAATGGCAAATGTCGAGCTTCTTCATCATCGCCCTGGCGGCAGTGCTTGGGCCGATGATGATCCTCTATGGTCTAAAATTCGGCATCGTTGGCAGCATGCTCAACAACCTTATAGAGGACCCACGCAACAGGGAGGTACGACCTATCGGCAGTGGCCGCTATGACAGCGCCTGGATCGAACAACTGCAAGCAAGGGAGGAGATCGACTTTATTGTGCCGCGCACCCGCGCCATCGCCGCCACCATCGACCTGAAGAGCCAAGCAGCCAAGCGCATCGTCTCAGTTGAAATGATCCCGACAGGTCCAGGCGATCCACTTCTGAAAGCACGAACCATTCCAGAGAACCTGCGACAGATTGTGCTCTCGGAAAAAGCCGCACAAAGACTTAAGGTAAAGACGGGCGATGAGATCAATGGCAGCCTGTCACGCCGATACAAGGGGCGTAGTGAAAGGGTGCACGTCACACTCCAGGTAGTCGATGTAGCGCGACACGCCAGCTTTACCCGTGACGGCGCCTTCACCAACCTGAGTCTGCTGGAGGCTGCAGAGGACTTCCGCGATGGTCGCGCGGTCCCGGTTTTCGGTTGGAGCGGCACAAATACTGCAAACAAGGAGCGTACCTATCCCAGCTTCCGCCTCTATACACGCTCCATCTATGACGTCGCACCAATCAGTGATGCACTGCAAAAATTGGGGATTGAAGTGAATACCCGGGCTGCTGACATCGATATCGTGCGTAGTATGGATCAGAATCTGAGCCTGGTTTTTTGGTTGATCGCACTCATCGGACTTATTGGTTTCTCCTTCTCTTTGGGCGCCAGTCTGTGGGCAAATGTCGACCGAAAGCGAAAAGAGTTGAGCGTCCTTCGGCTGGTCGGTTTTCGTACTGGGGAGATAATCTGGTTTCCGGTTTTACAATCGGCATTCACCGCTTTCTTCGGGTGGCTGACAGCATCACTGATCTATCTGGCTGTCAGTTTCACTATCAACGGATTATTCATGTCACAGACCGAGGATGGTGAGACAATCTGCAGATTGCTACCTGACCACTTTCTTGTCGCCCTACTTCTGACGCTGGGGTCATCGATTATTGCCGCATCACTTGCAGGTTACCGTGCAGCAAGCGTGGAACCATCGGAAGGGTTGAGAGAGATTTAGAGGTCCACCTCAAACTTGTAGTGATCCTATACCCACTACCACGTAAAGCAACGCAATAGGGAAGGACGAACTCAGGCCCGTGAAGATCTCTCACCACGGGCCTGTTGAATAGTTTTTAGTGCATTATGGAGCGTTAGATTTTCCGCCTTGCACTGAAAGCGATGAACCCAAGCAAAGCAGAACCGAACAACCAAGCCGCAGCAGGAAGCGGTACGGCCGATATTGTAAGATCGTAGTCGGAGTAAATTTTGCTATCGAGCGCATTCAAGGCGAAACCTGAGAGTGTAAATACGTAACTGCCCTTAGCCAAGCTCAAACTTTCCGAAAACACCGGTCCAAGATGAAAATTCGCACCATCATTCGTGTTTGTCAGCAACATTTCATCTGCCGCCATCCCGGTATGAGATCCAGAAAAGATAAGTGATAGCCCGGAAGTAGCAATATCAAAGTGAATAACATCCGTAAAAATTCCAGAATATGGCGACGGATTGTAAGTGTCTCCATTCTCTGTAAAAGTACCGGCATCCATGACTGTTCCGCCAAACACACTCGTTGAAACAATGCCGGCCATCAATGCCAATGTGCAGAATAACCTTTTCATGATCCTCGTCCTTTAAGCCCGTGAAATAAACTCCCAAATCTCATCATAGATTGTAATAGCAGGTTTGCGACTGAAACAACATAAAAATCCTAACAACTGCACAAAAAGGCCACATTTAACAATTATTTTACAACTGCAATTTAGATCACACATTAATCTTCTAGTGTTTAATTAATTGTTCGAGAATTAAACTGACAATGGAACCGGATATGGCAGGTTATGCCGCAGATCTACATCCGACCGGCCTGCGCCACCATTCACATTTAAAATGTCATAGTTAGGGATGAAGAAATAAACATTGATCAATAAATAACATTTTAAGTGAAGTTAAACCAATAGTTTAAAATCAAATACTATCGAGAGAATTTCATCCTGTTGCAAGCCAAAAAATGAAGAGTATTAGCGACACAAAACTTACTACAATAAATGCATGGAATACCATTCGTTTCGTACTTTTCATGTCTTCGCCGCCTCTTCGATCATTTATCCATTGAGGCACAGGTTCATTGAACATATCCGGGCAATCCTCAATCGTTATAGAAGGCAGTTCATCGGCAGCATCTGAAGAGATTCGAATCTTACGTTTATCATTAACTGACATCCACCAGACACCACCCCACTGATGTTCACTATTGGAATCGCGCGATTCTCGCCTCTTCTGCCTTGAATTTTGTTCGAACTCAGCTGTTAATATTTCACCTGATGAATGAGTGGCTTGATTCATTGCTCCATTGGACACGGATGATGGGCCAGGACTGCCCCACTCCATCCATTCCGTATCCGGCATATCCAAATCTTCCAGTGAGAGGTCGAATTCATCGAACTCTTGCTCCGCTTCGTGAACAAAAATTGCAGCATCATGTATTGCCGTAGAATCGTCAATGGCTGATTGTTTAATGGATGACCCGACCATTTCACCGGAGCATAGCTCAACTGCCGGTGTATTACCGTGTTCGCAAGGGAGTATTGAGACATCTTGTAACGGTTTTATGGGTATATACTTTTCTTTTAAAGAATCTATTGTTTCATTTGAATGTAGTTTCAATCGACCCTCATCGATCAACAACTCTGCAACCGACAAAACATCACCAATACTTATCTGATGCCTGTTTTCTAATGCGGTGACCAACAACAACCGACTCATTAAATGATTGATGAGCCGTGGTAGTCCCTGAGTGACATCATAGATGATTGAATAAACTAATCTCTCAATGACGGGATCACGCCTCCATCCCACCCGGTGAAGCCTGTGTTTTATATAACCTTCAGTCTGCTCAGCAGTCATGTTTTTCATTTCGCACACTGCAGAGACCCTTTGCTGTATGTGTTCGATACCTGCTCCTTCAATCGACTCCCATAACTCGGGATTGCCTATCAGGACCAGCTGAAGAACCGAGTGCCACTCCTGTTGCAGATCGGACAATAGCTCCAACTCTGCCGGTGTATTCTGTGTAAGAATGTGGGCCTCATCAAGAAACAATATCAATCGCTTGTCTGTATAGTGCAGGTCTTTCAGACGCTGATGAATGGAAGACAGCAATGTCGCTCTATTGTATTCCTCTGCCGGCATACCCGATTCAAGCGCTATCTTCCTAAGTAACTCTTCCGCTGACAACTGCCCCATCATTAGATTAATGGCACTAAACTTATTTGGATCAAGCTTTGAGATGATATCTCTGCATAAGATTGTTTTACCGGTTCCGGGAGGCCCGGTTAACAAGAGAATACCTTCACCCTGCTTCAGTGCATATGTTATGCAATCAGCGGTTCGCTCATAATTGCTGTGGGCATAGCAGAATTGTTCGTCAGCACATAAACGGAAGGGTGTCTCATTAAATCCATATAATGATTCGTACATCTTTGTCACTCAACTTCATGATTGCCCGCTGTCACAACCAAGTGTTTCAATCTCAGCAAGAGAAGCGATAACGTCGGATACTGGCCGGAAAATCAATGTTGACGGACAAGGGCTAGTAGTCACGACTGTAATCAATAAGTAAATAACAGCGTTTTTTATTAGGGTTCGATGATGTCAGACCGAATGGATAGCGCTGAGTCGCCTGACGAGTTCATGACTCAGGCAACATAATGTCAGAAAAAAATCCATTTTACACTCATAAACCACCAAGTTACTGGGAGCATTTTGCAGGTCACTCGATACGGTCTCTTGCTCAACATCAATGCAGCCGGCAACTATTCCCAGACAAGCAGAATATAACACCAACAGTTAAATAAAAAAAACCTGCTGCAGGTCAATCATGCAGCAGGTTTTACTGGAAAGTAATTTGTGTCGCAGCAAATTGCGACGATCTATTTCTTGATCAATTCACAGCAGTCTTCATTACGATATTGGAATAACTACTCATGTTATTCTGCTGATCGTATACGGATACCGCCACATAGTAATCTCCAAGATCCAGGTTATCCAACACGTAGGTAGTCCTATCACCTTCATTGATGTCGGCAACCATCTGTAGATTATTTCTCGTGGTACCAACATAGACACAAAATCCTTGAATCTCTGACAGGTTGAGGGCCGAACCATCAGTACGGGTTGTCGGTGCGACCCACCTCAGCGAAATTGAACCGGTCACCGGCGCTGTGGCATCCGGGTTCACGGTAACTGCAAATGCATTCAAGCTGTCCTCATCGGTGCCATCTGAAACAGTAATGACAATATTGTTGTAGTCACCTACATCATCAGCTGTTGGTGAACCGCTTAAGGTACCTGTCTGGTTGTTGAATTGGGCCCAGGCAGGCAGATTAGTGACGGAGAAAGTCAGGTTGTCATTGTCGCTGTCCGTTGCGCTTGGCGTAAAGGAGTAGGACTCACCTGCATTCACACTGTTTGTCGGATTGCCGGTGATTACAGGTGCCTGGTTGTCGCTGTCTGACTGCTGCGCATCTGTACAACGGCTGTTGGACGTAAAAAATTGTACCGGGCTGGCCTGAGTATATCGTGCTTGAACCGTGAAGCAGTGCTGAACGCTGAGGTCCAGGCCCTGAACGGTTGCCGTAGTGCCTGTTGTACTGCTCAGGTCTTTTGAATTTACACCATTGATGAATATATTGTATCCGCCTTGCGGAACGTCATTGGCCTGACTCCAACTAAGGATGACATCGTCACCGGACACCGCAGCGGTTGTTAAAGACGCGGCACCGAACACCTCGGCAGGCTCAGGGGTATTGGTCGTCGGTGCAGGCCTTACTGGAGTTGATGTAACAGGTGTCGACGTTGCAGGTGGCTTTGTGGTAGTGGTCGGCTCTTCAATCGATGTAGCGCCGTTTTTCGGAGGCGGTATGACGATTGTTTCGCTACCATTGGAGACAGCTGTTTCCTGATCAGGTATGTTGGCTACCTGATCAGACTCAGTCACAGCACTTCCACCACCACATGCACTGAGAATGATACTCAATGTTATTGCTGAAAAAGCCGCCTGGTGTAATCTCATTTCGATGCCTCAGTATTGTAATTCCTGGAATAGATTACGGCAGACCCATGGATGACCTGAGGAACTGGATCACAGATCAACATGACCTTATTCACAATACCGGACAGCTAATTACAACCAATTGATTTAATTAAAAAAATATATTTAGTTTAATCCCAAATCCGGGTGGCTGGATTGCTCGAAAAATAGCTGAATGATTCTCTTTCCGAGTTTGATATTACCAAGCAAAATAATCAGGATAGTCCCAATAAAAAAACTGGGCTCATTTGACAAGTCAGCATCCTGCCAAAACAGCGATCAACAATCCGAATTTAGCCGCCGCAACCTGTGCAGGGATCAATTACCGCAACCTCGCCAGGGGGGTATCACTTGATGCCGAATGGATTCGACA
Organism: Candidatus Thiodiazotropha endolucinida; assembly: GCF_001715975.1. Lineage (GTDB taxonomy): Bacteria > Pseudomonadota > Gammaproteobacteria > Chromatiales > Chromatiaceae > Thiodiazotropha > Thiodiazotropha endolucinida. The sequence goes on along the minus strand of NZ_MARB01000001.1, from coordinate 71,727 downwards.
CTTATACTCAGCAGCGTTTTTTAATTCGATAACAATAGGCAACGCAGTATGACGACTCCAAGTTTCAACCCACCCGTCCGTACGCTCATGGGCCCCGGCCCTTCCGATGTACACCCCCGCATACTCGAGGCACTGTCACGCCCGACCATCGGCCATCTGGATCCGGTATTTGTCGAGATGATGGAGCAGACCAAGGGATTGCTTCAGTATGCGTTCCAGACCGAAAACCAGCTGACAATGCCGGTTTCGGCACCAGGATCGGCAGGCATGGAGACCTGTTTTGTCAACCTGGTCGAACCTGGCGACAAGGTCATCGTGTGCCAAAATGGTGTCTTCGGCGGCCGCATGAAAGAGAATGTGGAACGTTGCGGCGGGACTCCGATCATGGTCGAGGATGAGTGGGGCAAAGCTGTCGATCTGGCAAAGGTCGAAGCGGCTCTCGAACAAAACAGCGATGCTGCGATTCTTGCCTTTGTCCACGCCGAGACCTCAACCGGCGCCCGTTCAGATACTAAGGAACTGGTGGAACTTGCTCATCGCCATGACTGCCTTACGATCGTGGACAGTGTCACTTCCCTCGGTGGTTGTGAACTAAAAGTCGATGAATGGGGAATCGATTCAATCTATTCGGGAACTCAGAAATGCCTCTCCTGTACACCGGGCATTGCACCCGTCAGCTTCAACAAACGTGCTTTGGAAAAGGTACGCAACCGCAGCAGCAAGGTACAGAGCTGGTTTCTCGACCTGAATCTGGTGATGGGATACTGGGGTAGTGGTCAAAAGCGAGCCTATCACCATACCGCACCGGTAAATGCACTGTATGGCTTACATGAAGCACTCTGCATACTCCAGGATGAGGGATTGGAAAACGCCTGGATGCGACATAACAAGATGCACAATGCTTTGAAGGCTGGCCTCGAAGCCATGGGTCTTACTTTTATCGTGGACGAGGCGCATCGTCTGCCCCAGCTGAATGCGGTTTCCATTCCCGAAGGCGTCGACGATGCAATTGTGAGAAGCCGGTTACTCAGTGAGTACAACCTGGAGATCGGCGCCGGCCTGGGTGCCTTGGCTGGCAAGGTTTGGCGTATCGGTTTGATGGGGCATAGTGCCCGAGCGGAAAATATTCTGTTGTGCGTGGGTGCTTTGGAGGCCGTACTGAGCGATATGAACGCACCGATAAATACAGGTGCTGCCCTGGGCCGCGTCCAGCAAGCGCTCTAGTACTTAGTGCCTGTTAAAGCTAAGTGATAGTCGAAGAAATCCCACTGCTGCTCGAGCCCGAGCAGCTGCAAAACCTGCTCGGAATGGAGGGCTTGGTGGTCATCGATTTATGCAAAGAGACCACCTATGCCCAACTCCATATTCCAGGGGCGATACATCTGGCCTACAGCCGGATAGTGGCCAGCGATCATCCCGCGCATGGCTTGCTGCCTGATGCCGATACACTGGCACGGACACTCTCTGACCTCGGCATCGGTAATGACAGTCATGTCGTAGCTTATGATGATGAAGGTGGCGGCAATGCCTCGCGCTTGTTGTGGACGCTGGAGGCGATGGGACACGGGCACTATTCGCTGTTGAACGGAGGACTGCACGCCTGGGCCAATGAGGGTCATGCCTGCAGTCGCGAATTATCACCGCCCGCAACTGCCGATTTCACCGCAGTACCCGGTACGGATACAGTCGCCACCGTCGACTATATAATCAAACGTCTCGGTGAGCCTGACTTCGCCCTCTGGGACGCGCGCAGCTGGAACGAGTATTCCGGTATCTCACGCTTCTCCAGGCATCCGGGGCATATTCCGGGAGCGGTCAACCTCGACTGGTTGGAGGTCATGGATCGCGATCGAAACCTGCGCTTAAAGGCGGACGAAGCGCTGCGGACACGGCTCAACCAATTGGGACTGGAGCAAGATAAAGAGATCGTCGTTTACTGCCAGACTCACCATCGCTCATCTCTCGCCTGGTTCGTTCTGCGCCATCTGGGTTACCAGCACTGCAGGGGCTACCCGGGTTCATGGTCAGAATGGGGTAACAGTGACGATACACCTAAAGCCATGCCATGAGACGGCCATCCAGTAAACAGCGCCGGGCAGTCATATTGATTCTGGCGCTGATCACATTTTCAGTCGCCTATTATGCTGGCCATACACAAAAGCAACACACCAGGACATTACCCCAAATCGACGGTGTTTTGATCAATCCCCCACTCCCGGTACCGCCAGTCGATCTCAACAATCAGCAGGGTGAACCCTTTTCCCTCAGCGATCTGCAAGGTCATTGGAGCCTGTTGATGCTTGATCCCGGTCCAGGAAAAATCTCCTCGATCGCACTCACCAGACTGATTCAGGTACATAATCGCCTGGCGGCGGATCCTGATCTGCAACAGCAGATTCACTATTTCTACCTGCCCGGAAACAAGATCGAAGAAAAGGCGATATCATTCGCATCGCTGTCAGACAACTTCCAGGCCTTGCATGGAGACAAGCAAGAGGTGGACATCGTCTTTACCGCCTTCGGCGACGCCGACAACGAAACGGAATATACACTCTACCTGATTGGGCCGGACGCGAAACTGCATGCCCTGTTTACCCGGAACAACAATACCGCTACTATCGCTGAGGATCTCAATAACCTGATCGATGCAGCGCAGTAACGCTATGAATCAATCCGATACAGCTAAGGACACCGGCAAAAAGATTGCGCAATCCTTGTTCGTGGCTCTGCAATATCTGTTACCACACCATCTGCTCTCCTCCTTGATGCACAGCATTGCCCGTATCGAGCTGAAACCGGTGAAAGATCTTCTCATCCGTCAGGTGATCAAATGGTACAAGGTTGATATGCAGGAGGCGTTGGAGAGTGATCCTGCCCAATACAGGAGTTTCAACGATTTCTTCACCCGCGCATTGCATCCCGATGCACGGCCGGTCACCCAATCGGACAATCAGGTCGCCTCGCCTGCTGACGGTACACTCAGTCAGTCGGGCGATATCGAGGCGGGATTCCTATTTCAGGCAAAGGAACACGACTACTCGCTACTCGAGCTGCTGGGCGGCGATGCGGAGATGAACCGCCTGTTCGAAGACGGCAACTTCGCCACAATCTACCTTTCTCCGCGCGACTATCACCGTCTGCACATGCCTGCCAGCGGAAAATTGAAGCGTATGCTCCACGTCCCCGGACGTCTGTTCAGCGTCAATGCGACCACCTGCGAGAAGGTACCCAGACTGTTTGCCAGGAATGAACGGGTGATCTCTCTTTTCGAGACCGATTTCGGCCCCATGGCGATAATCCTTGTCGGTGCTATTTTTGTCTCCAGCATCGAGACTGTCTGGGCCGGCACCATCACCCCCCTCCAACAACGGGTAAACAGTTGGGACTACGAACCCTCCGCCACACCTGTCAGTGTCGAACTGGAGAAAGGCGATGAGATGGGGCGCTTCAACATGGGCTCCACGGTGATACTGCTGTTCGCCAAGGATGCCATCGAGTGGCATGACGATTTCATTGCGGACAGCCCCGTTAGAATGGGCGAGGCGATCGCCACTGCTACCGGTGGGGAGTCATAGCCCCATTATCACCTGTTACGGTTTCACGGCCTGGTCGCCTCGATCGTTGCCGAAACCACATACTCCTCGATCCCGCGTCCCGGTGCCCAATCACGGATAAATTCTCGGGATTCGTCCTTGGGTTCGATCTTGATATCTGTAAACCCTGCCGCGTCCATAAAATCCTCCAACTCCTCGATCAACGACGCATTACCCATGCATCCGGAGACCAGTTGAGGATCGTTTCTCATCTCTTGCGGTATTTCGACGGTGGCAACCACGTCGGAGATGGCCAGGCGCCCCCCTGGTTTGAGTATCCTGAAGGCCTCCCGGAATACCCTGCCCTTATCCGGTGAAAGATTAATGACGCAATTGGAGATGATCACATCCGCACTGCTATCTGCAATCGGCAGGGCCTCGATTTCACCCAACCTGAACTCGACATTCTTATATTTGCCGCGTAAGGCGTTATTACGTGCCTTGGACAACATATCGGGCGTCATATCCACACCGATCACATGACCCGCATCACCCACTTCGGAGGCCGCCAGGAAGCAGTCAAATCCGCCGCCGGAACCCAGATCGACCACCACTTCGCCCGTTTGCAAAGCGGCGATCGCCTTCGGATTGCCACATCCCAAGCCCATATCGGCACCACTCGGCACTTTGGCAAGATCGTCCCGGCTGTAGCCCAGACGGGTTGAGATCAGGGTGTTGATCGCCGTATCGTCCGAGACGCCGCAACAACTCGATTCGACACCGCAGCAGCCATTCGAATTGCTGGCCAACGCCACTTCCGCGTAGGCCTTGCGCACTTCCTGACGATGGCTGTCCTGGAGATCGGTCAATGATACTTCAGGTGCACTGTTGTTTGTTAAATCTGGCATCACGCTCTCCACTATTCTCTGATTCTGTTTGCGGAATGAAAAATTCCGACAGTTTGTCCAATACCCCTGGATCGATCCAGCAATTGACACGCTTACCCTGCCGCTCCATCTCAATCAAACCCGCATAGTGGAGTGCTTTCAAATGATGCGACAGGGTAGAAGGCGCAATCTGCATACCCTCGCCCAGCTGCCCGACGCTGAAGCTGATCGCCTGCTCCAGATCGCAGCGGGTGCCAGGCTGACAGCAGCGACTCAATCGCTGAAAAAGAAGCAAACGGTGGGGGTTACCCAATGCTTTAAACATCTCCGCAAGCTGCTTGTCATTAGATCTAATATTCGACATATTTCGAAATATAAAACAATATCCGCTAAATTTCAAATCACGGCTTGGAACAAACCATTATCCGTCTCAGCGCAAAACGGCAAACGGCGATCTAGTTACAGGCTTCTGAATTGATTCGAATGAATACCGGCAGACTCATGACCATGAACGGAAAGGCCCGGTGTCGAGATGGATGAAATTGGATTTTGGATAGTAACCGACACCACCCGCCTTCATGGCGACGGCACGATCCCGCAGTGTCTTAAGATCGCAGCCACAGAGCCGGATATCGATTGCCTTACCCTGCATATGCAGACTCCGCTTCGCCACTCCTCCGCTCTTGTTGCGCAGCATCTTGTTTGTTTTAGGCGAGCGGTAGGCGGAGATGATTTCGAATTCACCCTGAGTGCCGACAGCCTGCTGCAGCTGGTAGAGCATGTCCAGAAGCACCCTATCCATACGGGTTGACTCCCCAGTGCGATGATCCCTGAGCAGACGGTCGAGAATCTGCAGACGATCGACCTGGTATTCTCCATCTCGCCAATAGGTCACCGTTTCCCTCTCCCCCGTATGGGTATGACGAAACGCCAGCGTGCGGTTCTCACCCGCGGCGAGCACCAACAAGGGCGACGACATCAACAGGCCTGTCATTGATGCGCAGTTACGCAGAAAGCGACGTCTGCTGAAACTGGGATTGTCGTTGGGAGTCATCAGTGTTGGCGGCATGGATGCGGCTATCCTTGGATGGGAAAAGTAACACTATTGTCGGCAGAGACCGAACAAAATCCACGCGCAGGTTAACAAATTCAGGCGGGGTAAAGCCAACCCTGTGACTCGAATCACATGAATGCAAGGCAGAATGCCTTAACTGTCGGGTATAGGGCCAGGGCTGATCGGATCAGTGTTTGCAGGCCCTAGAGCGAGGGATTCTCCGCCCTGCTCTCATAATGAGCGGTTACATGCTCAATCCCTTCACCCATCACCAGCATTAAAGCGGTATCTCTTTGATAGATGTCGGGCCGAAAATGGATATCTCCCGCAGCGTCCACCCAACTGGTGAAGTAGGTAAGGTAGACCGGCATCGGTTTGGCGAGCGGAGCCATCTGGGTTTCACCGCTGCGCAGGGCTTGCTGCAACCAAACATTCTGTGGCTGCTCTGCGTACTCTACCAGCAGTTGAGCCAACTGATCAGCTGCCTCAACCCTGACACACCCAGAGCTGTAGGCCCGATTCGGCCGCTCGAACAGGCCGCGGGCAGGGGTGTCATGGAGATAGATCTGGTGCGCATTGGGCATATGAAATTTAATCCGCCCAAGACTGTTGCTGTTGCCTGCATCCTGTCTCAAGACAAAGGGAAAATTGTTTTCATGATAGTTTGCCCAATCGATTCCGACCGGATCGATCTCGCCCCATTCTCCCTCTGAACGCTCATAGACGCGAATCTGTTTACGCGCCAGATACTCATTGTCCTGCTGCAGCTGCGGCAGTATATCCTGCACCGCGATGCTACGGGGCACAGTCCACAATGGATTCATAACCAGATGTGTCACTTTGCTGCTGAACGAGGGCGTTTGTCGCTCCTGCCTGCCGTTCACTGTGCGCTTGTGAAACAAGACCTGGTCCCGATTCATGAGAGAAATCTCAAATCCCGCTGTATTGACCATCAGGTGCTGCGGCTCCAGTTCATGAGGCAGCCAGCGCCAGCGTTCAAGATTCGCCCGTATTTGTGCGATGCGTGTCTCCACCGGATCATTTAGGGCTCGTAGGGTGGCAGACCCCACGATGCCATCCGGCACCAACCCAAGACGCCGCTGAAATCGTTTAACCGCCTTCGCCAGAGTGGTATCGAAATAGTTTGGATCGGGTATCATTTCTCCTGTCCGGCTCGATTCCCCTTGTAACCGCTGCCTGAGGAGTGCAACTGCAGGATCCGAATCACCCAGCCTTAAACTGTCATCGAGGTGGAGGGTCAACCAGCCCCCTTTGGCTTGGATGTCGCGATACTTTGCAAGCGCATCCTTCAGCTGCAGATAGGCGCTGTTGTTTGGTCGAAGGGCGTTGAGTAACTGTTCCAGTGCACCGGCGGAGAGTGCAGACGACAAGGCATCGACCGGATCGAAACTCTCGTTTGGAAACATCCAGAAAGGATCGAGCGACTGTGCATCATATCGTCCCAATCGCAGGTCTCTGGCCAGCCTGAGATAGCCGTCGCTGAGCAGCAGCTCTCGATTGACCATGACTTCCGGTGACGGGTCGAAGACCAACCCACGCAGATGATCCAGATGGTAATCATCGGCATTCAATCCATCCAGCTCCGCGTTTGCCAGCCAACGAAAGAGTTGTCTACCCTGCTCAGTCAGTTCGCCTTCATGATGCCAAATGAATCGATGTCGCTGCTTGTCATAAAGACGCTCTATCTGTGGCCAATCGATTGCCAGCCCACCCTCCAGCGCCGTTTCAATCGGTACCACAAGCAACTCAGCCGCTGGTCTGATAGCGACAACGCCGGCCGCTTCGCCTCGGCCGATAAACAGGCAGAGAAGAATGTTAATCCAGTATCTGCTTTTACCTTTCAACATACTCCTAAACATTCGAAGCCATTGTTGGTATGGGCAGTAGCGGGGTCGATATGATAAAGATCACGCCATGCCCTGAAGTATCTGCAGCCGAAGACTCAAACCATCGACTGCCTCTATAGCTTAAGCTTAGGTCCGGTATCGGAGATAAGACAGGTTTACCCCCTACTATTCATGGTTAGAGTCTAATCAGGAGAAATCAGATAATGAGTAAAAAATAGTTAAATCTGCAGTAAAGAGAGCAATATGGGAAACAACTTCCCACGCATTGAATAGCGATCGATGCCAAGCACCCGTCCACCCAGTGAGCGGGTCGATTATCGTGATAATTTCAAGCCCGGCCGATATCGAATGTAACCACCTGGCGTATGTCGTGTGTGCCGGTCAAAACCATTAACAGGCGATCCAGACCCAAGGCAACGCCCGAACACTCCGGCATCCCTGCCACCAGCGCATCAAGCAGGGCTTCATCCATTGGCACTTCCGCTTGCCGGGAAGATCCACGTCGGCGATTGTCCTCGTTGAATCGCTTTCGCTGCAGACCGGCATTGGTCAGTTCCTGAAACCCGTTGGCAATCTCCATTCCGCCTATATAGAGTTCGAAGCGTTCCGCTACCGGATATCTATCCTCCCGCACCTGTGCCAAGGCTGCCTGACTCGCGGGATAGTCATACAGGAAAGTCATTCCGTGCTGACCCAGCTGGGGTTCGATCAAATGACTCAGCAGCAGGTCGAGCCAGCCGTCACGACCCTCGATAGCAAGCTGCTCCGCACCAGAAATACCCTGATCTACGGCACATTGCCGCAAATGATCGAGATCGGCCGCATGGGGATTCATTCCGAGCCAACGCTCGAATGCCTGGGCATAGGTCAGTTTTTCGGTCTGCAGCGGCCGCGCTGTCAATCTGTTGATCAGATTGGCCACCTCATCCATCAGCTGATGATAATCGAGACCCGGTCGATACCATTCCAGAAGTGAAAATTCCGGATTGTGGCGCCGGCCAAGCTCACCGTTACGGAACACCTTACAGATCTGATAGATCGGACCGCTGCCTGCCGCCAACAACCGCTTCATGGGGAATTCTGGGGAGGTATGCAGATAAAGATCGAGACCCTGAACCGCCTCGGGGCCGGTATAACGGGTATTGAAACTCTCTATTGCAGGGTCCGTTGCGGCGAAGCGCGAACAGACCGGTGTCTCCACCTCGATCACACCGATCTGATCAAAGAATCGACGGATATGGCTCAGCATCTCCGCCCTGGCCCGAATCATCTCAACGGAGGCGGAAGGTCGCCAATCGTCCGTTTGGGCCATTAAACCGGTCAGTCTTCCTTGGCACGTGAGACATACTCACCGCTGCGGGTATCCACCTTGATTGCCTCGCCGATCTGGACGAACAGCGGCACACGCACCACGGCCCCGGTCTCTAAGGTGGCCGGCTTGCCGCCACTCCCTGAGGTGTCCCCTTTAAGTCCCGGGTCGGTGTCGGTGATGTTCAGGATCACGAATTTAGGCGGTTCGACAATAATCGGGGCACCATTCCACAGGGTCACCAGACAGACATCCTGCTCCTTCAACCATTTGGCACTCTCCGCAACTGCAGCCTGATCGGCGCTCACCTGTTCGTAACTATCCGGATCCATGAAGTGCCAGAATTCGCCATCATTGTAGAGATACTGCATTTCAGTCTCATGCACATCGGCCCCTTCAACCGATTCACCCGATTTGAAGGTCTTTTCCAACACCCGGCCAGTCTTCAGGTTGCGTATCTTGACCCGATTGAAGGCCTGACCTTTGCCAGGCTTTACGAATTCGTTTTCAATAATGGAGCAGGGATCCCCATCCAGCATGATTTTCAGGCCACCCTTAAACTCATTGGTGCTATAACTAGCCATGACATCCTCACGAAACATATCAATTGCGGCGCACATCATACCTGAGACTGAGTCCTGTGTGCAGGCACCAGGGTGGCGAAAGGCCCTCGCCGACGGTTTCACCGACGTACCCAGTCTGCTCGAATATCTACAGATCGAACCGTCGGCAGTCTCCGATCACATCCGGGCCAGTAGGCAATTCTCACTGCGGGTGCCCAAAGTTTTCGCCACACTGATGCGTAAGGGCGATCCTGATGACCCACTACTGCTGCAAGTTCTCCCAAGTGCCGGCGAGATGGATCTGGCCGACGGATTCAGCACCGACCCGGTGGGGGATCACATGGCCGGGCAAAGCCCCGGGCTGTTACAGAAGTATCATGGCCGTATCCTGATCATCACCACCGGGGCATGCGCAGTCCATTGCCGCTACTGCTTTCGCCGGCACTACCCCTATACCGGCGCTACGGCTATCAACAGTCAATGGCGCCACATCATCGACTATCTTGAGGCCAATCCTGCGATTGAGGAGGTCATCCTGAGCGGCGGAGACCCATTGATGATCAGTGACGACAAACTCGAGCGATGGTTGGCGCAGCTTGAAGCGCTACCACAGATCAAACGCTTGCGCATTCACACCCGCTTACCGGTGGTCCTGCCCCAACGTATCACAACTGAGTTGCTTAGCGTTTTGAAGCGTTGCCCCATCAACAAGGTGATGGTAATCCATGCCAATCACCCCAATGAGCTGTCGCCCGCTGTCGCAGAGGGAATGAAAAGGGTGGCGGCGTCGGACGTCACCCTATTGAATCAGTCGGTCTTACTGAAAGGCGTGAACGATCACTGCGATACCCTGGTCAGGCTCAGCAATCGCCTTTTTGAGATTGGTGTTCTGCCCTATTACCTGCACCTGCTCGACCGGGTTGAGGGCGCCGCCCATTTTGAGCTGGAGAAGACGGCCATCCTGAGACTGCAGCAACAGTTGATGACCGAACTGCCAGGCTATCTGATGCCGAGAATGGTGCGTGAGATAGCCGGTGTGCTGTATAAGACACCCATACAGATTTGCCCGCTTTAGGGTCTCACCCCTCACCACCCAGCGACTCCATGGGCCAGCGGGAGCGGACCGAAAACCTAAGCGCCTCGGATTCCCCGGCCAATAGGCGCCGGCAGCCGGCATAAGCGATCATGGCGCCGTTATCGGTACAAAACTTGGGACGGGGATAGTAGGCAGCCCCCTCTTCACCCGCCATCATCACATCGATCCGCTGACGCAATCGTCGATTGGCGCTGACCCCACCGGCCAGCACCAGCGTCTTGATGCCACATTGCCTGACAGCCCTGCGACACTTGAGCAAAAGGGTGTCGACCACCGCCTCTTCAAAAGCGCGTGCTATATCGGCCCGGGTCTGAACCGACAGGGCGCCCCCCTCCTCACGCTCGGCCCGCTGGATGGTATTCAGGGCAAAGGTCTTCAAACCGCTGAAACTGAAGTCGAGGCCGGGTCTGTCGATCATCGGCCGGGGAAAATGAAAGCGCTCAGGATCGCCCTGCTCAGCCAGTTTCGCCAGTTCCGGTCCCCCGGGATAGGGTAATCCCAAGAGCTTTGCAGTCTTATCGAAGGCCTCGCCGGCCGCATCGTCCAGGGTATCCCCGAGCAGTCGGTATCGACCCATACCTTCCACCTCCACCAACTGGGTGTGCCCACCGGATACCAGCATCGCAATGAAGGGAAAGGCCGGCGGATCAGGCTCAAGCATGGGCGCCAGAAGATGGCCTTCCATATGGTGCACGCCAATCGCCGGGATACCCCAGGACCAGGCCATGCTCCGCCCCACCGATGCACCTACCAGCAAGGCGCCCACCAGACCCGGACCCGCGGTGTAGGCCACACCGTCCAGTGAAGCAGCCTCGATCCCGGCATCCTGAAACAGCTGCCGGACCAACGGTAAAAGCTTGCGCACATGGTCCCTGGATGCCAATTCCGGCACCACACCACCATAATCGGCATGCAGATCGACCTGGCTGTGCAGGGCATGAGCCAGCAGACCCTTTTCACTGTCGTAAACGGCCACGCCGGTCTCATCACAGGATGTTTCTATACCTAATACCCGCATATTTGTACCACTTTTTGCTGTAAAATAGCCCTATACCTTTGCAAACCGGGGTGGCTATGAGTAGAATCTCCGCCTTTCGACCGGTCGAGAAGCTTAACAGATTCGAGGAAACAACATCGATGCCGAACGTACGCGTTAAAGAGAACGAACCTTTTGAAGTCGCCATGCGCCGTTTCAAGCGCTCCTGTGAGAAGGCCGGGGTACTGGCTGAAGTCCGCCGCCGGGAATTCTATGAAAAGCCCACTTGGGAACGCAAACGTAAGGCAGCAGCCGCCGTTAAACGCAACCTGAAAAAGGTTTCCCGCGAAAGCCGTCGATTCGAACGCCAGTATTGATCATCCCCCCCTGCCCCGCAGGAGTCAGCCAGGATGCTTAAAGAACAGATCTTAGATGACGTCAAGGCCGCCATGAAGGCCAAACAGAAGTCACGTCTAGGTACCTTGCGTCTGATCACCGCCGCGATCAAGCAGCGCGAGGTCGACGAACGCACCGAACTGGATGATATTCAAGTATTGGCGATCCTGGAAAAGATGATCAAGCAGCGGCGCGACTCCATCAAACAGTATGAGAGCGCAGGCCGCCAGGAGCTGGCAGAGCAGGAAAAGAGCGAGATTGCCATTATCGAGACCTATATGCCCGCCGGTCTGAGCGATGATGAAATTTTGGTAATGGTCGACAATGCAATCGCCGAAACCAACGCCTCGGGCATGCAGCACATGGGCAAGGTCATGGGGCTGCTCAAACCCCAGATGCAAGGCCGGGCCGATATGGGCAAGGTCAGCGGCCTGGTCAAACAAAAACTGGCAGGCTGACCCACAACAGGCCATTATCAGCTATTCTTGCCCCATGGCCGATTCCCTTTAAGGCCAGTAGGAAAACATGGCCGGTAAGATCCCCACACAGTTTATCGATGACCTTTTGAACCGCATCGACGTTGTCGATGTCATCAATCGGCGCGTACCACTTAAAAAGGCAGGCCGCGACTTTCAGGCGCGTTGTCCCTTCCACGACGAAAAGACCCCTTCTTTCACCGTCAGTCAACAGAAACAGTTCTACCACTGTTTCGGCTGTGGCGCCCATGGATCAGCCATCGGTTTTCTCATGGAGTATGAAAATCTTGGTTTTGTCGAGGCCGTGGAAGAGCTGGCTCACGCTGCGGGCCTCGAGGTACCCCGGGAGGCCGGGTACGACCAAGGCCCAGACCTGCGTCCGCTGTATGACTTGATGGAGGATGCAGCCCGCTTCTACCGCCATCAACTCAAAAACCATCCCAATGCGGAACTGGCAATCGACTATCTCAAGTCACGTGGCTTGAGCGGTGAAATCGCCGCCGCCTTCGGTATCGGTTATGCGCCTCCAGGTTGGGATAATCTGCTCACCACACTTGGCAAGGATACTTCCGCCGTCTCCAAACTGCTGGAATGCGGATTGACTCAAGAGGGGGAAAGCAAGGGTTACGACCGCTTCCGAGACCGCATCATCTTTCCCATCCGGGACCGGCGGGGGCGCACCATCGGCTTCGGCGGCCGCACCATCGGAGATGAAAAACCGAAATACCTGAACTCACCGGAAACCGCATTGTTTCATAAAGGACGGGAACTCTATGGCCTGTATGAGGCACGCAAGGCAAACGCCAAGATTGCACGACTATTGGTGGTGGAGGGCTATATGGATGTGGCCGCACTGGCCCAGCATGGCATCCTCAATGCCGTTGCAACCCTCGGTACGGCCACCACTCATGACCATCTGGAATTGATTTTTCGCACCTGTCCCGAGGTTGTATTCTGCTTTGACGGTGACCGTGCCGGTCGGGATGCGGCCTGGAAAGCACTGCTGACCAGCCTGCCTCTGATGCGGGATGGACGGGAAGTCAAATTCCTCTTTTTACCCCAAGGCGAGGACCCGGACACCCAGATACGCAAAGAGGGTGCCGACGCCTTCAATGCGCGCATGGAGCAGGCCCAACCTCTCTCTAAATTTCTCTTCCAACAACTTACCGATCAGGTGCAGATGGAGAGTATCGATGGTCGCGCAAAACTTGCCCAACTGGCGTCCCCCCTCCTGGAAAAGCTCCCATCCGGGGTGTTTCGCCGCATGATGTTTCAGCATCTGGAAGAGGTGGTGGGTATCAGAGACGGCCATCTCGACAAAGGCGTTCAGCAAAAAGACCAGAATCGACAAAGGAGTGTAGTGTCTAGTGGAAAGCAGCAACGCCCTACCCCGATCCGAATGGCCATTGCATTACTGCTCGACTGCCCCCATCTATACACCATTGCAGACAGCGTTGAAAAAGATTGGCAAAAGTGGGACGCACCCGGCATAAGCATTCTCAAACAGTTACTTGAAATAATCCGTTCCCAACCTACGCTTAACAAAGCAGCTTTGTTGGAACGATGGCGAGATACGGAGCACTTCAATCACCTCAACAAATTAGCCAATTACGGGTTTGATCTGCCGGGCATGGATCAGGAGGCTGAATTACGTGATGCACTCCTCAAATTAAATGCGCAGTTTCATAAAAATTCCCGACCGCAACCGGGGAATCTACGTCCCAGCGAACTGTCTGATGATCTGCTTAATGAGCTGAAACGCCGCTATCCCGGCACCCTCAGCCAGGATGAGCAGTAAGAAACAGGGGTCTTCAGAGAAAGACCAAGGCTGGTACAAGTATATGAAAGTGTGCTAATATGGTGAGTTCAGTCTCAGTGTTGTACACCTCGTCTGACTACAAGGTAAAAGATGAACCAGGAACAGCAGCAATCTCAATTAAAGCAACTGATTGCAAAGGGTAAGGAACAGGGATTCCTCACCTACGCGGAAGTTAATGACCACCTTCCTGAGGGCATTGTAGAGCCTGAACAGATCGAGGATATCGTCCGCATGATCAACGACATGGGCATCACGGTCCATGAATCGGCACCCGATTTGGAAGACAACACCCTCAGCGACTCGGTTGTCTCCGCCGATGAAGACGCCGCCGAGGCGGCAGCTGCCGCCCTGGCCAGTGTCGACAGCGAATTCGGCCGCACCACTGACCCGGTCCGCATGTATATGCGTGAAATGGGTACTGTCGAACTGCTGACCCGTGAAGGCGAACTGCGCATCGCCAAGCGCATTGAGGAGGGCCTGCACCAGGTCTCCGCCGCATTGGCCACCTTCCCGACCACCGTCGACCTGCTGTGCACACTGCTGGAGAAGATTGAACCCGGCGAGTCACGGCTTGCCGACATCACCAGCGGCTTCATCGATCCCAACGAACCCGATGAGATCCCCACACCGGTGCAACCGCAGGATGCCGGCAGCAACAACGGCACCGGTGATGACGAAGACGACAGCAGCGACGATCCGGAAAACACCGGCCCCGATCCAGAAGAGGTCACGGCAAAGGGAAAAGAACTTCGCAAGCGATATAATTCGCTCTGCTCCGCCCTGAAGAAGCAGGGCCGTGCCAGCGCCAAGTCGCAAAAGGCCCAGGATGCGGTTTCAGAGACATTCCTTGAATTCAAGCTGGTGCCCATCACCTTCAATCAGCTCGTCTTCACTCTGAGAGACACTATTGAGCGCATCCGCAACCAGGAACGCATCATCATGAACCTTTGCGTCGAAAAGGCACGCATGCCCCGCAAAGAGTTTATCGCATCGTTTCCCGACAATGAGACCAATCTCGACTGGATCATCGACCAGATCAATAAAGGCAAGCCTCATTCGGAAGCCCTCAAAGAGCATGCCGACGAGATCATTCGTGCGCAAAAACGCCTTGTCGGCATTGAGAGCGACTGCCTGTTGACCATTGGTGAAATCAAAGAAACCAATCGCAAGATGTCGATCGGCGAGGCCAAGGCACGCCGCGCCAAGAAAGAGATGGTGGAAGCAAACCTGCGCCTGGTTATCTCCATTGCGAAGAAATACACCAACCGTGGACTGCAGTTTCTCGACCTCATTCAGGAAGGCAATATCGGCCTGATGAAGGCGGTGGACAAGTTCGAGTATCGCCGCGGTTACAAATTTTCAACCTATGCGACCTGGTGGATTCGTCAGGCCATTACCCGTTCTATCGCCGATCAGGCGCGCACCATCCGTATACCGGTGCATATGATAGAGACCATCAACAAACTGAATCGCATCTCCCGGCAGATGATTCAGGAGATGGGCCGCGAAGCCACACCGGAAGAGCTGGCAGAACGCATGGATATGCCGGAAGACAAGATTCGCAAAGTACTCAAGATCGCCAAGGAACCGATCTCCATGGAGACACCGATCGGTGACGATGAGGATTCCCACCTGGGTGATTTTATCGAGGATTCCGGCGTGGTCTCCCCCATCGAGTCAGCCACCGCGGAAGGCCTGGGCGAAGCGACGCAAAACATGCTGGCCGGATTAACCAGCCGGGAAGCGAAAGTGCTGCGCATGCGCTTCGGCATCGACATGAACACCGACCACACCCTCGAAGAGGTGGGCAAACAGTTCGATGTCACCCGGGAACGTATCCGCCAGATCGAAGCCAAGGCACTGCGCAAACTGCGTCACCCTTCGCGCTCAGATCGCCTCCGCAGCTTCCTCGACAGCGATTGATTACAGGATCCCAGTGCAACGACGGCAAAAACTGCTGTTTTTGCGCCGGGATCTGCTACAATCCCGCCGATTCCGGGCCCATAGCTCAGTTGGTTAGAGCAGGGGACTCATAATCCCTTGGTCCTAGGTTCGAGTCCTAGTGGGCCCACCAATAACATTGATTACATTGATACCGGTTTCTCTGTTGAGATAATCTTTTTCAAATCCTAATTTGTAACTCTGACTCTGAACTCGGTCGGCCGTGGCTGCCTTAATTCGGCAATTTGATTGGTATGGCACCTACCAGCGATTCATTGATCCACCAATTCCCCTTCAGGCGTGACAACGGGTAACCCGAACACCTGCCATAGTTGCATACCACCACGGTAGTAATACAGCTTTTCCGCAGGATAGCCGATGCTGAGCAAGCCGCGGATCGCCGTGGGTGACTGACCGCACCAAGGCCCGTTACACCACAACACCAAGGTTTTGGCTTCAGTGAAATCCCGGTTCTTGCCTTTCATGGTAGCGCCAAACAGTATCAGTGACTCCTCCAAGGTGATTTCATCCGCGCCCTGATCGGGATTTAGATGGGTAAAGGGGACATTGATCGACCCTGGAATGGTGCCGCGTTCATGCCAGTCAGGGGTCCTGGCATCGATCAACAGGCCACTGCCCTCATTCAGTGCTGTTTTCATGAATGCGATCAGTTCAACCTCACCGATGGTATTGACGCCGTCCGTCACTTGTATCGGTTGCGCACAAAAGGGAGGGCATGGTCGTGAAGTGCGGGCAAAATCGAATTCGAGCAGGGCGTCGGTATCCTGGTTGCGGCGTATCATCAGCTCCTTACCCGCATGCTTGACACTGAACTCCCCAATCTCGGGAGTAATCATGACCTCTAAGGCTGCTGCACTAGATATGGCCGTCAACGACACCGCAAACAGGCTTGAAATTAATACTGATATCTTTTGTTTTCCCATAGGGATCATCCTGTCGATCTGAATTTCAATGGAGATTATATCAATTCACAGATCAAAACATTTGACCTCTCGACGACAGCTCACTAGGCTCAAAGGTTAGTATCGACTGCTAACGGTAAATAAACTCGATATATCAACCAAGATGGCAACATCGCACGAAATCAAACATCTCGTTGAAAAGTTGAATGCTGCCACAGTACGCATCAAACAACGCCTTACCGAGCGATATCTTGCACAGATCCCGACTCAGCCGAAGACCAAGAGGGGATCCGACCCAAAATCAATCTGGTGGGGTTATTTTCCGGTAGTGCTGGTAGCCATACTGGGTCTTACAATAACCATCATGCTGTTCGTGCAATCAATGCGATGGGAAAAAAACCAGGTTGAAATTGCGTTCAGAGAGGCCTCCCAGGACAGAATCCTGGTGATCCAACGTGAAATCAAACACTCGCTGCGTATTGTTCTCGACATTGCCAGTTTTTTTGAAGCTTCCGAAATCGTCGGTCGGCGCGAATTTCGAAAATTCGTCGGTCCGGCATTGAAGAACCAGGCCGGAATAAAAACTCTGGAATGGGTCCCTGTCGTTACTGACGAGATGCGTCAGACATTCATCGAAGAAGCCCGGCAGAGTTTTCCTCCATTTGAGATCCTGGAAATGGATGACTCCGGTATGCTCAACAAAAGTCCGCGTCGGCTGTTCTACTACCCGATTCTCTATATACAACCCTACCAGTACAATAAACAATTGCTCGGTCTCAACATGGGGATCGACCCCACCGCCTCCAATCTGTTCAGCGAAGCGGAAATCACGCGTGAAATCCAGGTGTCTCCCGGTATTTACCTAAATGACGATGGTGAAAGGAAGACCGGAATCATGGTTGCCGCACCTGTCTTCTTCAATGCTGATAATACAAACGAAGAGTCCCCCCAGGCGAATGCAACAATCAGAGGATTCGCCATTGGTGTGTTCTATATCGGCGAGATTATAGAACGCGCATTGGAAAGTCTCCTTCCAGGCGGGATAGACATCCACTTCTACCAAAGCGACGAGGATGAGGAAGGACGCCTACTCTATAGCCATCATACCCGATTGCGAGACAGTTCAACGGTTACTGATAGTGACATTAACCAAGAAATCTCCTACGCTCAGGAGATAAATGTCGGAACTCAGCAATGGAAAATAGTATGTAACAGCGCATCGGACAAGTTCACGGCAGACACGTGGAGCAGTTGGGTCATCTTCTTTGGGAGTCTGGCTTTCACTCTGCTGTTCACGATCTATATCGCAACACTCGTCGGACGAGCGAGACAGGTCAGACTGGAAGTCGAGGAGAGAACAGCACAACTATGGGAAGTAGTGCAGGCACTGAATCAGGAGGTAATCGAGCGCAAATCGGCTGAGCAGGAGTTACAGAGGCTCAATGAAACCCTGGAACACCATATTGCCAACCGTACGGCAGAGGCTGAGCGCAGAGCTCAATACCTCGAACAGTTCGCCTACGTCACATCGCATGACCTGAAGGCGCCTTTACGAGCGGTATCGAATCTTGCCCAATGGATCGAGGAGGACCTCCATGACAAACTGGACGATGCGGCTAAAGAACAACTTGCCCTGCTCCGTGACCGCGTCAAAAGAATGCATGATCTCATAGAGGGATTGCTAGAGTACTCAAGGGTCGGCCGGAGCTCCGACCCGGAGAGCCTGGTGGACACACAGGAGCTGGTAGAGGAGATTATCGACTCCCTCTCCACTTCTGATAGATTTTCTATCAAGATCAAAGGCAAGATGCCCACTCTGAATACTGATCGCCTGCAGCTTGTACAAGTCCTTTCCAACCTGATCAGCAACAGCCTGATGCATCATGGCGGAAAGAAGGGGAAGATACGGATCAAGTGTGACGAGTTAGATCAATTTTACCAATTTTCAGTTTGTGATGATGGCCAAGGTATTGCACCACAATACCACAAAAAGATTTTCCTGATATTCCAAACACTGGAATCAAGTGATTTGGAAAGCAGTACCGGCATTGGCCTGGCGCTGGTAAAAAAGATTGTCGAAGAGCATGGAGGCACCATAAAATTAAGATCAGAACCCGGGGAAGGAGCATGCTTCTATTTTACCTGGCCAAAAGTCAGCCCGTCCGAGTAAGCTGAGATTGAGATCCTATTCCACATACTGAGAAAGAAGTATCCTGAATCATGCTGAACAAAGATGAAACAATCCTGCTGATAGAAGATGATCGAGTCGACATCATGACCGTTCAGCGCGCCTTGCAAAAAAACAATATCAGCAATCCTTTACTGATCGCCAGAACAGGACTAGAAGCCCTCGACATGCTGCGAGGTACAAATGACGTCAAGAAAATCAACCCCTTACCGGCACTCACACTGCTGGACCTCAATCTTCCCAAAATGAGTGGATTCGAGTTTTTGCAGGAACTGCGCAACGACCCCGAACTCGATTCACTGCGCATCATCGTGCTGACATCATCCAACGAACCGAAAGACCGTGCTGCTGCGTTTGAGTTTGAGGTTGACGATTACATCGTCAAACCTCATTCATTTGACGAATTTACACGCGCTATAGCCACCATCCTCGCACTCTGGGAGTAAACAACGGGCGACTGCTTTTCCCGACGGATAGAAACACATCATATTTTGGGAATCAGCAAGTATAAACGCTAAATAATGCTATTATTCGGCTATGGGGCAGGCAGGTTGGCGCACTCCACAAACAGGCATCTGACAAAAGGCTTGACGCTGTCATCGACCATTCCTCTCATAAGACTATCTCACTGAACGAGCAATGGTTTTCTTGGGAATGCGCTAACTTCCATCCGGCTTTGCATCCATTTTTTATCAGTATCAGAAAATTGCTTTTTTTAAAGAATACCTAGAGAAGACAGAACGACAATAATCAAGGATGTATCATGATCAGACTATCCACAGCTGAATGGGGTTGCCCCTTATATCCGGTCATATTTAAAGCAAAACAATGGTTATCGGAAAATCTGCTCCCAGACAAATATCCTCTCTCTAGTCATCCAGGTCTGATAAGCCCGGAAAAGGATTTTAATTCCCGCTGCATATGATCAATACCAAGCTTATCCCAATTGTTGTCGGTCTTATATTAAGCACCACTGCTCAGGCTATGCGTGATCAGCAATTAGACCATTTCCTCTCCTTAAGTTTGGAACAGCTGATGGAAATGGAGATAACAATCTCAACCGATACCAAGCAAACCGTTTCGCAAGCACCCGCTGCAGTATCCGTTATCACTGTGGAAGACATCGAGGCAACTGGCGCCACCAACCTTGTGGACATCCTGGAGAGCGTCCCTGGTATACATGTCAGAGCCAATCAGTTTGCATTCAGGCCATTGATACAATTTCGCGGCACCAACGCCAATCAGACCTTGCTGATGATCAATGGCACTTCGATGCGGGACCTGATGTGGGGATTCGGTATTTTCTGGAAAGGAATACCGAGCAGTATTATCGACAGAGTGGAAATAATACGTGGCCCCGGTTCTGCCCTTTTCGGCGCTGATGCCTCTGCAGGCGTTATTAATGTCATTACGAAAACCGCAGCAAAGATAAACCACAATGAGATGGGCCTGAGGAGTGGGAGTTTCAATTCCAACACCGGGTGGTTGCAATATGGAAACAGCTGGAACGGATTTGATATCGGTCTCACCATCAACCTGGCCACGACCGATGGACACGACCCGTTTGTTGCAGCAGATGGCCAGACACAACAGGATGCTGCACTGGGTAGTATGGTCTCCCTTGCACCGGACAATGCCCAATTCGACTGGAAGAATCAGGACATCAGACTCTCAGTGGCGAAAGACGATTGGCAACTGCGTGTTGACTACATGAAGCATAGCGACCTGAAAGTTGGTCTAACAGGGGCAGGTGTTCTGGATCCTCTGACAACAGCAGAAGATAGCCGATTCAATCTCGATCTGCTCTATAACGATCCCGATTTCAGCAACGACTGGGGAATCGATGCAGAATTGCGATACCAGGATCTGGATTACACCTCAGGTGATGGTTTTCAGGAACGTCCGCCCGGTGCATTCAACGGCGATTACCCGCAAGGGGTTATCAATCAAATGCAATCAGCTGAACGTAGGCTCAGTTTCGAGGCCAGCGGTCTTTTCACAGGGGTCGATAAACATGCGCTGCGACTTGGTCTGGGCTATACCTGGCAAGACCTCTATTTGGTCAAGCAACTGATAAATATGGGAATCGGGCCAGATGGCAATCCACTGCCGCCAGGCAGTCCGCTTGTTGATGTCTCAAACACACCGTATGCTTTCGCCCCTGAAAAGACACGCTCGATTCGGTATCTGTTTCTACAGGATGTTTGGTCATTCAGTGACAACTGGCAATTAACCGCAGGTGTCAGATATGACGATTATTCCGATTTCGGCGATACACTAAATCCTCGACTGGCTCTTGTTTGGCAGGTTTCAGATAGGTTCACTACAAAATTGCTTTATGGAAGGGCGTTTCGCCCGCCGTCCTTTCAGGAGTTGTTCGCTGAAACATCATTCTCAAGACCGAATCCCGACCTGGATCCGGAACGATCTGAAACAGTGGAGCTGATCCTATCCTACATTCCAAGTAACGATCTGAATATCGCTATTAATCTTTATAATCTGCAGCAGTCTGATTTTATCCGCGCCATAACCTCGCCCGGAGAGAGTGACCGGCGATTCCAAAACACCGGTAATCACACAATTCAAGGCATTGAACTGGAGGCTAAATGGCAAGCTGCAAAAACTCTGAGACTCTCAGCAAACTATACAATACGCAATCCCGACAATAACCAGTTTCGTGCCATTGATGAGCCGAAACAAGATGCCTATGCGCGGGTTGACTGGAATTTCCGCCCAGATTGGAACCTGAACATGCAGACAAACTGGATCGGTGAAAGGGAACGACGCAGCAATGACTCAAGATCA
Organism: Candidatus Thiodiazotropha endolucinida; assembly: GCF_001715975.1. Classification (GTDB taxonomy): domain Bacteria; phylum Pseudomonadota; class Gammaproteobacteria; order Chromatiales; family Chromatiaceae; genus Thiodiazotropha; species Thiodiazotropha endolucinida. Next base: position 49,893 of record NZ_MARB01000001.1, on the reverse strand, counting down.
TCACTCGATGACTATACCCTCACCGATACGACACTGCGATACACCGGGCTGAATGCTTGGGAGTTCGCATTTTCAATCCGGAACCTATTCGATGAGGATGCAAGGGAATACACGGCACCTTCAGTAACCGATGACCTGATACTGCCAGAACGAAGTTTATATGCTGAGATCAAATATAAGGTCAATAGTGAACGCTATGAGTGATACTGGATTGGTGATATGGAATTGTTTCTTGGGAATAAGATAATTATTCTGATTATTAGCACAGAGCTATTTAATCAGTAAATCAATGGTTATGTATATTTCGCGCCATGGATAATGGATTAATCTGCCATACTGGCTCATGTGAACTGGATAGACTGAAGTGACGACAAGGCTGTTGACTCTTATAACACTCCTAGCACTTGGTTGTATAAATTTTGCGGCATTCGCAGAGCAACAACAAGGTGAAGAGAATTTACTGAAGGCAGCCTTTATCTTCAACTTCGCGAAATTCGCTCGCTGGCCAGATGGAAAATGGTCGGAGGACAAGCCGTCACTAAAAATATGTTCCATTGGTTATGATGAATTGGCAAATACCCTCAGTCGACTCAATGGTAAAACGCTCAGAGAACATCCTGTACAAATCATGCAAAAACAGGAAACAGACCAATTGGATGTTTGTCATGTCCTCTATTTGGCCAATTCGCTCAAGTACGAAGCGATTGAGATTACGGATTTACTTCAGGTTAAACCAATACTGACTGTCAGTGAAATACCGGGTTTTGCCGAATCAGGTGGAATGATCGAGCTCTACCAAAGAGATGGTCGGATACGATTCAAAGTCAACCTGCATATTACCCGTGAAGCGGGATTGGATCTCAGCTCACGTCTGCTTAAACTGGCTATTGTTGTCGGCGGGCCGTAATTATGTATCTGTTACGAAATGCCTCAATAAAGCACAAGCTTGAAGCCATCATTCTGGTAACGACAGCATCTGTTCTGCTGCTCAGTTTATTATTATTCATGATTGTTGAGATAAACTCCGCCCGAGGAGAAACTGCTGCCCGCCTGCAATCTCTTGCCATATTGCTTGGTGCAAACAGCAGTGCAGCCATCACCTTCGATGATCAAAGTACCGCTAAAGATATATTGGCCACACTGTCCACACAAAAGGATGTTGTTGAAGCCACGATTTTTCTCAATAACGGCGATTCCTTTGCCAGATACCAATCAGAGAATTACAAATCCACCTTGGATTTCAGTAATGACAGATCAGGGATTGGTTCCTATTTTAAGCTGGTTGCAATCAAAGAAAAGATCTTACTCGATGGCGAGAATATCGGTTATCTGCACATTGTCGGCGATATGAGTAGGGCTCATTCCGTCCTGCTTCATCAATCACTTATGGTTCTGGGTGTATTCATTGTCTCTATGCTGTTCGCATTCTGGCTCTCCAATCGTTTTCAACGGGTGATCTCAAGGCCTGTACAACAACTGCTTCGCACCATGAAAAAGATCGCAGTCAAGAGAGATTTTTCCCACCGTGCAAAACGGCTGAGCAATGATGAATTGGGAAGTTTGGTCGATGGCTTTAATGCCATGCTTGATCGCATTCAGAGGCATGATAGTAAACTATCGGCATATCATCAGGATTTAGAACGCCAGGTGACCGAGAGAACTCACCAGTTGAATACTGCAAAAAACGAAGCTGAGGCCGCCAGCCAGGCTAAGAGTGACTTCCTGGCCACCATGAGCCACGAGATCCGCACACCGATGAGCGGTGTCATTGGTTTCGGGCATTTATTGAAAAAAACAACTTTGAATGAACAACAGCGAGAGTACATAGACATCATCATCAGTTCTGCTCAAGGCTTACTTGAAATCATTGATGACATACTCAACTTTTCCAAGATGGAGGCTGGCAAAGTCACCCTGGAGTACAGTAATTTCGTCATGGAAAACCTGGCCCATGGTGTTGAGATGCTATTTGCCCCCAAGGCCCTGGAAAAAGATATCACCCTCACATCATCCGTTGCTGATGATGTGCCACCACTGCTCTATGGCGACCCTGCCAAAATACGCCAGATACTCATCAACCTGGTCGGCAATGCAATAAAGTTCACCGACGAGGGTAGTATCAGGATCAAGATAGATAAAGAAGATCAACAGGGCGATGAGGTTACAATCCGCATCACTGTCAGTGACACGGGTATCGGTATCAGCCAGCAACAGCAGTCCCAGCTTTTCCAACCTTTTCAACAGTGTGATGGCTCAATCACACGCAATTATGGGGGAACCGGTCTCGGCCTGGTTATTGCTCAACGCCTTGTTGATCTAATGGAGGGTGAAATAACATTAACCAGCAAGCCTGACGAAGGATCGACTTTCGTTACCCGTATTCATCTGAATACGGCAAAGAAGACAGGAGGCATTGAGCAATTGCCAGACATACCCAATATTACGGCAAATCTGCTTGTACCACCGGATGGCATCGACAAAACAGACTCGCTTTTCGATAAGTTGACTATTCTTGTCGTTGACGACAGTAATGTGAACCTGACATTGGCCAAAGCACTGCTGCTCAAAAAAGGTGCGCAGGTGGTTGCGGTAACAAGCGCATTAGAGGCACTGGAAGCAATCGACAGCCGGGAATTCGATCTCATCCTCATGGATTTGGAAATGCCTAAAATGAGTGGCATTGAGGCAACCAGAAAAATTCGTGAGACACATGATTCAAGACAGCTACCGATCGTTGCCGTTACAGCTCATGTGTTGCCCCAAAAAAAAGAGGATGTATTCGATGCAGGAATGGATGACTTGCTGACAAAACCCTATCTACCTGATCAGCTTTATAGGATCGTGAGTAAATGGACAGGGCACCTGTATAATCCGGCAGATGAGCAATTGCCCCATTCAGAGATCGATGGTGATTCAGCCATCTATGACCAACAGACGGCACTGGCCAGTGTCGCAAATGATAATAAGACTGCCGAACTGATACTTGATGAATTCCTTGAAATGCTACCAGGTTGTGAAGACGCTTTGAAAGAGGCCTGTTCTGCAGGGGACCGTATGGCCTTATACCAAACAGCCCACAAGCTGGAAGGTTCGGCCAGCACGAGCGGTGCTTCTTCAATATACGAGGAAGCAGTCACCCTGAAAACAGCATTAAAACAAAAATCAGTACAATCGGATCAGATCGACCGATGTGTCATCGCATTATTAGAGCAAACAGACCAATTCAGGCAATACTTTCCTAATAAGGTAAAACATTGATTGACCTACAAGATGTACAAAGCAAGTTATTCATTCCCAATATTCTGATATCAACAAATCTTTCAGCACACCAAAATCCCGACATCAGCCGGGATTCTGGTAGGATTGGTATGGACAAGAAACTGCGCGGCTACAGAGATCAATCCCAGTGATATCTGTTGTGACGATGTGAAGAGTATTCATCATGATAGGCAATATAGCGGTCAATGCCATTATGCATATACTCTCTGATCAAGCGGCTGTTCTTGTCTAATTTGCGCGTCAAATGGTTATACTCACTGCGAGATAAGTAACCATCGTCCCGATACTCCCGTGATAAGCGGCGTATCTTACGATACCGTTTTTTTAGCTGCTTTGCTTCTTTGTGTGTCAGTCTGTCTCTGTCAATACCACGCTCTATTCTGTGATATTGCCGATCCATTCGCTTTTCGATCTTGTGCACCTTTTTATGGTCGCAATAAACTCCCCTATGAGAACCTCCGGCATATGACGGTGCTGCCATAACGAAGCTGAGCGATACAGCAATCAGTGTAGTGCGAACAAAATTCATGGTAGTTTCTCCTGTGATCATTATTCGTCAAGACTCAACTACAGAATATGCCGCCGATGCTGAACGATAACTGAATGGGACACTTGTTACCGCCAGATCAAAAAAGTGCCAATTCAACACTGGCAAGGAGCCACTCTATTCGTTATCCTCAGACCCGTTATCTCGACATGTAGCGGGAACGAGATTGAATCAATAATCTCGCACCACCCCCACATATATTTTCATTGCTCGCCGTCGCTTCGAGGGATGGATTGAATGAAGTGCATTAGAAACTGTATTTTTGGACTGTGCCTGATTGGCTGCAATCACACCGCGATGGCGGAAACCAGGTATGTTACAGATGAATTGCAACTCTCCCTGTTTGAGCTGATCAATTCAAAGGGCAAACTTCTGCAACGCCTGAATAGCGGCGCTGAACTTGAACTATTGCAACAAGAGGGCCTGTTCGCCAAGGTCCGCACAAAAGATGGTACTGAAGGCTGGACCAAGGCCGGCTTCCTTATCGAACGTAAACCGGCACGCACTCAACTGATCGAACTCCAGCAACAACATCAAACACTGACTTCGAGTCTGGAACAAAGTGAAGCCGATCTGAAAGAAATCCGAAACGAGCTGGAGAATCTTAAAAAGCAGGAACAGCAGGCCAACGCTGAACTGCAAGATCAGTTGGCGAATACGGAAGGACTCATCGCCGCGTTGGATAGGATACAGCAGGAAAATGAGGCGCTTCGCAATAGCCAAAGCCAGATGCATTCCGCCATACCATTGAACTGGGGACTGATTGCAGCCGGTATCAGTTTTGTGCTGGGAATTACTGCTGGCATCGCACTGTTCGACTATCGCAGTCGAAAACGCCACGGCGGTTATCGTATCTATTAGCTGCTTCGCTCCAGGCAGCCGACCAGCCGGTCAACACTCGATGGCGTATTTTTTCATCCGATAAAGCAGTGTATCGCGACTGAGCCCCAGCATTCTTGCCGCTTTACTGCGGTTACCGAAGGTTTTATTCAATGCCTGTTCGATCAAACTGGCCTCAAGCTCATCCATATTGAGACCCTGATCAGGCAACTGAAAGGTTCCGTCAGCCGATGCATGTTGGCGTGGGATTGTGCGAAACTCCTGGGGCAGATTTTCCGTTTCGACTTTGCGGCCGGAAAACAGGATCAGCATACGCTCAGAGAAATTCCTGAGTTCTCGTACATTGCCAGGCCAATGATAGCTGTTCAGCAATTTCATCACTGCCTTACTATAGACCGGTGGACGAAGCTTGTAATTTGCCGCCAGTTCAGCGGTCAGACCTGAGAGAAGCAGATTCACATCACCCGGACGTTGTCGCAAAGGCGGCATTTCGAGGGGCACGACATGAAGACGGTAGTATAGATCCCTGCGAAAGCCGCCGTCATCGATCAACCGGCTCAGGTCACGGTTGGTTGCAGCGATTACCCGCACATCGACGCATTGATTGTTCGCCCTACCGACGGTTTGACACTCCCCTGTTTCCAAAAAGCGTAATAATTTCGCTTGAACCGCCAGCGGCAACTCACCGATCTCGTCCAGAAAAAGGGTACCCCCATTGGCCGCCTGCACTTTTCCGATACTGTCGTTGGTAGCGCCGGTGAAAGCACCCTTGCGGTGACCAAAGAGCTCGCTTTCGGCCAGTTGCGTCGGCAGTGCCGCACAATTGACAGTTATGAAGGGTTTGTCGCACCGTCGACTGTTCCGATGCAGTGCCTGTGCCAGTAACTCTTTACCAGTCCCGCTCTCACCGGAAACCAATACAGTGGCATCCGTCACTGAAACAATGCGCATTGCCCTTAGCAAGGACTGAAATTCAGGGGCCTTTCCTAACATAACCGTCTCCATAGCAGTTCCAAGACATTGTAAAACAGTTTTCCCATTGAGGAAAACAGGTTGGGAACCCCCTTCCCCCCAACGGTGCATCCTGAAACTCCCTGACTGTTGACCGTTTGGCATCTGGGGCCTGTTAACACTAATCCAATGCACCCTGTTGTGCCTGAAAAAGCGCCAATCAAGGCGCACCCCAAGGGCACTTCCTTCGGGGCGCGAGGAGAGAGGTTTGGTGATTCCAAATGAGCGACGAGCAACGCCGAGTGGCGCTTTTTCAGGCACAACCCGAAGGGCTGGGGCTGTTTTCGCCCCCAGCGGCGTTATCATTCGCTCATGTAGAATAACTACACTACGCTCATTCTGCCTTGCTGGGCACAAAAACAGCCCCAGCAGGGCGTATTGGATTAGTGTTAACAGGCCCTAGTTAAACATCTCTTTCACAATCTCAAGGAATCGCTTCGCCTGTGGTGACAGAAACTTACCGCGGCGCAATACGATCCCGTAGCTGCGGTCAGGAAAGTACTCACCCAGCGGAATGGTCGAGATCTGCTCTTCGCCTGTAAGACAGACGTCCGTGACGATGGATATACCCAGACCGATTTCGACATATTTTTTGATCACTTCCCAACCACCGGCCTCGAGTGTGACGTTGTAGTTGGCATTATGCTGCTTGAATACCAGATCCACCATTCTCCATGTACTCAGATGGTGGGGTGGGAGAATAAGCCCATAGGGACTGATATCATGCAGCTGAATCGACTCCTTTTTTGCCAGTGGGTGGTCCAGCGGCGTAATCAAAACCGGTGCGTAATTGACCACGGGCTGGTAGGTGACATCGTCAGGAATTTCCAACATCGAGCCGATCGCCAGATCCGTCTCGTCCGCTCTCAACATGGCCATGCCATCGCGCCCGGTCACATTGTGCAGTTTCACCCTGATCCCCGGGTAGCGTTCGGCGAATCGACGAATGGGTTCAGGCAGGATATACAGAATGGTGGATTCGCCCGCAGCAATATTCAGTTCACCGCTCTCGAGTTTTCCACAGGAGGCGGCAAAGGTCTCCTGCAGTTTATCCATCCCCTCCACCAAGGGCTGGGAAAGCTTATAAAGGGTCTCCCCCTCTGGGGTCAGCTTGATTTTCGGCCCTCTACGCTCGAACAGAACCGTTTCCAATTCACGCTCAAGTGCCTGGATCTGCAATGAAACTGTCGGCTGACTCAGATAGAGTCTCTCCGCTGCCTCACTGATCGACCCTGTCTGTGCCGCATGGCAGAAGGCACGCAGTTGCTTCAACCGGTTTTGCTTATAATGAATCTGTGGTGTTCCAGCCATGTCAGCCATCCATTAGTATTAAGTATATCAATACTAGATGTAAGAGCTACCAATGGCAATAATAAATAAATAGCGCTATTTATCGGATCGACTCGCAATTCAACCCGAGATTTCGCTATTCTTAACCGCTGGACCGGAATGGAAAGATTGTTCCAACACTATCTACAGGTAAATAGACAGAGGTATCCATGCAGAAGCCCCAGCTGAAACAGGACCCCATGTATCAACTTCTTAAAGAGGGGAAAGTCCAGGAGTTCAATCAACGACGAGCCGCCGGTGAGACATGCGACCTGCGGAATGCCGATTTAAGAGGCATCGATTTAAGGGACATGGATGCGCGGGACCTGGATATGTCCGGCGCCTATCTGCGCCATGCAGACCTGCGGGGACTTAATCTCAGCGAAACCAATCTTGAAGGTGCAAGCATAAACAGCGCAAAGATCTCGGGCACCTATTTCGCATCGACACTCTCTGCCGAGGAGATCACGCTTTCACTGGTGCACGGTACGCGTCTGCGTAATCGTTGATCCGCCAATTATCAAACCGGATTCTTGGCTGATTCACGCTGAACCGAGAACCGGAAAGCGGTCGTTCAACGGGCAGTCAGTGGTCTGAGTCGATTTGGGCAAGGATGTTCCTCGCCACCAGGCGTTGATCCGCATTACCCTCCTCAAGCAGTTCATACAGCAGTTCCCTGGCCTTCTCCACTTCCCCGCTTTCTCTGTATTCCTGCACTTGCCGGAGTTTACTCTCGCCACTGTCGATCTCTGACTCGGCCTCTTCCTGTTCATCCGTCTCGATGGCGTCAAGCTCTGCCTCCATCTCCTCATCGGTAAGGGGCACGAAACGGTCCGGATCCACATAATCGCCTGCGGGATCGATATCCCTGCCGACCACATCATCCTGCTGCTTCCCGTGATACTCCTCCCCGTCTGGTGCGGCCGATGCGGCCACCGCTTCATCAGGCAGATTATCGGTGTACTCCTTGGGACGGTTGACAAATCCTTTAGAAAAGATGAGGCCCAATTCGAACAATACCCACATGGGCAGGGCCAGCAAGGTCTGTGAGATGACATCCGGCGGGGTCAGAAACATACCGACCACAAAGGCCCCAACGATCACGAATGGACGTTTGTGTCGTAGCTTTTCCGGTGTGGTGATGCCCATCCAGACAAGAATAATGGTCGCAATCGGCACCTCGAATGCGACCCCGAAGGCAAAGAAGAGGGTCATCACAAAATCGAGATAACTACCCATATCGGTTGCCACCTCGACGCCATCGGGTGCAGTGCCGGCCAAAAACGTGAATACCAAAGGAAAGACGACAAAATAGGCAAAGGCCATTCCGAGGTAGAAGAGCAAAGTGCTGGAGACCAGTAGCGGCATGACCAGCTTCTTTTCATGGCGATAGAGACCAGGGGCCACAAAGGCCCAAAACTGATAGAGGATAAAGGGTACCGCAATGAATATCGCCAGCTGCAAACTTAATTTAAAGGGTATCAGAAAGGGGTCGATGGGCTTGGTGGAGATCATCGTGCTGCCTTCCGGCAGTGCTGCGCGCATCGGACCCGCGATGGCGCTGTAGAGGTCATTGGCGAAAGGGAACAGCACCAGGAACACTGCCAGCACGACCAGCACCATGCGCAACACACGATCGCGCAATTCGATCAGGTGGGAGACCAGGGGCTGTTCCTTGGTTGTGGTATCGGGGGTGTTCTGCACCGACATCTCTATTGCTTAACTTTTATTGTCGGACTCTTGTTGGCTTTCGAGAGCATCCTGACTCTGCTTTACCTGCGCGGCTGTTTCTTGTTTGATCTCATTGAGATCCTTCCGGGTCTCCTCAACGATCTCATGTACCGGATTGGCGAGGGTTGCCTGTTTCTCGATGACCTCCCGCAGCTCTTCCGCCTTGATCTCTTTATCGATATCGGCCTTCACATTGGCAATGAACCGGCGCCCCCGGCCAAGCCACAAACCCGCCGTGCGGGCAACCTTGGGCAGACGTTCAGGACCGATCACTATCAATGCCACAAGGGCGATGATTGTCAGTTCCCAGAAACCAACGTCAAACATGGTGTTTTCTCATCAATCCAGAGTGCGAAACCGGGTTTTCAACTCTTGTCACTCTCCTTTGAGGTGACTTCACCATCGACTACTGTGCCCGACTCCGATTTCTCAATCTGCTCATTGGCCTTTTTCTCTTCCTGTTTTTCACCGTCCTTCATCGCGCCTTTGAACCCCTTGATGGCCCCGCCCAGGTCGGAACCGATATTTTTCAACCGCTTGGTGCCGAACAACAGCAGGACTATGGCAAGAACAATCAACAGCTGCCAGATACTGATACCACCAAAACCCATAATCTTCTCCACTCACCGGCATTGCCGGCATATAATTTAAACCCGAATCAAGGCTTCAGGTTGTTATGTGCTCATCATTTCCGCCCTGAGGGGCGATATATTGTCTGATCAAGACTGGGATCATACCCCAGATAACGACCTTCTGTCTCCAGAGCTATTCGACCCGCTGCGCCTTCTCCTCAAGCCCGGAAAGACCGAAACGACGCTCAAGCTCCTGCAGCACATGCGCTGGGCTCAATCCCTGGTGAGCCAGTAACACCAGGGTATGAAACCATAGATCGGCGGTCTCATAGACAATCTTCTCCGGGTCACCGTCCTTGGCCGCGATGACTGTTTCGGTCGCCTCTTCGCCGACCTTCTTCAGGATGGCATCGAGCCCTTTGGCATACAATTTCGCCACATAGGAGCTGTCGGGCTCGGCCTGCTTTCGCTGTTCCAGAATCTCAGCCAACTGTTGCAGTACGTCACTCATGAAACACTCTCATACGATTAATCATATATTTCGCGGGGATCTTTGAGTATCGGTTCCACCTCCACCCAGACATCATCCTGAAGTTCGCGATAAAAACAGTTATGCCTGCCAGTATGACAAGCAATACCGCCTTTCTGCTCCACTTCCAGCAGTATCACATCGCCATCGCAATCGATCCGAATCGCCTGCACTCTCTGCTGATGACCGGACTCTTCGCCCTTGTGCCAAAGCTTCTTCCGGGAGCGGGACCAATAGACAGCATGTCCGCTCTCCTTGGTGAGTCGCAATGCCTCGGCATTCATCCAGGCCATCATCAGCAACTTGCCGCTACCGACTTCCTGCGCGATTGCCGGCACCAGACCGTCACGATCCCATTTCACCGCGTCCAGCCAACTCATAACCTCACCTCAATGGATTGATCCCGCATATACCGTTTGGCCTCGCCGACCGAGTATTCGGCAAAGTGAAAGATGCTGGCCGCCAATACGGCATCCGCCCCGCCCTGTTTTACGCCATCCACCAGATGCTGCAGATTGCCGACACCGCCTGACGCGATCACCGGAATCGGCACGCTATCGACAATCGCCCTCGTCAGTGCATTGTCAAAACCGATCTTGGTGCCATCCCGATCCATACTGGTCAACAGAATTTCTCCGGCACCATAGTCACTCATGCGTTGCGCCCATTCAATGGCATCGAGCCCAGTCGGTTTGCGCCCGCCATGGGTGAAGATCTCCCATTTCAGGGGTTCACCCTCACCACTCACCTGCTTGGCGTCGATTGCCACTACGATACATTGCGATCCGAATCGCTCGGTGACCTCTTTGACGAACTCTGGATTGAAGACCGCTGCGGTATTGATGGCCACCTTATCGGCACCCGCATTGAGCATGCGCCGGATATCATCCGCACAGCGAATCCCACCACCGACGGTCAAAGGTATGAAGACTTCACTGGCCACCTGTTCGACAACGTGCACAATGGTCTCGCGATCGTCTGAGCTGGCGGTAATATCGAGAAAGGTGATCTCGTCGGCACCCTCCTCGTTATAACGTCGCGCCACCTCGACCGGATCACCGGCATCGCGGATATCGACAAACTTCACGCCCTTGACCACACGGCCGGCATCCACGTCGAGGCAGGGGATGATACGTTTGGCTAACATGATGTCTCTAATTTTGAATTGTGAATTTTACGATAGTTCATCCGCCAGCTTTTGCCCGGTCGCCAGATCGAGTGTGCCCTCGTAGATTGCCCGACCGGTGATTGCCCCCATGATATTTGTCGTGTCTGCGTTGCAAAGCACCTCGATATCACCAATATGAGTGATACCCCCTGAAGCAATCACCGGTATGGTAATCGCATTCGCCAGCGCAGCTGTTGCTTCGATATTGGGCCCTGACAGCATACCGTCACGGCCAATATCGGTGTAAACAATGGCGGAGACACCGGCATCCTGAAAACGCCGGGCAAGTTCAGTCACATCCTGATCGGTGACTTCGGCCCATCCATTGATGGCGACCATGCCGGAAATGGCATCGAGTCCGACGATCACGTGCCCTGGGAAGGCCTTGCAGGCGCGGGCCACAAATTCCGGCTCCTTCACGGCCTGGGTGCCGATAATACAATAGCTGACACCGGCCCCCAGATAGGCCTCGATCGTGGCTTCGTCGCGAATCCCGCCACCCACTTGAATCGGCAGCTCAGGATAGGCGTTGGCGATGGAGCGGATCGCACTCCCGTTTACCGGTTCACCGGCAAAGGCACCGTTGAGATCGACCAGATGCAGACGGCGGGCGCCCTCTTCAACCCAGCGCATCGCCATCTCCAGGGGGTTGTCCGAAAACACGGTGTCATCTTCCATGCGGCCCTGGCGCAGCCTTACACATTGGCCATCCTTCAGATCAATAGCGGGTATTAACAGCACGATTTCATTCCCATCTCTTATCGATGCGGCAAGCCGCACCCTACGAATAATTTATTGGTCGGTTGCGGCTTGCCGCACCATGAATCCCCCGTTAGCATGAGATTCAGTTACAACCTTCAAACCCATCATGTCGGATTCCAACTGATGAAGTTGCGCAGCAGTTGCAATCCTGCATCCGCACTCTTTTCCGGATGAAACTGTACCGCGAAAAGATTTCTGTCAGCGATGGCGCTGGCGAAGCGGACACCATAATCTGTGGTCGCCGCCACGAGCGCCTGTTGTTCAGGATCGACATAGTAACTGTGTACAAAATAGAAGCGGCTATCCTGCCCGATGCCCGCCCAAAGGGGATGATCATAGCCCTGATGTACCTGATTCCATCCCATATGCGGTATCTTCAATGCCTCGCCGTCAGGCGCAGTGCCCCCGGGGAAACGCCGCACCCGTCCCTCGATCAGACCCATCAGTTCGGTTCCGTTATTCTCTTCACTGAATTCCAGCAGCACCTGCTGCCCCATGCAGATTCCAAGAAAGGGTTTGCTCTGGGCGGCATCCAGTACGGCCCGGTTGAGGTGATGATCGGAGATTGCCGCCATACAATCCCTGGCAGCACCCTGTCCCGGAAATACTACCCGGTCGGATGCGAGGATCAGTTCCGGATCGTCAGTGACCAAAACTTCGTCATTGCCTGCCGCTACATGCTCAACCGCCTTGGCGACAGAACGCAGATTTCCCATACCGTAGTCGATCACGGTGATACGTTGTGTCATCGTTACACCTGTGAACCGCTATAGACTACCCTTTGTAGAGGGTATTCGTTGCGCCATCCGGCGATCTGTCTCCAACGCCATGCGCAGGGCCCTGCCAAGCGCCTTGAACACAGTTTCAGCCTGATGGTGGGCATTGCTGCCACGCAGGTTGTCGATGTGCAGGGTTACACCGGCATGATTCACCAGCCCCTGAAAAAACTCCTGAAACAGATCGACATCGAACTCACCGATGCGTGCCCTTGCGAACGCGAGATTGTAGACCAGGCCCGGCCTCCCGGAAAAATCGATTACCACCCGAGACAGGGCCTCGTCCAAAGGCACATAGGCGTGACCGTAACGATAGATACCCTTTTTATCACCAACCGCTTTGGCCAGGGCCTGCCCCAGGGAGATACCCACATCCTCCACCGTGTGATGGGCGTCGATGTGCAGATCACCCTTCGCTGTAATGCTGAGATCGATCAGCCCGTGACGGGCAACCTGATCCAGCATGTGATCGAGAAAAGGAACGCCAGTATCAAAAGAGGCTTCACCCGTTCCATCCAGATTCAGTGAAACAGTAATCTGGGTTTCCAAGGTATTGCGCTCAATCTGCGCGGTACGCTGCATATGATGACTCCGGTTAGGGCCTCGCACATATGACCCCATACTCATGGGAAACCGTTTATTTTAGAGGAAAACTACTGAAAAGACAGCGCCGGTTTATCAGCTTCCACACAAATGCCGGTGAATGGGTCTGTCAGGAGCTGACAACCGGCACTAGGGCCTGTTAACACTAATCCGATCGGCCCTAGAAGAGCTCAGCCTCGACTTCCAGGTAAGCAAGACTGATATGCCGTCCGACGTTTCGTTGGAAATCGACCCAGTCGTGGAAGTCGCGCAACCCTTCAATAATCAGAGGATTCATCTCAAAATCACTAAGCCCCTCTTCGTAGTGCTTTGCGACCTCACTTTTCAGGGTGCGTAAATAGGTGAGATAGGTCTCCGGTACCTCACGTCCACCTGTTTTGCCGTGACCGGGAACAAAGACCTCGGCCCGGGTCCCCAAGGCACGTTCGATAGCGGCGATATTACCTGTGAAGGTGGCGTGATCCATTCGACCCATACGCTTGCTCAGGACATTGTCACCGAGAAAAAGCACCTTGTGTCGCGGTAATTCAATCATGATATCCGAGTGGCTGTGTGCCTTCGCTTCATAATGGATGCGCAAGGTCACGCCGCCAATGGTCATCTCATCGCCGTGTGCCGTGGAACGGTCGGGTGGCACCTCGACCGTGCCTGCAACCGCACCTTCCGTCATGCGCATCAGGGTGGCGAGAAAGGCCTTGCCATCTCCTTTTTCCACCAGTCGGCGCATCTCTTCATGACCATAGATCGCCACATCGGGAAATGCCTCGCGTATTGCCTGATTGGCAAACCAATGATCACCATGGATATGGGTATTGAATACTGCAACCACAGGAAGATCGCTCAATTTTCTGATCTGCCGCAGTACCATCTCCCCTGTCTGGACGCTCGATCCCGGATCGATGACGACCACCCCCTTGTCACCGATCACAAACCCCGGGTTATTCATAAAACCCTGATTCTCCACCGATGGCACACCCAGCGGGCCATGTATGACATAAACTCCGTCCGCTATCCTGTCAGCGGGGTAATCAGGAACTGCGGGACCGCGTTCACCGGCGATAGCATAGGAAGAGAGCAGGATTGAGAAAAACAACAATTGGGGGAGGTACCTGATCAGCATGATTTTTTTGTTCACCTGTTTGCCACTGTTAACGACACTATAGAAATCAACAACTCAACATTCCAGCCAAAACGTCACCGGACCATTGTTAATGAGGGCCACCTGCATATCAGCGCCAAAAATACCGCAGGCCACCGGTTGGTACAGTGACTGCGCCCTCTCAGTCAAATAGGAAAACAGATGTTTTCCCACTTCAGGATCGGCGGCGCAGGAAAACCCCGGACGCATACCCTTTTTGGTATCGGCCGCCAGGGTAAACTGAGGAACCAGCAGCAAACCACCCTGAATATCCCTCAGGCTCAAGTTCATACGACCGGCCTCATCGTTGAAGACACGGTACCCCAGCAATCGTTCAAGCAGGCGATCGGCTTTGCCGGTATCATCGTTTTTCTGAATCCCTACCAGCACGGCCAGTCCCCGGTCGATCTCAGCAACCGGTTCACCGTCGATATGCACGCTTGCCTCATTCACCCGCTGCAGCAGCCCGATCATGGCAACTCCTTTGCGAATCTGTCCGTTGCCTCGATCAAGGCACTGCGGATACCGGGTTCTGCCGCGGAGTGGCCGGCATCCCCGATTACTTTCAGTTCACTGCCCGGCCAGGCGCGATGGAGTTCCCAAGCGGAGGTCATGGGGCAGATAAGATCATAGCGCCCTTGCACAATGACACCTGGTATATCCGCCAGCCTATCGCTCTCCAGCAACAATTGATTGGGGCGCAGGAAGGCATGATTGACAAAATAGTGGCACTCGATGCGGGCCAGACTCAAGGCTGTGTGAGGATCTGAAAAAAAACTGACCACCGCAGGGTTTGGATGGAGGCTGGCAGTGCGGCCTTCCCATACCGACCACGCCTTGGCAGCCGCCATTCGATCAATATCGTTCTCGCCGCTAAGGCGGCGGTGATAGGCGTGTAACAGGTCGTCCCGTTCCTGTTGTGGGATCGGGGCGATGAAATCCTCCCAATAATCCGGAAAGACACGGCTTGCCCCATGCTGATAGAACCAACTGATCTCCTCATCACGGCAGAGAAAGATGCCCCTGAGGACCATCCCTGTGACCCGATCCGGGTGGGATTGAGCATAGGCAAGTGCGAGTGTCGATCCCCAGGAACCGCCGAACAATAACCATTGCTCGATGTTCAGCTGCTGGCGAATTCTTTCGATATCACCCACCAGGTCCCAGGTGGTGTTGGCTTCCAACGAGGCATGCGGTGTGGAGTGGCCACAGCCTCGTTGATCGAAGAGCACGACCCGATAGTGATCGGGATTGAAAAAACGGCGGTGATAGGGTTCACAGCCGGCCCCCGGGCCACCATGGAGAAACAGCACCGGAATCCCATCCGGCTTGCCAACTTGCTCAACGTAGAGTCGATGGCCGTTACCCACAGGCAGCATTTGCGATGTGAACGGTTCAATGGCTGGATACAGGTCTTTCATCAATATTCATGTCGCCATGTAGGAAAAATCCTACATCGATTAGAGAAAAATCTCACAAACAATATGTGCGGAATCCCACAGTAAAAGTTACATTTTGTGTCATTATTAAGTTGTCGTCATCAGGGATGTACACCAGGGACATAGAGCTCAGGAGAGCACAGGGACGATTAGCTTAGCCAACCAAGCCGACGACTATAAGCCCAACTGCAAGGAATGCGGTTGGGCTTCTTCTTTTATGCATGACTGACATTACCTCAGACCCGCCATTCTGCCAAATCCGAAAATAATAAAATCTATCCGGGTGGCAACGATCCAGGATATGGTACCTTGCCCTACTGCTCCCGCGATGCACGTTTGCGCTCATGCTCCCTGAGGTGCTTTTTGCGCAACCTGACGGCACCCGGCGTGACTTCCACCAGTTCGTCATCCTCAATGAACTCCAATGCCTGCTCGAGGCTATATTGCAGTGGGGGCGTCAGAATAATTGAATCGTCTTTGCCGGCGGCCCGTATGTTGGTTAATTGCTTGCCTTTCAGAGGATTAACCACCAGATCGTTTTCCCGGGAGTTGATGCCCACTATCTGCCCCTCATAGACATCATCACCCGGCGAGGCGAAAAGCCTGCCTCGCTCCTGGAGGTTAAACAGGGCATATCCAAGCACCTTACCCTGGCCATTGGCGATTAAAACGCCGTTTTTCCTCGCGGCTATCCCCCCCTGCTGGGTGGGACCATAGTGATCGAAAACGTGGTAGATCAATCCGGTACCTGAAGTGGTGGTCATAAATTCGGTCTGAAAACCGATCAGTCCCCGGGAGGGTATGATGTAGTCGAGTCGGACTCTTCCTTTGCCATCCGGCACAATATCCTTGAGTTCACCCTTGCGCGTACCCAGTGCCTCCATGATGCTGCCCTGATCCTTCTCCTCCACATCCACGGTCAGCTGCTCGTAAGGCTCGCAAACTTCTCCCTCGACTTCGCGAAAGATGACCTCAGGCCGGGATACGGCCAGTTCATAACCCTCACGACGCATGTTCTCGATCAAGACCGAAAGATGCAGTTCACCCCGCCCGGAAACCTTGAACTTCTCCGGGTCTGTCCCTTCCTCGACCCGCAGTGCCACATTGTGTATCAGCTCTCGCTCGAGGCGCTCTTTAAGTTGTCTGGAGGTGAGATATTTACCTTCGAGCCCGGCGAAGGGCGAGGTATTGACCTGAAAGGTCATTGAGACGGTGGGCTCATCCACGGACAGTGGAGGCATCGCTTCTACATGCTCCGGATCGCAGAGAGTGTCGGAGACATTGGGCGCCTCCAGTCCGCTGATGGCAATGATGTCTCCGGCACTGGCTTGGTCGACCTCGAAGCGCTCCAGACCGAGGTAACCGTAGACTATCCCGATCTTGCCGCGGTGCTGTTCTCCATCATATTTCACCACGGTGATCTGTTGATTTGGTTTCACCGTACCACGGGTCACTCTCCCCACCGCGATCGCCCCGACATAGCTGTTGTAGTCCAGGTTGGATATCTGCATCTGGAAGGGGCCGTCCGGATCGACTTCAGGTACCGGGCAGTGATCGACAATCGTTTCGAACAGCGGCCGCATGTCGCCCTGATTCACCTGACTCTCCAGACCTGCGTAACCATTGACCGCCGAGGCGTAGATGATGGGAAAATCGAGCTGCTCGTCAGTCGCACCGAGACGGTCGAACAACTCAAATACCTGATCGATAACCCAGTCGGGTCTCGCCCCCGGTTTATCGATCTTGTTCACCACCACAATGGGTCGCAGGCCATGCTTGAACGCCTTCTGGGTGACGAACCGGGTCTGTGGCATGGGGCCTTCCTGGGCATCCACCAGCAATAGTACGGAATCGACCATTGACAGCACACGCTCCACCTCACCACCAAAATCGGCATGTCCAGGTGTATCGACGATATTGATACGATAATCTTTCCAGCGGATGGCCGTGTTCTTAGACAGGATAGTGATACCCCGTTCCCTCTCCTGATCGTTGGAGTCCATGACACGTTCGACATTGCCAAAACGCTCACCCAGGGTTCCGGATTGTTTCAACAGTTCATCCACAAGCGTGGTCTTGCCATGATCGACATGCGCGATAATGGCGATATTTCTTAGATTTTCGATCACTGAAACAGCCCGTTTGGTGTAAAAAAAGATGGCGGATTATACCCTTATCACGAAAATTATCTTTTTATTTTTTATAATATATTTTAATTCAATGAGTTACAGAGTATTCTGAAGAGTAATAGTTATCTTCTATCGACAACCCCTTTTCATTTCATAACTTTCAGAATTACCCACAAGTTCTGTGGATAACATTGTTGATAAATCCTGAAAACCACCCTCAAAGGCAGATAAAACGTGGCAATTCATTAAATCGTAAAAAAAATGAACAATTTGTTGTTAGCCTTTAAAAACATAGAGTTAGATTGATATATAAGGCCTGTGCCCAGCCTTGGTTCAGGTAAATGTCTGAGTCAATCCCTCAACCTTTCCCTATGTGCACAGTTTATTATTATGCTCTCAGCGAAAGCCTGTCTGCGGGCAATGTGGAAGCTCCTCCAGCATAATGCGATCACAACTCCAGCTAGCCCCGTGTAGCGATCACCTGCAATCTATTTATCTCGGTCATACTGCTTACTCCTCGTTATTCCCCAATTGGCTTTTTTTCAGACACGACAGTAAGAATCACAGGAAAAACCACAGGTGCTAGTTAAACAGTTACTAATAATCAAATAGATTGGACTTCTTCTAAAGCTTGCACTCTGGGACGAATATGGACAGGATAGAGCGAGACGCAACCTGAGCAAAAATAAAGCCGGGGTTGGAATTACACAGCCAATACCTATGAGTTGCGCGACTTAAAACAAGCAGAAAATGAAGTAGAACCATCCATGAACTCATCCGACCTTGCTCCACTTCGTGAACATTTGGCTTCGCGTGTCATCGGCCAGACCAGTTTTATCGAAAGTATGTTGATCTGTCTTCTCAGTGACGGTCATCTACTCATCGAGGGTCTGCCCGGCCTTGCTAAAACCACTGCCGTGAAGGCCCTGGCGGAGGCCATTGAAGGCGATTTTCACCGTGTCCAGTTTACCCCTGATCTTTTGCCGTCCGACCTCATCGGTACCGATATCTATCGTCACGAAAAGGGTGAATTCGAATTTCGCCAGGGGCCGCTGTTCCACAATATCCTGCTTGCGGATGAGGTCAACCGGGCACCGGCCAAGGTACAGTCGGCGTTACTGGAGGCGATGGGAGAACAACAGATCACGGTAGGACAGACAACCTACCCCCTGCCCCCATTCTTTATGGTACTGGCAACCCAGAACCCGGTTGAGCAGGAAGGCACCTATCACCTGCCGGAGGCCCAACTCGACCGTTTTCTGATGCAGGCCAATGTGGATTACCCGAATCGGGCAGAGGAGCTTGAGATTCTGGACTTGGATAGTGCCCAGCAAAAACAGAAACCGACACCACCAGACAAACCATTGACGCAAAAGAAGCTGATATCAATTCGCCAACAGGTGGCTGAACTCTACCTCGATCCGAAGCTCAACAGCTATATCGTCGACCTGGTCCAGGCAAGCCGGGATCCCAAGGCCTATGACAAGGACCTGGCCCGCTGGTGTCGCTTCGGAGCTTCGCCCCGCGCCAGTATCGCATTGGCTAGATGTGCACGCGCCAAGGCCTGGCTGGACGACGAAGAATTCGTCGCTCCCCATCACATTCAAGCCGTTGCCCCGGCCATTCTTCGACACCGTATCCTGCTGACCTTCGAAGCGGAGGCCGAAGGCATCACGACAGACGATTTTCTCTCCCGACTGTTGGATATGGTTGCCATTCCCTAGTCTGCAAAGCGGCGTATCGCTATGAGCCTCTATCCCCATATCGATGATCTGCTGGAATTACGCCATCAGGCCCATACCCTGGGACTGGCCTCACACCATCTGGTGAATACCAGCTTCAGTGGTCTCTACGCTTCCGTGTTCCGTGGCACCGGTCTCGATTTCGAAGAGGTGAGGGAGTATCGCGAAGGCGATGATATTCGCAACATGGAATGGAATGTCACCGCACGTACCAACGTACCCCATTTGAAGATTTTTCGCGAAGAGCGGGAGCGTAGCGTAGTTCTCTGTATCGACAAAGGCCCGCACATGAGCTTCGGCACACGGGGTACTTTTAAATCGATACAGGCCGCCAAAGCGGCCGCCCTGCTCGGCTGGGCAGCATCCAAGCTGCATGACAGGGTTGGGGGTATGCTGTTTGGCGATATTCGCCTGGGGATGCAATACTTCCGCCCCACCAAGGACCGCCGGGCACTATGGCGCCTGCTGCACGCCCTCACGAAAGAGGGTACCACGCAGCAACCGCATATCGATTGCCTCTCTGAAGCCTTGCAACGGGCCGACCGAGGTACGGCAACCGGCTCTCTGATCTTTGTGATCGCCGACATGAACCGTGAGATCCAGGACCTGAAGCAGACCTTGGGTCGACTCTGCCAACATCATACCCTGGTGCTGATACCGGTTGATGATCCAGCGGACAGGGAGCTACCCGATATGGGACAGGTAACCTTTGTCGGTCCTGACGGCAACGCGCTGGAGATCGATACCCGCGACCATCAGGCCAGAGAGCGCTACACGCAAACCTGGCGTATGCGTCGACACACACTGATCCAGTTGACCAACGTCCTGGGCATACCCTTGATGCCGATTGCCACCAATGAAGAGATCCACCTGGCCCTGTCTCATGGCTTGGCGAAGCATTTTGGCAGGCGCTGAATGGACCCGTTACGCGATATTCGAGGTATTGACCCAGCCCCCTGGTGGCCACCCGCCCCCGGATGGTGGTTGCTGCTGGCACTGTTCGTACTGTTGGCGCTGTTGATCTGGTTATTCATCAGGTGGCGCCGGCTCTATCCGTTGGGACGATGGCAACAGGATGCGCGGCGCCACCTGCTCACCTTGCGGCGGCGCATGAAACGAGAGCCGGCGAAACAGGTGGCAAGTGAACTCTCCGAACTGCTGAGGCGTATCGCCATCGCACGTTGTGGCCGGGAGGAGACTGCCGCCCTTACCGATGAGGCCTGGCTCGACTGGTTGCAGAGCAATGACTCAAGCGGTTTTCAATGGCATGAAAAAGGCCGGATACTGCTGGTACTCCCCTATGCCCCGCCTGATCGTGGTGCCGACAAGAGTGATCTGGCGCAATTGATCGAAGCCGCCATCCACTGGGTCAGCGAGGAAGCCTGTCATGTTTGAGTTTCATTGGCCCTGGATGGCGCTCTTACTGCTGCTCCCGCTATTGATCCGATTCTTTTGGTCGCGCCCGCCGAATAAACAGCATGAATCGGTGGAGGGGACGCAGACCACCCTACTGCATCCAACCCTGGCGCACCTGCAGGACGCCTTTCACACACGTCAACCGCGTCAGCCATTGAGCGCCCGCCTGCATAGCTGGCTGCTGCATCTCTTATGGCTGGCCCTGGTGTTGGCATTGATGCGCCCCCAATGGCTTGAACCCTATACCGAAAATCGCACCGCGGGATATGACCTGATGCTGGCTGTGGATGCCTCCCACTCCATGAATGCTCTCGATTTCACTCTGAACGATGAACAGGTCAGTCGTATGCAGGTAGTGAAGGGGGTGGTCGCCAAGTTCATCGAGGGGCGACAGGGAGATCGCATCGGTCTGGTGGTGTTTGGCAGCAAGGCCTACGTACTCTCCCCTCTCACCTATGATCGCAAGGCGGTCAACAGCCTTCTGAGTGAAGTAATCCCCCGTATCGCCGGTGACGGGACCGCCATCGGCGATGCCTTGGGTCTGGGCGTAAAGAAACTCAGAGAGCGACCGCAGGGATCCAGGGTCTTGTTGCTGATTGCCGACGGCGAGAATACGGCGGGTACCATACCGCCCCTGAAAGCCGCCCAACTGGCCGCAGAGGAAGGTATTCGAATCTACAGCATAGGTGTTGGCAGCGATAAGAAGCGTGTACCGATCATGGAGAATGGCCGTATCATTACCCGTACCGACCTGGGATTCAATGAAGCGGTCATGCGTGAGATAGCGGAGGCCGCAGACGGCGCCTATTTTCGCGCCACCGACACAGCGGCACTGGAAAAGATCTATCAGCACATCGATGAGCTGGAAAAGACCGAGGCCGAATCCCGCACCGTATTCATCCCCCAACCTCTCTACTATTGGCCACTCAGCGCTGCACTGCTGCTGTTGTTGGTTCTGGGGATCTATCCCGAAGGCAGGCAGAGACGGCTGAGAGGGGGCGGATATGCCTGAATCGCTGTTTCACTTTGCCCGTCCGGAATGGCTGTTCGCCCTGCTCGGCCTGATTCCGGTACTTGGGTGGCTGATCTACAGTGTGGTACGACCCGCTAAAGGCCCTCTTCACCGCTATGCCGACGAACACCTGCTGCCACACCTGACGGGGGTGCGGGAACTGAGTGTGGACGAGCGCTGGAGTCGATTCACACGCTGGGGTCTGTTGTGGATTCTGCTGGTATTGGCATTGGCCGGCCCACGCTGGGATTACACCGATATCGAAGCCTTCTCGCCAGCCAGTGATCTGGTCATTTTGATGGACATCTCCCGTTCAATGAACGTGGCTGATGTACCGCCATCCCGCCTGGCTCGGGCGCGCCAGGAGGTGCAGGACCTGGTTGCGCTGAACAGGGAAGTGCGTATCGGCATGATCGCCTTTGCAACAGTGCCCCATGTGGTGGCTCCGATTACCGAAGACACTCAAAGCATCCTCAACGCATTGCCGGCAGTCTCCTCCGACCTGGCCAATCTCCAGGGCAGCCGCCTGATCGCCGCACTGGAACGTACTCAGCAACTGCTCGGTAGTGAAGGCACCAAGAGTTCAAGCAGCATCCTACTGATCAGTGATGGAGATTTTGACGAGCCCGGACTCTTGGAGCGAATCGAGGATCTCGCGGAACAGGGCATCGTCTTGCACACTATGGGTATAGGTACAACGGGGGGTGGTCCCGTGCCTGCCCGCGTTGGCCAGAGTGAGTTGATGAGAGAGCGGAGCGGCAAGATCATTGAATCTCGACTCAACGAACCCCTATTGCAACAACTCGCACAGGCAGGGGGCGGTTACTATCAGCATGCGGACTTTAGAGACCAGGATAGCCGCAATATTCTGAAACTTGCCATCGGCGATGTCGGCAGACCGACCCCCACAGAGGAGAAAACCCGGGTCTGGAATGAGCGCTTCTACTGGTTGATTTTCCCCTTACTGCTATTCCTGCTATCCCGTTTCAGGGTGAGACGACCGGGAGAGACCCGGGTATGAAGACCCTCTCTCTCTCCGCAATACTCCTCCTGTCTGCCGTACTGGCAGAAGCCAACTGGTTTCTGAATCAGGAGCAACAGGCAGCAGAGAACTACAACCAAGGTCACTATGAGGAGGCGGCAAAGGGATTCGAGGACCTCTATCGCCGAGGGGTCGCTTACTACCGCACAGGCGACTACCAGGCTGCCAGCAAGGATTTCAGCCAGGTAGAGAGGGAGGAGGTCAAACTGGAAGCCCGTTACAACCTGGGTAACAGCCGCTACAAACTGGAGGATTACCAGGGCGCCATCGAAGCCTACGAACAGGTCCTGGAAAGCGATCCGGGGCATACCGATGCACGCCACAATCTGGCCTTGGCGAGAGAAAAACTGGCACAGCGACTCAAAGACGAGGAAGAGGAAAAAGAGGAGGAACAGGAATCCGAGACGGAGGAAAAAGAGTCTGAGTCGAATGAGGAACAACAGGAACAGGAGCAACAACAATCCGGCGAGCAGCAGCAGGAACAGGAGCAACAACAATCCGGCGAACAGCAGCAGGAACAGGAGCAGCAGCAATCCGGCGAGCAGCAGCAGGAACAGGAGCAGCAACAATCCGGCGAACAGCAGCAGGAACAGGAGCAGCAACAATCCGGCGGGCAGCAGCAGGAACAGGAGCAACAACAATCCGGCGAGCAGCAGGAACAGGAGCAGCAACAATCCGGCGAGCAGCAAGGAGAAGCGCAACAAACCGGCCAACAACAAGAGGATAAACCCTCGGAGGACGGCAAAAAACAGCAGGATGAAGAGCAGGAATCCGGTGCTCGGAAGGAGAGTGAAGAGCAACAGGACGGCAGCGAGACACCGGCAGAGCAGCAAGAGATGAGTGGGGAGCAGGAACGGCAGCAGGATATGAGTGACGGTGAGGCGTTCAGGGAAGAGAAACAGGCCGAATCGGGCGAGGAAGAGCCGCAGGATCAACCACGCGAGGGCAAACAAGTTGATGAAAAGTCTGCTAATCTCGATGCAAAGGGAGATGAGGAGGAGGAACAGACGCCCGGATCACAACGCCGCGATGAACTGGGTCGGGATACCGGTGAACGCCATGTCCGCCCGGAAGATGAAGCCCGTTCCGAAGCAGTGGACCAGGTAGATCAAAGCGATCAGCCCCAATCCCGGGAAAGTGAGCAAGAAGCCGATGGGGAGGGTCGTGAAGAGACCCGTCTAAGCGGTGCAAACGCATTGATGGAACAATGGCTGGATCAAGTTGAGGGAGACCCGGCCCAACTGATGCAACAACAGTTCAGATTGGAAGAGTATAAATACCTTCGTAGCCGAGGCGGCCGCGATACGGAGACTAGACCCTGGTGACATATCTACCTTCCAGACGATGGGAAAGCATGGGTTCGACAGGACTTGTGATGATTACGCTGATCCTGTTGTCCGTTCATTGCCCTGCCACGGCCAATCCGTTTCCGGGCAACTCTCCTTGGCAGGGGATGCCACCAGGGCAGTGGAACTTCGCCCCGCCCGAACGACGCCAATCCAGCACGCCAACAAAGAGTCAGCCAACCGCTACGACCCAATCACCCTACGCGGGTTGGCCCGGCCGCCAATACCCCGGATATTCACCACAGAACTACTATTCAACACCAACCCCGGCACCTCAGATTGAAACCAAGCTTTCGATACAGAGCCCTTATGTGCAACAGAACGTAATTCTCAAAATCAGTGTCGTCAGCCAAAACAACCTGCGTACTGCAACGCCGCACATTTCATCGAGTGACCACTTCATCCTGCAGCAGCTTGAGGATCCTGTCACCTACTCCCGCACCCGTAATGGTAAAAGGCAGATCGTAAATGATTTCTATTTCACCCTGACCCCGCTTAAAGCGGGCCTGTATCAGCTACCCAATCTGATCATCACGGGAGAGGAGGAGCAGCTAACCACATATAGCCGGGGCAACAGGTCATTCGATGTATCGATGAACAGCCCGCCACACCTTGAGATTAGAGAGACCGACCCAGACAGTACGCCCTGGCTACCCGTGGAACAGCTCGACCTGAAGATCCAATTGCCCAGCAAGCTTAAAGCTGCCGCCGGTAAACCCTTCACCCTGGTAACCGAAATCAATGCCGTGGGTATTGCTGGTGAACAACTCCCCAGCCTTGAACAGCAGCTTAAATCAGATGCATTCCGTATCTACCGGGAACAGAGTCGGGTGGAGACCAACCTGAACAAGAGTACCGATAAGCTCGTCAGCCGTCGCCTGGAGACTTTTACCCTGGTACCTCAATATGGTGGCGATCTGAAATTACCCCAGTTGAGCGTAAACTGGTGGAATACACGGATACACGTTCCACAACGCGCCTCTATCCCCCTGCAGCCGATCGCTGTCAGCGGCACCCGTAAAGCAAGCGGTTTTTTCAACGTCGACGAAGAGAGTACCCTGTTTCCCGCAGGCGCCTCCTCCGCATTCTGGATTCCTCTCTCTGTGGTGTTCGGTGTTATTTTCGGGTACTGGTTGGCGATCTGGATCTCCCACCGCAGAAAGGGAGACACACAACATTCCCCCTTGGCGCCATTGGTCGCATTTCTACAACGCCCGATGCAACAGATGGCGCCGGCCTTTTCACCACTCAAGGCGAAGCTTCGCACCACGACCACCATCCTCAATCCCGCCGCCCATTGGCAACGCTGGCGTCGCAATTTGGTAGGCATGTTGCCTCTATCGGTGCGTTTCTACTTTTGTGTCCGCTTCGTGGATGAAGAGACGGATCCGGAAGTGTGGGGCTACACCCTGAGGTTTCTCGCCAACAAACATCTCAGTCTGCCGTCTAATGTACCCTTCAGTGTCATTGGCAAGCATATCATCGACTTCCACCCCAAGGCACAGGAAGAGAAGATCCGTGCCCTCATACACGAGCTGGAACAGGCGATCTACGGTCACAACAACCTTGATTTCGATCGCTGGAAAGAGGCCTTCAAACATGAAATCCGGCCCAGCATAAGACTATGGCCCCGCCGATCCAGATTAAAGAGCACACCCTCCGGATCCCTCTTGCCAAACCTCAATCCGGACAAGGCCACCAGTGGCTGATGATTCTTGACAGCGCCGTGACTATTATTCACGGGCCAACAGGGACACCAATTGAGTATGCCCCTGTTGTGCCGCCAGATCAGTGCTTGTTTCTCCATCGTGGCTGATCAGCGAAATATCAGCACCGTGGCGGATCAGAAGTCTCGCTATATCGATGTGACCCTCAAGGGCGGCAAACATGAGAGGCGACCAGCCGTCATGGTTATGCCAATTAGGATCCACCCCTTGATTCAGTAACAATTCTGCAACTTGTGTGTGTCCATTCCAGGCAGCCGCCATTAAGGGAGTATTTCCATCCAGATCGGCCAAATTCACTTCAGCCCCGTTTTTCAGCAGAGCGCTGACAATTTGATAATGACCTCTCACAGCAGCATAAAACAGGGCTGTCCACCCCTCCTGGCTCTGCTGGTTGATTTGTGGCGCCTTGCTGATCAATAGATCAACGAGATCCAGGCGCCCCGCCCAGGCTGCCTTCATGAGGGCGGTTTCGCCACTACTGCTGACACTATCGACAGGGGCGCCTGTAAGCAGAAGCTGCAGGACTTCCTGTCGATCACCATTGTTGATTGCGGCTATCAATTCATCGCTCGTGGGCCGATTGACAGCCTGTGATCCAATTCCGTGTATTGGTTTTGTTTCTGACATCTTTGTGGTTGTTTCTTCAAACGCTGCGATTGTTGAGGTCTTTTCGATAGCTGCAACCGGCGTCTGAATCTGGGGAGCGACAAGGTGTACTTTGTCTTTCAATTGGCTGTTCAGGGCCGTTTCAGCCGGTGTCTCGTTAATCTGGAGGTCGATTGCGGAGGATGCGGCTTCGGCCTGCTCTGACTGAAGCGGTTTCAGATGCGCCGGATCTGTGTGCAATTGTTCGTCTTCCGGGAGAGACACACGGGTCAGCGTTGATGGCAATTGACTTTCAATCCTGCTGTCAGTTTCACTCATGACCGGCTTTTCCAGTGCCAGATCGAGTTGTGGCTCGGTGACGACCTTCTCAGCCCTTCCCTGTCGTACCGTTTCACCCTGGTTCGTCAAAGGGTGCCGATCCGCTTTGTTCGGACTCGCTTTTCCGCTTACCCCAGATTGCTTATTGCTGTCGGACAGCATTGGACCGGGATGATCGGCAGCAAGGGTCTGTTTGCCAATCTGCTCGATATCCGCTGTCATGTGTGAAGTGTCATCCACCTGATCGTTGATTGATTCAGTCTCTTCCGGGGATTCAGCTTGAACAATATCCGTGAAGCCTGCCTCCTGTATCGATTCGGAAGACAGCGATGTCATATCATCTTCCCCATCGACATCCTGTGATCCAGACAGTGCAACCTGTGACGGAAGCCTGTTGGATTCCACTGGACTCTCTTCCAGCCAAATCACCCATACACACACTAGAATAATAACTGCCAGCAGACCGTCCCTCAGCCATTGGATGACGGGATGGTGTTTCATCGAATGCCGGGGTATTACCGGCATGTCGGAATCCGTTGACTGAGATAACGGCTCAGTGTCGGTACCGAACTGGATACTCGTATCTTCATCCAGCAATATGAACCTGGAAACCTCTTCCACGACTTCCCTGGTTACCTGCCGTTTGCTCAGATTTGCGGCGCAAAACAGGCATAGATCACAAATATGATTAATGACCCGTGGAACACCTTCGGATAACGCGAAGATTGATTTCAACGCCTGGCTGTCGAAGAGGCCCGGGGCTTCGTGTCCGGCAATTTTCAGACAATGGGCAATCACGGCGCACATATCCTGATGATCGAATGGCTCCAGGGTGAAGTGTTCACCCCAGGGAGGAGTAAAGAGCACGTGCCCCATATCGTCGATCTTTTGCACCAGTTGTGGAAGTCCTGCCAAAATCAAGGTGCAGGAGACGCCCTGAATTCGGTTTGAGGCGTGCCAATCGAGTAGCTCCTCCAGGGTATCGTCAGCGAGATGATCAGCCTCATCGAGAATTATGACAGGATGCACACCCTGACCTTCAAGTGCTGTCATTCGGTTCCTGATTTGCAAGGAATACTCATCGGAAAGCGTACTCTTTAGCGGGACGCCAAATGCCTCTCCAATCAACATCAGCAAATCGTCCGCGCGCAATTGTGGCTTATCGACGAACACCCATTGAATGCTAGCCGCTTCATGAACCAACAGGTGCTTCAGGAACGCCGTCTTGCCCGTACCTGGCGCACCGCTAAGCAATATCACAGGTGCCTGTTGCCGAATCGCAGCGTAAATACGGTCGCGGTACTGTCGCACCGGCAATGTCAGGTAGTAAAATGCCGGATCGGGCGTGATATTGAACGGCCGCCGCCTCAATTTGAAGTATTCCTGGTACATTTGAAGCAGATGTACGGCCTAGGAAGTTGACGAGTGATAATTCATGTCCATGACACTCCGTATATGCGCTAGTTTTCGATGATGACTTCCACTCGCCTGTTTCGCTTGCGTCCTTGAGGATTATCGGAGCCGTCTGGATTGGTATTGGGGACAATGGGCCTGCTTTTGCCAAACCAGGCAATCACAATGCGTTCTTTGAGTACGCCGCTGAACACCAGCGCACGGGCCACACTTTGTGCACGACGTTTTGAAAGCGCAAGATTGAAATCCTCTCCACCGATGGCGTCGGCATGGCCTTCTACAGCAATATTTCTCGAAGCATATTTGGTATGGTTTATCACCTCAGCAATCTTATGCAACTTGGTCTTGGCTTCCGGTTTCAATCGATCACTGTTGTACTCGAAAAGCAATACTTCAGGGAAGATGATTTCCACACCCCGGTCGATTTGCTTAACCTCTACTTCGAATTCCTCAATTTCCTTTACCAACATTTGGTTTTCCAGATTTGCACAACCGGACAGCAGAAATAGGCCGCAGAACAGAAAAACTGTTTTATTGCTCTTCTTCATAGATAACCCTCTGGGGTCCACAGACACGACGGTAGCATAGACTGACGACCCGACGACTCACTCCATGCCCCAATAATAGACTGAATAAAACTACATTATTAGCCGTTCCTCCTTAATTGGCCACAGAAGTTATCGCACAACAATTAAATCTTGAATTTTTGTAAATTAATAAGCTTGGGTGCTTGTCGTTCAGGCAGATATTTGTTGATGCATAACTCGTGTACATCTGATAGACAAACACACAAAACGAGGCTTAAGTCCGAGTTCCATTGCAATAAATGCCTTCCTCATATCCATATACTCACAAACTCTCCATTCACCGAAA
Source organism: Candidatus Thiodiazotropha endolucinida (assembly GCF_001715975.1). GTDB lineage: Bacteria > Pseudomonadota > Gammaproteobacteria > Chromatiales > Chromatiaceae > Thiodiazotropha > Thiodiazotropha endolucinida. Next base: position 20,545 of record NZ_MARB01000001.1, on the reverse strand, counting down.
ACAACATAGACAAAGTTTATGGCAAGTCCCCTTGATATTGGCGGTCGATTAATGGATCTTTAAAAAAATGTAATTTTTCGTAAACACCGACAGCCATCAATAACCACAAGACAATTGACACCTCGAAACAATTGCAGAGTGGGGTACCGCTCAGGACAGTAGCCACAATCTGTTGGCGACATAACACCGATAGACACTAAATCACTCCAAGGGCTGTATAATCAACCTGCTATGCCGCAGCCAAAAAACATCTTCTCTTATCGCCCCTACTGGGCCGCCCGTTTCGGCATCTCTCCGGTGCTGCCCATGAGCAGGGCGGAAATGGATGAGCTCGGCTGGGACAGCTGCGACATCATCATCGTCACCGGCGACGCCTATGTGGATCATCCCAGCTTCGGTATGGCCCTGGTGGGGCGCCTGCTTGAGGCACAGGGTTTTCGCGTCGGCATCATTGCCCAGCCCGATTGGCAGAATGGCGAAGCCTTCCGCAGACTAGGAAAGCCAAACCTCTTTTTCGGTATCACCGCCGGCAATATGGACTCCATGGTCAATCGCTACACTGCCGATCGCCGCATCCGTAGCGATGATGCCTATACGCCCAATGGGGAAGCAGGCAAACGACCGGATCGTTCGGTAATCGTCTACGCGCAACGTGTCCGGGAGGCATACAAAGGCGTACCTGTCATTATCGGCGGTATCGAGGCCAGTCTACGCCGGATAGCCCACTACGATTACTGGTCTGACAAGGTACGACGATCGATTCTGCCCGACTCAAAGGCCGATCTGCTGTTGTATGGTAATGCCGAGCGGGCTCTGGTCGAACTCGCACACCGTCTGGCGGCTGGTGAGGGGGTCGATCAGATTCGGGATATTCGGGGCACCGCCTTCATGCACCAGGGTGCGGTGGATGGATGGATCGAGGTCGACTCCACTCAGCTTGACGAACCCGGCATGAAAGCCGACCATCCCGACCCTTATCTGGCAGAACCCGAATGCGGCAAGGCTGTCAGGATCACACCCCATACCAGACCACGGCGACACCCGCGCGAGCGTACCGTGATACGTCTCCCTTCCTACGATCAGGTTGTACAGGATGAAGTCATCTACGCCCATGCCTCGCGGGTTTTCCATCTGGAGACCAATCCGGGCAATGCACGCGCCCTGACCCAACAGCATGGAAAACGGGATGTCTGGCTCAATCCACCGCCGATCCCGCTCACCACAGAAGAGCTGGACAGGATTTATGAACTCCCCTATACCCGCAAGCCCCATCCCAGCTACGGAGAAGCGCGCAACCCGGCCTGGGAGATGATCCGGCATTCCGTCAACATCATGCGTGGCTGTTTCGGGGGCTGTACATTTTGCTCCATTACCGAACATGAGGGCCGGATTATTCAGAGCCGTTCAGAGGATTCGGTGGTGCGTGAAGTGGAGACCATCCGCGACCAGGTCCCCGGATTTACCGGCAACATCTCGGATCTCGGTGGACCGACCGCCAATATGTACCGTTTGGCCTGTCGGGACAAATCCATCGAGTCTGCCTGTCGGCGCCTCTCCTGTGTCTATCCCGACATCTGTGGCAATCTCGACACCAGCCATCAACCACTGATCGACCTCTACCGGCGAACCCGCAAACTCCCGGGGATCAAGCGTATTTTCATCGCCTCAGGACTCCGCTACGATCTGGCGATACGCTCTCCCGAATATATCCGCGAGCTGGTCACCCATCACGTGGGGGGATATTTGAAAATAGCCCCGGAACATACCGAATCCTCTCCCTTGAGCATGATGATGAAACCGGGTATCGGGAGCTATGAGCGTTTCAAAAAACTGTTTGAAAAATACTCAGCCCAGGCCGACAAGGAGCAATACCTGATCCCCTACTTCATCGCTGCCCACCCCGGCAGCAGTGATCGAGACATGCTGAATCTTGCCCTATGGTTAAAGGCCAATAACTTCAGACCGGATCAGGTTCAAGCCTTTCTGCCCACTCCCCTGGCAATCGCCTCAGCCATGTACCACACCGGTAAGAATCCACTACGGAAGCTTTCGCGACGCAATGCAAACGTGAATGTGGTAAGGGGAATGAAACAGCGCCGGCTGCAGAAGGCGTTTCTGCGTTATCACGACCCAAAAAACTGGCCTTTGATACGTGATGCCCTGACCCGCATGGGACGCTACGACCTGATCGGTAATGGTAAGCGGCATCTCGTCCCCAAATGGCAGCCAAAACCGGAACATGGCGCATCAAAACCTAAGCGACAAAACCGGCCGGGGCACGCAAACCGGTCAAGCGGCATGAAGATCAAAAACAGAATTACCGGCCAAAGAAAGGCTCGACAAAGGCGCAATTAATAACACGATGGCGTCAGACCCATGTAGAGATATGCGGTAACAGGCAAGTAGCGTTCAACAACTGCCTCACCACCATGACCCAGCTCCGTCCCGAAGGGTTTCAATGTTATTTTTTTATTTATTTTACAATATGTTAAATACCCGCTAACAGAGCAACAATTTACTCCATAACCGGCTTGAAAAACGCGGCTGACAGGACCATATTCATAGTAGGGACGGGTAGTTTTTTAAGGAGGTAAATCATGAACATCACACGTTATGACCCATGGCGCACAATGGAAGATTGGCGTCAGGAATTAGACCGTGCGTTCCACCCGCTCCTGCAACGAGATGACGATACCTCTCGCGTAGTAGGAGGCGATTGGGCACCTGCGGTTGATATCAAGGAAGAGGATAACAGGTATGTCATTCGAGCCGATATCCCGGGCGTTAAACCGGAAGATATCGAGGTCACCATGGAGAATGGTGTATTGACGATCCGCGGCGAGCGTAAGTTTGAAGAGACCGAAGAGCGAGAGAACTTCAGACGTATCGAACGCTCCCATGGTATCTTCTATCGTCGTTTCTCACTGCCGGATAACACCGATGCAGAGGCTGTTGAGGCAATCGGCAAGGATGGTGTGATCGAGGTCATCATCCCGAAAACCCAGGAAAAACAGCCAAAACGTATCGAAGTGACCCATTAAGGCATTGAGTCTTTGTAAACGGCGCAGTTAATCTAATACCCTCTCTCAACAGAGAGGGTTTTTTTATAGCCTGGACAAAGTGCTAACCACGGATACGGTGGTTATTAGGATGGTCAGGACGGCAAGGGTCAGAAGCTGAAGATCAAACCCAGATTGGTTTCGAACTGCGGAAAGGCATCACCCTCGATCTGCAGATTACAGCCGGGATCGCAGAACAGGCTTTCGTTGGAGTCGATCAGAGTACTGTAGCCGCGCATCTCGAAACGGATGCCAAGCCGCTCAGTGGGATACCATTTCAGGCCACCGCCAACACTGAGAGAGAAACGGGTTTCGTCATCATATCCCCTCTGGGAGGGATTCATGAAGGTCATCCCGAGGCCACCGGTGATATAGGGGGTGATCTTCTCCTGGTAATAGTCAAGGGAATAGACATCCACCGTACCACCCAGGTGTACATAATGGATATCCAGACCGAAGGCGTTATCCGGATCGGTCGTGTCGGCCAGCGACGAATCCTGGTGGCTGTAGAGAAATTCGTAGCGGGTTGAATCGGAGGCAGCCCGACTGATGGTAAAACCCCAATCTGTGGTGTTATCGATATCCAGCCGGTTGTTGTGATTGTCGAGTTCAAAGGATCCGCCAAAACGGTGCCCGGTGAAAGGTGTGAACTCAAGACCACCGGCGGCCAGCAGACTCGAGGGACTGGCGACCAACAGCAACCAAACTGTTAAAAATGAGACTCTGTACATGGTGACAAGATTAAATTTAGACGTTTCACACAGGTAATTATTGTTAAGAAAGGTGAAAATTACCTGGTATCACATCACAAGTTAGCCGCCTGAAATCTTAAGTGCTTGTTTATATAGTATATTCTTTTTGATGCCCGATACCCTGGATGCTAATGAGACGGCCTGTTTGAGAGGTAGTTCCGCCATCAGTGTGATCAGCATTTGCTCAATATCGACCTCAATACGTTCCCCGGCATCGCCTGTGGCGCCCCTGATCAGGATGACAAATTCCCCTTTTTGCTGATCCCTATCCTGCCGCAGCCGCTCCGAAAGACTCTCCAGACTGCCCCTGAGAATGGTTTCATGCAGTTTGGTCAATTCCCGGGCAATGACCCCTTCCCTGCCGCTTCCGAACACCTCGCACATCGCGGCGACCGAATCGGCCACACGGTGACTCGATTCGTAAAACACCAGGGTGGAAACCTCGTCTGCAAAGGTTTGCAGCCAAGCGAGCCTTTGGCCGGTCTGTCGTGGTGGAAAACCGAGAAACATAAACCGGTCGGTGGGAAGACCGGAGGCCGAGAGTGCACAGATCAGCGCACTGGCGCCCGGCACTGGAACAACACGACCACCTCGCTGTATCAGTTCCCTCACCAATGGGAAGCCGGGATCACTGATCAACGGTGTACCCGCATCGGAGACCAGTGCAATCGACTGACCGGCATCGAGAATCTGTAACATCATCTCCAGCTTGGCGTGTTCGTTGTATTGATGAAAGGCGCGTAGCGGCGTATTGATGCCGTAGTGCTTCAGCAACGGCCGCGTATGTCGTGTATCCTCTGCGGCAATGAAATCGACTTGCTTGAGCGTTTCCAGCGCACGCTGTGAAATATCCTCAATATTGCCGATTGGTGTGGCAACAACGTAAAGTACGCCCTTTGACACAAATGTTCCTGATGTAGAATGGACACACCATCCTGCCACAGATATCAAACCATGCAAATTGATCGACTCATTCAACTGCTGCCTGTCGTCTTGCTCCTCGTGCTTCAGGGGTGCACCACCGCACCCAAAATCACGCCCTCCGAGCCCCTGGAGCTACCGGCACATGTCAGGCTTCAGATCGACCTGATGTTGGAGAGCGGTGATTTTGCCGGTGCCGCGCTACAACTGGAATCCTTGGCCGATGAAAACGTCTCGCCCCAGCGTGAATGGCTGTTGCTGGAAGCGGCTGACTACTGGCTCAAGGCTGACGACAAGGCCAGGAGCCATTTATTGGTTGAGCAGCTCGAATCCTTTGCCGGGGACCCGGACTTCGTCCTCAAATGGCGCATGCTGCGCACCGAGATCGCCGTATCCGAGGGGGATATCGAAACCGCACTCGACCTGATGGAGCCGGCGCCGGAGGAGGATGCGCCCCTTATTCTGCGTCAGCACTATCATAGAAATATGGCCGAGATTTTCCGTCTGTCGGGAAATCTGCTTGAAAGCGCGAGCGAACTCGATGTGCTCGACCTGCTGTTGGAGCAGGACGAAGAGGCCCGCCTGGCATCTCAGCAGCTGTTGGTGCAAACCCTGTCGAGCATGACCGACACTGCGCTCAGCATGCTGCAGCCTCAGCCTCCTGCCACGTTGATCGGGTGGATGGAACTGGCCAAGATCATCAAACTGCAGACAACCGATCCAACAGAACTGAGCGCTCATTTAGCGGCATGGCGGGATCGCTTTCCTCAACATCCAGCATTGCAGTCCCTGCTCGCCGGATATCTGGAGCAACAGGGTTTGAGCAGTGAGGACCATATCGCCATCATGCTGCCCCGCAGCGGACCCTATGCCAAGGTGGCGGCGGCCATTCGAGATGGTTTTATGGCGGCCTGGTATCAGCAGCCTGCACTGCAAAGACCCAGTTTGCAGTTCTATGACAGCAGTGAGTTGAAAGATACCCTACACATCTATCAGCAGGCCATTTTACAAGGTGCGAAAATGATCGTCGGCCCCCTCAACAAGGATGCTGTCAAGATGTTGCTGAGTCTGGAGTATCTGGATCACCCCATATTGGCACTCAATCAAGTCGATGATCCGGAACTCAACCACACCAACCTGTTTCAGTTCGGTCTTGCGCCCGAAGATGAGGCCCAACAGGCTGCTGAGCGTGCCTGGCTGGAAGGTCACAGGACAGCCCTCGTACTGACTCCGGGCGGACAATGGGGTGATCGCATCGCCCGGAGTTTCCGTGAGCGCTGGTCGGCCCTGGGCGGACAGGTGATGGAACAACAACAATACAATGCTAAAGAGAACGACTTTTCCGTTCCTATTCGAATGCTACTCAATATCAATGAGAGTGAAGCTCGAACCCATGCCCTGAAAAAACTGCTGGGGCGTCAACTGGAATCCGAATCCCGCGCACGCAAGGACGCTGACTTTATCTTTCTCGCCGCTCGCCCGCAGAAAGCCAGACAGATACGCCCTCAACTCAGATTCTTTCATGCAGGCAACCTGCCGATCCTGTCCACATCCCATATCTACACCGGTGTGACTCAAACGGAACTCGATATGGATCTGGGGAAAATCAGTTTTGTCGATACGCCATGGTTATTTGAAAAGGACCAGGGTGGGCCGCTATCCCGAAACAATCTGGAAAAACTCATGCCTGGCGTCAGGGGACGCTATGCCAGACTTTTTGCCATGGGCATAGACAGCTACAACCTATTGACTCAACTACAACATCTACAGACTCAGCCTGGGCGGATGTTCAGCGGTAAAAGCGGGACACTCTATCTGGATCAGGGAAACCGGCTTCACAGACTTCTCGCATGGGCGGACATGGAAGGGGGCTTGGCGAAGATCAGCGGCTACGCACCTCGCATGGACCGATACAACAGGGGTGGCCAAGCCACCCTTGATCCTCCACCGACTGATAATACACTGCCGCCGGTCACCGATTACAGCCTGTCCCCGCCAGGCAGTCAGCAATGATTGCCAAACATTTGGAATATGGACAGCAGGCGGAACAGCAGGCGCTTGATTTCCTGCAAAGTCGGGGACTTAGGCTTCAAGAGCGTAACTTTCGCTGTAAAACAGGCGAGATCGACCTGGTAATGCGTGATGCCGGGACATTGGTCTTCGTGGAAGTCCGCTTTCGCCAATCAAACGATTTTGGTCGTGCATTGGAGACAGTGACAGCCAGCAAACAGCGTAAATTACTCGCCACCGCGAACCGTTATATTCAGATGAAGCGCATAGACAGTGCCTGCCGGTTTGACATTGTCGCGCTCAACGGTTCCGGATCCACACCTATGGAATGGATCAAAAATGCAATTCAGATAGCCTGGTAGCCATATAAGGTGCAGCCGAATAGATGACCAACACCAAGCGAATACAAATGCTCTTTAATCAGAGCATTCAAACCAAGATCGATGCACTGCCGATGCTGACACAACCCATTGCCGATGCTGCGGAGCTGATCTTCAACCGCCTGCTTGAAGGTAACAAGGTGCTCAGCTGCGGCAATGGTGGATCGGCCGGCGACGCCCAGCACTTCTCTTCAGAGATGCTCAACCGCTATGAACGGGATCGTCCCGGCCTGCCAGCTATTGCACTCACCACTGACAGTTCGACAGTGACCTCGATCGCCAATGACTCCGATTTCTCCAATGTCTTCTCACGCCAGATCGAGGCCCTCGGTCAGCCGAGCGATCTTCTGTTGGCGATTTCCACCAGTGGAAATTCCACTAATGTCAATCGTGCCATAGCGTCAGCTCACGAACGGGATATGAACATTGTCGCCCTGACCGGACGTGATGGGGGCGGACTTGTGAAACTCCTGGCCCCGGGGGATGTCGAAATTCGCGTTCCATCGGATGTCACAGCACGAATTCAGGAGACCCACCTTTTGATTATTCACTGCCTCTGCGACCTCGTGGACCATCAGTTACTTGGCAGCTAATGTACAACAAACCAGATGTTTAGCTTTTCACACACAGAGGAAGGTCATGTATAAAAATTTCGTTTCACTGCTCTCTATCTGCATCGCCGTACTGATTCTGCAGGGCTGTGCAGCAGCCGTTGTGGGAGGGGCCGCCGCCACTGCAGCGGTCGCCCATGACAGACGCACCACGGGAACCATTGTCGAGGACCAAAGTATCGAGCTTAAGATCTACGACCTGATGTCCAAGGATTCGAGATTCAAACAGCAGAGCAGCATCCATGTCACCAGCTACAACCTGGTTGTACTCCTGACAGGCCAGGCAGCAGATCAAGCACTTCGAAGCAAAGCCGAACAGATGGCATCGAGTGTCGACCGGGTTCGCCGGGTAGTCAACGAAATAGAGATCGGCAGCACGTCGACGCTGGTCGAGAACAGCCGAGACGCCGCCTTGACCACCGAGGTTAAAGTCAGGCTCGCAAAGGTCCAGATTCCAGGTTTCGATCCACTTAGAGTCAAAGTGGTCACGGAACGGGGAGCGGTGTTTCTGCTGGGCCTGATTACCAAAAAAGAGGCGGATGCGGTTACGGACGTGGTTCGCCATATCAGCGGCGTTCGTCGCGTGGTGCGTGTTTTCGAGTATATCTGACCCTTGAAATCACATCTCGACAACAGCCTGATCAGGCAATTAAAGGCGATTGTCGGTGAGAACGGAATTTTCACCGATCCCGGCGACTGCCTGCCTTATGGCTATGACAACAGCCGTCTTCAGGCGACTCCGGAAGCGGTGCTGTTTGCCGTGGAACATGATCAGATTGCCGCCATCACAAAACTATGCCATCAACAGCGGATTCCGCTGATCCCAAGGGGTAAGGGAACCGGTACAACCGGAGCCACTGTGCCCCAGCAGGGTGGCGTTGTCCTCTCTCTCGAGCGCATGAACCGCATCCTTGAGTTGGACGTGGACAACAGGCTGGTAAGGGTTGAGTCCGGCGTAACCAACAGGCAGTTGCAGGAGCACGTCGGTGCAGAGGGCTTCTTCTGGCCACCGGACCCGACCAGTGCGGCCGTCTGTACCATCGGCGGCAACCTGGCGTATAACTCTGCCGGGCCTCGGGCAGTAAAGTATGGCACGCCGAGGGAAAATACCCTTGGCCTGAAGGCTGTGACCGGCAGTGGAGACACAATCACTACCGGAGTCAGAACCACCAAAGGGGTGGTCGGCTATGACCTTACCCGCCTGTTGATCGGTTCAGAAGGCACACTGGCAATCATTACCGAGGCGATCCTCAAACTGACACCAAAACCACAGACCAAATCCACCCTGCAGGCCAGTTACAGGGATATTCACAGTGCAGCGAATGCGGTCTCTGCTATCATGCGTCAACCGGTGACGCCCTGCGCATTGGAATTTATGGATGGAGCCGCCCTGGCGATGGTCAGGGAGTTCTCGGATCTGCATCTCGACAGCCGGGTCGGCGCACTATTGATGATTGAGATCGACGGCGCGGAACACAATATCAAACAGGAAGCCGCCAAACTGGCCAAAGCGGCAAGTGTGGAGGGCCTGCTGGAAATTCATACCGCAGAAACCCAACAGGAGATTGCACGTCTATGGAAGACCCGCAAGGCCCTATCACCCGCACTACGTAATATCGCCCCCAAAAAAATCAATGAAGATGTGGTAGTACCCGTCTCTCGTATTCCGGAGCTTATCGAGTCGCTGCAGAATCTCTCAGAGGAGAGTGGAATCACCATTGTCAACTTCGGTCATGCGGGGAATGGGAATATCCACGTCAATCTGCTGCTGGATCCGGATGATCCACAACAACTCACGGCGGGCGAACACTGCCTCAAATCCCTCTTCGATCTAGTCCTGAACTTGGGCGGAACCCTGTCCGGTGAGCATGGCATCGGGATTGTGAAACGGCAGTTTGTGGATCGGGAGATCGATTCTGTCTCGCTGGATCTGATGCGTGCCATCAAACGTCAATTCGATCCACATCAGATACTCAGCCCCGGTGTAGGTTTCCCTGTTTCTGAAACATAGCGGGTTTACCAAAACCAACTAAATTCGCCCAATCCCCTGTAGGGTGCGGCAAGCTAGCGCCCTCCTCTAAAAGGCTTTCTGATTACCCACAATACTCAGCCACCGATCGGGTGATTGTGAATTTTAGAAGCAAGCCGCAAATGCTCGCAAATAGTTATAAGTCCGCAAATGAAAGCGAATAAACGCAAATCTGTTTATTAGCTCACCACTAGGGTAGATTGGATGGACACTATCCTACAGCTTGTGCAATACGACACTAGTGGGGATTGTCTCACCGTAACTTTTGGTTTAAACCGCTAAAATGGCACTTATTCGCATCCATTTGCGGACTATTCATAATATGCGTCTATTTGCGACTTGCATTCATAACGCCTTCTGTGAGGGTGAAACAAGCTAAAGCAGACGGCTGAGAATGGCGGGTAATCAGGGAAGGTTTACGGATAGCGTTAGATGCTTCGGCATTACATCCGGACTCTAACCACGCTTTATCGTTAAAGAGTAAAAAAAACACTCTCCGCTTGTCACGGAGAGCGCTACCCAAAGTGGAGGCCGAGTTATTTTTTTGGTCTATTTAACAACCTGTACTCTATCGAAAACAGCGTTGCCATATTCATCTTCGACTGAGTAGAAGAGCTCTCCCTCAGTCAACGCGCTGTAAGGAAGCGACACATATCCGTTGTGGTCGGTATAGCCGTTTACCCATGTCTCACCCGGCTGGTTCGGCCGATCTTTTGATCCGGGTTTCCATAGTCCGACCAAGGCGTTACTGACCGGATTGCCCTTTATGTCGAAGACTTGTATCGGCAGTTCGCAGAACTTGCAAATCTCGATCATTTCAGGGATCTTCAATTCAAACCTATAGGGGTTCTTGGTACGAATCTTCATGTCGGGATCACCCAGCAGAAGATACATCCAAGCGTTATCCGATCCGCTTAAAGCCGCCATTTGCGCCTCTCCCCGTTCGATGGCATGGGATTGGGTCAACAACCCCTCATCAAAGACGGCCTTGAACATCCACTCATCCAGAACATGGTTTTGAGAAGTGTACGAGGTTCGAGTGGCGCCGTAATAGGAGGAGGCACCGGCATTGGCCAATTCCATCCACTCCTCAGCGACGGCATCACTGGTATCCAGCTTGGAATTGGTACAGGCGAATGACCACACCACAGGTGAGCGAGACAAGGGATTCGACAAAGTGTTGACATCACCGCCATTAAAATACTGACTGGTCTGATTCCAGCTGGTAGCGGTGGCATCTTTACTGCCATGGCCACGATAAGCCATCAGACCCACTCCATTGTCGACACGGTTCGCCACATCCGAATCGGTCACACCCGCCTGGGAACCGTAGAATGTTTCAAAGATGGGCGCATCCGAATAGGCGAATGTCCTTACCGCTTCATGGGCACCCTCGTATTTTCCGGGTGCATTCTCTTTGTGCGCCCACAGGCCGACACGGTCATAACAACAGAACAGACTGGGAGAGTCTTCATAGGTGAGGATTTTATTCACCTGATTGGCCAGATCCGTTTCACTGTCTATCGACAACCTGCCCAAATAGATCTCTTCATTCAGATCATCGCCATCAGTGGAGGCATACAGATCATCGGTCTGATCGCCCCCGGGCGATGTGCAGTGGGGTATCGTATCGGTATCACCCACCAGCAAGGTATAGGCATCACGCCAACCCGGTATGGCCACCTCCCAGGCATTGATGGCGTTACGGATATCATTGCAGGTTGAGGCACCGATATCATCCGCGACATTCATTTCGGTCACTTTAAAGCCTCGGGCCTTTTTCTGATCCACCAGCGGTTTCAACTCGTCGGCATAGGAGCTGTCCGGATAAATGAAGAGAAAATCAGCGGTATAAAACCGGAAATTCGGAACGAAAATCTCTTCAAGATATTGCCAATTGAGAAAGGTTTTCGATGCCATCAGGTCCCTCTCCTGGGTGATGGGTTCGAACTCTTCCACACGGCCATCGTGTTCCACTCTATAAGTGATACGACTTGCCACCTGTAACTCCCGGGTGGCCGGGTTCCACTGCACCGGCCAGGCCTCACCCTGAATCGCGGGGATGCCTCTCAATGCCCTGCCGATCCGATAGCTTTCCTGGGCAAAACTCGCAGGCCATGCGCTGTTGAGTGCATAGACCTTTTCATCCATGATGAACTGTTCAGGAGTTCCTGTCTCCTTTTCCCCATCAAGTTCAGGAACCGGTTGTGGCCATACCAGGATATCATCGAATCGATGCACATCCCGTGGTTTACCGACCATTCGAACCTCCCCTTCGCGATAGGGTACAGCCAGGCTGAAACGGTAGGAAGGCAGATCAGGGGAACCCAACTGATTATGGCTGCCCATACCCGGAATCTCGATCTTCTGATACATCTTGCCATCAGATCCCTGTTTGGTGATCATCCAGAATCCGGGAATGGTGAGATCAAAAACCGTTTGTCCGGTATTCGACTGTCGTTCATCGGTACGTATCTGTGCTGAGGCGCCAGGCTTCTGACTATCATCCAAAGCAATCCAGCGGCGTTCCTCCGTCTGACGTTTCTGCTCAACCGGTGCCAATTGTGCAATCGGTTTAATCAGTGAAACATCCGCCACCCTTGCAAGCTCGGCAGAAACCTGATTGGAAAAAATGCCTACCGCTAATCCTATAGCGATATTCAAACTCATCTGTTGCATCTCCTTACTCCTTATCATTTATTGTTGAGAACAAGCACTCAACACCGATAGGTTAAGGATCGCCCATCACATTGGCTGTGAAATATTCACACCCATGCTGTGACCTATTTATCCAAACAGGGAAGACCGTTGTTAGCGTCAGTGATTCGGGTCAAAGAGTAAAGACAGGAGTATGCCTCAGTAGCGTGCGGGCAGTTGCTTATTGATGGTGAACTGATTGGAACCGGTAGTGATATATCCACCTTTCACCAGATCCTTGAAGATGCGGCAGACCATTTCCCGTGAAGCGCCAATCCGGTTTGCCAGTTCCTGTTGGGTGACATGGCCCTCGATAACCATTATACCATCCCGTTCTATTGCCATGCTCAAAAGGGTTTTGCTTAGCCGTCCATAGACATCCGATAGCACCAGGCTCTTGACCTCATTGGTCAATGTTCTAACCCTGTGCACCATATCCTTCAACAGATGAATGGCGATATCCGGATTGCTCTTCATGACTTGGTGGAATGCTTGTTTGGACATAATCGCCATGGTTGACTTGACCATAGTCATGATTGAAGCTGATCGTTTGTAATCATCTATCAGGGAGAGTTCTCCGAAATACTCGCCGGCTTCCTGATAGTTGATGATCGCCTCTTTGCCGTTTTCGTCATTGAGATAAACTTTCACTCTACCACTCAGAATGACGTAGAGTGAATCACTATTATCCCCTTCAGAAAGAATAATGGTATTTCTTGGGTAGGTCCGGCGAACCATGCGCTGTTCTATCAATGCCAGATCGCTAGGAGCCATCCCTTCAAAAATGGAGACGTTCTCAATCATAATCGTATTATATACTCTCTATTCGGAAACGGTTGCATGGCACAAACGCTCAATAAACACCCTACTACAATATATTGTGCAATCGCTCTTTATCCTTACATGACAATCGCAAAGCACATCGAGAAACACCTTATAAGACTTTAACAGAAAAAATGCCACATACCAGTTCGAAATCGACGCAAAGCTCCCCCAAACTGGTGATGACTGTCTCATCAAACCAGGGAAAACCAAATGCATAGGGAAGCGCTCCTACGCTCAACTGCCTTCGGCATGATTATCGGCATGCTTGGCGTTGCTATCAGTTTTTTACCGGGCAGTGCCACTTGGGAGGAGAATTTTGGCTTAAGCCTGTTGTTTGAGATGCGTGGACAACGCCCAGCCCCGGAACAGGTCGTGATTATCTCAATCAATGGCCAGACCGCAGAGCAGCTCGGACTGGGAGAGGAGATTCCGGACTGGCCCCGCTCTCTGCATGCCCAGTTGATCGAACGCTTGACGGAAGCCGGTGTCGCGGTGATCGCTTACGACATCTTCTTTAAGAAATCACGTGAAACAGGTCACGATGAGGCGATGGTCAAGGCTATAAAGCGTGCCGGAAATGTCCTATTGGTAGCCTACCTGGAGCAGCAGCGAGTCTTAGACGATCAAGTGAATGTGCATATTGAAAGGCTGATACCGCCAACCGAAAGATTTGCCGGGTCTGCTGTCGGTATCGCCCCTTTTGTCCTGCCTAAGATACCGGTCAGAGTCAGTCGGTTTTGGACATTCACCGGAGAAAACAGACTGATCTCACTGCCAGCTGCGGCACTGCAGCTGTTCGTTGACCCGGACGGCAGCCAGTTGAATAGATTACTGCAATCCATAGGTGAAGCGTCGGATCCGCCAGGCAGCTGGCTGTCGCACACTTACCTTGTTAGCCGGATTCGCGACGATACCAGCCTGCAAGCCAACCTGCTTGATGCCTTCTCATACGGGCGGCTGTCCCAGTTGTCAAACCTTCAGCGACAGCGACTCGAGGCGTTACTGAATCTCTATACAGGCGATGCTCATCCCTATCTCAATTTCTACGGTCCTCCGGGGAGTATTCAAACCATTCCGATTCACGATGCGCTTTCCGCCACACAGAAGGAACTTGCAAAACTCCGGGATAAGGTTGTTTTCATCGGCTATGCGGGCACCTATCAGCCAAGACAAAAGGATGGTTTCTATACCGTCTTCTCGCAACCGAACGGCCTCGACCTGAGTGGCGTGGAGATCGCCGCCACTGCCTACGCCAACCTGCTTTCATCCGAGACACTCGCACCATTGAACAATGGTGGCCTGGTGCTGTTGTTACTCGGCTATGGATTGGGTATTACACTGTTATTCCGCTGGTTGCCAGGGATACGCGGCATTCTCGCAGGAATATTCATTTCAATTCTCTATCTCACCCTGACCTACAATCTCTTCAGCCAACAACATATCTGGCTTCCCTGGTTTGTTCCGCTAGTAATTCAAACCCCAGTATCGCTCATCCTGAGCCAGACATGGCACTATCGCCAGATGAGAAGCAGCCGGGAGCGCTTGCGTGAGCTGTTTGGATACTATCTGCCCGGGGATGTAATTGATAACCTTGCACAGCAAAAAAAGGAACCGATAACAGCAGCCAGTTCTGCATTTGGCATCTGCCTGGCAACCGATGCGCAGAGCTACACTCAATTTGCGGAAAAAATGGAACCCGTTGATCTACAGACTTATCTCAATCGCTATTACGAAATCCTGTTCAAGCCGGTGAGAGCCAGAAATGGCGTTGTTTCAGATGTGGTGGGTGATGCGATGTTGGCGATCTGGCCCTCGACCGAACCTGATCCGTCACAGCATCAAATGGCTTGCGAAGCAGCATTGGAGATCAATCGCTCCCTGCAACAGTCAGACCTGGAACCAAAGCTCTTCACCCGCATAGGTCTGCACGCCGGTGAACTGGTCATGAGTCATGTAGGCGCTATCGACCATTTCGAATACAGGGCTGTAGGTGATATGGTGAACACGACATCACGTATCGAAAATCTCAACAAGTTGTTGGGTACAGCAATCCTCGCTTCAAGCGAGGTAGTGAATGGACTCAAGGATATTGAAACCCGTGAAGTGGGGCAATTCTCGGTCGCCGGCAAACAGCATTCCATCACTATCCATGAGATTTCCACTATGAGTGCGGAAGCCACACCCAGGTTACGTCAGTTGCATGGAGATTTCGCTGAAGCATTGGCTGAATGGATGCATGGTGAACGGGAGAAGGCCTATGAAAAATTCAAGCTGATCCTGAACGACCACCCCGATGACGGGCCCACTATGTACTACGTACAGCAGTACCGGGAACGCAGGAAATCACGAAAAAACCTTGTTTAGCTACACGCCTGGCGGCTTGACAGAATAGAATGTGCGGGTGGATACCGTTAATGCACCCAGCCACCTACCTGCCTGTTCATGGAGTTGGTCCATTCATATCTGGCGTGATACCCATCTTTGGATTCCTGGTTTTTTCCACTTGCAGCGGAACAGATTGCGGAATGGTTTTTCCTGCCAACTTCGACCGCTACATTCTCATACCCGGCAACCGACAGCACATTCGCAGCCATGATTCCCTGGTGATACGATGAGGCCATGAGACTGACAATGGTGCTCCTGTTCAATCCACGCTCTATCACCAGTTCATCGACACGCAGCAGAAATGCGCTGTTTGACTGGCTTCTGTAGGACTTCATGAATTCACTCCACTCATCCACATCTATAGCTATGTAGGGGATATGTGCGTCTACCGTATCCAGGGAGCCCAATAAGAGAACCTCTACACTCCTGCGCACATCGATACACAATGACCTGTTACTCGATTTCCACATCACTAATGACCTCTATTTAGTCATCAAAGCCATCTACCCGGAATTGTCGGGAAAACTCCGAACAAATCAGAGCTTCCTCAGCAGTCAGTTACCATCAGTCACTACCTTGCACCATGCCCGGTCAATACCACGGGTATGGTTTGAAAAAGAATCAGGATGTCCATCCACAGACTGTTACGACGAATATAACTGAGGTCGTAGTAGAGCTTGTTCGCGGCGTCTTCGACTGTCTCACCATAGGGATATCGCACTTGGGCCCAGCCGGTGATACCCGGTTTTACCTGATGCCTGAGTGCATAACCGTTGATCTTTTTTTGAAAACGCGAAACAAACTCGGGTCTCTCCGGCCGAGGTCCAACCAGACTCATCTCACCTTTCAACACATTCAACAGTTGCGGCAGCTCATCAATGCGCGTGCTGCGCAAAACCCGGCCGATACGTGTTACGCGGGCGTCGTTCACGCTCGCCATCTGTGGTCCTGACTTCTCCGCATCGACCCGCATGCTCCTGAATTTCAGAATATAAAATTCGCGACCCCTGTGACCGACACGAAGTTGACGATAGAAGACAGGGTCACGCCCTAATGTGCTCAGCCAGATCAGCGTCATGGTGGTGAGCATAACCGGACTCACGAGCACAAGAATCAGTACACTCATGACGATATCGAACTGTCTTTTTCCGGGTATCTCGTGCGTCGCGGCCCTGGAAACGACCAGTTGATTGAAAACCAGATAATCCCTGATCGAAGCCAGTGGGTTGATAACACCAGCGAATCGGTTGTACTGATATGATCCAGTTGATAGTCATTATTGAAATCACTGGAAACAGAGTCATATTCTCCGCTCATAGTCGCTCTCCTCACTCCTAATTATTCTGTTATTGATCTCCTACGCAGCCCGGCCACTATCTCCATTAATCAGTAATTTGAAGGCCTATGGATAATGGGCTGACAGGAAGATCCTGTATGGGAATATGATTTCAGATACTGACTGCTTGTAAGTATCGAAAGGAGCACGTGGGATATGTGACTTTTTCACTTGTCACATCGATGCATTCTTTGTATTAGTCTGGAGATATGATGGAATTAGGCAGGGAGTAGTCATCAGGTGTTGCCAGTGTGCCTAATCGGTTAAGCTCACTGGATACCCGCCGCCTGAGCGTACGGTTGCCTGGATCCTAAATGCAACATGGCTTTTTCCGACAGATCCTCGGCAATACTGAACAACGAGGTCAACTCTTGATCGGAGTCGATGCTGATTTGTGAATCGACCTGGTTACCGAATACAGGTATAAATTCAGCATCCAGGCCTGGTACTTGGTTCCATGACAGCACAGCCCTCACTTTAGGCTGGGCACCATGCCTGATGGCACGCCTGTAGCGAGCGATCTCGAATCCACAGGAGACAAGATGATAGACCGGAAGCTGCCGCTTGATCCCCGCATCAATCGCATCGCACACTTTGAAGTGGCTCAGCCCTGCTGTCTGCAGCCCCTCACCATCGCCCCAATCGATAAAAAACCTGACATATTCGATTGAGCCGTGTCGCCGCAGTATCCCGCTGTAACCATCCGACTGACGAATACTGACCACTGCCATCAGCCGTGAATCAGTCGGATTGAACGCCACACACAGCAACTCCTCCCAGTGGGTGACGGTTGAATATCTCCTAGCAACCCGCAATACCTCTCTGGGTGCCAGTTTGCCGGCAAAAAGGTTTGCCAAAAGGACATTTCTTGTCAATATCGGCTCATTTAAGCTGTTTTCTCCGCAGGCATCATTTGGCTCCATGTGATCCATCAGCAGGCCCTCAATCCGACGCTTCACCCTCTGCGGAACACTATTTCACTTCTTAAACGGCATCTCATATGACATGACGCCACTACAGGATGTGACTTATTCACTTGACAATTGTCCGGTCCATTTCAGTTCCTTCCTGGAAAAACACGACGGACCCTATCAAACAGCCATATTTCCTTAGGATTTGACATATTTATGCCCATCTGCGATGGAAACAGTTGACCCGCCAGCTACCATCACAGAGAATTCGAGGTTTGTGAAAAATAGCGGCCGACAATAATTTAATTTTTGGGGTGCATCAGTGAGACTTATCGCAACCGTATTTATCTCCCTTCTCCTACCATCCGTTGCATTTGCTGCGGCATCATCCGGAGGGGATCGTTTCGACCTGACCAACCACTGGGTCGGTTTCACCGCTATCGGTATTTTTACAGTTGCTTACCTGCTGGTGATGGCGGAGGAGTTCACTCATCTAAGGAAATCCAAACCGGTAATCCTGGCCGCCGGCTTGATCTGGGGATTGATTGCCTGGTACTACAACACACACGGCCTTCCCCACACGGCGGAAGAGATGGTACGCCATAATCTTCTTGAATATGCAGAATTGATGCTTTTCCTATTGGTGGCAATGACCTACATAAACGCTATGGACGAGCGGAACGTATTCGAAAAACTACGTTCCTGGCTGGTCAGCAAAGGCTTCGGTTTCCGTAAACTCTTTTGGATAACCGGTGTGCTCGCCTTTTTTATATCCCCTGTTGCCGACAACCTCACCACCGCACTGCTGATGTGCGCGGTAGTTCTTGCGGTGGGCGGTAGCAACACGAAATTCGTGCTCCTGGCCTGCATCAACATCGTGGTCGCGGCGAATGCCGGTGGCGCCTTCAGCCCATTTGGCGACATCACCACTCTGATGGTATGGCAGAAATCGGTCACCACCCCCCAGGGTCCCGTCGATTTCTGGGCATTCTTCGCCCTGTTTGTCCCGTCACTGGTAAACTGGCTGATACCGGCCGCAATCATGCATTTTGCGGTACCTGATGAGAAACCCCAAGGCGGTGGTGAAGATGTCGAGTTGAAACGTGGCGCCAAGCGTATCATGGTCTTTTTCCTGGCAACCATCGTTACCGCGGTCAGCTTTCACAACTTCCTCGGCATGCCGCCCGTGATCGGTATGTTGACCGGCTTGGCCTACCTCCAGTTCTTCGGCTTCTACCTGAAAAAGACCTTTCACCTGGATCATCCGCAATTGAGCACAGAGGACCGGATCGAGATGGAGCATGATGGACAGATGGGCGACATGGTCTCGTTCGATGTCTTCAATAAGGTGGCCCGCGCCGAATGGGATACCCTGCTCTTTTTCTATGGCGTGGTACTTTGTGTGGGCGGTCTTGGCTTTATCGGCTATCTCGCGGTAGTTTCCGAAATGATGTATACCCAGTGGGGTGCGGCAATGGATCTGACCCCGGCGATGAATGCAACACCAGCAAACATTATGGTCGGCATACTCTCAGCAATTGTCGACAATATCCCGGTAATGTTCGCGGTTCTGACCATGATGCCCGATATGTCCATGGGTCAGTGGCTGCTGGTAACACTCACCGCGGGCGTAGGCGGATCGATGCTCTCGATCGGCTCTGCTGCCGGTGTCGCCCTGATGGGGCAGGCACGTGGAAAGTACACCTTTTTCGGCCATCTTAAATGGGCACCGGTAATTTCGCTCGGATATGCCGCCAGCATTGTGGTCCATCTGTGGATCAACTCGGGTAGCTTCTGAATCAGACACGACGGCTGTCAGTCCCAACATAACAATCAGCTTGGATAACGTAAAAACGGCTAGAAACAGGTAGTACCGCTTAATCAATAGATCGTAGTCCAAAAGCATACATGAAGAGACTGACAGTTTCGGTAGCCCTTTTCTGCGCTCTCCCCAGTCTGGCTCTGGCGGATCCCATGTCGGCCAGTGGCGACAGTATGAGCACCCACTGGGTGGGCTATCTCAGTCTGACGGTCTTTGTCCTTGCCCTGATAGCGGTCACCCTTGAAGAGTTCATAGAGCTGCGCAAGTCTAAACCCATGCTGTTTGCAGCAGGGATTATCTGGGGCATGATCGGCTGGCATTCCCATCAATATACCGGCGGGCATGAAGCCGAACATGCGCTCAGGCATAGTCTTCTGCAGTATTTCGAGTTAATGCTGTTCATTCTGGTGGTGATGACCTATATCAACGCCCTAGCTGAACGACGCGTATTTCTGTCACTTCGCACCTGGGTCGCCAACCGCAAATACAGCTATAAACATCTCTTCTGGACGATCGGTATCACAACCTTTTTCCTGTCCCCCTTTCTGGACAACCTGTCAACTGCATTGCTGATGGGCGCTGTGGTTCTGAATTTGGAGCGGGACAACCAACGATTTGTGACACTCTCCTGCGTCAATGTCGTGATCGCCTCCAATTCGGGTGGCGCCTTCAGCCCATTTGGCGACATCACCACCCTGATGGTATGGCAGCAGGATATTATCAGCACTAGCAGGCTGTTGATTTTTGGGTCCGAATTTACTGGATTAGATACAATAGAGAAATCAGTATTTTGCTGGGGATATAGAG